>JAMWZR010000016.1 GCA_024282035.1 Nitrosomonas sp.
AACAAACTCAAATTTGATGAGCTAAACCATCTCTTAATCTAGACAATCGTCTGTCCAAATTGCCTTGACGACGTACAGATGGCCGTGCATCACTGGTATATGATTTGATGGAACCCTTGCGGCCAGTTGTCGATCAAGCTATTTTTAGTTGGGTGGCGATGCAGCGATGGCGCAGGGCTGATTTTGTGATTGATAGGCAGGGTGTGATTAGGGTTCACCCGCAATTAGGTAGAGTCGTGGTAGCAAAAGCAGTGTTACCGGATAATGTGATTCGGGAAGAAATTAACAGTTATGTGAGTTTGCTTAAGCGACTGGGCAATGGCTTGTCAGTGGCAAGTAGATAATTTCCGACAAAACTACAGCCTCTTTTGAAAGTGTACGGCGTTTTGGGAGAAGTTAACATACCCCCTCCCTTTCTCGACTAGCGATGACCGGTTACAGTCCAATTTTTATTGAAGAGATGTTGGTGATGACATTCCGTGCAGCTTGGGGGCACACCCCCAAGCTATTGCAATCAGAAATTTATTTCGCGCTTTTACTGGTAAGTGAACCCAAGAAAGCTTTGACGTCATCTGTGAATCCCGGACCCACTTCGCGACCAAGCTGGTGTTTTGCCATCAAACGAATAGCCTCGTCCAATGTGCTAACCGAGCCGTCATGGAAATACGGTCCTGTTTTGGTAATGTTTCTGAGGCTCGGTACTTTAAACACTTTTTTGTCTGTCTCAATACCGGTTACTTCAAAACGTCCCATGTCTTTTGTGTCATAAGACTCAACCACACCAATTTTTTTGTATGAATTGCCGCCAATGGCAACACCGTTATGGCATGTTGCACATCCCATATGCATGAATTTATGCAAACCTCTTTTTTCACTGTCATTAAGGGCACTTTCATTACCATTCAGATAATCATCGAAGCGTGAAGGGGTCAAAAGAGTACGTTCGAAAGCACCAATGGCTTTGCCCACATTTTTATATTGTATTGGGTCCTTTTCACCTTTGAATGCTTCATCAAACAGACCTTTATATTCATCAATTTTCTTTAACTTGTCGACAACGGCTCCTTCGTTCGGCATACCCATTTCAATCGGATTCAGAATAGGACCCAGAGCTTGTTCTTCTACATCCTTGGCACGTCCATCCCAGAATTGTGCGATGTGAAGTGCTGCATTCATTGTGGTTGGTGAGTTTCTACCGCCACGCTTGCCTTCATGGCCTGGTGATGTGGGTTGGCCGTCTACGCCAAAATTATCCAGTTGATGACAGGAATTGCAGGCAATTTTGTCATTGATCGAGAGCCGGGGATCAAGATAAAGTTTTTTTCCAAGTTTGATGAGTGCTTCATTCTTTTTCTCATCAATAATGGATGCGGGTAACGGTTCAAAAAATTGTTTCAGGGCATTTTTGTCTGCAGGATGATGGCCTCCATGTGCGCCGCCGTGATGGTCTCCTTTATGCATGTCACCATGCTGATGATCGGTTTTCGCATCTGCAGCATGATCGTGACCACTCTGTGCAAAACTATAAGTGCTGAAAATAAGCATAAAAAACAAGACTAATTTCATGTTACCTCCTTGGGATTGATAGCAAAAATGAATTATTATTTTTAGGAAAATGATTCTGGGAAGATTAGAGAAGAAAATACAAAGAAATAAATAGTCTCTTTCTTAAATTTCCATCTTCTCACTGCATTGTATACCTAACCCTCTTGGATTGGGTAACTCAAAGAAACTAAGTAACTGGCTAAAATTCAATAAACAAGAATAATCCCTCCTTTAAATCAGTTATCAATTATTGTCCTGGCAAATGCGTATCGAATGGAAAACTGGAAGCTGCCTAAAATCAAAAGGAATTTTTGATGACCTCTAGTATTAATCTTGCAATATCTACGCATTTTATAAATTCCTAAATTCTGTTACGCTCGAACTCTCCCAAAGAGTTTATTGCTCAGTTTGTCCTCGTGTCATATTTTTTTGGTAATTTGTGCCACATGCTGTGTCATGTGCTCTCAAAACCAGAGATATATCGTATTTTTTATTATTTCAGGACATATCATGAACAAAAACTTAAAGAATAAGATGGTTTGCATGGCAGTAATCAGTTTGTCGATCGTTCAGTCTAGTGCTGTCTTCTCCCATCAATTGATCAATAGTCTTACCGCAGCTCATGCCGTTGACCTGCATTTGGTGACCTGTGCAGAAACAGACAATCACCACTTGTATGTTCAGATCGATGATCTTAAGGTCGTAGATGCTCGCCAATTTAATATATTGGTTGTGAAAGACAAAACGATCTCCAGTACAACCAATCCAGATGGGAAATCGAGTCCCAGCATACGCGTACCCGGTGGTACAGGAGTCTATCAGGCCTTTATCAGCCAAACCTCCGGTGGTGAAAAAGCAGCCAATTATCAGCTTGTTTTTCATTGTGAAGATATCGATAACACGCATTTTGAAACTTCGTCATTTTTAAAAATCGATCAGCCTTGATCGGATTCATTATTTGATGTCTGCCGGTTTAACCGGTACCAGCATATAACCTGTATCCAGGCTATTCCAAGACAAATAAATCTGCTCACCATCGGAGATCAATGCGGGGTGAGCAGATTGCGAACCGGACTCGGCAAGAATACGGATTGGTGACCATTGCTTGCCACTATCCATCGAATACATACTTTCTATCCGTGTTTTAATACCATCGAACACTTTCCACACCAATGCTACTTCTTTATTTAAAGCTAGCACATCTGCACGACCAGGAAGTTTTTCCGGGTCGCCGATTTGCATTGGACTGGAAAAGTGCTTTCCTTGATCATCCGAAAAAGCATAATAGAGTCCGCTGCGTTTCTCCCCCTGGGTAAACCAGGCGATGTGATAGCGGCCATCTTGAGCAATCGATAATGCCGGACCGTGTGTCGGGCAACCTTCGATTTGCCAGTCATCGAATGTGACACGCCAGGATTCACTTGCCTGCTTGTCTGGGGAAATTTTGAGCAAACCGTGATCGCGAATATTATCGGCATAAACAAAGCGTGCGAGGATGATCAAGTTACCATCCTTGTCCTTATCGATGGCTGTCCTGCAGCAGGAGCAGGTATTCCTGGCAACACGTTTATCTTCAGGTGGTGTGCCAGGGGTATTCATCTTTAACGCGTTATAGTAGAGCGATAAATCTCCGCCGCCCAGTTTTTTATACTCGGCTCGATCCCGCACATCATGCCACAGGAAATGAGCCTGATCGCTTGTGTCCAGAAGCATTTCGGTTTGATAGTGATACCAGGAATCGGCTGTGGAACTTATTTTGGTCGGTGTACTGAACTGCGTGCCATCACTGGAATAACTGAAAAAACTGGTGCTGGATTGTTTGTCATCGGCAAAATACAGGACATACACGCCGCCTTTTCGATCGACTGCGATTGAAGGGGGATTTTCGTCCCACAAGTGGATGGATTGATCCACAGAGTGAATACGAACTGCTGCACTGAAGGTTTTGCCATAATCTGTGGAGTAATCAACCGAGACAAATTGCTGTGATGGCACGATTCGCCATAGCTTTTTGTCGGGACCAAACGCAGCAGCCGTAAAAATTTTTTGTTCTGGTCGCAGTTTCTCGAATTCGGTACTCCAACTGTAAGTCGTAAAAATGGGAAGCCAGTTCAAGCAAAATAAACAAGACAATAGCAAAACGCGTGGTATCAACATATCTTTAGTAGATAGGAATATCAAACGATATAAGCAAGAAATAAAGTGAGTGATCGGAAAAAGGCCGCAAAAAAGTGACGCTGTTGCACCAGGTTAAAAATGTGTTAAAGCAGCATTTATGTGTACTGACTAGTTAATTCAGGATTGTCTTGATCAAGGCTTCGATTTTTTCATCGGGTATTGATCCGCTGATACCAATACGCTGATGGTTTTTATCGATAAAGTAAGTGCGTGGTACTTCACCATACCATTTGGGATCAATCTCATGACGCAATCTTTGTGCATTGGCATCGGCAAAAATCCAGTTATCGGTTTGTTTGAGCTTGTGCTCGGTCAGAATCGAGTGGACTTGCTCCGATGCCGATACATCGTCCGTTGCCAACATTATCAAGTTGACTCCGGGCATGCGTTGGTGCAATTCACTCATTATCGGCATCTTATTTCTGCAACTGGTACAGTTGACAGACCAGATCATCAGAACAAGTGGTTTGTCCGTATACTCATTGAGTAGTTGTCGATAGCTGCCTGATGTAAAGGGCTTTAATTGTGCCGTGTCGGCATGCGCGGTTAAGCCGGTAACTTGGAGTGCGCACAATAAAATTGCGACGATGATTTTTGGAAGCTTCATGATAAAAAGGCTCTCAGCAAGGGTGAATATCTTTTGGATTCAGAGTTGATTCATTATTTGCGGCAGCTCCCAGTTTGTTTATAGGTATCAATCCATAGTGATTCAATGATAGAAAGACCGGGAAGCTGATCAATATCCGCTATTGATTATCTATAAAATCGGATAAATTGAACATGTGACAATTTGTCGCAATCTGTTCTGATGCATATCACATGGTTCTTTTATAAGAATGGCCATCAAATTGCGCAATTGGTCAGTCGCATTGTGTCATCAATACATTATTTCTTTCATCTTAACTGTAGAGAATTGGTTATTCGATGGCAGTCGTTTTATAATCCGTATTTATTTAAAATCTATGCAGTGATTAGGTCACACGACCGGTTGCCAGGTGGCGTGTAATAAAGTATGAATCCACATTTGAATCTCCTACAGCCTTATCCGTTTCAAAAGCTGCGACATCTTTTTGAAAATATTCATCGCAATGTGGACTTGCCGGCCATTGAATTACAGATCGGTGAACCCAAGCATGCCACGCCAGAATTTATCCGTCAGGCACTGGTTGATCATCTGAATGGCTTATCGACCTATCCGACGACACAGGGTTTGCCCATGTTGCGTCGAACGATTGCGGAATGGGCGATGAAGCGCTACCGTCTTGGAGCAATTGATCCCGACACCCAGATCATTCCGGTTAATGGTAGTCGCGAAGCATTGTTTTCATTTGCGCAGACCGTTATTGACAGCAATGTGCATAAACCGTTTGTGGTTTGTCCCAATCCGTTTTATCAGATTTATGAAGGTGCGGCATTGTTGGCAGGAGCAACGCCTTATTTTATCAATACGTTACCGGAGAATCGTTTCAAGCTGGATTTTACGCAATTGAACGAGCAGGTCTGGTCACGCACGCAGCTGATTTATGTTTGTTCACCCAACAATCCGACTGGCAGTGTGATGGCTTTGGATGACTGGAAGGCGTTATTTGCACTTTCCGATCGATATGGATTCGTGGTTGCTGCTGATGAATGCTACTCTGAAATTTACTTTGATGAAGCCAACCCACCACTGGGTGCGCTGGATGCCGCAAATCAACTGGGGCGCACCGATTTTGCCCGCCTGGTTGTTTTCAATAGCTTATCCAAGCGATCCAATGTGCCGGGTTTGCGTTCAGGATTTGTAGCGGGTGATGCCAAGATTATCGAAAAATTTTTACTGTATCGGACATATCACGGTTCGGCCATGAATCCCGCAGCTCAAGCTGCCAGTGCAGCAGCCTGGGGTGATGAAAATCATGTCATTCAGAACCGCCGTTTATACGCACAAAAATTTTCCGATGCGATCAGGATTCTATCGGGAACCCTTCCCGTGCAAATGCCCGATGCCGGTTTTTATCTGTGGATTCAAACTCCCATCAGTGATACCGCATTCACCAGACAGCTCTACCGGGATTATAATGTAACAGTGTTGCCAGGTAGTTATCTGGCCCGGGATGCACAAGAACTGAATCCAGGGAAAAATTACATTCGGGTGGCGTTAGTGGCATCTCCACAGGAGTGCAGCGAAGCTATGCAAAGAATAAAAAGTTTTGTGATGCAATTAAGTTAAGCAGGAAATTATTTTTAAGGAAAATTATGAACGAACTACAAGCCATCATTGAAGCCGCTTTTGAGCGCCGCGCTGAAATCACCCCACGAAATGTGGATGCTAGCCTAAAGGAGTCGGTAGCCCAGGTTCTAACCATGCTGGACAGTGGGAAATTGCGAGTGGCCGAAAAGATCAATGGGGATTGGGTAACGCATCAATGGATCAAGAAAGCCGTATTGTTGTCATTTCGCATCGAAGACAACAGTTTTATTAAGGGTGGATTCTCGAATTACTATGACAAAGTACCATCCAAATTTGCTGATTACAGTTCACGGGATTTTAGGGATGGTGGTTTCCGGGTAGTGCCGCCTGCTGCTGTACGAAAAGGCTCTTTCATAGCCAATAATGTTGTGTTGATGCCATCCTATGTCAACATTGGGGCTTATGTAGATGAAGGCACCATGGTTGATACCTGGGCTACAGTCGGTTCCTGCGCACAAATCGGCAAAAACGTTCATTTATCGGGAGGGGTGGGCATTGGTGGAGTCTTGGAACCCGTTCAAGCCAATCCAACAATCATAGAAGACAATTGTTTTATCGGTGCACGGTCAGAAATTGTCGAGGGCGTGATCGTGGGTGAGAACTCGGTAATCTCGATGGGTGTATATATTGGTCAGAGCACCAAGATTTATAACCGGGAAACCGGGGAAATTGCTTATGGGCGCATTCCCCCTGGGTCGGTTGTCGTTTCGGGAAACCTGCCATCTGAAAACGGAAAGTACAGCCTATATTGCGCTGTCATTGTGAAACAGGTGGATGCCAAAACCCGTTCCAAAACTGGAATCAACGAACTGCTACGCGGTATTTGACCGGTCAGACTCAGATTTCGTCCCAAAAAAATCCCCGACTGGGGATTTTTTTATTTCTTGACGATTTGGTTATCCACTTTTTTCACGCCATCCACGATCCATGAGTGCATGTTGACGCGTGTAAGTTGATCTTCGTTATTTACGTTTCCTGTCAGGGTGACATTTCCCCCTTCAACCTTGATATCCACTTTTGCGCCCTGAAGTACGGGGTCAGATTGAATGGCTGCTGCTATCCTGGCATAGATAGTTGAATCATCATAAGCCGGTGCAGTAGGTGGAGGAACCCAAGACTTGTGTGTTTTTTCCGCGTAATTCTCGCAACCGACAAGGGAACATAAAATTACAGCAAAAACGAGTGTAGATAGAAATTTGTAATAATCTTGCATAGTTTTTGTTTCCTGTTCTTTTTATTTGAAATTTAACTCAATAATGCGATGTGCATAAACCTGAGAAGCAATTCACATGCATTATTAAAATGATTTTGTAATCATCCATATTTTTGATTCGAGGCTTCAAGAATAATAACCCTACTGAATGCATCTTTACAAGTTGGTTAGCCATAAAAATAGTGAACGGATCATAAAATGAGAAGCAATACAATGGCACTGGGTATCAGTCGCAGTATGAATCAATTTAATAGGGAAATCATGATTTCATCGTGTCATGCAGGAAGCGGCATACATTTGTGGCGAGTTGATTTTCCAGACAATCGAATACGTGTGAATCGCTCCACTTAATATTGCGCAGCCATGTCAACTGGCGTTTGGCGAGTTGCCGCGTGGCAGCAATACCCGAATCATGTAACTCGATCGAATCGATTTCCCGATCCAGGTACTGGCAGGTCTGACGATATCCGACGCAGCGCATCGATGGGGAGCTGCTAGACTGGGGAAACTTTTGCCGAATCGATGCGACCTCATCAATCAGACCGGAACCGAGCATTTGCTCAAAGCGCTTTGCAATACGCACATGTAATTGACTGCGATCACTCGGAATCAAGGCAAGATTGATGGTGCGATACGGTAAGCTAAAAGACTGTTCCGATTGCAAGATTTCCGACATCGGTTTTTGTGTCAGATAAAAAATCTCCAGAGCACGTTGTATGCGTTGACTATCCGTTGGTTGAATACGCGAGGCCGTTTGTGGATCCAGTTCAGCTAGATGTTGATGCAGCGCGGGCCAGCCACTTTCCAAGGCCTGCTGCTCAAATGTCTTTCGCAACTGATGGTCGGCTGCAGGCAGAACGGCAAGACCCTGCTTGAGTGCCTGGAAATACAACATGGTACCGCCCACCAACAGAGGAATATGATTGCGTGACGAAATAGTTTGCATCATGCTCAATGCATCGGTGCAAAACTGTGCTGCGGAATAAGCTTGATCTGGATTGATCAGATCAATCAGGTGATGTGGGGTCTGCTGTAATATGGCATCACTGGGTTTGGCGGTACCAATGTTCATGTGGCGGTAAACTTGTGCAGAATCGACACTGATGATCTCAACCGGGAAACGATCTGCAATTTCGATTGCAATTTGACTCTTTCCACTGGTAGTCGGACCCATCAAGAAAATGGCGGGAGGCAAGTTTTCAGCAGAAGGTTTCACGGTTGTGGTTGTAGTTTGCAAAATAATGCATGAGTTGATAATTCATTCTTTATTCAGTTACTTTCTGAGGCTTGCGTCAAATAGCCATTGGACATTGCACAAAAGTTCGTTACACTTCAAAAAAATCAACTTTCTTGGGAATCAGTCATTGAAGATATTTGCTGGCGTTTTATTTCTGATCATATTATATAGCCTCGGATCAGCCCTATTTTACATGTATAAGGATAAAGGCAACTCGACCCGCATGGTTCGTTCCTTAAGTATTCGCATTGCCCTGTCTTTTTTGTTGTTCATTATCATGATGGTCTATACCCGCCTCAACATGGATATGGATATTGAGTAATACCTGATTCTGGCAGTAGGTTTCCGGGAATAATGGTTTGCTTGCCTACCTTGAATAAGGATGTTGCAATCATCGGTGCAGGGGCAGCGGGGATGATGTGTGCAATAGAAGCAGGCAAGCGCAAGCGTCAAGTCATATTGCTGGATCATGCCCGTGTACTGGCGGAAAAAATTCGTATTTCCGGTGGTGGCCGCTGTAATTTCACCAATCGTCACACCAAGGCTGAAAATTATATTTCCAGCAATCCGCATTTTTGTCGTTCAGCTTTGGCGCGTTACACACCGCAGGATTTTATTGCCATGCTCGAGAAGCATGGCATTCGATATCATGAAAAAAAACTGGGGCAATTATTTTGCGATGACAGCGCCGAACAGATTATCGGTATGCTCAGGGAAGAGTGCAGCATTGTAAGTATTCAATGGCAAATGCCGACACAAATCCTAGAAATTCAGCAGACTGGTCTCGATAAGGCAAATCGGGAGCCTTCCAGCCGTTTCAAAGTGATTACCGAACGAAACATTATCAATACAAACTCACTGGTCATCGCCACTGGAGGATTGTCCATTCCGCAAATTGGTGCCAGCGCATTAGGTTATCGAATAGCCGAACAATTTTCGATTGCGCTTGTGCCCATGCGTCCTGCGCTGGTCAGTCTACAGTTTGCGGAGGATGATTTTGCGGTCTTTAAAGGGATGGCAGGTATTGCGATCGATGCTGAGATTCATCTGGGCAAGATTGCATTCAGGGAAAATTTATTATTTACCCATCGCGGTATCAGCGGACCGGCCGTTTTGCAGATTTCTTCGTATTGGACACCGGGTGTACCGATACGAATCGACCTTCTTCCGGGACAACATGCAGTCGATATTTTTGCGCCGCAACGTCAAAGTTCGATGTTGTTGTCCAATGTTTTGGCACGTGTGCTGCCTCGCCGTTTTATACAGGCCTGGCTGGATTTGATGACTGCACGACTCGGCATCGCCATCAAACCCATGAACCAGTATCGCGAACGCGAATTACAGGCTATTGTAGATCAGTTACATCATTGGACGGTTAAACCGACTGGAACGGTGGGGTATCGAAAAGCAGAAGTTACGCTGGGTGGCGTCGATACGCGAGAACTTTCCTCTCAAACCATGGAATCAAAACGCATTCCCGGTTTATATTTTATTGGTGAAGTCGTTGATGTGACAGGGCAGTTGGGGGGATTCAATTTCCAATGGGCATGGTCTTCGGGGTATGCGGCAGGACAGGTGGTTTAAATGTCGAGTTTTTCATTCGCTGCTGGTGTAATGCGGTCGAGCATCGCCGCTATTTTGTTTCTGTTACCGAGTTTGCTCCAAAGCGGTGTATTTGAGTTTGCCGGTGAAATCCATGGTGTCGATGTCATCACTCATCCAACCGGATACGATGGGACCGGGAACAAACTGATCGTGACGGTAGGCATTGCACCATCTTCCATTCATGCGGATCGCATGGCGGTTGCGGTGCAGAATGCCATTCAAACATGGAATCAGCTTATCCCAACATTAGGTAATATCGTAACATCTGGAAATCGCATTCCAGTCGATCAGTTTGATTTTGAATCGGTAACATTGCATGAGCTAGGACATTGCATTGGATTGTCGCATCCCAATCTGGCCGTGGAATCAGGACTTACTGGTAATGACAAGAACTACACTGCCTCCACCAAAGGTGCGAATCAAGTTTATGATCTCAATCCGGGTATCGATGGCATCATTGGGTCCAGTGACGACATTCGTGGCGATGATGTCAATTTGCACTGGTTTCCTAAAGGGGTGAACAATCCCTTCCTGATCCCTCAAACTGTAGATCAGTTAACCTATAGCCGTGATCTGGGCGATTTACCGGTGGTGGATCACTTCGCTGTCAATGCGGACCGCGATGTTTCAGAAATTTACCCTATCGAAAAGACGGAGGCCGTCATGCAGCAAGGCATATTGGCTGGGGAGTGGCGACGCACCCTGGCAGCCGATGATGTCGCCACCTTGCGATTGGGTATGAGCGGTATGGATCGAATTGCCGGAACAGCCGACGATTACACCGTTGAATTACATTATGCCGGATTCACTGACAACGCCGATATTACCTTGGCTTTTGACGATAAAGTGACTTTCTCTGCCTGTGAAATTCAGGCCGATTTTCTGGGGGGAAATCATAATCATCTGGCCATTCAGACCGGAAACATTTCATTCAACTCTAACTTCCCATGGTATTTTGAAACGGAGTTGCGCACACCGGAATCGACTCCGGCAGTAGCAATAAGGATCAACGACCAGACCTATGCACAGCAATTGCAACGGGGAGACACCGTGAAATTGAGCGTAACACTTGATCCGCATGACAAAAATGGAAACTTGTCAGATTACTGGGTAAAGGCTATGACTCCGTTTGGCACATTCTGGTTGAACGAAAATATGCAATTTGTTGCCAGCGAAGTGCCTATCAGGGCCTATGGCGGTTCACTGGTGCATATCTCTGGATTATCTCTGTTCGAGGATGCAGCCGGTCAATTGCCTCCGGGACTTTATTCTGTATATTTTGCTGTTGATGACAATATGGATGGAATATACGACGGTACTTTCAAAAGCTCTGCAATTTTTACAATTCAATCTTTCTGAATTCATGGGTTTGTTCGTTAATCGGGCTTGATAACGAGGTTGCCCGATTTTTGAACTGATTGCGCTATACTAGCCGGCATACCGATAAATAGTTGACGGGATGGCACTATGAAAATTCACGAATACCAGGCTAAGGAAATCTTACGCAGTTTTGGGGTTATCACCCCACAGGGAATAGCTTGTTTCAATGCCGACGAAGCGGTAGCGGCAGCCAATAAAATGGGGGGTGATACGTGGGTAGTCAAAGCGCAAATTTATGCCGGTGGGCGGGGTAAAGGTGGAGGAGTCAAGATTGCCCGATCATTGGATGACGTTCGGCAGCTAGCCGATGCCATGCTCAATATGCGATTGATTACGCATCAAACCGGCCCGGAAGGGCAGTTGGTTCATCGGCTTTTCATCGAGGAGGGTGTATCGATCGGAAAGGAATATTATGTGGGTATGGTGGTGGACCGTCGCCAGCAACGAGTATGTCTAATGGCCAGTTCGGAGGGAGGGATGGATATCGAACAGGTCGCCGCCGCAACCCCGGATAAGATTCACAAAATCTATATCAATCCGATGGCAGGACTGCAGGCGGATGAAGCTGAGAACATGGCGCAGAAAATTGGCATTCCAGAATCCTGCTTGCCACAAGCAGCAGCATTGATGCAAGCTTTGTATCAAGCCTTCGATGCCACCGATGCATCGCTTCTGGAAATCAATCCACTGGCCTTGACGACTCAGAATCAGGTGATTGCCTTGGACGCCAAGATGAATTTTGACGACAATGCCTTGTTTCGACATCCTGAAATCACTGCGCTCCGTGATCTCGACGAGGAAGATCCGGTGGAAATCGAGGCCAGCAAGCATGACTTGTCCTACATTGCATTGGATGGCAACATTGGATGTTTAGTGAACGGTGCCGGTTTGGCCATGGCAACGATGGACATCATTAAGCTCTATGGCGGTAATCCGGCCAACTTTCTCGATGTCGGTGGCGGTGCGACTACCGAGAAGGTAACCGAGGCATTCAAACTAATGCTGCGAAACCCAAAATTGCAAGCCATTCTGGTCAATATCTTTGGCGGTATCATGAAGTGTGATGTCATCGCGCAAGGTGTAGTAGCTGCTGCTCGTGAAGTGATGCTGGCTGTGCCGCTGGTGGTGCGTCTTGAAGGCACGAATGTCGAAATTGGAAAGCAAATCCTTGTCGATTCGGGATTAACCATCATTTCGGCGGATAACATGGCGGATGCAGCCATGAAAGTGGTGACCGCTGCGCGAGCGCACTCGCACTCGACCGGTGCGACCAATCATTAAATGTGTATAGCGAAAAGGAAAAACATTCATGTCCATTCTGATCGACCGTAATAGCCGTGTCATGACGCAAGGCATCACCGGGAAAACCGGGCAGTTTCATACGCGGATGTGTCGTGAATACGCAAACGGAAAATCCTGTTTTGTCGCGGGTGTCAATCCCCGTAAATCCGGAGAGGATTTTGAGGGTATTCCGGTATTTGCGACCGTTCAGGAGGCCAAACAACAAACCGGAGCCAATGTTTCTGTAATCTACGTACCGCCGGCATTTGCGGCCGCAGCGATTGATGAGGCCGTGGAAGCCGAGCTGGAACTGGTGATTTGTATCACTGAGGGTATTCCCGTGCGTGACATGATCCGAACGCGTTTCGCTATGCAGGGTAAAAAAACCCGCTTGATTGGACCGAATTGTCCTGGAATTATTACACCGGATGAAATCAAGATTGGCATCATGCCGGGTTATATTCACAAGAAGGGACGTATTGGCGTCGTATCGCGCTCCGGTACGCTGACTTATGAAGCTGTGGCACAGTTGATGGAATTGGGGCTGGGGCAATCCACCTGTATCGGTATCGGCGGCGATCCGGTCAATGGTCTGAAACATCGCGATGTCTTGCAATTATTCAATGAAGATGACGAAACCGACGCGGTGCTGATGGTTGGGGAGATTGGTGGCAGTGACGAGGAGGATTGTGCACGCTGGGTAAAAGATAATATGCAGAAACCGGTAGTCGGGTTCATTGCCGGTGTGACGGCGCCACCCGGAAAACGAATGGGGCATGCTGGTGCGATTATTTCCGGTGGAAAAGGAACAGCTCAGGAGAAACTGGAGGTCATGGAATCTTGCGGCATCAAAATCACGCGCAATCCTGCTGAAATGGGTAAATTGCTGCGGTCGGTTCTGTAATTAGGACTATGAGTATGCACAATTTTTTATTTATTGGTCTGGCAAGTGCCATTATGCTGGTTTCGGCATGTAGTAGTACATCACAAAAACCGGTTTCATCTCCAGTACCTTCATCCTTGCCTGCTAAGAAACCGCAGCGTCCTGCCGGACCTTTGCCTGAAAGCGCCAAACCCAAATACAACCTCACCGGATACCCGGTCAATACACAGCAAGGTTATATCGATGGCTGCGAAACTGCAAAAAGAACAAGCTGGGCCTTCAAGGATCTGAATCGCTATGACAAGGATGATCAGTATCGCATGGGATGGGATGATGGTTTTGCCATATGCAAGATGAAAAAATAATACCAATATCTTGCTATAAAAGCAGTAACCAACTGCTGCAATCTGTTGTCTTGTTTGTATTCTTCTGGTTCTGTGTTTTTCCCATTTCTGCTGTTGAACTGCCTCCGATCGTCAAACAAAAACTGCAGCAGTCTGGCATTCCAGAGTCGGCCATGGGTGTATTCGTCCAAGAAATTGGAGCCTTCAAACCCTTACTTGCGATCAATGCCGATGCAGCGATGAATCCTGCTTCGGTAATGAAATTACTGACCACATTTGCCGGGCTGGAACTGCTCGGACCAGCTCATACCTGGTCGACTTCGGTATATGCCCAGGGAGCGCTCGCGGATGGTATTCTGCAAGGTGATCTGGTGATCAAGGGGTATGGTGATCCAAGGCTCGATCTGGAAAATTTCTGGTTGTTGATTCATCACTTGCGGCAAACGGGCTTGCATGAAATCAGGGGAAACCTGATTCTGGATCACAGCCATTACGATATTCCTGGCGATGATCCCGGAACGTTTGATGGGCAACCCTATCGAACCTACAACGTGATTCCCGAAGCCTTGCTGGTTAATTATCGCACTTCGACACTCCATCTGTTTCCGCAACCCGAGAAAAATACAGTGAGTGTGGTTGTCGACCCTCTGCCTCAATCACTACGCATCATCAATGATCTGAAACTGACGCATGGTGTTTGTGGAGATTGGCAGAACTCGCTTGTTATTGATGTCCATGCTGATGAACAGCTTTCAAATGATTTCACGGTATCCCTGCGAGGCAATTTTTCCAAACAATGTGGAAAACAGTCTTATATGCTGAGCCTGCAGGACAGCACTCGATACACCCGGGATTTATTTAGACGCCTATGGACACAACAAGGGGGATCGTTTCATGGAGACGCTGTATTGGGAAGCGTTTCAGCCGCATCCATACCGTTGTTGAATCACCAATCCCCACCACTGGCTGATGTCGTGCGCGGAATCAATAAATTCAGTAATAATATCGCGGCGCGTCAATTGTACCTGGCACTGGGGGTAGGAAAAAATCCGCCACCACATTCTTCAGCTACGCTCGATAGATCGGATCACGCCCTAAAGCAGTGGTTGACTGCAAAGCAGCTACGTTTTCCGGAATTGATCATCGAAAATGGGTCGGGATTATCACGCAAGGAACAAATCAGCGCCGGTCACATGGGGCAGTTATTGCTGGCTGCTTATGCCAGTCCGGTTATGCCTGAGTTTGTATCCTCGCTCCCCATTGCCGGAGTGGATGGGACACTGAAAAATCGTTTTGGCGAAACGCCTATCAAAGGTATGGCTCATCTTAAAACCGGCGCGCTGAATAATGTGCGTGCCTTGGCAGGCTATCTTTTGGATAAAAAAAAACGGCGTATCGTTATCGTTTTTTTTGTTAATCATGAACATGCCAATCAAGCCCGGGAAGCCATGGATAGACTGGTACACTGGGTTTACGATCGTCATTGATCAATTCCATGCTGCTAACAAGACTATTGATTCTGGGTGTTAGTCAGGGTAGAGTGCCAACTCAAGGTAGATGATCTATTTTGAAGTCAGGTGATTTCCTTCAACCCTAAATTGAGGAGTAAATAACATGCTGAATGAATATAAATCACTTGCTGCACAGCATTTGACAGGCACCGTACACATCTCCAAACCCACATCTTCCATGTCAGTTACGTTTGATTCTCCAGCGATGGAAGTCATGACCGATTTGCGTAAAATACAGGCTGCCGTGATTACACCAGAAGTTACAATGGAAATCGCCAACACCTATATGATGCAACGTGGCATTCGCACCTTACTGGTTTTGCATGGTGATGATTCATTGGCTGGAATCATCACTGCAACCGATATTCTGGGTGAAAAGCCGATGCGATTTATTCAGGAAAGGGGGGTCAGGCATAATGAGATTCTGGTCATGGATATCATGACGCCATTTGAAAAGCTTGAGGCTATATCGCTGGCTGAAGTCATGCATGCTAGGGTGGGCAACATCGTATCGAGTTTACGAGACAGCGGACGTCTGCATGCCTTGGTAATTGATGATCAAATATTCAATCAACCGAGAATTTGTGGAATTTTTTCCTGGACCCAGATCGAGAAACAGCTGGGTACCGTAATTACTCCTACCAATGCTGCCACGAGTTTTGCCGAAATAGAGTCGGCACTGATCGCAAGTTAATGAGACATCGAAGCCAGAGTAAACGAAGCCATTTACTCTGGTTGTTTTAGAAATTAATTTTACTGTCTAATCCGGATTCGGCCATTTCAGCAGCACGGATCACCGCCTTTGCCTTGTTTTGTGTTTCAATCCATTCGTTCTGAGGAACGGAGTCGGCGACGATACCAGCACCGGCTTGTATGTGCAACAAACCATCTTTGATTACACCAGTACGAATGGCAATAGCCAAGTCCATGTCTCCATTGAATCCCAGATAGCCTACAGCACCCGCATAAATTCCGCGTTTTGATACTTCCAGTTCGTCAATGATTTCCATTGCACGAACCTTGGGTGCACCACTGACCGTGCCGGCCGGAAATGTCGCCCGCAGTACATCGATAGCCGAGAGCTGAGGTTTTAATTGACCTTCGACATTGGACACGATGTGCATCACATGAGAATAATTTTCGATTTTCATCTTTTCAGTCACTTTAACCGATCCGGTCTGAGCAATGCGGCCAATGTCGTTTCTACCCAAATCCATCAGCATCACATGCTCGGCGATTTCTTTGGGATCGGCCAGGAGATCAGTAGCCAGCTCCGCATCTTGCTGTGGATTCTGACCACGAGGCCGGGTTCCGGCGATCGGTCGGACGGTTACCGTATTGTTTTCCAGACGTACCAAAATTTCGGGTGAGGCACCTACGATATGAAAATCGCCTAAATCATAATAAAACATGTAGGGTGACGGATTGAGGCTACGCAGTGCGCGATATAGCGCCAATGGAGAAGCACTAAAAGGCTTGCTGGTACGCTGCGACAATACCACTTGCATGATGTCGCCATCGTAAATGTATTGTTTGGCTTTTTCTACTGCGGCTTTGAATTCGGCTTCCGGAAATTCAGATAAGGCCACGGTATTCACAGTGGATTGCGCCTTCGGAATATGTACGGTCTGTCGTAATTGATCCAGCAAGATTTTGAGTCGGTTACGAGCTGTTGCATAAGCGTGCTCTTTGTTTGGATCAGCATAAACAATCAGGTAAAGCTTGCCGGAGAGATTATCCACGACGGCCAGTTCTTCCGACAGCAATAGCAGAATATCGGGGGTATTCAATGTGTCGGGTTTGGCCTGATTGCGTAAGCGACTTTCGATGTAGCGAACCGTGTCGTAAGCAAAATAACCTGCAAGACCGCCACAGAATCGAGATAGTCCGGCAGGACAGGGCGCAACCTTGAACTGTTCCAGAAAAGTTTGTATAAAAGCTAATGGATCATCGGAAGTGATGGTCTCGACTTGATCCGGAGTAATCGTTGTGATTTTGTCATCGCGAACTTCGATGCGGCTAGCTGCCGGTAAACCTATATAAGAGAATCGACCGAAGCGCTCACCACCCAGTACCGATTCCAGTAAATAGGAAAATGGCTGGTTAGCCAGTTTCAAATAGATCGACAATGGTGTATCCAGATCAGCAAACGTTTCCAGTATGACTGGGATGCGATTGAATCCTTGTTGGGCTAATTGCTCGAATTCTGCTTCGGTCATGATGTCAGTTTAAGGCAGGGCGATCCGATGGGTTGCTTCCAGCAAAGACTCTACAATGGCATCGCAATCCAGTTCATAGACATTACGCCCTTCATTATAGCCGTAGGGAACACAAAACACATGACATCCAGCTGCTCGGGCAGCTATGGCATCATTCAGAGAGTCCCCGATCAGAAGTGCCTGCTGCGGTGCTGTCTGGAAATATTGACAGATATGGGTTAGCGGCATCGGATCAGGCTTTTTTTTCGGTAGACTGTCGCCGGATAAGATGATCTCGAATTTGTCGTATAAACCGGTAGAACGCAACAATGGTAATGTAAATGCTTCTGCTTTGTTGGTGATGCATGCCAGTTTGAAACCTATTTTTTGCATGGCCTGAATACCCTCGAGTACACCTGGATAGGGTCGAGTATGGACACTTAGATTATTGGCATAATGGTGTTCGTAGATCGGTAATGCTTTGGCGAATAGTGCGGCATCGGGTTCACCATCGAGTTGGCCGGTCAATGTTCGTTGGACTAATTTATGTATCCCTTTGCCAATATAGGATCGGATGGTTGAAGAGGGCTGTTCGGACATGCCGAGCTCCTTCAACATCAGATTTGCAGCCAGTGCCAGATCTTCGGCGGTATCCAGCAATGTACCGTCGAGATCAATCATGATCACTTTGATGGCTAAAGGAGATTCCGAATTGCTGCCTGAAGTGGAAGCAAGATGCGAAAAACTAGAATTCATTTATTCAAAGAAAAAATTTAATAGGATAACGGTAACATCAATATTAGATAACCGTTGCCAATTCAGCACGGAATGCAGCCACGATAGTGTCGTATCGATGTGGATCGGTATCATTTCCAGCTTGATAGATTGCTGATCCGGCGACGAAGGTATCCGCTCCGGCTCTGGCAATCTCTGCGATATTGTCTACCTTAACACCACCGTCGATTTCCAACAGGATGTCTTTCCCGCTTGCATCGATGAGCTGTCTCACGGCACGGAGTTTGTTCAGGGCCTCAGGTATGAATTTCTGTCCTCCAAATCCCGGATTGACGGACATGATTAGCACCAGATCAAGTTTGTCGAGCACGTGATCGAGATAAGATAGCGGTGTGGCGGGATTGAAAACGAGACCGGCTTTGCAGCCTTGCTCTTTGATCAATCCAATGGTGCGATCGATATGTCTGGATGCTTCAGGGTGAAAAGAAATGATATTGGCTCCAGCCTTGGCGAAATCCGGAATGATTCGATCCACTGGTTCGACCATCAAATGAACATCGATGATGGCATCGGTAACAGGTCGAATCGCTTCGCAAACGAGAGGGCCGATTGTCAGATTAGGGACATAGTGATTGTCCATGACATCAAAGTGAACAATATCAGCGCCTGAATCTATGACGGCTTTGACTTCTTCACCGAGCTTGGCGAAATTGGCAGAAAGTATGCTGGGTGCTATGCGAAACATGAAAAACCTCTTTTTCTTCTAATAATAAAGTCGCTATTTTAACCGCAAATCATGGTATTCGCGCGTAAAAAGAAGCAAACATTGATAAATAAATTCTCCTAACAGGTACGCTTTTTTATTTTTTCTTGATACAGTATTTAAATAGTTAATACGAGTTAAATTGAATGGCCGAAGATAAAAAATATGAGATCGATATCAATATTCGTACGACGTATCTGCCTGATCAATCGGATACCGAAGCAGATCGGCATGTTTTTGCCTACACCATTACCATTGCCAATATTGGCAATGTGGCCACGCAACTCATCAGTCGACACTGGATTATCAATCACGGAGACGGCACCATACAGGAAGTGCGGGGACTGGGGGTCGTAGGTGAACAACCGCTATTGAAACCTGGGGACAGTTTTGAGTATACCAGTGGCACGGTGATTTCAACGCCAGTGGGATCAATGAAGGGTAGCTATCAGATGGCTGCCGAGGATGGTGTGCATTTTGATGTTGCCATACCCGAATTTATTTTGAGCATTCCTCGCATTCTGCACTAATCTTTTTTACCTCAGAAATTGGAATTTGATGCAAAGCCTTACTTCATCTACTCTTGAAAGGGGAAAGCTCTATTTAATTCCTGTTCCTATCAGCGCTCGGGAACTGAACTGGGTGCTACCTTCTGCAGTACAGTCCAATATTGCAAATATCTCACATTTTATAGTCGAACATCCCAAGACAGCCCGGCAGTTCCTGAAGCAAATCAATACAACATTGCCACTGCAGGCAATCGATTTGCAGGTCCTGAATGAACATACAAGTTTCCGGGATATGGAAACTTTATTGCAGCCGCTTCTGTTGGGACACGATATGGGTTTAGTATCGGAAGCGGGATGCCCGGCAATCGCGGATCCGGGAGCGGAGCTGGTTCGGATGGCTCACCAGAAAAAAATCACCGTCATTCCATTAGTGGGACCATCTTCCATTTTATTGGCACTGATGGCATCTGGATTGAATGGCCAATGTTTTGCCTTTAACGGTTATTTGCCAACCGATAAGCATGAGCGCGAAGAAAAAATAAGAAAATTGGAAAGAATTTCAATAGACCAGAAACAAACACAGATTTTTATCGAGGCGCCGTATCGTAATCAGAAAGTGCTTGAGCAATTGGTGGCAACGTGTCAAGTCGATACCGAACTATGTATTGCCAGTCACCTGACTAGCATGGAAGAATGGATTGTCACAAGGCCGATCAGGGAGTGGCGTTCCATTGCATTACCGGATATAAACAAAATCCCCACGATTTTTTTGCTACAGGGTTGACCACAGCGGTATTGCTCAACTACTTCAGTGCACAGGAAGGGAATTAATGCTTTTTCTGAATGAATTCAATCTTATATCCATCCGGATCTTCAATAAATGCGATTATGGTTGTGCCATGTTTCATTGGACCCGCTTCACGAATGACCTTTCCACCTAGTTTCTTTGTGTTTTCACATGCTTCATAAGCATTCTCGACTTCAACAGCAATATGTCCATAGCCCGTGCCCAAGTTATAGGATTCTGTGTCCCAATTATGAGTCAACTCAAGTACGGCGCCGCTAGCTTCGTCTTGGAAACCCACAAACGCCAGTGTGAATCGACCTTCTGGGTATTCTTTCTGGCGTAGTAGTTTCATTCCCAATACTTGCGTATAAAAAGCCAAGGATTTATCGAGATTTCCAACGCGTAGCATGGTATGCAGAATACGCATCAGATTTTCACCATTTCAAAATCTTCTTTGCGCGCACCACATTCTGGGCAGGTCCAATTGATAGGTACATCTTCCCAACGTGTACCAGCTGGGATGCCTTCGTCTGGAGACCCCACAGCTTCATCATAAATGTAGCCACAAATTAGGCACATATACCGATTGTATTGATGATTTTCTTCGCTAGGCATGATAGATAGCTGGTTCCTTTTAGGTTAAAATGACATTTTACGGTATTAATGTATGTTACAGCCACCCCCTATCGTACTTTCTTTTGCAGCTAATGACCCTAGCGGTGGAGCTGGTTTGCAGGCAGACATGCTTACTATTGCCAGCATGGGTTGTCATCCGCTTTCAATTGTCACGGCCATTACAGTTCAGGATACAACTGGAGTGGATGACGTCATGCCACTGGATGCGGAATGGGTGGCCGACCAGGCGCGTGCAGTATTGGAAGATATGCCTGTCAATGCATTTAAAATCGGCTTGTTGGGTAGTGTCGAGATCATTGCGACTATTGCCGAAATCATTTCGGATTATCCACATATTCCTGTCGTGATGGATCCGGTGCTGACTTCGGGGCGGGGCGATGAACTAGCCAATGAGGAAACGATTGATGCCATGCGCGAATTGTTGTTATCGCAAGTGACTATCCTGACACCCAACAGCTTAGAAGCGCGCCATTTGGCCGTGCAAGACACAGACCAGAGTGAATCCAAGCTGGATCTGGGGCTTTGTGCACAGCGATTGCTGGATATGGGATGTGAATATGTGTTGATCACCGGAACCCATGAGAACACACTACATGTCACTAATACCTTGTATGCCGCCGATGGAGTTGTTCGGTCGGATGAATGGAAACGGCTTGAACATACCTATCATGGTTCTGGTTGTACGCTAGCGTCTGCCATAGCGGCTTCACTGGCTAATGGATTATCGATGAGCGAGAGTGTCGTGGAAGCACAAGACTATACTTGGCACGCCTTACGTGCCGGATTCAGGCCAGGAATGGGGCAATATATTCCAAATCGGTTTTTCTGGGCCAAAGCCGAAGAATCAGGTCCTGGTGAAGGAAGCGCCATTGAGAAACACAAAAATTAGTGGCCTTTATGCGATTACGCCGGATACCGAGAATACACGAGACCTGCTGCATAAAGTGCGGCAAGCTTTTGACGGCGGAATCCGGCTTTTACAATATCGCAACAAAATAGCGAATGAAAGTCTTTTACTTGAACAGGCTTCTGCATTAGCGCAGTTGTGCCGGCAGTATCAAATTCCATTCATTGTTAACGATCATTTGCAATTGGCGATAGCTGTTGATGCGGATGGTGTGCATTTGGGTAGCAGCGATGGGCCGATTCGGGTTGCCAGAGAAAAATGGGGGAAAAATAAGATTATCGGCGCCTCCTGTTACAATCAACTCGATCTGGCTGTTTTTGCAGAAGAGCAGGGGGCTGATTACATTGCTTTTGGTGCTTTCTTTTCATCTTCTACCAAACCGGCTGCTGTTAGTGTTCCAGCTGATTTGATGCAGATTGCAAAGCAAAAGATAACTGTGCCTATCGTCGGCATCGGTGGAATTCAGTTGACCAATGTAGAATCAGTAATTAACAGTGGGTGCGCAGCCGTTGCGGTGTGTGCCGATTTGTTTCAATCATTTGATATCAAGGAAAGAGCCTTTCGTTACTCTTGCTTTTTTCAAAACCTCAGAAATCCAGTTCAATAATAATTTTTATCAAATAAATGAGTTAAATATGACTTCACGCAATCATCAATTATTCGAAGAATCGCAACAGTATATACCGGGCGGAGTAAATTCTCCCGTTCGAGCTTTCAAGTCGGTGGGTGGTGAGCCCGTTTTTTTTCAGCGAGGGGAAGGAGCTTACTTTTGGGATGCCGATGGCAAACAGTACATCGATTATGTGGGGTCCTGGGGCCCACTGATTCTTGGTCATGCGCATCCAGAAGTTATCAAGGCTGTTCAAGATACAGCGCAAAACGGTTTGACATTTGGCGCACCAACGGAATCTGAGCTAGAGATTGCAAAACTTATTTGTCAGCTTGTGCCATCGATCGAGCAGGTGCGCCTGGTAAGTTCAGGAACAGAGGCTGGTATGAGTGCAATACGCTTGGCGCGTGGGTATACCGGCAGAAGCAAAATTATCAAATTCGAAGGCTGTTATCATGGCCATGATGATTCGCTGTTGGTCAAGGCAGGTTCGGGGGCACTGACGTTTGGCAATCCCAGTTCTGCCGGTGTGCCAGCAGAAACGGCAGGACATACTATCGTTCTGGATTATAACGATGTGAATGGATTGGAAGAAGCGTTCAATAGATGGGGTAAAGAGATCGCTGCCGTTATCGTTGAGCCTGTTGCCGGTAACATGAATCTGATTGCACCCAAACCAGAATTTCTGGTCGGGCTACGTAATTTATGTACACAAAACAATAGTGTTTTGATATTTGATGAAGTGATGACCGGTTTTCGAGTCGGGCTAGGATGTGCACAAGCGCTCTATCAAATCAAACCGGATATGACGATTCTGGGTAAAGTAATTGGCGGAGGCATGCCCATGGCCGCTTTTGGAGGGCATCGTGACATCATGCAGTGTTTGGCCCCGCTTGGTCCGGTTTATCAAGCCGGAACACTGTCCGGTAATCCTGTTGCTGTTGCAGCAGGATTGGCTACACTGAAACAAGTTCAACAGCCTGGTTTTTATGACGCGTTATCCGAAAGAACCCGGCAATTGGTTGACGGTCTCTCTGCATCTGCAAAATCACATGGTATTGATTTTAGTGCACAGTCAATTGGGGGAATGTTTGGAATCTATTTCAGCAAACAATCACCAACGAGTTTTAGTGAAGTGATGCAATGCAACAAAGATGCTTTCAATCGTTTTTTTCATGCTATGCTGGATGAAGGCGTCTATTTTGCACCATCAGCATTTGAAGCTGGCTTTGTGTCAGCACGGCATGGTGATGTCGAGTTGAATAAAACACTGGCAGCGGCCGACAAAATTTTTAAGCATTGGTAATATTGCGGAACATCGGTTGGAAAAAGAAAAAAAGGCGACAAGAGCAGTCGCCTTTTTTTGATTGTTGCGTTAAAAATATGGTTAGCGCATGGTAGAAATATAAGCTGAAACGGCACGTTTGTCCTGCGCACTCATGCGCGTCAGAACTTTTTGCATTACTTTATTATCATTGCCGCGTTCACCCGTGTTGAACTGGTTGAGTTGTGTCAAAGTATATTCAGCATGTTGACCAGAAACGGCTGGATAGCGAGGTGGGATGCCAGCACCTGTTGGACCATGGCAGCTTGCACAAGCGGGAACACCGTTTTCGATATTACCGCCGTGATAAAGAATCTTTCCTGCTGCTAGTAGTTTTTCATCAGCAGGTACCTGGCTAGGCGTGGTTTTTTGCTTGGCATAATAATCGCCCAGACTTTTCATGTCTTCAGCCGATAACGTGGCCACCATGGAAGACATGACCGGACTGTTACGCTTGGCAGGATCGGTCTCAGTACCCTTGAAATCCATTAACTGTTTGGTGATGTATTCTGCTTGTTGACCCGCCAGAATCGGGTTCATTGGTATGACACTATTGCCGTCGGCATTGTGGCAGCCTGCGCAAACACCCGCTGCAATTTGTTCTGCTCCTGCTGGTGCAGCCGGCGCTGCAACGGGTGCAGGTGCTTCAGTCGGCGCATCTTCTGCATTTGTCTCGGCTGAGATGGGTGCTGATAGAGCCAAAGCTATCAACACAAATGTATTTCTGAGAATGTTCATAGTTGTAATCCGTTCTTTAATTACGTTTAAAGTGGGTGGGTATGTGATAATCCGAGCGGTATTTTAGCAAGGCAAAGAAACCTTAACAACAAAATTCAGTTAATATCAATTTTTAAAATTCTATTTTTCAATGAAAATAATCTTTATTCTCTTAGTACTGGTCAATATTGGTTATCTAATTGTTACGCAATTATTTAACCATGGAGAGAATGTATCCCCAATTGGCAAAGCACATGATCCGGAGAAAATTGTCATATTGCCAGTGCAGCAGAATTGTTTAGAATGGGGTAATTTTTACGAAGAACAAACGCAATATGCTGAAATGGTGATTGCAGAGTTGGTATCGGAGCAATCGTATCGCATTGAAACAGCAGGAACAACGCTATTATACTGGCTGTATATTCCGCCGCTTCCCAATAAGGAAACTGCAAATCGAGTAATCAATAAATTGAGAAACCTCGGGATTGTCAGTTTCAGGGTTAAGGATGACGACAAATGGAAGAATGCCATTTCGCTGGCAATGTATACGGATCAGCAAGAAGCCGATAAGTATAGGAAAGAAATTGAAATCAAAGGAATCAGCAATGTGATGACGGAAAGCCGTAATGTGGAACTCAAGAAAATTGTTTTGTCGAGCTCCGATCATGTACTTAAAACGCAGTTGCAGAAATTGATCGAACCGTTTACAGGTACCCAATTGATTGAGACAAAGTGTGAATACTGATTCAACGCTGGTCGCTTGTATCATTTTTCCCTTATTATTTAACGCATACATTTAGAATCAATGACAGTATCAATAAAAACACCACAAGAAATTGAAACGATGCGTATTGCCGGTAGGCTGGCTTCGGAAGTGCTGGATTACATTACGCCGCATGTTGTTGCAGGCATCACAACAGAGGAACTGGATACGCTTTGTCACAACTACATGGTAAATGTGCAGCAAACTATCCCTGCACCGCTCAATTATGCCCCTTCAGGGCATACACCTTATCCCAAATCGATTTGCACATCGGTTAACAATCAAATTTGTCACGGTGTTCCTGGCCAAAAGAAGTTAAAAAATGGCGATATCATTAACATTGATATCACAGTGATTTACCAGGGATATCATGGAGATACCAGTCGTATGTTTTATATCGGGGAACCATCGATTCAAGCCCGAAGACTATGTGAAGTGACATACGAAGCCATGTGGCGAGGCATTGAAGAAGTCAAACCTGGCAAGCGTTTGGGGGATGTGGGTTATGCCATTCAAAAACTGGTTGAAAGTGTCGGGTATAGCGTAGTGAAGGAATTTTGCGGTCACGGCATCGGCGCAAAATTTCATGAAAATCCGCAAGTATTGCACTATGGAAAACCCAATACCGGACTGGAGCTCAAATCGGGGATGATTTTTACCATTGAGCCCATGATCAACGCCGGAAAGGCGGCGATCCGTCATTTGCCCGATGGTTGGACCATTACTACCAAGGATGGAAGCCTTTCGGCGCAGTGGGAACACACCGTGTTAGTAACTGATGACGGTTTTGAAGTATTGACGATCTCAGCAGGCTCTCCAGCCAAGCCTGTATTTCGTTTTAGCAACTAAATTTTGACCTGAATTTACATCGATATGATAAGAAGTCATCAGCGCACACCCGCAAAAGTTCGTCCGGTCAGGATCATCCGTCACTATATTAAACATGCTGCCGGATCTGCACTGATCGAATGTGGGGACACCAAAGTTATCTGCACGGCCAGCGTCGTGGAACAGGTGCCGCCATTTCTGAAAGGTCAGGGGCAAGGTTGGCTGACTGCCGAATATGGCATGTTGCCAGGCTCAACGCATACGCGCATGCAACGCGAAGCCTCCAAGGGGAAGCAATCGGGGCGAACCATGGAAATCCAGCGACTGATCGGTCGTGCTTTGCGAGCCGTGGTTGATTTGAAGAAATTGGGCGAACGCACGATCCATATCGATTGCGACGTCATCCAGGCTGATGGTGGTACGCGTACCGCAAGTATTACCGGTGCTTTTGTCGCGCTGCATGATGCCGTGAGTCATTTGCTGGTAAAGCAGCTGATCGAAGCAACACCAATTCTGGATCATGTGGCGGCTGTCTCGGTGGGCATGTATCAAGGTATACCGGTTCTTGATCTGGATTATGACGAAGATTCATCCTGCGATACCGATATGAACGTGGTCATGACCGGAAATCTCGGACTGGTTGAAGTGCAGGGTACGGCAGAAGGCAATCCGTTCAGTCGTGACGAACTGAATTCGATGCTCGATCTGGCTCAACAAGGTATTCAAGAATTGATTCGCTTGCAACACAGTGCGCTGACCGAAGGCGGAACGCCTCGTGGATAAACTGTGCAAGCTGGTCATTGCCAGTAACAACTCGGGAAAGTTACGCGAAATTGGCGAATTGCTCGCGCCACTGGCCATTGAAGTTGTGCCACAATCCGATTACTCGATTAGTGAAGCCGAAGAGCCACATGTGACCTTTGTCGAAAATGCGCTGGACAAAGCTCGTCATGCCAGTCGTTGTTCCGGACTGCCTGCTCTGGCAGACGATTCCGGCATCTGTGTCATAACGCTTGGTGGAGCACCAGGAGTCAATTCTGCGCGTTATGCTGGTGAACCCAAATCGGATGCGCGCAACAACCTCAAGCTGGTCGAGGCGCTACAAGGTAAAATCAATCGTCGTGCCTATTATTACTGCGTGATCGTCCTGGTGCGTCATGCCGATGATCCTCAGCCGATTATCGTGGATGGTACATGGTATGGCGAAATTATTGATGAACCACGTGGTGCGGGAGGGTTTGGGTATGATCCCCATTTCCTGTTGTCTGATTGGAATAAAACCTCGGCTGAATTGACGGCCGAACAAAAGAATCGTATCAGTCATCGTGGCCAGGCTCTGGCAAAGCTTGTGGATATATTGCGAAAAGGATGATCGTGGACAATTACGACACTGAAAAAAATGGTTTGCCATCGATCCCGAAACCATCGGGTCACTTGCAGTGAAAGTTTTTATTCTGGCATTAGCCAGTCTATTCGCTTTTACGGTCGTGGCTCGAATTGAAGGGACCACAGCATCGACTCAATCACATTTGGATTCAAAAATGGAATTTATTGTTCTGGGTATGGGGTGTTTCTGGGGGGCTGAAAAGCGCATGAGTGAGATACCCGGTGTTGTTGATGTGGAGAGTGGTTATGCGGGCGGGGATATTCCCGGCATGGGCTATCAGCAGATTCTGAATCACGAGAATATGCTCCGTATTGGCAGGACCTCAGCACGCAATCATGCCGAAGTGATCAAGGTAACATTTGATCCCGGCAAGGTCAGTCTGGAAACCGTTCTGGCCAGATTCTGGGAAAACCATAACCCAACCCAAGGTGATCGCCAGGGAAATGACATCGGCAGCAATTATCGCAGTGCCATTTATACGCAAAATGAATCACAGCAAAGTGTGGCACAGACCACGTTGACAGTGTATCAGCAAGCTCTAAATGCTGCTGGATACGGAACGATCACGACGGAGATCCTACCGCTTCGACACTACATGGCTGCAGAGGAATACCATCAGAATTATTTACAGAAGAATCCCAATGGCTACTGTGGGTTAGGGGGAACCGGTGTGAAATATCCGGCGACGGTCGATTCGACTTCACCGGTTGTAGCTGATCATGATCAATCCAGATTGCTAAAACCACTCGCAGGCAAAGATCTCAATCATGCACAGCAACTGATTGTGTTCGAAGCCGAACATTGTGAGTTTTGCAGATTATTCGACAAGGAGATTCTCGATAACTGGCAGGCAACAGTGCCCGTCGTCGTTACACTCAGTGCCCATGCACCAACCGACTGGACGCTGGAAAAACCGCTGTTTGCTGCGCCGACCATTGTGTTGTTCAGAGCAGGCAAGGAAGTGGCGCGCTATACCGGTTACACCGGTGAGCATGCCAATTTCTGGAAATGGCTGGGATATCAGCTGTTGACGCCTGAACAGCAGAAAATTGCCTTTGAGCAGGGCACAGAACCGCCGTTTACAGCGACCAATCTTGACGAAAAGCGTCCTGGAAAATTTGTTGATCCCATATCCGGCGCAACGTTATTTCTCAGCCAAACCAAATTCGACAGTAAATCTGGATGGCCCAGTTTCATAGATCCTGTTCCAGGTTCGGTAACGTTGCATGAAGATCATTCCCATGGCATGCAACGTACGGAAGTGCGCAGTGCCAGTTCTGGAATTCATCTGGGTCATGTCTTTGACGATGGACCACCACCAACCTTCAAGCGCTATTGCATCAATGGAAATGTGCTGAAATTCATACCCGACTAGCACACATGGCTGGTGAAACAAGAACATATACTCATGCCGCGCTCTAAACAAACCGCTCGTTTGTTTGCGTTTTTTTTGTTTCAGTCTGTGCTGCTGCTGTTTTCATCTGAGACATAGCCCAAAGCATCGTGAAAAACATGAACATGAATCATCCATTCCGTCAGCATCGCCGTATTCTGGTTGCCAGTTTGGTTGGTACTGCGGTCGAGTTTTACGATTTTTATATCTATGCAACAGCGGCCGCACTCGTATTTGGGCCATTGTTCTTTCCAGCCAGCTCGCCTGCGGCACAACTGATGCTGTCCTTTTTAAGTTTTGGTTTGGCATTCATTGCTCGCCCTTTTGGGGCGGTCTTATTTGGGCATTTTGGCGACCGAATCGGTCGCAAATCTACTCTGGTGGCATCGCTCATGCTAATGGGCGTTTCGACGCTATTGATTGCTTTTCTTCCGACTTATGCCATGGCTGGCTGGTTGGCGCCCCTGTTATTGTGTATTTTACGATTTGGACAAGGTCTGGGACTTGGCGGAGAATGGGGTGGTGCAGCTCTGTTGGCAGTCGAGAATGCACCGCCGGGATGGCGGGCGCGCTTTGGTATGGTGCCACAATTGGGAGCTCCAATTGGATTCATCGCTGCCAACGGATTATTTCTTTTGCTGGGCATGGTGTTGACTGACGAAGAATTCATTGCCTGGGGATGGCGCATTCCCTTTCTGGCCAGCGCCATTCTGGTCGGTCTGGGTTTGTGGGTTCGGTTAAAAATCAATGAAACACCGGAATTTGCACAGGCACTCAGAGAGGAAGCTCCGATCCCAATTCCCATTGGAGAATTGTTAAAAAATCATTTGATTACGACTTTCTCCGGTGTCTTTGCCGTGGTTGCCTGTTTTGCCATATTTTATCTGTCGACGGCTTTTGCACTTGCGTATGGAACGACATCTCTAGGCTACGACCGTGAGGTTTTTCTGGCTGTGCAACTGGCCGCCATTTTGTTTCTGGTGCTGGGCATCATCGTTGCAGGTATGCGCTCGGATTCCAGTAGCGCCGCCAAAGTGCTGACAAATGGATGTGCCGCAACAATTGGTCTGGGGTTGATATTCGGGCCATTGCTGGGTTCGGGGTCGCTGTGGCTGGTTTGGATTGGATTGTCGCTCGCCCTGTTTATCATGGGATTTGTCTATGGCCCACTGGGAGAATGGTTGCCATCGCTGTTTCCTCCACGGGTGCGCTACACGGGAGCGTCCGTCGCGTTTAATGCCGGAGGTATCCTAGGAGGGGCTTTAGCCCCTCTTGCCGCTCAGGCACTGAGTAATTACGGGGGAACATCAGCAGTCGGTCTGTTTCTGACCATGGCCGGTATTTTCAGTTTTACCGGACTTGTTTTGGCTAGGCGACCCAGCACAAAATCCAGTCGTTGAAGCGTTCTGGCGTTTAATCTCCGCTGCCCATGGAGCGCTGTCAGATGTATCCATGTTGACTTGATCGTTCCCCAGTCACCTAGTGCATTGTTAAATTCGAGGATTCTGGCGTTTATTGCGTATTGCAACCTGCAATATTGAGCCAATCTGCAGCCGGACCTGCGTCTTGCACCACACCTTCTGCTCCAAGCATATAGTGAACATTGCTGTCGGTTGATGAGAAGGCCAGATAAGAATTGGTTGCCGCGTAATACCGGTATGTGTAGGGTGGAAAAGTTTGGAAGCCTGGATTACCGGCAGGCGCAAATAGCTGTGGATAATTGGTTTCAGCCCAACTGAAAAGACAGGTCATGGGATCAGTCGTGCCTTGACCTGCTACTTCTACCGTTCCCACCATGCCTGGATGGAAGCGGCAAAAATAACTGTAAGTACCGGGATTATTGAAAGTGTAGCTGAATGAATTGCCAGGACTTAGATCGCTGGCCCAAGCATTGTTGTTGTCTGTTGTACTGTGAGTCGCACCATCATGATTGGTCCAAGTCACGGTATCACCAATATTGATCGAGACGGGGCTGGGGGTGTAAGCAAAACTTTGTATATTAATGTTAAATACTGCGGACCATGCTGCATTTGTAACAACGAGCGATAAACCGGTTATTGTGGAAATTAGCGTGCGCTTCATTTGATTTCCCTCCGTATTAAAGTATTTTTACAGATGTGTCCTGATCGGATTGTAAGTCTATGCCTAATAACCAGAAGCAGCAACGCTTAGGATTAGACATGTAGAACTTGCACAATGGATGAAAACTGGCTGCGAAGTTTAAAACTGGGAAGTCATGGTAAAAATTCCAGTGACAAATTAGTGGCACGAATTCCGCATCCGTTGCCATCGCAATGATTTCTGGTTAATCATTGCGATCTAAGCGATACTGTGTGTGTTGACAAGACACCTGTGTTCGTAATTTACTTCCAACCGTTCAACACAGTGTGGCTTATTCGTCCATCCATTCAATAAAATACTGAGGAGTTAGGTATGTCATTACGCATCAATGATCAAGCACCCAATTTTCAAGCGGAAACGACGCAAGGAAAAATTGATTTCCATACCTGGATTGGGGATAGCTGGGCTGTTTTATTTTCTCATCCGAAGGACTTTACACCAGTTTGCACGACCGAATTGGGATACATGGCCAGTATTCAGTCTGAATTTGACAAACGTCATACCAAAATCATCGGACTCAGCATCGATCCACTAGACGATCACCAGAAATGGCTAAAGGATGTGGAAGAGGTCGGAAAAACATCCGTTCGCTATCCAGTGATTGCAGATACCAGTCTTGAGATTGCAAAACTGTACAATATGTTTCCAGCCGATGAGTCAGGCACGGCTCAAGGTAGAACTGCCATGACCAATGCCACGGTGCGTTCGATATTCATCATCGGCCCGGACAAAAATATCAAACTCATGATGACCTATCCTATGACGACAGGCCGTAACTTCAACGAGATATTGCGTGTTCTGGATTCAATGCAGTTGACGGCTAAACACAAGGTTGCGACGCCAGTGAACTGGCAACAGGGCGAGGATGTCATCATTGTTCCATCGGTAAGCAATGAAGAGGCGCAAAAAATATATCCAGATGGCTGGGATACCGTAAAACCTTATTTGCGCAAGGTTAAGCAACCCAACTGAGTAAGATAATCAGATCTGCATTCTGATTTCTTGAGAGGGATGTGCGATGCGTGGCAACGATCGATTGATTTTATTACAATGGATCGTTGCCATTTTTGACATTCGGAACTGCAGCGCAGCAGGCCAGAAATATGTTCCGGGTGTACGAGTCTCTTATCATGCCCAATCATCGTGTCCCAGGTTGCCACTGAAGCTGACTCCTCCTGAAATCAGGTCGTGACTGAAATGATCGTTGTAATCATCATCGCAGCAATAACTCAGTCTGAAATCATCATCGGACAGATCATCCAGCGCATCGGTATCGATCATTTCCTGTAAGTCAGAATCTTCTTCATCCAATTCATAGTGATATGTCATTTTTTTCTCCGTTTATGAAAGATTAATCGATTGATTCATTCATGCATGATGTGGAGAAATTGTAGGGACTACATTGCAAACACTCAGTGAGAAAATTCACAAGTTATGAAAAAAAGTACTTTTTGCGACTGAAAAGTGATCGGAATCCAATGTGACTAGATCATCCCATCAGGGTCACTGCAAAATAACACTGCGCAAATAGATGAATGGATATCAACTCGATGGGAGATGCAATGGTTATGCCTTCTGAGTTTTGGCTACATCATGCCGTATTTTATTCGCTGTTATTCTTGATCCATTACGTTAATGGATTATGGGTGATTCACGGTAACATCAAAGTGAATTACACGCGCAAAATCAACCATTTTGCATTTTTCTTTCTGCCGACATTGCTACAGATCGTCATTGCATATCCACTGAACGCCATTACATTTTTTGGTGATATCGTGTGTGCATTATTGTTTTTGACCTGCTTCATTGCACCTTTGCGTCAACGTAGCACTGTGCTTGCAACGATGTTTCGTTCATTCGATAGGCCAGAAGATCGTCCAATGACACTTATTTGGTTGTATACACAATTTATTGCAAGCTATGTCGTACTGATTCCGCTGCTGTCCTACTTTGAGAGTCATGACATGTTGCCACTGGTGATGATCATTATTATTGCCAATGGGATAGGCGATGGCCTTGCCGAGCCGGTTGGCATTCGTTTTGGAACAAAAAAGTATGCGACCTATGCACTGTTTACCCGACAAAAATATGTTCGAAGCTACGCCGGCAGTGCTTGTGTGTTCGTTACGACCTGCATCGCCATACTGGCTTTTCAGAGCTATTTCACTTCCATCCAGTTGGTCGCAGCGCTTTTGGTTGTGCCGGTATCGATTACATTGGCCGAGGCCTTTTCACCGCATACTTGGGATAGTCCATTGATCTACGCGTCAGGGGGAGGGACCTTGATCCTGGTTTTCTCGATATTCTGAGTTGAATCAGTGTATGGGTGAAATGGTCGACTCAGGTGATCATTTCTTGCGTCTGTTTGATGAAGTGTTTTTGTGAGACTCTGGGGTTGTTGTCCGTTTTGACCAAAGGAAAATACCCAAACCTACCAGTATCATCGGAATGGATAGCCATTGTCCCATCGTGATACCCCATGTCAGTACCCCCATGAAACCATCCTCCGGTTCGCGAAAGCATTCGGCAAAAGAGCGCAGGACGCCATATCCCATTACGAACACCCCGGTTACCGCACCGGCCGAACGAGGTTTTGCAGAGTAAATCCAGACCACGAGGAACAGTACGATACCTTCGAGTACTGCCTGATAAAGCTGGGACGGATGTCGGGGTAATTCATCGACGTAGGGGAAAACCATTCCCCAGGGCACATCGGTTGGTCGTCCCCAAAGCTCGGCATTGATAAAGTTGCCGATTCGTCCTGCGCCGAGACCGATAGGGACAAGTGGCGCGATAAAATCGGTTACGGTCAACCAAGAGAGTTCATGTTTGCGTGCAAGCAAAACCATGGCGATGAAAACACCCAGAAAACCGCCGTGAAATGACATGCCACCTTCCCAGATTGCGAAAACGTGCAGCGGATGCTGCACATAATATCCAAACTGGTAGAACAGGACATGTCCCAAACGACCGCCGATAATGACACCCAGCATGCCATAGAAGAGAGCGTCGTCGAGCATTTCCGGAGTGAATTCGCAATAAGGATTGTGTTTGATGCGATACCGTCCGAGCAGAATGAATGCAACGAACCCCAACAGATACATCAATCCATACCAATGTATCGACAGGGGACCTACAGAAATGGCTACGGGATCGATTTGCGGATGAACGAGCATAGTTTTGACCTTATTTACGGTAAAATGCCAATCATTATATCAAGCGCACTTTTGCATGCTGATATTCATTCTATTTTATCTTTATCTCTTTCAGGAGTAATTATGCCAGACAATAAGCGCAGTCAAATCATCACGCAAGGTACACAACATGCGCCGAGTCGCGCCATGTTGCGTGCTGTGGGTTTTACTGACGGGGATTTCAACAAGCCCATCGTTGGTGTAGCCAACGGTTATTCAACCATCACACCTTGCAACAAAGGCCTGAATGAATTGTCACTTCAGGCCGAATCGGCGTTGCGCAAAGCCGGTGCGATGCCGCAGATGTTTGGCACCATCACTGTGTCCGATGGGATTTCGATGGGGACAGAGGGCATGAAATATTCACTGGTGTCCCGGGAAGTCATCGCGGATTCCATCGAAACCTGTGTACAGGGTGGAAGCATGGATGGTGTGATCGCTATCGGCGGTTGCGACAAAAACATGCCAGGCGCAATGATCGCCATTGCACGTATGAATGTGCCGGCGATTTTTGTCTATGGCGGCACGATTAAGCCAGGTCACTATAAAAATCAGGATCTGACGGTGGTCAGCGTGTTTGAAGCAGTAGGTCAACATAGTGCTCACAAGATCGATGATAATGAGTTGTTGCAGATTGAACGGCATGCATGCCCCGGTGCTGGTTCCTGTGGCGGCATGTTCACTGCCAATACCATGTCATCCGCTTTCGAGGCGATGGGCATGAGTTTGCCGTATTCTTCCACAATGTCTGCAGAAGACGACGAGAAGCGGATCAGTGCGGGACAATCCTCCGAAGCGCTGGTGCATGCGATCAAAAAGCAGATCCTGCCGCGCGATATCATTACGCGTCAGTCGATTGAAAATGCCGTTGCCGTAATCATGGCGGTAGGCGGTTCGACCAATGCAATTCTGCATTTCCTGGCAATTGCACATGCTGCAGAAGTCGAATGGAGCATAGATGATTTTGAACGCATACGTGGCAAAGTGCCGGTTTTGTGCGACCTGAAACCATCCGGGCGTTATGTGGCAGCTGATTTGCATCACGCAGGTGGTATTCCGCAAGTAATGAAAATGTTGTTGAATCATGGATTATTGCACGGGGATTGCATCACGATCACCGGACAAACCATTGCGCAAGTGTTGCAAGATATTCCCGATACACCGCGTGCCGATCAGAACGTGATCCGGCAATGGGATCACCCTATGTACGCACAGGGGCATCTGGCGATTCTCAAAGGCAATTTGTCGGTCGAAGGGTGCGTAGCCAAAATTTCCGGTATCAAGAACCCCAAGATTACCGGGCCCGCGCGCGTATTTGAGTCGGAAGAAACCTGCATGGCAGCCATCATGGCACGTAAAATCCAGCCGGGTGACGTTGTTGTGATCCGCTACGAAGGCCCGAAAGGCGGCCCCGGTATGCGGGAGATGTTGTCGCCAACCGCTGCGCTGATTGGGGAAGGCTTGGGTGATTCCGTCGGATTGATTACCGATGGACGTTTCTCTGGTGGTACCTATGGCATGGTGGTAGGGCACGTTGCGCCGGAAGCTTTTGTAGGTGGAACGATCGCACTGGTGCAGGAAGGTGATTCCATTACGATCGATGCTGAACAGCGATTGTTGCAGTTGAATGTGTCCGATGAGGTTCTGGCGCAGCGCCGTGCCGCTTGGCAACCGCCACAGCCGCGTTATGTTCGTGGTATTCTGGCCAAGTATGCGAAGCTGGTTTCTAGCGCCAGTGCCGGTGCGATTACAGACAAGTTTTAAGCATATTGCGCCCAATCCGACTTGAGTTAGTCCTGAATGACAGAATTAAGAAAAGGATGTGGCATGTTGTCATGTGCAGGGGAAATTTGATTTTCTCACTGGAACTAATCAATTTGCTCTCAAGTCTCAGAAAAGCAGTATCATCGGAGGCGGCAGCAAATACTGTGAATGCTTAAATTCGGGCTATTATAGAAATTAGGTGCATGCCCTATTTAACAAATTTACAGGATTTGCTGCATGTCAGTGAAGTTCGGGGTAGAATGAAGCCCCTTTTATAATTTTAATAAGGAAAAAATATGAAAAAAGTATTAATAGGAGCCGTAGCCGCATCAGCCTTATTATTGACCGGTGTTGTACACGCCAGCGCAGAATTGGCAAAAAACAGTGGCTGTCTGAATTGCCACAATGTTGACACCAAACTGGTTGGTCCAGCACTGAAAGAAGTTGCTGCCAAATATGCAGGACAGGCCGATGCTGCTGCTTACTTGACTGACAAAATTGTCAAGGGAAGTAATGGTGTTTGGGGCCAGGTTCCAATGCCACCTAAAGGCGGTAGCGCAACTCTGACCGATGCGGACGCCAAAGTATTAGCAGAATTTATTCTGACCCTGAAGTAATATCTAATACGGGTGCAAATAAGCCGACGTTAACACCGTCGGCTTTTTATTTGGGCAATTAAAAACCTTGTCATTCTGGATTGTTTGTAAATAATGAAAACACGGATCAAATGGAACGGGAATGTCAGTTTTCTGGCCGAGTCGGGTAGCGGTCATGCCGTGCTCATGGATGGAGCTCCCGAAGCCGGCGGACAGAATCTAGGTCCACGTCCTATGGAAATGCTATTGATGGGGCTTGGAGGATGTACGACGTTCGATGTGGTGTTGATTTTGAAAAAAGGTCGCCAAGACATAAGAGATTGTGTGGTCGAGATTGAAGCCGAGCGAGCTCAGGTCGATCCCAAAGTATTCACCGATATTCACTTGCACTTCATTATTACCGGTCATGATTTAAATCCGCAGACAGTCGAACGTGCCATTCACCTCTCCGCGGAAAAGTACTGCTCGGCGTCAATTATGCTGAAGAATGCCGTGAAGATTACTCATGATTTCGAAATCATCTCCGTGACTTGAGCTTGGCAATTTTTACAGTAGTCCGGATTCGTGTGCCTGTAGATCGGCATGATAGCTGGATCGCACCATCGGACCACAAGCCGCATGACTGAAGCCCATTGCGAGCGCCGCGCGTTCAAATTCCTTGAATCCGTCCGGTGTAACATAACGCATGACAGGTAGATGTCCCACACTGGGCTGTAAATACTGACCGATTGTGAGCATTTCCACTCGATGTTTGCGCAAATCCCGCATGACTTCCAGTATTTCGTCATCGGTTTCCCCTAAACCCAGCATCAGACCGGATTTGGTAGGAATATGCGGGAATTGCGCTTTGAAATCCTGTAGCAGTTTCAATGAATGTGCATAATCTGCACCTGGACGACATTGTTTGTACAGTCTGGGGACGGTTTCCAGATTATGATTCAGTACATCGGGAGGAGAGCTTGCGAGCTTTTCCAGTGCAATTTCGAGGCGACCCCGAAAATCCGGTACCAGTGTCTCGATTTTGGTGAGTGGCGCATGTGTGCGAATTTCACGAATGCAATCGGCGAAGTGTTGGGCGCCACCGTCACGCAAGTCATCGCGATCCACGCTGGTGATGACCACATAGCGTAATTTCATGGCGGCAATAGATTGAGCCAGATGCAGCGGTTCGCCCGCATCTGGTGGTTTGGGTCTGCCATGTGCAACGTCGCAAAAAGGGCAACGGCGTGTACATAGATCACCAAGAATCATGAAGGTTGCCGTTCCTTTACCGAAACATTCGCCAATATTGGGGCAGGAAGCTTCTTCACAAACGGTATGCAGTTTGTGCTCACGCAATAGTTTTTTGACTTCATAGTATTTTTCACTGTTGGGTGAACGTACGCGAATCCAGGATGGTTTGCGTAATAAATCTTCTCGCGATTGTGGCGCTATTTTGATCGGGTTGCGTGCGGTTTTGTCCGTGCTTTTCTGACGTATGTCCGAAGTCATGATGAGTGTGTTTTTCCTTTGAGAAGCGTGTGTTGTAGATGATGTGCGAGTTTTCTGCTAAGTGTGTCGCAATCATCGGTTATGCCGTGATCCTTTGTTTGCGTGACTTGCAATCCTCGATACCCACATGGATTGATGTAACTGAATGGGGTCAGATTCATGTCAACATTAAGTGCAATACCATGGTAACAATAATTTTTCCTGATTTTGAGTCCCAGTGAAGCGATTTTAGCGGCACCCACATAGACACCTGGTGCGTCGATTCGACCGCAGGCCGATACGTGGTAACTATGGAGTAAATCAACGACGGCGGTTTCCATCGATCTGACCAATTCGCGAACACCGAAACCCAGCCTGCGTATGTCTAACAACAGATAAGCAATGATTTGTCCGGGGCCATGATAGGTAATCTGACCACCGCGGTCGGTTTTAATGACTGCAATATCGTTCTTGCAAAGCAAATGTTCCGATTTTCCAGCTATGCCTTGCGTAAAAACAGGTGGATGCTGTAATAACCAGATTTCATCGGGTGTGTCCGGTGTCCGTGCATGTGTGAACGCCTTCATATTTTGCCAAGCCGTGAAATACTCTACCTCGCCCAAGTTTCTAACGGTAAAAGGTGTCGATATATCGACGGATTGCTTCAATACAGGCTGCATGATCAATTACAGAACGATGGATACCGCCGGATGAGCAGACAGTGCTTGATACAGTGCATCCAGTTGGGTGCGAGAAGTTGCACGGATAATGCATGTAATACTCAGGTAAGTGCCATTTTTACTAGTGCGCATGGCCATCGTCGCGGCATCGAAATCCGGCGCGTGACTCTGAACGATTTCAAGCGTGGTTTGTGTAAAACCCGGTTGCGCTTTACCCATAATCTTGATGGGAAAATCACAGGGATATTCGATCAGTGATGGTTGCTCAGTCATGGTGCGGTGAATTTGATATAGGGGAATGCACGCCGGCGTTCTGATCAGGATTGCTGTGAATCTGTGACATGACCACGCATTTGCGTTGCTTTGTAGTTCTGATACAAAGAATGCAATCGCGCAAACAGATTGCCGGGTTGACCTGTTCCCACTGGTTTACCGTCGAGCGAAGTGATAGGCATGATTTCCTTGGTTGAGGAAGTCAGCAGAATCTCGTCTGCAGTGCGTACTTCCGATTCTGTAATTTCGCGAACTTCATGTTTAATCTGGTTTTTCTCCGCCAATTCTAGAACCACATCATACGTGATGCCAGGCAACATCAAGTGACTTTTCGGCGGTGCCAATAAGACATTATTTCGGACAATAAAAATATTACTGGCTGCACCTTCAGTCAGGTATCCGTCACGGATGAGGATCGTTTCGAGTGACTGTACATCGACGGCCAGTTGCCGGAGCAAAACATTGGGTAACAGGGATATGGCCTTGACGTCACAACGGATCCAGCGATTATCCAGAGCAGTGATGGCCGACGCTCCACTGACCAGCAATTCGGCAGGCGGAGGCAGTAAGGGATTGCTCATGATAAAGACGGTTGGAGAGACATTCAACGGAAACGCATGATCACGCTTGGCAACCCCGCGCGTAATATGCAGGTACAGGTACTGATCCTCACCTTCGTTGGATGCAATGACTTGTTCCAGCAACTGTTCCCATTCTGCATTGCTGAACGGATTTTTTAGGCGAATGCCATCCAGACTGTGTTGTAGTCTGTTGAGGTGCCGGTTGAGCCGAAACGGTTTGCGGGAATAGGCTGGAATGACTTCATACACCCCATCGCCAAAAATAAAACCCCGGTCGAGAACGGGTACACACGCTTCTTCTATGGGCATCCACTTACCATTCAGATATATCATGAGAGCCTTTTACGCTGAGTAAATGATCCGATTCTAGTTTAGCAGCATTTTGACGCTGTCCCAGGCACGACCAAAGATATTGGCAGTATCAACCTGTTCAAGTGCAACGAGTGGATAGGTCTCAACAACTGTGTCATCCAGGGTAAATTTGACTGTACCGACTTCCTGACCCAGTTGAACAGGCGCGATGAGAGGCTGCTTATACTCCATCTTGGCCTTCAATTTGTCGGATTGTCCTTTGGGTAAAGAGAAATATACGTCACGGTCGAAGCCGGCTTTCAGTTCGTTTTGCGCGCCTTTCCATAATGGTATCGACGTCAGGGCATCGTTCTTTTTATACAAATGGAGTGTGTCGTATGACTGAAATCCGTAATTGAGCAGGCGCTGGCTTTCAACGCTGCGTGCATTCGCCGATTTTGCGCCGATTACGACCGAGATGAGGCGTCTTTTATCACGTATGGCGGATGTGATGAGACAGTATCCTGCATTTTTTGTCCACCCGGTTTTCATGCCGTCCACATGGGGATCGAGCCATAACAGTCGATTGCGGTTCGGCTGCGTGATATTGTTGTAGGTATATTCTTTTTGTGAGTAAAGCGGATAAAATTCCGGAAATTCCCGAATGATTGCGGCAGCCAGCAAGCTCAAGTCGTGTGCTGTAGTGTAATGATTAGGATCGGGCAGACCCGTTGAATTGGTAAAGCGGGTATTTTTCATACCAAGACGTTGTGCCTCTCGATTCATGACATCGGCAAAGCTGGCTTCGGAGCCCGATACGGCTTCAGCCAGTGCTATGCAGGCATCATTGCCTGATTGTACGATCATGCCACGCATGAGTTCATCTACGGTAACTTGCTTGTTGGGTTCGATAAACATGCGCGAACCGATCATTTTCCAGGCTGTTTGCGATACAGGAATAACCTGATTCAACGTTAGCCGATTCTGTTTGATCGCGGAGAAAACGACATAAGCTGTCATCAATTTGGTGAGAGAAGCAGGCTCAATGCGTTCATGAATATTATGACCGGCAAGCATTTGCCCGGTCTGAAAATCTATCAGCGAATAAGATTTGGCTGCTACGGTTATGTTTTGATTATTTGCCGAAACCGATGAGACCGCCAGACATAACAGTACTACTAGGAAAAATCGCTTCATGGAAAAATTACAAAAATAAACCATTATATCCTGCCCTCAGAGATACTAAATCCATCGCGTGCCGGTTAAGCACGTGGTGGTTATTGGAATTGGCGCATACTTGATCAGTGTAAACAGGGAAGTAAAACCAAAAAGACGAATTACTGCTACTCACTGGTGAAGCTATTATTGCTAACTTGTCCATTGAACACAAGTGGTAGAGGCGATACAAAACATCAGACAACGAGGAGATTGCCGGACTGCTGTGATCAGCCCAGTTAATCGCTTCGAGGTCGGTCTATGACTCCCATATGGAATCCCAGCTTACCAGCGTTGCGCTCCTCGAAATAACGACGCAGAGGGTCATGGATAACTCGAAAAGCAATGTCATCCCATGGTATGTCTTGTTCCGAAAGGAGTTTGACTTCGAGGCTTTCGATTCCTGGGCTAAAATCAAGATCAAGCAAGCTTGCACGAAACAGGAAATAGACCTGACTAATGTGTGGAAGACTGTACACCGTATACAGATCGCCAATTTCCACCCGGGCATTGGCTTCTTCGAGAGTTTCACGGGCAGCTGCCTGGTGTAGGGTTTCGTTATTTTCCATAAAACCGGCTGGCAGGGTCCACCAGCCCTTGCGTGGTTCGATGGCGCGACGGCACAACAAAATTTTATCTTCCCACTCGGGTATGCACCCTACGACCATTTTGGGATTTTGGTAATGAATGACATGGCATGTCGTGCATACGTAACGTGGCAGGGAATCTCCCTCGGGGATAATCAATTCCACGGTTGCACTGCAATGGCTGCAATATTTCATAATAACCTCATCATCCCGGGGTTAACGCAACGCAACGGTGAAATTGCGAACGACCAGGGCTGACCCGGATTCGTCCTGCAATTCAACGCGCCATGATCCTGTGCGCTGTTCATCCAGTTGCTTGCTGGCATTGGTTCGCCAATCGTCGCCATGTATCTGCAGTGTCAACCGTGAATCCAGTTTGTTATCATGAAACCACAGTACACGAACTATCTTCTTCTGCAGGCCTTTAAGGTGTAGATAGAAATATATGGATTTCGATTCTCCATGTTGTAATTCCAGCATATCGATATCATCGGTCGGTTCGCGCGATTCAATGGCATGTGTCAATTGTGCCCGGTAAACGTGCGCTGTATCCGGAGATGCTGCAATAGACTGGGGAGTTTGATCTGGATTGGCTATGTGGGCAGGTTTACTCGTTTTGGGTTTTTGACGCGGAATGATTACGCGTCCAAGCGCCTCGGGTTCGGTTTTGGCTTGTACGACAGGAGCTAAAAATTGCTCGAGTGACGAGTCAGCAGTAGTTGATCGGGATGATGTATCGGGCGAGCGTACCATTGGAGGTTGTTGTGGTTTGCCGGTGGCGGAATCCTGGGGTTCGACTGGAATCGATTTGATGGATTGGTTTGGCACCTGATTTGGTGCTTGCACAGCTTGTGATTGCAGTGATATGGAGCCGTTTTGTGGCGCCGATGGAGTTGTTTCGACGGTTTCCGCAACCTGTTTTCCCGGAGATGTGCGTTCATCCGAACCCAGCAACCAATAGACAAGCGCAAATAGTAACAATAGAACTGTGGCGGCTGCGATAGCAATTCTTCGCCAGTTCCAGGTTTCTTCATACTCGATTTCGGGTTCGACCCAGTCGGGGTAAATTTCTTCGATGGCTTGATGCGGTTGCTGAATCTGAATTCGGATCGTAAATTTGTTGTCACTCATAACTGAATCGCCCGGAGTGGCGCGTCGAAAAGAGGTTCGCTAAAAGATAGCCGTGAGTATAAAGGATTTTTTGCCAATCGCGGCACTGCATTTGTACCCTGTGTACATCGAGTGGATGGGGATTGAAGGAAAAATGCAGTAAGCTATGTGAAAACCCAGTCCAGATTTCGGAGATGTCAGTAGTTCTTCAGCTTATGAATGAATCGATCGAAAACATAAAACAGCATATTCAGACCTTGCGATCCACAATCGATTTGCACAATTATCGATACTACGTTCTGGATGATCCGACGATTCCAGATGCTGAATTTGACAGAATGATGCACGAGCTTCAGCACATCGAGCAGGAACATCCGCAACTGATCACGCCGGATTCACCGACACAACGCGTAGGCGCGGCACCGCTCAAAGCTTTTGCGCAAGTTACGCATCGGCAACCGATGTTGTCACTGAGCAATGCTTTTTCCACGGCAGAAGTGGAAGCCTTCGATCGAAGAAATTGTGAGGGATTGTCGGCATCCTGCGTCGAATATGCAGTAGAACCCAAGTTTGATGGACTGGCAGTTAGTCTCAGTTATGAACAGGGTGTTTTTACCAAGGGTGCCACGCGTGGCGATGGATATACTGGGGAAGAAATTACCGCAAATCTGAAAACCGTGCATTCCATTCCGTTATCGCTTCCAGTGAATAACCCACCTGCATTGCTGGAAGTCAGGGGAGAGGTATTGATGCTAAAGGCCGATTTTCTTGCTCTGAACCTGCGCCAGCAGGCGAAGGGAGAGAAATTGTTTGCCAATCCACGTAATGCTGCTGCGGGTTCGTTGCGGCAATTGGATCCGGCGGTTACGGCGAGCCGGCGTCTGACTTTTTTTGCTTATGGCTTGGGCGAGTATGACGATTCCTGCGTACCTCGCGACACACATGCTCATGTCATGGCTTACCTGGCGTCGTTACATTTTCCAGTGGCCAAAGAGTGTAAGGTGGTGCATGGAACCAGTGAACTGCTGGCTTATTTCCAGCAAATAGGCGATGTGCGCGACCATTTACCGTATGATATTGATGGTGTGGTCTATAAGGTCAATGCAATTGATCAACAACGGCAATTGGGATTTGTATCGCGAGCGCCGCGCTTTGCCATTGCGCACAAATTTCCAGCGCAGGAGGCCACCACGGAATTGATCGGTATCGATGTGCAAGTCGGCAGAACCGGAGCTTTGACTCCGGTGGCGCGTTTGAATCCGGTTTTTGTCGGAGGCGTGACGGTAACCAATGCCACCTTGCATAACGCGGATGAAATTGCCCGTAAGGATGTGAGAGTCGGTGATACGGTGGTGGTGCGTCGCGCCGGTGATGTCATACCCGAGATCGTATCGGTCGTACCCGAAAAACGTTTGCCCGGGGCTTTTATTTTTACCATGCCGGATCACTGCCCAGTCTGCGGAGCCCGCGCAATTCGGCTTACGAATGAAACCGTTTCTCGGTGTACGGGGGGATTATTTTGTCCTGCCCAGCGCAAGCAGGCCATTTTGCATTTTGCATCGCGTCGTGCAATGGATATCGAAGGGCTGGGAGAAAAACTGGTCGATCAAATGGTGGACAATGTCATCATTCGAACGCCAGCCGATCTGTACAGACTCGGCTTGACAGCCTTGGCCAATCTCGAGCGCATGGCCGAGAAATCTGCAGGTAATTTGCTGCAAGCCATTGAGAACAGTAAAAATACGACGCTGGCCCGATTTATCTATGCTTTGGGGATACGCAATGTCGGTGAGGCAACGGCCAAGGATCTGGCTAGTCATCTAGGCAGCTTGGATCGCCTGATGGCGGCCGATAGCGAACGGTTACAACAGGTATCGGATGTTGGTCCCATCGTCGCGGAAAGCATCGTGGATTTTTTCGCCGAAGCGCATAACCGTGAAGTGATTGAACAGTTGCGTGCAAGCGGAGTGCAGTGGCTTGAACAAGAGGGAATACTGGATAGTAAAGTTCAGGCCTCGCCTTTGTCAGGTAAGACATTTGTACTAACAGGCACACTGCCGACGTTGAGTCGCGAGCAAGCTAAGGAAAAAATTGAATTGCTGGGTGGTAAAGTCAGCGGCAGTGTTTCGAAAAAAACTGATTATGTTGTCGTGGGCAACGACCCTGGCAGTAAATATGACAAGGCTATCAATTTGGGCATTACTACACTGGATGAAGCCGGCTTGCTAAGCATGTTACAGTAGACACCTTTATGAACCCGGTTGGCTTGGACTGTCCGAAAAGCGCGAGTTTGCATCCGCTAAAATTGCTAACAATCTTCTCATTACTGAATTTCTTTGAAACATGATGTTGACTTCGCAACAGGCGCAGCAATTATTGTCCTCAGCCGAATTGATTCACTCCGAGCAAGTGATTACACAGACCTTGCAGCGTCTGGCTGACGAAATCACGCAGGTCTTGGCTCAGCAGCAGCCTCTGGTTTTGTGCGTAATGGGAGGAGCTGTGGTTTTTGCCGGACAATTGCTACCGCAACTGCGATTTCCCATGGATTTTGATTACCTGCATTTGTCCCGCTACGGCAAAGGTAAATCGGGTGGTGCCATTCACTGGCAGGCCGAACCGCGAGAGGATGTGCGTGATCGCGTGGTGCTGGTGCTCGACGATATTCTCGACGAAGGGGTAACAATGGCGGCCGTGCGAGATAAGGTGCTGGCAAGCGGAGCCCGATCCTTTTATAGTGCGGTGCTGGTTGAAAAACAGACTGGTCAATGCAAGCTGGCCAAGGCAGATTTTATCGGTTTGCCTGTACCCAACCGCTACGTTTTTGGGTTTGGGATGGATATACATGGATTATGGCGGAACCTGCCCGCCATTTATGCCACGACAGATTAGATGGGGGAATCATGCTAGCGATCATTGGAGGCAGTGGATTGACACAGTTGTCTTGCCTGGAGATTTCTCACCGGCAAATCATTCGTACACCTTACGGTGAACCCTCCGGACCGCTGACATTCGGGAAGCTGCTTGACGAAGATATCGTTTTTCTGGCGCGGCATGGTCACGGTCACACCATACCGCCTCATGCCATAAATTACCGCGCCAACTTATGGGCTCTGCATTCACTGAAACCCTGCCATGTCATAGCCGTGGCATCGGTTGGTGGAATTCATGCAGATCTGGCACCTGGACAGCTGGTTGTACCGCATCAGATTGTCGATTACACCTATGGGCGTCATTTCACTTTTTTCGATAACACCGAAAATCGCGTCACCCATATCGATTTTACGCTACCGTATTGCCAGCAGACGCGATCGCTGTTGCTGCGGGCTGCGCAAAAAGCCAATGAGGTTATCAGAGACGGCGGAGTTTATGCTGCGACCCAGGGTCCTCGTCTCGAAACGGCGGCAGAGATCGACCGGCTGGAGCGCGACGGTGCAGACATGGTTGGTATGACCGGCATGCCGGAGAGTGCCTTGGCGCGTGAATTGGGATTGAATTATGCCACTTTGGCAGTCGTGGCCAATCATGCAGCCGGACGTGGAGCAAATGTCAACGGTATCCCGTTGAAAGAAATTTCTGCCGTGTTGGAGCAAGCTATGGTGAAAGTAAGAAATATTTTGGAACAGGTGGTGAGTTGTCATGGCAATTAAATCCGTACTAAAAATGGGCGAGCCGTTGCTGTTGCAACAAGCCCGACCCGTCGAACAATTTGATATACCGCAATTGCATGCCTTGATACAGGATATGCGGGATACGATGGCCGATCTGAATGGTGCTGGTCTTGCGGCACCGCAAATCGGTGTAAGTCTGCAGGTGGTGATTTTTGGCTTCGAAAAAAACCAGCGTTATCCGGATGCCGATGAGGTACCTTTTACCATTCTGCTGAATCCAAAATTGACGCCATTGTCAGAGGATATGGAGGAGGATTGGGAAGGGTGCCTCAGCGTACCCGGTATGCGCGGCATAGTGCCGCGTTTTGTGCGTTTGCGCTATCAGGGATTCGATCCGTATGGTACCGAAATCGATCGTAGCGTCAGCGGTTTTCATGCGCGAGTCGTGCAACATGAATGCGATCACCTGCAGGGTATTTTATATCCGATGCGTATTAGGGATTTTCGGCAGTTTGGATTTACAGATGTGTTGTTTCCAGGCCAGCAAATTATCGATGATTAAGCCGGAGAAACCCGGTATTGCCTTCACTTGAAAAGTTAACGGAATGATTCGGTTACCAGAGCCGTTACATCCGGTTTGATTACTACCAGCATGACCACGACAAACAGGATCAGTACGGGAAATTCATTGAACCAGCGGTAAAAAACATGACCATGCCGATTGGCGTCATTTTTGAAAGCAGTGACAAATTTTCCGCAGTAATAGTGATAGAAAATCAATACCGAAACCAGAACCAGCTTAGCGTAAAGCCAATCTCCCGAGAAACCGTAACCTAACCACAGCCAGGTGCCAAACACGACGGTCAGCACCGCACCGGGTGTCATGATGCCATAATAAAGTTTTCGTTCCATGATCTTGAAGCGTTCGTTACCAGGCTGGTCTTCGCATTGGGCATGGTAGACAAACAGACGCGGCAGATAAAATAAGCCTGCAAACCAGGTTACCATGAAAATGATGTGTAATGATTTTATCCAGAGCATGGCAATATGAACCCGAGAAGTTAAAATGGCTATGATACTGGGCTGTCTTGCATAACGCTATCTCTGGATGCAACAGCTTGAGATGAAATTTGACAAGGGAATGAAAAACATGAATCCGCATTATCACAATTTGGTTCACAAATTGGAAGAAATCACGCATCTGAGCGGCGTCATGAGTACCCTGGGGTGGGACCAAGAAGTCATGATGCCTGTGGGGGCTGGCGAGGCGCGTGCAAAGCAGATAGCAGCGCTGGCCGGCATCATTCACGACCGCATGGTCGATCCGACACTGGGAGAGTGCCTGGATACCCTGCAGAATCAGACCCAATCTGATCTTGGGGAAGTAGAACGCTGCAATATTCGCGAGGCAAAACGGCAATATGATTTGGAAACCAAGGTGCCGAAACAGCTGGTGCAGGAACTGGCCGAACTGAGTTCGCGCGGACAAGGCATTTGGGTCAATGCTCGGAAGGAAAATCGTTTTGCAGATTTTGCACCCATCCTCAAGCGTTTCCTGCAACTGAAAAGTGAATGGGCGCAGTGTGTCTCCCCGGGTATGCACATATACGATGCCAATATCGATCTGTTCGAGCGCGGCACCACCATGAATGAGATCACCCCCATATTTGAATACCTGAAGCAGGAATTGATTCCGCTGATTCAGACCATCCAGGATCGTGGCAGCCAGCCCGATACATCATTTCTACGGGGGCGATTTGCATTGGATCGGCAGGAGGCATTGGCCAGGCAGATCAGTCGCGATATTGGTTTCGATTTCGATCAGGGAAGAATCGATGTTTCGGTGCATCCATTCTGCGGCGGAAGTCACCCAACCGATGTTCGTATTACCACGCGTTACAAGGACAGCGATTTCATCGAGTCGCTGTATTCTGTCATACATGAAACAGGGCACGCGCTGTATGAGCAAGGGCGTCCGCATGGGGAACTGGGAGATCTTCCCGTGGCGGAATCCCTGACCATGGGGATTCACGAATCGCAATCGCTATTTTGGGAACGCATGATTGCACAGGGTAAACCTTTCTGTGCGCATTATTTCGCTACGTTTCGTGACGTATTTCCTGAGCAGCTGCAAGCAGCAACGGTGGATTCGTTTTATCGTGCCATCAATACCTGCAAACCCGATTTCATCCGCGTTGAGGCTGATGAGCTGACTTATCCACTGCATATCATTTTGCGTTACGAAATTGAAAAGGGTTTGTTTGAAGGCGCGATACCGGTGGATGACTTACCGCAAATCTGGAATGAACTGATGCACAAGTATCTCGGTATCACTCCACCAACCGATACCTTGGGTGTATTGCAGGATTCGCACTGGAGTGGCGGGGCATTCGGTTATTTTCCATCCTATACCCTTGGTGCAATCTACGCCTGTCAGTTTTACAGAACGATGTTGCAGGAACAGCCTAATACAGAAAATGCGATTGCAGCCGGAAGGTTTGCGCCGATCAAAAACTGGCTCAACGAAAACATACATCGTCAGGGTCGTTTGTATACGCCGCAGGAGTTGGTGCAGCACGTAACCGGCGAAGCGTTAAATCCGGTTTATTTCATCGACTACCTTAAAAATAAATATGGCGAAATTTATGGATTGAATGCGAATTGAAGGTTTGACTAAACTTGCTTGCGGTTGGGGTTGTTTTCGATCCATTTTTTCACACGATTGGCATCGCCAATGCGTGTATTTTTACCCCATGAGTTCAATAACACGATAACGACTGGCTGGGCGGAAATGTTGGCTTGCATGACCAGACATCGTCCTGCTTCATTCAGATAACCTGTCTTGGATACTGCAATTTCCCAGTTCTGACTGCTAATCAATGCGTTGGAATTGACATACTGTAAATTGCCGCGCTTGTTGCCGGGAGACACGAAATGTTTGGAGGTCGTCGAAAATTCACGAATCGCGGTGTAGTGATAGGCGGATTTGACCAGTTTTGCGAGGTCACGGGCTGTTGCTACATTGTTACTGTTAAGTCCTGTGGAATCGACGAAGTATGAGCGGGTCATGCCAATCTTTCTGGCTTTCTGATTCATGGCCTTGACGAAAGCATTGATGCCACCAGGATACGATCGACCCAGTGCTGCAGCAGCGCGATTTTCCGAGGACATGAGCGCCAATCGCAACAATTCATGACGTGGGTAGCTGCTGCCAACCGGTAGGCGGGATGAAGTACGCTTCAGTTTGTCAACATCGGCTTGGGTGATCGTTATCATCTCATGTGAGGGTAATCGTGCATCCAGTGTGACCATTGCGGTCATGAGTTTGGTAATGGATGCGATTGGCATGACCTTGTCCGCATTCTTTTCATATATCACACGCTCACTTAGTGGATTGAAAACCAATGCCGACTGTGATTTGATGTCCGGATCGCTTTTGGCAAGAGTACTGCTGACGCACAGAAACATGACATAAAAAAATAAGATGACGCGTTTCATTTTTTTTATCTCCAGAGAAAGATCAGCAGGGTTGATTGCTAACGACACAGCAGCTTTTGATACAGTTACAGCCGGTAAATGTTACGATACGCAGACCGCCAAATCTCGTGATGTACTGGGTACCCTAGCACTGTAATGACAAGAGTTGTCAATGGCCGTGTATTTTACTACAGTTTGCTATTTTTTTGGATTAAATTTTAAAAATTTTAATGCGTTACGATTCTTTCCTAATAAAATGATTAGATAAAAACATATAAAGCTATAATAATTAATATTTATTACTTGTCGATTTCGGGTTTGAATTGTATCATTTTTCCGATTAATGCAATCGATGCACAAAACTACCCCCATTCTGTTACGACTGATCCGTACATTTTTTTTATTCACCCAGGTTGCTTCAGGTTGCTTGCAAGCACTGATCTATCCCTATTTTCCTCAGCATATTCAAAGACGCATGATGCAGCGCTGGTCGAGTGGATTACTCGCGACCCTGAATATTCGGCTGCGCTGTATTGGAAAACCACCTGGATTTGAGATTCCACGTGCATTATTGGTGGCCAATCACATTTCCTGGCTGGATATTTGTGTCTTGATGGCTGCCTGCCCGACGCGCTTTGTAGCGAAATCCGAGATCGACGGTTGGCCGGTACTGGGATTCTTGAGTCGGCAGGCGGGGACTTTATTTATCAGGCGAGCCAGACGTAGTGACACGTTACGTATCAACCAGCAAATTGGCGAAGTACTGGAAAAAGGCGAAAAGGTGGTTATTTTTCCTGAAGGAACGACAGCCGACGGTACCTATTTGAATCATTTTCATGCTTCATTATTGCAATCAGCAATTGATGCCGATGCGCTGTTATTTCCCGTGGCCATTGCATATCACCGAGCAAATGGCGAAGTCTGTCTGGAAGCAGCCTATACCGATTCATCTCTGGCTCTGTCTTTACGCAACATACTGAGTCAAAATGAGATTGTGGTCGAGTTGTCTTTCCTTGAACCGATTGCATGCGGGATGAGAAATCGGAGAGAATTGGCGCGTTTATCAGAACAAACCATTGCTGAAACACTTTCTCTGTCTATTCCACACAAGAAAACTGAAAAACCTTACGATCTTCCAACCGAATAGCAGTCAATTGCCGACCCCACACACATCCACTATCCAGCGCAATTAGGTTGGCTGTAATGTGTAGTCCCAGCGCTGACCAGTGACCACAAATGATCGTAGTATCCTGGCTGGGACGGGGTACGTCGAACCAGGGTAGATAGCCTTCGGGAATGGATTGCGGATTGCCTTTGAAAGCAAGATTCATTCGACCATTGGGTGTGCAAACTCTCATGCGGGTCATGGCATTGATAATGACACGCAATCTTCTGGGCTGATCCCATTCGTCGCGCCAATAATCGGGCTCATTGCCGTAAATATGCTCAAATAAGTGCATGTAATGCTCTGATCGCAAATCACTTTCTACTTCATGTGCTAATTCCGCAGCTTGCTCGATCGTCCAGGATGGGAGCAAGCCTGCATGAACCATGGCATATGGTCCTTCGACATGGAACAGTTTCTGTTGTCGAAGCCATGATAAAAGTTCATCACAGTCCGGAGCATCCAGAACTGATTGTAATGTGTCGCCTCGATGCAATTTGGAAACACCTGCTGCGGCCATGAGCAAATGCAGATCATGATTTCCCAGAACCAAGGTAGTAAGAGAACCCATCTGCTTGATGAATCGTAGCAAAGGCAGTGAATCCGGGCCGCGATTAACCAGATCTCCGACCAGCCATAGCCGGTCACAAGCAGAATCGAAGCGAACCAGGTCGAGCAGTTTTAAAAGCGGAGTGTAGCAACCCTGAAGATCACCAATGGCGTAAGTAGCCATTGCAAACTTTTTTGTAGAGAAAAGACAAACTTGACATGACTAGCGTAACCCCAGCACATCCTGCATATCAAACAGCCCATTGGGCTTGTCGGCAAGAAAACGAACTGCACGCAGTGCTCCCATTGCAAATGTCATTCGACTGCTTGCCTTGTGCGAGATCTCAACACGTTCGCCAATTCCTGCGAATAGGGCAGTATGATCTCCCACGATATCGCCACCACGAATGGTAGCAAATCCGATCGTTTCCGGTTTTCTTTCCCCGGTTACGCCCTCTCTACCATATACGGCAACCTTGCTCAGATCTCTGCGCAGGGTATCGGCAATCACTTCCCCCATGCGCAATGCGGTGCCGGATGGCGCATCCACCTTGTGACGATGATGAGCTTCGACTATCTCGATGTCGTAGCCTTCATTGAGTACTTTTGCTGCGATTTCCAGTAGTTTGAAGGTGACATTGACACCTACACTCATATTGGGAGCAAAAACGATGGCAATGTTCTCGGAGGCTGCCCTCAATTGCACTTTTTCTTCGGTAGTAAATCCTGTTGTGCCGATCACCATTTTTACGCCATGTCTGAGGCAGGCATCAAGATGTTTGAGTGTTCCTTCTGGACGGGTAAAATCGATCAGATACTGACTGTTTCCAAGTGCGCGGGTGAAATCACTGACAATGGGAACGCCACATTGCGAGCCTATCAGCTCTCCAGCATCTTTATTGAGATAATTACTGTCGGCTCTTTCAAGTGCAACGGCAAGTTTTAAATCTGGAGCATTTGCAATGGCTTCCAGTAATGTTCGTCCCATTCTGCCAGAACATCCAGCAACTGCAATTTTATGTGTCGTCATTTTGTATGATCTATAGATTCATTATCTTGGGGTCAGAAGGGCCATAGTTTTCTGATAAAACTTTCCTTCTTGTTGTCATCGTTTTTTTGTTCTGAAGTGGGTTCCGCAGTTGCAGTTTTTGCCTTGACAGGGTCTTTGGAAAATTGCAGGCTATTTTCAATATTGACCAATCTTTCATCATCAAAATAGATAGTTATGCGTTTATGTTCCTGAAGATAACCGCCTTTTCGGAATAAGTATACGTAATCCCAGCGATTTTCCCGGAAAGTATCGACGATCAGAGGGGATCCCAAAACGAAAAGTACCTGGGATTTCGTCATGCCAGGTTTAAGTTTCTCTAATGTTTCCTCAGTTACAACATTGCCTTGTTGCACATCAATCATGAATGGGATGCTGGGGAGATAGGAGCAGGCTGTCAATGTGAACAAAAAAAACAGAGCAATTTTTGCAACCATTTTATTGATATTATATGTTTCCAAAGTCGGCATAGCGCTATATGATACAGCAAATTATTTTATGAATAGAGATAAGCATGAGTAATTCGGGTGAACTAAAAAGCAAAGATCTTAAAAACAGTGGCCTCAAAACAACGTTACCTCGACTCAAGATACTGAACCTGTTCGAACAAAGTAGTGTACGGCACCTGTCGGCTGAAGATGTTTATAAAGAATTGCTCAAAGAAGGTGAAGATATTGGATTGGCGACTGTTTATCGTGTGCTGACTCAATTTGAGCAAGCAGGTCTTCTGGATCGTCATCATTTTGAAAGTGGCAAAGCCGTTTTTGAACTCAAACCGGACAGGCACCATGATCACCTTGTGTGCTTGCAATGTGGCAGAGTGGAAGAATTTTATGATTCCGAAATCGAGAAACGTCAAGACTTGGTTGCCAAAGAGCGCGGTTTTAAATTGCAGGAACATTCTTTATCGCTTTACGCCGATTGTATTAAAACGGATTGTCCTCACCACAAATCATAAAATGCATTCTTATGCACAATCTTCTTTAATGAGCGTCAAACAGCCGTTCTTTTTACTCACCTGCTATCGTTCCCTGTTTTCAAGTATGCTGATTTTTTCAGGATGGATGGCACAGCCTGTTCAGGCCGATGCTGATCATTTCAGGGAATGTATTGCGAATATTGCTTCTCAAGCCAAACAGGAGGGAATTTCTGAAAAAACACGCCTCTCAGTTCTAAGTCAGGTGAAGCATATTCCTAAAATCATAGAACTCGATCGTCGACAACCCGAGTTTACGCAATCCTTTGCCAGTTATTTTAACGCACGCATTAACGAAGAACGAGTTCAACGAGGTCGTGATTTGATGAATAAGCATCGCGCGTTATTGCAGCAAATAGAAAAAGATAATGGCATACCTGCTCAGTATCTTGTGTCTTTCTGGGGATTGGAAACAAATTATGGTGGGCATTTTGGTGACTGGTCTATTCCTGACTCCTTGGCAACGTTGGCCTGTGATCCACGTCGTAGTAATTTTTTCACTCAGGAATTGCTGAACGCATTGAAGATCATCGATGCTGGTGATATTTCCTCAGAACGCATGATGGGTTCATGGGCTGGCGCCATGGGGCATATGCAGTTCATGCCCTCAACATTTTTGCGTTATGCCAAGGATATGGATGGCGATGGTCGACGTGATTTATGGAATAGCATTCCGGATGCATTTGGCTCTGCCGCAAATTTTTTACGACAACTGGGCTGGACTCCCGGACTGGAGTGGGGACAGGAAGTGCGATTGCCTCCTGCATTTGATTACTCACTCGCGGGGCGCGACCATATGCTGAGTTTCTCGGAATGGTCCAAGCTGGATGTAACAACACACGCAGGAACTCCATTGTCAGCGAAAGAACAACGTGCAGCCCTGATTGTACCGGCTGGCCATCAGGGACCTGCATTTCTGGTGACGAAGAATTTTTATGTCATCATGCGATGGAATCGATCCGAGTTCTACGCATTGTCAGTGGGTCATCTGGCCGATCGCATTGCAGGAGCGGCAACGCTACAACGTGTTCCACTGAATGAAACAAACAAAATTTCACGCGAGCAGGTTCGACAACTTCAGAAAGATCTCTCTACCTTGGGGATTGATGCCGGTGATGCAGATGGTGTTGTTGGATCCGTTACACGGCAGGCAATTAGCCGTTTTCAACAAAGAACCCAACGTATAGCAGATGGATATCTAGATACTTCGCTACTCAATGCCGTTCGTGAGGCCGCAAGTTCACAAGTACAGTAATAGAAACACATTAGGTCAGCAAGTGCTGTATGGCCTGCTGTTCTGCCAAAAGTTCCTGATAGCTTTTTTGCATCTTTTCACGGTCTGCATCATTAATCGGTAAATCTTGCACGATTTTATAACGACCGTTCTGACACACTACTGGAAAACTATAGATTACGCCTGCTGGAATACCATAGCTGCCATTAGAAGGTATGCCCATGGAAACCCAGTCACCTTCACGCGTACCAAAAATCCAATCCTGCATATGATTGATGATTGCGTTGGCTGCACTCGCAGCGCTGGATTTACCACGGCGTGCTTCGATAATGGCCATTCCCCGTTTTTGTACGGTGGGAATAAAGTGATTTTCGATCCATCCGCTGTCAGTGAGTAATGAAGTTACTTTTTCATTGTCAGCAGTAGCATGACCAAGATCAGGAAATTGTGTATTTGAATGGTTACCCCAAACAATCATTCTTCTGACGTTGGAAACAGGTACACGCAACTTCAGTGCAACTTGCGATAATGCACGGTTATGATCCAATCGCAACATTGCTGAGAAATTGATGGGATCGAGATCAGGCGCATGCTTCATAGTGATATAGGCATTGGTATTGGCTGGATTTCCGACAACCAGTACTTTTACATCGCGTTTTGCGTTTGCGTTCAACGCTCTGCCTTGCTCGATGAATATTGGACCATTGGCTGCGAGCAGATCCTTGCGCTCCATGTTTTCACTGCGAGGGCGCGCACCAACTAATAGTGCTATGTCAGCATTATTGAAAACCACTTCTGCATTGTCGGTGGTTATGATTTCCGTCAGTAGGGGAAATGCGCAGTCATACAATTCCATGACAATACCATCAAACATCGACTGAGCCTCAGGGATGTCATGTAATTGTAAAATAACTGGCTGATCCAGACCCAGCATGTCACCGGCTGCAATGCGATATAGCAGGTTATAGCAAATCTGACCAGTTGCGCCAGTAACTGCGATACGAATAGGTGGTTTCATTTTTTTCCGATCCTCGAGTAGCCACCACTCAAGAAAAGAGAAATGGCAATGTGTGTGGGGAAAATTGACCAAATTATACTTGCAATCAGCTTCTCACGGAAGGGCAAGATAAGCCTGATCAAATCGGATGAAACCATGGTATCGAAATTCATCTAAAAAAAACAAAATGAAGCGGTTAAATTTGCTACTTATGCTTTGACAAAGAAAAGGAGTGAATTGAAAAATCCTCTATGGATCCGATCTATATGCATAATCAGGTAATTAGGCCAAATAATAATAAAGCGCTGTATTGGATTTTTTCATGTGGAGTTTTTCTGCCCAAGCCTCTATGAATTCGGTGGTAGTTGCAGAACGCTTCACATTCGGCTAATTTTGCCTGCAGATCAACATCATCTGTATAAGTTAAGCTGGGAAATTTCCACTGGTCAGTGTCATGTGAACGCTTCACCTTGCCATTTAGTCAAAGCGCCCTGAGTTTAATGTAAGCATTTTTTACACCCGCCTCCTAGGAGCTAATGGAATTTAGCTTGGAACTCTTGATCATTACTGGTTCGGATGGTATTGATTCCGAATGAGAATTTGGTGATCACATAATCTGCGGAATTAATTGCATTCTGCTTTGTATGTTGCTCATTTTAGAGCACAAATTTGCGTTGCGTAATTGATAGCTCCATACTGGAACATCGGGTTCTCTGCGTCATTAAACTATAAAATCAATATATTAACGCATACAACTTGTACATGATGTCTAGGCACATTAACTTAACATTATTGAATTGTCAGGAAATTTGGCGGCTATATTAAACTCGTCTGTGGAGGGTAGTGTACTTCCACGTCAGCCATCAAACGATTTATGACATACTGAAATGCGCCAGGTTAAAGGAATTTAGTCCGCGTAGCAGCACCAATTAACGGTTCAAGACGATGCATTATACAAGCCTCAAAGCTTCTGGCCAAGATCGAGAAAACCATCCAGGAGCCCCTCAAGCGCCATAACAAATCTTACCCAGGAGAGTCTTCGATACCAAGCGACTCCCCTTTTTGAAAGGGCAATCCACAAAAAAATCTCGTGAGTATCTTTTGTGGCTATTAATAATTTCTCCTGGGAGCTGTTGTAGTCGACATTCTTCCTGATCTGCTTTAAAGACCGCGCCGATCGGCGCATTCAGCTTTTCCGTTTCGTTAATTTCTACAATACTGTCAAGCTCCATAAGAGTTTGAATGGTGCCACCCCTCAAAACACTCAACACTTATTCGATTAACCTCTCGATAAATAACCCTGAGATTTCTTACACACGAGAATTCCTTACTATGCATTCAAGATTTCCAGAAATAATCCGAAAATAAATATAAATTTATTTTGCATCATTTTTGGGTGAATCGTGTCACTAAAAAATTCAATCAAGGAATTCGGCGCTTATCTAGGTAATAATCAGTCATTACTTGATACGCATTATCAGCGTATTGCAGAAATGATAAAGCTACATTGGGGATACAAAGAATTCTACTTTTATATCAATAAATTACTGATTGTGGATAAGGAAAGAAACCGACAGGGATTTCCACAGGAAGCGCTTCGTGAGATTTATGCTCTTCAACAAATCCATGAAAAAATTTTTCCAGAAATAAAAATATAACGTAAACGCAATTACTTACCCTGTTTTGTCTATTGTATCTTGGGATGGTAGTCTCCCCGAAAAATACCAGGATTTAAAAGTAGAATTTTCTTGTAATGTAAAGACAGGAGATTCTGCAATGAAGAAATCGAAATTTAGTGATATCCAGATCATAGTGCGCTAAGGCGGGGTTTTCGGTACCTGAACTGTGCCGAGAATATGGAATGAGCAATGCGAAGTTTTACAAATGGCGTAGCAAATAAAGCGTTATGGATGTATTGATGATATCGCGGTTCAAAGTATTGGAAGAGGAGAGTCGGTAGTTGAATAAGATGCATGCCGAAGAGCGGTTAAAATCGGAGTTATGCAAAGAAGCGCTGGAAAAAAAGTAGTTGCGTCCTGGCAGCAGTGCGGCATAGCATAACAAATTGTTAGGCAAAGAAAGATCAGTATCAGTTCAGCTGGAAGACGGTAGCAGTTTTCGACTATTAAACATACTGGATGACTGCAATCATGAAGGGTTGGGGAGTGAAATAGATTTTTCCATACCAGCAGAACGAGTCATAAGTATGCTGAACTACCTGATCGAATGGCGTGGTAAGCCTAATCGGATACGCTATGACAATAGCCCTGAATACATCAAAACTGAATAGCTGCCTGAGCAGCCAAGAATGAAATACAGTTGGAATTCTTTCAGCCAGACAAAACTCACCAAAATGCCAACATTAAACGTTAAAACAGGGCCGTTCGTATGACTGGTTGAGCCAGCATGGCTTTGAATCAATTGCCGAAGTTCAGGACTACGCA
>JAMWZR010000093.1 GCA_024282035.1 Nitrosomonas sp.
TTTTATAAAGGACAGGATGTCGCCGTGATTGGCGGCGGCAATACCGCTGTGGAAGAAGCGCTCTATCTGGCCAATATCGCACGCAGTGTGACGGTAGTTCACCGGCGCGAACAGTTCCGGTCGGAAAAAATTCTGATTGATAAATTGATGGAAAAAACCCGTAGCGGCAACATTAAATTGGCATTGAATCACGTGCTCGATGAAGTGCTGGGCGATCAATCCGGGGTTACCGGCATGCGCATTAAAAGCACGAAGGATGATTCCACGCAAACGATCGATTTGCAGGGTGTTTTCATCGCCATCGGCCATAAACCCAATACCGATATTTTTACCGGACAATTGCAAATGGAAAATGGCTATATTGTTACGCGTAGCGGCGGTCAGGGTAATGCGACGGCAACCAGCATCCCTGGCGTATTTGCCGCGGGCGATGTGCAGGATCATATCTATCGCCAGGCTGTAACCAGCGCTGCCAGTGGCTGCATGGCGGCATTGGATGCGGAAAAATATCTTGATAACCTGAAATAAATCATAAATCGGAGATTTAGCTACTGCGAGTCGACGATAGGATTGATGACTAAAAAAGATTCTGCCCATGATGATGACGAAATGGCGTTGTTTAATGCCGCAATGCGTGATGTTGCGCCATTACCCGCTTCAGACAAAGTAACGCTTAGCAGTTCAAAAATCCGCCAGTTTCCCGGAAAAAGAATACTCAAGAACAGGCTACAGCAGAAGATGCTCTTTCAGATCATATCGCCATGGAAATTGAGGCGGGAGACGAGTGGTCTTATCTGCGGCCCGGGCGTATCACGCCGAGAAACACTGCGGCGTTTACGTCGTGGTTATGGGGAATCCAGGATAATCTGGATTTACATGGATTCACACGCGACGAAGCAAGGCAGGAGCTAAGTGCGTTTCTGGATGCCTGTGTGCTAGAAAAATATTCGCTGCGTCCGTGTCATTCATGGCAAAGGATTAAGTTCAAAAAACCGTGAGCCGGTTTTGAAAATCCGGATCGGAAATTGGTTAATGCAACGTGCTGATGTTCTGGCATTCTGCCAAGCCAAACCAGAAGACGGCGGTGGCGGTGCTATCCTGATTCTGCTCAAAGTCAATGCATAAACTTGGGGAATAGCCGGTATTTATAACGAAGGGTTGGATTCTTGCGGAAAAGACTTCTCATATCGGCTCTGGCATTCAATGCAACGTTGCGCAGATGGATGCGCCAGCAACCGTTCAAACCCAATTGCATTGCCGCAATCAATACAATCACCGAACTCCAGCTCGCTCAAGTACTTAAGGGACATTTCCAATTCGCGCATTTCGTTAATCTGCCGGTCAACCAGCGCCGTATCAACGTCATCGGGAATATTGTTTAAATACTCCGTCAGATCAAAATCACGAGTATCCTGGTATGCGCCAACTCGCTGCGAATATCTTCCTGCAAATCCAAATAGCGTTTGTGTAGTGCAGATTTAAGTTGCGTCAATTGATCTTCAGTAAAATTGGCCATCCTGTACCCCCTTTAGAGAAATCTCATGCATATTGTATGAAATGGAAAATTAATCTTTGATGGAAGTCAACAGAGCATCAATCCATTGAAATCCTGCCATTCGTTATGCAGCTTGCAATTGCTTTAAATCTTTAATCACTTCCTTAGAATTTTGTGCCGCGCTTGCCGACAAATAAATGCGCGCGATCTTGCCCTGTGGATCGATCAGAAACGTATTGCGCCTGGCAAACTTAACAATGCCCAGGTTGGTCAGGGAATGGTAACGCGCCGCTATTTCTGCTGCGGTATCCGCCAGAAGCGGGAATTGCAGATGATATTTTTTAGCAAAATCAGCGTGACTATTCGTGTCATCTACACTGATGCCAATCACCTCCGCACCTAAATCCGCCAATTCCTGAAGGCCGTCACGAAAGGTGCAGGCTTGTTTGGTGCATCCGGGCGTATCGTCTTTTGGATAAAAATACAACGCCAGCCATTTCCCGTGAAAATCAGACAGCGAATGCATTTTTCCATGCTGATCCGCCAATTTAAAATCAGGCGCAGATTGCCCTACTTCGAGCGATTTTTTATTCGTGGAAAAAAACCAGAACATGAATCCCAACGCAAACACCGACAAGATAATAGTTAACCATTCCATGATACTTATTCGTCCTTATTCGTTATAGTGATGCCGCACCGGCCAGGCCCATAGCCGTAATAGTACGATTGCCAGCAGCGCCAGCAAGCTGGCAAACAAAAATGCCGCCGCCGCGCCGTATACATGCCAAATCACCCCAAACAACAATCCCGCCGGGATAGCGGCAATACCGCTGACCAAATGATACCAGCCAAAAGCCGTGCCACGCTCATCAGGTGATGCATAATCACTGATCAATGCACGCTCTGCGCCTTCGCTCAATCCTATCAACAGGCCATAGAAAATACTCACTGTCCAAAGGCCGGTGCTGGCAGTTACTTGGCTTATTGCCAGAAACGATACTGCAAGCGCTGACCAGCCAATCAGAATCAAAACGCCGCGTCCGAAATAATTCGCCAATGCCCGCCTGCGTGGAGGTGATGGCTTTGGCAGATTCAGCGCCGCCCATAACAACAGTAATTCAACAACACCAATACCTAATTCATGACCGAATAACAAAATAAAAGTTTCAGAAGCGCGTGCAAACGTGAACAGCATCAATACCCATAAATAACGCTGCATTGGCGCAGACAGCGCAGACCAGCGTAACGGTGGAAGTGTCGCGGCAATTCTCTTGTCGGCCGAACTTGATTGCCTTTTCTCCTCTTTCACACCGCACCCAACAGCGCTATCGCGACAAAACCGGGAATCGCCGACCACAGAATCACTTCACTTAACGCTTAAATCCGACCACGCCAGTATAGCCGCCGCCGTCAATGCGCCGGCAACCGCACCGGCATTATCCAGCGCGCGATGGAAACCAAACGCATAGCCGCGGATATCTGCGCGGTGCCGCGCGATCGGCCACCATCGCATCGCGCGGGGCGCTGCGCAATCCTTTACCAACACGATCACACTGCGCAACAGCAATACGGTAACCCAAGAACCCGCCAATCCAAGCAACGGGCGCGCCAGATTGGAAAGCATATAACCCGACAATGCCAGCCCTTTACGCCGCCCGCTCATCACATCGGAATGCCGTCCCGCCCATAATTTCAGAAAACAAGCCAGCGCATCCGCAACCCCTTCGATCAATCCCAGCGCAATGGGACCCGCTGACAGCACAGTCGCCAGCAAAATAGGAATCAGCGGCACAACAATATCCGAAGCAAAATCGTTGAAAAAACTGACTAATCCGAGAACAACTACTGTTCTGGGTAATTGTCTTGAAATGACCGGTTGCGCAGGATTCGTCT
>JAMWZR010000017.1 GCA_024282035.1 Nitrosomonas sp.
TTGCCAATAACGATGTCCTTGATCACCATACTGCAGGAATCCGATGTTTTTTTCATTTCATGTGTGACCATCTTCGGACTGATGGTTGGCAGCTTTCTCAATGTCGTAATTTATCGCCTCCCCGAAATGCTCAGGAGAGACTGGTTAAACCAGTGTGCCGAATTGCAGGGAAATGAATCTGTAGATTCTCACCCCACATTCAATCTGATCGTGCCTCGTTCCTCCTGCCCTCACTGTGGACACAGAATTACTGCTCTCGAAAATATCCCCATCGTCAGCTACTTGTTTCTACGCGGACGTTGCGCTCAGTGTCACCAATCCATCCCCTTGCGTTACCCTATTGTCGAAGCGTTCACCGCTTTGTTAAGCGGGTTTGTGGCATGGCATTTTGGCTTTGGTCTGCATACCCTGATCGCTTTACCCTTTGTATGGGCGCTCATCGCTCTGGCAGTCATCGATCTGAACACGCAACTTCTGCCCGATGATATTACTTTACCTTTACTGTGGCTGGGATTGCTGGTTAACCTGAATGACGGTTTCACCGATCTACAGTCCGCAGTCATTGGCGCCATGGCGGGATATCTTGCTTTATGGTCTGTGTATTGGTGTTTCAAGGTGAGCACCGGCAAAGAAGGCATGGGTTACGGCGATTTCAAGTTATTGGCGGCAATCGGCGCCTGGCTAGGATGGAGCATGCTGCCATTAGTGATTCTATGCTCATCGCTGGTGGGTGCTGTCAGTGGCATCTTGTTAATCCTCCTGGCAAAACTCAAGAAGAATATTCCGATTCCATTCGGCCCCTACCTGGTTGGCGGCGCATTAATCGCACTGTTTTGGGGGCATCAATTGAATCAAGCGTATCTGGGTTTCATGCAATGACATTGATCATCGGACTAACCGGTGGAATCGGTTGTGGAAAATCAAGCGTCAGTCAGTTCTTCAGTGAATTGGGCATGGCAGTGATCGATACCGATGTCATCGCACACAGTCTAACTCAATCCGATGGCTCGGCCATCCCAGCCATCCGAGAATATTTCGGCGATCACTTCATTACCTCGGCAAGCATGCTGGATAGAAACAAAATGCGCGAGCTTGTTTTCAATGATGACAATGCGCGTACGATGTTAGAGAAAATTCTTCACCCGCTGATCCTTGAGGAAGTTCATCAACTGTTGAAACAAACCGACTCTCCTTACGCCATACTTGTCGTTCCATTACTGTTCGAAACGGAAGATTATCAACAAATCGTCGATCGCATTCTGGTAGTCGATTGTGACGAGCAACAACAAATAACAAGAGTCATGGCACGCAGCCATCTGTCGGAACAGCAAGTCAAGGCCATCATTGCAACACAGACTCCCCGAATCAACCGCTTGCAACATGCAGACGACATCATCGTCAATAATCAGGACATGGATTATTTGAGAATGCAGGTACTACACCTGCATCACGAATACATGCTACTCACACAGAATCACTCCAACTCATCCCATGAATGCAATTAAATACGCAATCATCCGGTCATTCGACCCGAGTGACTCACTCACACTTGTTCATAAGCACTTCGCATAAAAGGCACATTAATCTCGGCACAATCTGACTCTAACCCAGTCATTTCTTAAAAGAAAAACAGCAGAATCCTACTTTACTAATATCCCCAGCAACCTCACTATCGAGTCGGAAATTCCCCCCAAAAACAGATCTTGAAAACAAGAATTTCCAGGCAGCATAGTCGCTGATATTCAATATCTTAGCGATGCATCATTTTCCTGATCACATGAATATAGGGAGGAAAAAATGAAAACGCCGACTCAAGAAACCTTGTTTTACAGAATCAGTAAAAATCTGGGCATTACTGCTATTTGTATGGGATTGCTCATGATTGTCTCCGTTCCATCCACCGAAGCCGCTCTCACCGACAAAGGCATTTTGCATCCAACCAATCGTTTCCCCACTTGGTTCTCCGATGCAAACGGTGTAACGCTGCAATTATGTTTGGATGGAGATGGCATCACCGGGTTATGCACTTTCGATCCCGTTATCTCCAGCAATCCCACTTCCGTAGCCACAGGATTCGGTGCTGAAGCCTTTTGGTGGTCGGCAGGCGCCACTATCAACATGAACGGTGGCGGCAAGGCCATTTTAGTGCTTGCACTTGAGGCCGCATACGGACAAGGCGATCCTGCCCCTAATGACCAATTCGCCTTCGGCCGGGTACGTATCAGGGTGGACATCCCCGTCGATGGTGAATATAAAATATGGCATCCGGCATTGAATGAAACCAACGGCTGTCAACCAGAAACTTATATCGCTACGGCAGGCATCAAAGCCATCAACGTTACCCGCGACACAGGGGGTGGAGCACCTTTTGAAACCATGTTAACCGGTGAAGTCGGACCTTTCTTAACTTGGGATCCTGCCGTTGCTCCTTTGCCACCAGCCGGTTATGTCGGCGATCCCACGGTTGATCACGAAGTTGTGGGCGGACATTGCGGTATCAACTATTTCCGCATCGAAGCACCGATCGGAGTCAATCTGGATGGCAGCGGCAATAATTTCGTGCAGACCCAATTGTTCTCGGTACAAGGCAAGATTTACGATGAATCAAGTACGCCGCCTGGTATCGAGCCCGTTCGGTCGACTTACTTTCGAACCACAAATGCTTCGACAGGCAAGACCACCGCACGCATCAACTCCTGGGTCAAAGCACCTGTGCACGCTACCGTAACCTTGAACGATGTCCCGCAAGCCAATCAGAATGGTCCGATGGCACTCGACAGCGAAAACACATTTTTCAGACGCGCCACTCTGAATGCCACTTTTGGCCCGAGCGTACCAGCACAATTGACTGTAGTCGCAACCAATAGCAACGGTCAATCAACCACGCAAAATATCAGTGTTGTCGATCAGATATCCATTCAGTCAGCCGTATGGACACCGGCATCACATACTTTAAAAGTCATTGCATTATCGAGTGACAAAATCGGTGTCAGCACAGGTCAGAGTCCGGAACTGACACTCAGAGTGGGTGCCAATACCTATCCCATGTTGCAATCGGGTGCTGCCGGTCGCTTTGAATTGACATTGAGCAACATCAATGTACCCCCCGCACGAGTCACCGTCACCTCCTCCAAAGGCGGCATCGATACGGAAGAAGTTGCAGATTGATTTTTTCTCGACCGACATGACATATGGCCTACGATACCCGATCAACACTTACCCATCGTAGGCCAGTTTTTTTAACACCGATTCTCAAAAAATTGCTGCATTGCAGAAACCTGTCAGAAAGCCAGTTGCATGCGTGAAAACAATACTTTCTCCTCCGGACGATTGTCACTACCACTGCTGCCTTGAGTGAAATGGGTTTGACTGTAGTCTAGCTGAAACTTGACATTGCGATTCAGGTACCAGTTTATCCCTACTCCCCATTCCTGAGCCTTGCGAATGGATCGGTCAGGATTAAGCAAGCCGTGATCAAAGGCACGCTGATCCAGATTGAGTTCAGAATACCGGCCCGCTACCTGTACGGCACCGCCACTACCGAGACTGTTCATTGTCATCGGCTCATCCGGCCGAATTCTCCGAAAACTGGCATCCCCATTGAACAACACCCAGGACACCTGAAACTGGAACGCATCATGTGTCACTTTATCGGATACCGAGCCCAGTTTGATATTTTGCTGCGAAACGGTATATTCACTCATCAAGCCAAGCGGACCATAGTGGTAATACAGTTGTGGCCCGATTCGCTCTCGACTGCCATCGGCGAATGCGCCACGCACATACGATGCAATCAGTTGCTGCCCCGGAGACAGAAAAGTCGGCAGATGACTCTCACCACGTTCGGCACTCCCCTGTTGCGTTCCATAGCTGTAAGCAGCACCGATGCCCAGTCCTTGCAACACATCCAAACCGCTCTGTTTGAACGGATGCGAAAAAATCCGGGCGACAAAATCCACACCATTGCTATTCGAGCTGATCACACTGTTACGCAACCCGGAACTGTTATCCACGCCACCATAAAATATACCCAGTTGATATTCCGTGGTATCCCACAAAACCGTACCAAAAACTTGTCCGCCAATCTCGCGATTGGGCGCCAGATTGGTTGGGAAAGCACGTTCATTGAAGGCCAGCGCCGTAGCCGATTGCAATCGTTCCAGTCCGAAAGGTGATTTAAACTTGCCCAGTCTCACATTGAACGGTTTGGCGAATTGACCTTCGAAATACACATCCAGGATACCCGGCGTCGTACCAAAACTGGGCATGATGAAAAAACTGTATGTCTTGTTAAATTTGACTTCCAGAGAAGGCTGTATTCTGCGCAGCAAAAAATTGTCCGTACCCCAATCGGCCGGATCATCAAAATAGCTTCGGGTATCGAGCTGCATGAACCCGGCCAGTCGAATTTCACTCCGCCCTTTGTTCCAGCGATAACCCGTACCCGCATTCCCATAAAAAAAACCAGGTTTGCGCTTTTTTCTTTTCTTCTCCTTGAAATTTTTCTTGCGAATGGATTCTTGCGCACGGTCGGATATATCTTCTTGCGCATACCCTGCTGCATTCAGACCAATGCACAAAAACAGACCGCAAACGGTCAACTTAAGCTGTCTGCTTAACCTGAAACTCTTCATGACTTGATACAATGGAAAACAAGAGGAATTATGGATAAAAATACTGAAAGCATTGCGCTATTGATGTAATTTCCCTATGGTTACCGCAGCATCGGAGAACAGGAAATCGAATGCTTTCACGCCCATGGATCCACGTCGCATGCTCATTGAAAACGAGTGAGACGAGCCCGGCAGCAGTTCAAAATGGTATGGCGTCAGCAGTCCATGCTTCCTGGCCTGCGAAGTCATTGACTGAATCCAGCGCCGGCCGCGCTCGATCCGGGTTTTACCTTGCAAGGCATCGATTCTGGGAGACTGATTCAGTTCGTTGTCACGCTGATCGTCATTTTCCCCCACCAACACACAAACAGGCACTTGGAGAAACTGTGGCGGCTTGAATTCGATGTCGGTCAAACTCCGAGATACTTTGATTCCCTTGGGAAAGGATTGCGTTGCATCGGGGAAGGTGTACCAACCGGGTGCACCTAAAACCGCCTTGGCCACCCGTTGCGGATAAGCCAGCATGTAGCGGTGCACAAACTGTGCACCACCGGAATATCCGAACAAATACAGTTTGCTCGAATCGGCACCCGTCAGATGCGACACTTCTTCGACAATCGTATCGAGCACTTTGTCCGCACGCTTGCCCTTGCGCCCCAGGCGCTGATAGTCAGGATAATCACTTTCCGGAAAATAGGGCGCTATCATCACCACACCGTAAGTCTCGGCAAAAGCGGAAAATCGCTGTGCGTGTTCGGCTGCATTGCGGGATATGCCATGCACACTGATAAAGATTCTAGCCCGAGTCCCAACCCGCTGCGGAATATAGAGAAAATACTGCTGCCGATCATCATGGCGCAAGGTGCGCTGCAACACCACACCCCGCTCCAGCGGCTTGATGCGTGGCAGCATGTGATCCCACGCACTACCCCAGGTTTCGATCGGAAAAAATTGTGACATCATGGCAAGCATTCCTATAACGATCAGTTTCACATTGCAAGCGATTCATGGGTTCCAAAAAAACGTGCCGTAGGCCCATTTCCAGCCAATAGTTGTGCAGGTGGTCCCACTTCCAGCAAGCGTCCCGATTCGAGGTACCAGACCACATCGGCGGCCATGATGTGATCCATTTGATGTGTCACCATCAGTACCGTACCCGGATATTCCTTCAAGATCCGATCGACTACCTTACCCGCCTGCTTGTCGAAATTGGCATCGGCTTCATCCAGCAACAGCAATCCAGGATTACCCAGCAAGGCACGCGCCAGCGCAATTCTCTGGCGTTGACCCAGCGACAAACTCAATCCGCCTTCGGCCACGCGAGTTTTCTCCCCTTCGGGAAAATTAGCTAGCATTTCATCGATACCACACAGCGCACGCACACGTGCTACTTCTTTTTTGGGCGCCTTGCGCCAGCGATACCGCAAATTCCTGTCGATGGTGCCACGCAGCAGCGGCAAATCCGGTCCGGCCATGCCAATGGCATGATGCACGGAATCCAGACTGTGTGCAGCCAGATCTTGACCATCCAGCAACACTTTACCGGTATACGGATCGATCAGTCGCGCAGCCAGCATCAGCAACGTCGATTTTCCGGAACCATTCGGTCCCACCAGTGCCACCACAGTTCCCGGTTCCACCACACCGCTAACCTCATTTAGACTTCCTGCCAGACTGACACCGGTAAACTCCAGCCTACCCGATCCGGGAACCAGATCAGGCGCATGGGTATTCTTGGATACCAGTGAAGGGCTATCGATAAAATCCTTGATTCTTTCGCGAGCGATACAGGCACCGTGCCAGTATTCCTGCACGCGTCCCAAGTCCCTTAGCGGCGGCAACAGGATACCGACGATACTGATGGCGGCAATGACTGCACCGACACTCGCCGTACCTGCTGCTACGGCAATAATACCCGCCAGTAATGTGGTCGCCGAGGTCATCGCCATCGAGAATTCCGTGATGCCGAGGATCTGTCCGGCTACGCGCGCTCTCGCCACCATTGAATCCTGCAGATATTGTCCCTGGCGAATGATATGTTCACGCTCCCGATCCACTTGTCCGAATACCTGAACGACCGCGATACTGGTCACTTTCTCATTGACGTTGGCTGCCAGATTCGCAAGACGGCGTCGCGATTCCACTGCGGCAGCGCGCATACGCTTGCCAAACAGATAAGTCAGCCAGGTCCCGAGCAGCAGTGAAGCGAAAACCGTCAAAGCAAGCTGCCAGTTGATCAAGCTCAACATCAAGAGCGCGGACAGGGTAGAAACACCGGCAACAGTCACACGCGCCAATCCCATGCTGACCCAGCGCCGCAGCGATGTCATATCACCCACGAAACGCAACGACACACCACCGCGACTGCGCTGCTGCAATGCTCGCGGCGTCAAAAAACTCAAGCAGTCATACAATAGAATGCGCACTTCGGCAGCGTAGTGCTGCCCCATCGATTCCGCATCGATCCGCTCGACCATGCGCAACCAACTGATGCATCCTGCTGTCACGATCATTCCGATGATCAGCATCAACACCTGCCCATTCAGAACAGGCTGTCCAGATGTCAGGAAGCCATCAAAAATCTCTCTCACAAGCCACGCCGTACTGATAGCCAATGCAGCCTGCACCAGTCCATTGGCTACCAGACGTATAAACAATGTGCGTCGTTGGCCTTTCAGGATGGAAGGAATCGTCATATTGTGATAATCACTTTTGTACTTGAATTAACTCGTGCAATCTCTATTTTGCCGATGCGGACCTTGGACGCATGGCATTCATCCCCAGGGGAATTTGTAGTGCATCAATCACCGATGGTGAACTGAGTGCGGTCTTATCGAGAACAGGCAATCCAACGGCATTCTCGGTCTCGATGATGGCTAGAGGGGATGCAGTCAGTCGACCGCTTACCGCTGCAATCGGCAATTTTTTCTGCTTTAGGCAGCCGACACCGGCAATGGCACCCATCGCATCGCCTGCCGCAAAAATCATGCTATCCACAATCTTGGCAAACATTTTGGAATCCAGCAGCGAAGCAGTTTCACGCTGCAACAAACCATCTGCGATTTCAATGACGATGGCATCTACACGGGCCACGCTCAAATGCGTTACCAATGTTTCCATGATGTGTTCGATTTCATTCGGTTTGACAAGATAGGTAGATGGAAAGCCTGCATGGGTGAAATCCAATGTCAGTTTCGATCCGGCATCGGTCATCAGCCAGGTATCTCGACCCGATCCCGTTCCGGTAATCTTCGCCGCACCGACGGTATAACCTGCATTCACCAGTCCGCGAATGAGCGTTGCTGCCGTCGTGGTTTTACCGGCATTCATCGAGGTACCAGCCACTGCGATGGTATACGGCCGGGACATCAAGCTGGCCAGCTTAGGCAACGCGGTGTCTTTCAGATTGATTCGTCGATGCTGGCGATCTACCAACAAGCCAACCGGCTCAATCGCTGTCGGCACTTTCACATTGGCGTGGCGATAATTCATGCGCGAGGCAATACCGCCTGAGGCGACCAGATCGCACGATCCCAGATCGCCTGGAACCTGTGCCTCAAACTGATCGGGGGCATAGCGATGCCCGTAACAGACTATGATCTCATCGCCGACAAACAGTGCCGAGCGGCGACCGTGCGCCAGTTCCAGTCCCGAATGGTGACCAATCTTTTTGACCTTGGCCAGTACGAAATCGCCGGCTGCCGGTACGACATCATCCCCTTGCAACACAGCAAAAACCGAATCCAGTTTGAGATTCCGCGGTGTGTAAGCAATTTTTGCATTCAGTAAACGCTCTTGGTGAATCGGTGTTATGTTCATTGTATTTCTTCCTTTATCGATAAAATGAGGAAGACAATATTCTGATCATCTTCCAGTAAATTCCATTTAAATTGGGTATAACAACTCTAGCCACTGTTCATGACAGACACGTGACTTATGAAAAAACCAGGGTAAAACAGAGAAGAAGCGGAAGGGAGGAGGGTCCCCCCTTCGTTAAGCGGACTAGCTCAAGACCTGAACATCATCCCAGCTGACATCGGCGCCTACGCCGACCAGAGTGATTGTCGCCACATTGTTAACGAATGCGACGACCAGATCATCACCATCGTAGTGCACATCGGTGACATAACCTTGCAATTCTTCTTTAGAAGTTAATCCAAAGCCGGTATCAAAAATGATGCTGTTATCTTCGCTCGATTTAAAATCGCCTATGCGCAAATCACCCGCTTCGCGTATATAAAAATCGTCGGCACCTTGTCCACCACTGCAATCTTCTCCGGCACGCACGGCCATGGAATCATCGCCTTCCGTGGACAAATAATTGAGTTCCCCATCATGCCTAAAATGGGGTCCCGGCGAGTCATCGCTGCCTTGCCAGCTCTCGGATATACGACTGTATAATTTATCACCATCGAAATCGGCATAACGTGTGATCTCTGTACCGAAAGCATTTATTTCGGTTCTGACTACTTCCTCACTTTCCACGGTATACGTTTCGCCATTATCATCATCGATGGGTTTGGGTTCTTCTATGCCATCCTTGACTTCAAATACTTCTGTAACCTTTCCATCCACAATGGTGAATTTGAAGGCTTTGCCACCCCCACCACTTCCTGATGAATCGTCAGTTACGTCATTTCCTGAATCGTCTTGTCCTGTACTCATTTTTTTCTCCTCGTTGGTTCAAGCATGGAAAGGAAGCAAACTACTCCGAACCAACTTCCTCTCCATGACTGGTTAAAAAAACAATTTGTTACTACAACTACAGCTCTTACTGCTTATAGAACTGCCATCAAAACGATCCATGTAAGTAAATCGTAACGAACCACTCTCGATCGTTTATGGATTAATCAGCCGGTTTTTGTTGCGCTGGTGTCAGTTGATCTTTCCAGGTACTTGGCAGATTTTGTACCCAACCGTTATAGACCACGGGAATCGGTAAAATTCCCTGACCACCCATACCGGCGTTACCACGAATGGTATCATCCAGTTTGGTTTCAGCACTGGCAAACAACCCGATGCTTCCTACGACAGCTGCATCTTTAAGATTTCCAGTATTTTTCGGATCGGGATCGACCACGAGCAATCGGTTCGAGAATTTACTCGAAACGTAGGCATAGTAGCCGCCTCCTTGCTTGGCACCGTATTGCACGCCGTGACAACCTGGATCACAGCCCAGCATCGCAACGATTTCGTCGGTTTTGGTATCCAGTATCGTAATCGTACCCGTCAGGGTATTAGCCGTCACCATGTGCTTGCCATCCGGCGATACCGGTGTTTGAATCGGCAAAGCACCAACAGGGCCGGTAATGGTTCCTGCCACAGGATCATAATTCTGAATCAAATTGATGTTTTTGATCACCGAATGATCTTTCATATCGATTACGGTAATCGAACTGTCCAGCAGATTCGCGACATAGTATTTGCTTGCATCGGGCATCATGCCGGTAGCCAAAGGATGACTGAAGGGTAACACACCCGAAGGCAAAATGGCTTCGATACTATTAGTGTCGAAATTGTACTGCGTGGTATCGCTGGTAAAGACATTGGGAGTGACCATGAACTGTCCATCGTGACTCATCCAGTGTGCGTGCGGATTACCCCGTCCGATATCGATACGACGCAACACATTGGTGGCAAAGGGAGCCAGTTCCATTACGGAATCGGTACGCGTATCGCCATTGTTGGTGATGTGCAGTCTGTCGGTTCCATCCGCTAAGGTCATCACGTGCGCTGGTGCCTCACCTACCGAGACATTGCGTATCATCTTGCCTGTCGTGCGATTATAAACCGTCAGTTTTTTATCGAACCATTGGGTCACGTAGATCACACTTTGATCTTTGTCAGTCCACATATTGTGTGGATTGTTCATTTCGATGTTAGGCAATGCTACCTTGCGAGTTACTTCCCAAGTAGAGCCGTCCACAGCCGAAACTGTACCAGGTTTGGATTTTCCTGCGGTGGTTTCAAACTGGGTAGCAACCCAAATTTCTCCCACTGCATTAACCTGTGGTTTAGCCAATGGAGCCAAAGTCACATCATTACCGTAACGCGCATTGAGCACAGTTGGCAGATTCAGAACGAGATCTCCACCCAGATTTACATCGACATCGGGATAGGTAATATGCCAAGGCGTGTTGCTGGCATAGTTTTGCCAGTTAGAAGGATTGGTGGCAATGAAGAAGGTCCTCAACAAACGTGTTGCCAGATCGCTGGTGCTGGGCACGGTAATTCCATTGACTATGCTGAGTGAAGACCCAATGTCCAGTCCTTTGGTAGCAGGATCATCCACGATCACAGCGCCAAACATGTAGGGATGAACACTACAGGTAAACACGTACAAACCTGGCGTGGTCAGAGTCAAGCTATCTCCACCTTTTGTTGGCTCTGTATTAAACGGCATACCCGCAGCGCCAGTAGGAAAAATCAAACTGGTTCTGGTGTGAACCGTATTCGATGCACCATTGAAATTCACTTTGACACCAGGTGAAGCGATGGCAATCGAACGACTGCCTGCAACATCCACACCGGTATCAAACCAGCTTCCTGGATTGTCCGTCAGTTTGAATTTAACCTCATTATCACCTGCTGAAACACTGCTAGCGACAAGAGAAGCCAAAATTGCCGACGAACATAAAATCGATCGGGCAATCTTTTTAGACGCGGATACCTCAAACATAACCCCTCCTAACTGTAGATTTAAAAAACTTTCAATAGCGCAGGATCAAACAAACAATACACTTATATATCATTTTGTGTGAATTTTTCCCGCAAGAATAACTATACGCACCTCGTTGGTTATTGTCAATAAATTTGTGTAATATTTTCCCACAGTGTGCTAAACTGTTTTAAATTCATTGCTTTTTTGTTATGGTTAACTTTTAGATTCGATCATCATGCATGGTTCCTGTCCGATAAATTCAACAATCTCACCATTGTTGGTCAACGCACTGCGACGAGTGTTGCGCCCTTTAATCCGGTTAATGCTGGCAAAAGGCATCACCTACACTTATCTATCCGATTTGTTGAAAAATATTTTCATCGAAGTTGCAGATCGCGACTTCAGAATTGAAAACAAACCATTCACTGATAGTCACATGAGCCTGTTGACTGGTATTCACCGTAAGGACATCAAGCGACTACGTCACTGTGCAAATGACAATGTCGAGGCGGTTCCACAAACCGTCTCATTAGGCGCTCGCCTGATCAGTCTGTGGACCAGCGATACGCGATATCTGGATGAAAATAACCAACCCAAACCTTTGCCACGTTTCATCAAGGATGGAGGCGATATTTCATTCGAAGGACTTGTCGCCAGTGTCAGTTGCGATATTCGCTCACGTGTCGTGCTGGATGAATGGATGCGACTGGGTGTAGCTCATGTCGACAAAAAGAATCAGGTTTGTCTGAATACGGCCGCATTCATTCCCGCCCATGGCTTTGACGAAAAAGTCTACTATTTCAGCCACAATGTCCACGATCATGCCGCTGCCGCAACCAGCAATTTGTTGGGTGAGAGCCAACCTTTCCTGGAACGCAGTGTGCACTATAACGCTTTGAGCGCACAGTCCATCACAGTTCTGGTCGAAAAAGCGGAAGCAGCCGGTATGGAGTCGTTACTTGCCATCAACAAAGAAGCACTGGAACTGGAAAAAAGTGATGCATTGCATGATGACGAACCACGTCATCGCATGACGTTCGGCATCTATTTTTACCACGAACCGGTTGACCCCGACCATCCTGCGAATTCTGATCAGTAATCTCTTATGTCATCCACTATGTCACTATTGGTCCTTATCAATAAGCGTTCATTGATCAGACTGCCTTCCGGCTTATCGGGGTTGATTCTGTGCTTATTTTTGCTAATTCACTCTGTTTCCGCTCAAGGCAAGAATAGCTGCGATGGCGCAACTTTGATCAATCCGGCTGCAGTAGCAGCACGATCGGGGATAGGTGGTACAGGATCGGCGGTTTCACATTCTGGAATTGGCGGTACGGGCATACAACCACAAGGAATTGGAGGTACCGGTAGCTCAGCCTCAAGCCTGCCACAATCTGGAATTGGTGGCACGGGGGCAAAAATGGCCTCTGGTGGTGTCGGGGGTACTGGAATTGATGCTGGTGGCATTGGTGGCACAGGCTTCCAGGACAGTGGCATTGGTGGCACAGGTAGCACCGCCCAGCAAGGCGGCGGTATCGGAGGCACCGGCATTGTCGGAACCATAAGCGGATTCGCCAGTATCTGTGTCAATGGTGTGGAAATTCATTACGATCCCGATACACCGATTACCATCGATGGACGTCCCGCTTCGGCACGCGAACTAGCTGCCGGCCAAATCGTCATTGCACGTGCACTGGGTACCGGCGCTGAGCTGACCGCACGCAATATTGCCGTGGTTCATGCAGCCGTTGGGCCTATCAGTCATATCAATCCGGAAACACGGGAATTGCGCGTACTGGGTCAAACCATTCATGCGGGATCGCAAGCTCATGGCAACTTGTCCGGCCTCAAAGCGGGCGAGTGGGTGCAAATCAGTGGTCACAGACTACCTGATGGCAGTGTTGCAGCATCGCGCATAGAAGGTATGCCCGCACATGCCGAAGCCCACATTAGTGGTTACGTAACGCATGTTCATGCATCTAGTTTCGAGATCAATGGCACACGCATTCAGCTTGACCCCCATTCACAACCCAGCGGCCTTGCCAAGGGGATGGAAGTCATGGTTGCAGGTCAGTGGGACGGAGACCGCCTGCAGGCTCAACACATTCAAACGGAACCAACGCGCCATCAGTTCGGCAATGTCTCGCACGTCGTGATTGAAGGCTATGTACACGGCATCAGAGGCAAGGAACTCAATCTGAGCAACCGTACCGTCACCATTAGCGAATCACCGTCTTCGGCCAACAAGGATGAACTCAAACCGGGCCGCCTCGTACAGATGAGCGGACGTATCAGCGAAGACCAACGTGTGGTTGCAGACCGAATCGAAACCAAGCAGGAATTACCCATTCAGATTCAAGACCGAATCGATCGGGCACCGCTGGAAGGCAATAATCTGGACAGAAGAAATAATGCCGACTCTGAGCCGGAATTGAAATCCATCAGAAACGATGACAACCGGGGCCGCGACGATTCTCGAGATAATGATTCTTCCAGCGGCAAGGATGGGCGATCCGACCGGAATGACGCATCCGGAAGTGGGTCTCGTTCCGATGATAGTGACCGTTCAGGCCGTTCCGATAGTGATCATAAATTGGAACGCAGCGATTCCATCAAGCATGACAGAGATGGATCCGGCAGTGATCGTCCCGATTCCAAAGACCTTCAGCCTCTGGATAAATTGGATCGACCCGATGAGCGGCATACACCACGCGATAGCGTAGATTCCTCCCGGGATCACATCCAGGATAAACCGGACTTGCTGCCCGACAGGCGCGATCACAGTGGACACGATGCACGAGCCATTCTGCAAGATGCAATCGACTTGTCCGATAGAGTCCGCGATCATGGTGGACATCATGATCGGCATTTTGACCGCTAGCAATGTCATGCTACATTCATCGCCAAAAACAATAACTTTCATGCTTGGTTAAGCAACGCGTGAAGCTCGCCACTACATTTTGTAATCACCTTGAGTCCTAGTACAAAAAGAGCATAAAAATCATATTTTTACTGATTTACTTTCCGACCCGATGCAATTATATTAAGAGCCCACTTGTAAGAATTTCCCTTCGATCAATAAAGCTTTTTAAATGCCAAAACATTTGCCGCCAAATACTCAGTCACCGTTCATGACGCACAAATTTTTGCCCCAATTATCATTACTCAGAGCTGCTCGATTAACATGCCTCTGCTTTCTGATTAGCGCCCCTACCGTCGCGTCTTCTGCCGATGGTTTTAGTTTCAGCGCAGCCACCGACTTCACCTCGGGCAAGTACGGTGGCAGCTCATCCACAGATATTTGGTATGTCCCTTTTACTGCTCGTTATGACAAAGGTCGCGCTTCTTTTCGCCTCATCATCCCCTATCTGAATATAACGGGACCCGGAAACGTACTCGGTCCAGGTATCGGCGGCATTGATGGCCGCAGTTCAATCATTGGCGGTGTTGAAGGTGGAGGTTCCAGCGGAGGATCGGGAGCAAGCGGCGTTATCATTTGCGACGAACAAACACGGAACTGTCCAACCATCATAGCCGGCGGTGGAAACAACTCGGGATCAGGCGGAAACTCTGGATCGGGAGGCGGCAATAGCGGCTCGGGGGGATCCGGCAGTGGCGGTGGCGACGACAACGGTGGCAACAACGGAAGCGGCAGCGGTGGCGACGACAACGGCGGCAACAGCGGAAGCGGCGGTGGTGGCGACGACAACGGTGGCAACAGCGGAAGTGGCGGCGGTGGCGACGACAACGGCGGCAACAGCGGAAGTGGCGGCGGCGGGGGTGATGACAATGGCGGCAACAGCGGAAGCGGTGGCAGTGGCGGCGGAGGTAGCGACGACAATGGCGGAAGTAGTGGAAGCGGCGGAGGCAGTGGCAGCAACAGTGGTAGTGGCGGGGGTTCCGATGACAACCTTGCACACGCCAAGCAGAGCAAAGTTAGCGCGTTGGCACTGACGGGCGGCGTCCCGCTGGGCGGTGGTGGCGGATCGTTACCCAGATTCACGCAATCCGGACTCGGAGACATCATTGCTGCATTCAGTTACAACCTGTTCGATCACGCACCGACCGGTATCGCATTCGATGTCACGGCCCGTCTGAAGATACCAACCGCCAGCGCAAGCAAAAACCTGGGAAGCGGCGCAATCGATTATGCCGTTCAGGGCGATTTATACAAAACGATGTCCAAGTTCATCTTCAACGCCACTTTTGGTTATCGGATACTGGGTGACCCCTCCGGTGTCACCTTCCATAACGTACTGTATGGCGCAGCGGGTGCAGGATACCGTCTATCTGATACCGTGACCGTCGGTACCAGTTACAACATGGGACAATCACCAATACGTCTGCAAGACAGCAGGGACCTAACCGTCTATCTGTCGCAACGCGTCAGCAATCATTTCCGGCTCAATATTTTCGGCTTGAAAGGATTCTCTGAGCGTAGCCCCGATTGGGGTGGCGGAATCAATTTGCGCTACGTATTCTGATCTCGATCGACATGATGTTGCGATCGCTGCAGGAGAGTAGTTGGCTCGTAAACAGACACTGAAGCGCTACATTCCGAAGCCCCATAAAACACTCAAACTTGATTTCAATGCAGAATGCATGCATTTAAATGCATGCTTTTTATCGGACTTCTCAGCGAATAAGCAAAGACCCCCCTGCCTTGCGTTTTGCATACAGACAAATCAGGTCACACGCGATATGCGCCGCAGCAAGCGCCGTGATTTGACTCTGATCATAGGCTGGCGCGACTTCAACGATATCCATTCCGACGATATTCAGTTTGCTCAGTCCGCGTAAAATGGATAGCGCCTGCGCAGTGGATAATCCCCCGCACACGGGCGTACCCGTACCCGGTGCAAAAGCAGGGTCAAGACAATCAATATCAAAAGTCAGATACGCCGGATGTGACCCGACAATCCGTTCGATCTCGCCAATTGCAGCCGCGCTGTTGTGTTCGTGCACCCACTGCGCATCCAGAATGTTCACCCCCATGAAATCATCGTTCCAGGTACGGATGCCAATCTGCACTGAACGTTTGGGATCAATTAGTCCGTCATTGATTGCCTTGAAAAACATCGAACCATGATTCAACGACTCAGCATGATCATCTGGCCAGGTATCACAATGTGCATCAAAATGAATGAGAGAAAGTGGCTGCCCAAATTTTTCCGCATGCGCCTTCAGCAGAGGATAAGTAATGTAGTGATCGCCACCAAAAGTCAGCATGCGCGCACCTGATTGCAAAATATGCTGAGCATGTTGCACGATGGCTGCATGCACCGACATCGGATTATGTACATCCAGAAAGCAATCGCCAAAGTCGATGACCGACAAATTCTCGAATGGATCGAATCCCCAAGGATAGGGCTTCAGCGATGCCACTTCGGCCGATGCCTGCCGAATCGCTTGCGGACCCAGCCGGGCACCGGATCGATAAGTTACGGCCAGATCAAACGGGATACCGCTGATGACAAGCTCTGCACCATTCAGGTCTTTGGTGCTTTTTCTGCGCATGAACGACTGTACACTGGAGAATGTGGGTTCACGAGACAAGCCATAAGCACTCTCCCGCACCGTCACATCGTTAACTTTGATGGAACTATTACTCATTTATGTCTTTGTCCTTGATAAGCCTGAGTCGCATGAAACGTTTGCCGTTACTGCCCATTCTTTACCGCCTTATTTTGGCACAAACCCGGTCTGCAGTGATCGTACCCTCTTCAAATATTGACAGACCGGTGCAAGTTATCATTAAATAAGTTCGAATTCAGTTGTTTTAGGTACTCGCTATGTCACATTCAATCTATCGCAAGCGTGTTTTGGTCTTGCTCATTATCACCGGTTTGTTCAGTGGATGCGCCTCGATGGTTTCCGATACCTCTCGGCATTCGACAGATTCCCGAAAAAGCACACCAAAATCCGGTAAAGCCTATAACAAGCCCTACAAAGTCAAAGGAGTCACATATTACCCACTGCCATCAGCCAGCGGCTATCGGGAAGTCGGCACAGCTTCCTGGTACGGCTCGGAATCCGGCAATCGCACAGCCATGGGAACGCGTTTCGTACCACACGGACTGACAGCCGCGCATCGGACATTGCCTTTACCCACAAAAGTTCGCGTCACCAATCTACACAACGGGCGGCATGTCGATGTCATTGTCAATGATCGCGGTCCCTTCAAACATGATCGCATCATTGATCTCTCGAAGGGAGCGGCCAAGAAAATCGGCGTGCAGGGCTTGGCCAAGGTAAAAATCGAATATCTAGATGAAAAGATCAGCCAGAACGACTAGGTTTTGATGCGTTGCAAATCCAATCCATTTTTTAGCAAAGCATTCACCCCAAAACAATTTCGCCATTCCATCGACACTAACCAACACCCGACACCACTTTCTCTGGCATTTCTCTAATCGTCGGATGAGAATCCAGCGCCCAGACCTGTTCCCGCTCCACTCGCTCCAGAATTCGCCCCTGATCCGGACCCAGTCGCACCAGATGAAGACTTCGAAGAAAACGGCGAATTGCTGCTCCCCGAACTGGAGCCCGAATTCGGAGATGACTGTGGAGCAAACGGTGAATTACTAGCGCCGGATTTGGGAGGCTGTTTGGAAGCTGAACCGGAATTCGCTCCCCCTTTGTTGTCTCCAGGTTTGTAAATAAATTGCCAATCCTGATAGGTCACAGCCTCCTTAAATTTGGAGTATTGCTCTGGAAAGCGATCTTTTTTGATCGGCTTTCTTTGCGACAGGCTGTAGACGCCCACAATTCGCTTGCCCGTGCCTGAACTCATGCCTGCAGTGCTGGTACTGGGTGAATTATTTGTAGCTGTAGTGGCAGTGCTATTGTCACCCGCTACCGAATTGGTATTGACCGGAGAATTGGCATTGGCATTTGCTGATGTGCTGTTATTGGGTGTCAGAGTATTGCTCGATGCCGCAGTACCCGAACCACTTTGAGTACTCGAATTCAAATTTTTGTTTGCAGCCGTAGAAGAATTGTTGCTGCTGGAATTACTGGAACCCGAGCGCTGTGTACTGGATTGATTGGTGACCGGTGGCGCTTCTTCCACCACCCCCCACTCGGCTGTATTCGTTATGGGGTCCAGATAAATTTTCCGAATGTGGCGTTTGACATTTGGCAAGCGTTCATCTTTCAGCAAATCCTCCAAGGAAGTCGGAAATTGCTTGGTGCCTGTATTGTGGTAAGACATGATGGCCCTGCGAAATTCCTCTCCGATGAACATCAATTCAGCTTCTTTCTGGCGCTGGGATTTGGTTTGCCACATTTGCGCCGTGCCTGCCATGACAATGCCTGCCAATGCGACAGCAAACAACGCCCACAAATAGACAAATCCGCGTTCAGAAAACCTCATTGCGCTTAGCGAAAAAGAATGTACGAAAGTTTACAGGCTTACCATTCCTCATAAAAAGTACCATCAATGGCCCGTCCGTTATAGCCGCTGTGCACATCGTACACACCAGCTTCGGTTAGATTCTTGGGAGGTACTTCGATCCAAGTCTTGTCGCTGTCGGTGAAGGGATCCTTGGGAATACTGCGCATGTATCGTTTGTCGACGAGCTCGACCAAATCTATGGGGTACTTGCCAAAATCGGAATAAAACTGATCGATGGCGTTTCGCATGATTCCCAAATCCTGCCGCAACACGGCTTCCTTGGCTTTATCCAGAGAATTGAAGTAGCGAGGCGCAACAATACTGAGCAAGGTCGCTACAATGGCCATTACCACGAGTAATTCGATCAGGGTGAAACCCTGCTGCTTCATAGTCTTGCGTATAGCCATCACCACTCTCGATAAGGAATGCCGTTCAGACCAATTTCCTCCGAACGTGAGAACACATCAAAAACATCGTTACCTTCCTTGGGGCTGTCCCAAGGACTTTCATAACTGCGCTTTCCCCATGTATCGACTGCCGATGTGACCGGCATACCTGGAGAAATATCCATCTCAACGAACATGGGATCGCGTGGCAAGCGGCGCAAGAAATAGATCACTTTCTTGTCCGTGCTCTTGGCATCTGGAACACCGATAAATAGCTCTTCCAGTCTGGGAGGGTAACCCGATTCATCCGCTTTTTTGGTAATCTTGCCATCATCCACCGCTTGCTTGTAAGCATCAATCGCTGTCCGTATCTGCCTTAGTGCAGTGCGTAAATCCTCTTCTTTCTCCCGTTTGACCATCAACTCACGCAATGGCAATGCTGCAGTAGCCAGAATAGTCATGATTACCAGCACGACTATCAGTTCTATCAGCGTGAAACCACGATTCCTGTTGAAGCTCCGCAATGCGATACCTTCAGAACGTTACTTAAAGTTAATGGTTGTCGGCGGTGGCAACGTCACATCGACAGAATCCCCGTTTTCGATATCCTCACCACTCGCACTTTGTATGCTGACCTCGGTCGAACCCGCATTGGCTGCAATGACCTTGAATCGAAGCTGGGTTGCCATACCTGCCGTTTGATCCTTGCCCAATTTGATCGTGCGTGAACCCGATTTGTTTCCTCCATCGAGTAATTCCAGCACACTGGATTCGTAGCTAAGCTGCAAATCGGTGTTGACCGTGGGTTTTGCACCGACCAGACGCACATTGACCGAGAATTCCTTGTCCAACCCAACGTTGGTAGGTGCTTGCATGGTCACCGTAGGCGAAGTATTCGCGGCTGCCTTCTCGAAAGAATTGGGAAGACCTCGTTCTTCTCCTGGAGCGGATGGAGCAAACGCATTACCTCCACCACGAATACTGCCTCCCTGTCCAGCACCTGCCGGAGCAAGTCCGAGAGATTGTGCCGCAGTTTTCTTGATAGAAACAGGTAATTTACCTGCTTCGCTGGCTGTACCAAAATGGTGTTCTCTTTCGAAACTATCCGCTTTAGGAAGATTACGAATAATCCGTGGCGTAATTAGTAATACCACCTCACTTTTTTTTCTCTTAACATCTTGGCTTGATGTAAAGCGATCCAGACCAGGGATATTTATCAATCCTGCCAAACCCTTTACTCCCCGTGTTTCATCATTCTGTATCAGTCCGGCAATAACTTGTGTTTCACCATCTTTGAGCGTCAGCAATGTCTCGGCATTCCTGGTATTAACGATTGGAGCTGTTGCTTCGCCAGGACCTTTGGCGTCGCCCGTACTATTACTTACTTCTAGCGTCACTTTCAAAGTAACATCATCGTTCAAGCCGATACGTGGTTCGACATCCAATTTGATACCCAAATCAATAAAGGTTGGTGTAGAAGTCACAATTGAATTGATACCAGGCTGAACGTTAGCTGTAAAAAACGGCCGCTTTTCACCAATATGGATTTTGGCTTTCTCTTTATTGCTAACACGAACTCTGGGATTAGCCAATAGATCACCATTAGTAAGATTCTGAGCGAAATCAATTACAGCCTGGTTAGAAACAGAGAAACTCTTAAGACCAACACCATTGGCACCAATCTGATTCAAGTATGCCGCACCAGCTACTGGTGCCGCTCCGATAGCTGCCAAACCACTGTAAGTGACATTTTGCGGAAATTTTGGACCAAGCAAGAAAGTATTCTCACGTGCAATTTCGATAACTACCACATCCAACATTACTTCGGGTTCCGCCAGATCATTCAGCGAGACTAAACGTTCGGTCAGGCGGATGGCTTCCAACGTATCTCGCATGATGAACAGATTCAACTGCTCATTGACATAAATGTCCTTGGCTTTGACAATACCCCTAACCATCGCCACCATTTGCTTGACATCGGTATAGGCCACTTGAAAACTGCGCACCACCAATTCCTGATAATCCTTCTGCTTAGCCGGTGTATTCGGGTAGACCAGTATCGAATTACTATTTAGTACCTTAAAAGCCAGTTGGTTGGTAGTCAGGATCAGCTTGAGAATATCCTCAATCGTGTTATTGCGCACAAAAATCGAGAGTTTATTGTCTTGCCGGATATCCTTGTCAAAAACGAAATTAATTCCCGCTGTACGCGAAATCAGCTCGAAAACTGTCTTTAGATCGGTATCCTTGAATTCCATTGTGACGGTTTTCTTGAACGAGGATTCCAATGCCAGATCAGTTACTTCGGGACGAGACAAATGCGAATTGATCTCGGAAATCAGTTGACGCGCATAAGATTGTTGCGGATTTTCTTGTAACACTGCTCGTACGATGTTCTCAGCTTTGGTAATCTCTTTGCGAGCCAGCAGCTCCCTTGCGGATTGAATTGACGCAATATGACGCCGTTCAGTCTTAATAGCTTCAATACCATCTCTTGCGCGCTCATTGGTTGCATGCAGATTCAATACACGTTGATAACTTTTTTCAGCTTGATCCAGATTACCCGAAAAAACAGCGTTATCGCCTTCCAAAAGAATTCTAGCCATTACATCTTCACGCATCCGTATCTGGACTGCTCGAATTTCCTTGTTGTCTGGCTCTTCTCGTTGCGCTTGCTCAATCTTTTCCAAACCTTTCTCGAATTCACCGGCTGCGATCAACTTCTGCCCATCGTCAAAAGCAATATTGCGTGTACCGAACGTCTTATTGTTGATTGCACATCCCGCCAATATCGCCAGCAAAATACCAAAGACAAATATTCTCCAGCTTTTCATCGCATATTACCTGCTAATTTATTATTGATCGTAAGGGTCTGTTTGATATTCAACGGAAGGTAGGTCACTTTTATCTCATTATCGTTAATCGCGTCCAAACGGTATTGCTCATTGATTTTTCCACCAATTCTTGCAATGAAATTCTCTCCCGGTTGTGACAAGAATACCCAGGTATCGCTACCCGATATGGCTTTACCAGCATATTTGAACTGCAACGGTGGTGCCGTTGGTGCTGGAGGAGGGATGGCTGCCGCTCTCGCCAGTTCTGCCTCTTTTGCAGCCGCTTGTTCCTCTGCCGTGACCTTGGGTTTCTTGGGCGCCCAATTGGTGGACACAAATAATTCACCCGCAGTGGAATTAAATTTCCTTTGCCCCAGCTTGCTGACATCCAGATACTCAGCGTTGCCTTCCTGAGCCTTGCTTCTTTCCGGCGCCGACTTCGATGTTTGCACCGGTTCAACCGTGTTGATCACACTGTCTTCGCCTTCATCATCAACCAATGCCACTGCCAGCAGAGTGACAACCAACGCTCCGCCCAGTAACAATTTCCTTTTTTTCTCAGCAGAATCCATCATTTATTCAAATAAAGATTGATCTCAAGTCGCATTTCGAGTCGGTCGGAAGAAACACTCTCCCGTTTGATGGCAATGGCTGATATGGCCATCGCCGGAACGGCTTCCAGCGCATCGGCAATAAAGGCCCGGATTTCGGGATAGCGCCCTTTAACCGGCAAAATCATTTCATAACGTGCCAGACGAGCATCTTTCTCATTCACCAGGCGATATTCACTGCTGCTCAACTCTACTTTCTGTTTCTTGGCCAGCCGTACCAATTCCCGAATCCAGAACGGTGAGGAATCGATGCTCGGAAAGAAATCATAGAAAACCTGCAAGGCTTGATCGCTACTCATTTTTTTACCCGTATCGGCATCACCGGATGTTTGCTTTGCATTGGCTTGCACCTGCAATGTTTCAGCACGTTCCTTCAATTTCTGCAGAGCAGAATCCTGCGGCAGCACGGCCGAAAAGAAATAGATGACAGTGACTACCAGCAACCCCATACCGATTTTTCCCAGCGCTCCCAGTCGGTTGATATGCCAGCGCAGCAATGGCAGAAACTGGTTCCATTGTGCTTGTGCTATTTGTGTATTCAACTGTTTTAAATCCATACGGCTGTCAATAGAAAGACAATCGGACGATGCGGATTGTCTTGTTTAATCCTGTAATTGATCAAATGAACATTTTCAAAAACCGTTTCCCTCTCAAGAGCCTCTACAAAATCCAGTAACTCAGACATATTTCTTGCCTCGCCACTAATACGCAGCGTTCGACTGGATACATTAGGTTGCAGAGACAATAGTGCGATTTCATCCGTTGCCGCATGCTCAATGGAATCAAACAGGGCTTCCCAAGGCAAATTGATCTGATCGAGTACGGCATTGGCTTGTGCCACTTCCTTGCGAATTTCCTGACCAAATTCCCTGATTCGGGCAGTAGAACGGGTACGCGGCGCGTTTTTCTGTTGTTGCAGCTTCTCCAGTCGCTCGACACGGCTGCTCCAATGATTGACTTCCTCGGTGAGGTGGCGGTATTGCAGCAACACGGCCAGTGACACCAGCAATCCGATCAGCAGAATCGTGATATCGACCTGAGGAATCGACTGTTCCCGGTAAGGAAATTTGAGCTTCAGGCGAGACATTGATGATTCTCCGTATCCTGAACGATCGCAACCGGATAATGCGCAGGAACAGACAGCGGCTCATTCGACAACGACAAGAGCCGCCAGCCTGATTCTTGTGGTAACACCAGATTGGGGTACTCGGGGGCAAAAACATGCACGCTTTCCTGCGCTTCCTTTCTGCCCACCAGAACGACTTCCTGATCCAGGATGGCAACCAGCTCATCCGTTATACTGCCCACAATGCGCTGATTACGCACGCTCAACCATACGCCATGATCAATGATACCTGCACAAATCCTTCCGGATTCGATCACAACCAGATAAATCCGTTCCTGACTCAGGATTGAGTGCCAGTAATCGTAAACTGATGCCAAATACGGTTCGACGCTCCTGAGCTTGCAGCGAGTATGCAAGGCCAATTCTTCCAGTTTCGTCATCAGCGCCAGCGGTATGGCAGCACAGATAGCACCTGTTCGTGGATCCCATTCACTGACACTGAGCACCCAGGAATCGGCGCGGTCGGCATAAATCTCACGAACACGAAAGGTAGCGTAAGCTTTGACTTCTTCAGGCGTGGTTATTTCCTCCTGTGGAGGCAGGGTAACATAGCGAACAAATTGATTGGACAGGGTTACCTCCAGGCTACTTCCTGCATGGTGCAACAATTGCTGCTCCAGTTTTTGCAGGGCCGGCTGCCATGCTGGAATACCTGATTCCGGTGTACAGCATTCAGTGATGCGTGCATCCTGCACAGGTTTGAATCCCCTTCCAGTCCGAACCAGATCGATTCGATCGGAAGCCAGAAACACCTCGATCCGATCACTCCACGATGGTAACACGATTGGCTTCCTCCAAACTGGTTAATCCTTGCTTGACCATATCCAAGGCGGCTTCCCGCAAAAAGCGCGTACCATTCATCCGGGCTGCTTCCTTGATCCGGCGTATAGGCTCCTGCGCCACGATCAGTTCCCGGATCTCATCGTTCAGGATCAGAATCTCAGCAATGGCATTTCTGCCACGATATCCACTGCCCCGACATTGGCCACATCCCTTGCCACTGCGGAATCGATACTGATTGACCGAATCCATGGCTATGCCCGATTCCGCGATATATTTTTCATCCGGACGCTCATCGATGGCACAGTGCGGACACAGCAAACGCACCAGCCGCTGCGCAAGAATACCGTTGAGCGCAGAAACGAAACTATAGGGATCCACACCCATATGCGAGAAGCGGCCGATGACATCAAATACGTTATTGGCATGCACGGTGGTGAATACCAGATGCCCGGTCAATGCCGCCTGAATGGCGATTTGTGCCGTTTCCGCATCGCGTATCTCACCCACCATGATCTTGTCCGGATCGTGCCGCAGAATCGATCGTAGACCGCGCGCAAAAGTCAATCCTTTCTTTTCGTTGACAGGAATCTGTAGAACTCCTGGCAACTGGTACTCGATAGGATCCTCGATGGTAATGATCTTGTCATTGCCTTTGTTGACTTCGGATATCGCTGCATACAGCGACGTCGTTTTACCACTACCTGTCGGCCCGGTAACCAGCAACATGCCGTAAGGCTCGGAGCTTAGGCGACGAATGGTCGCTATGGATGCTGCACTGAATCCGAGTTGATTCAGTGTCAAGCCTTCGATCTGATCGGAGAGCGCTTGCCGATCTAGAATACGCAGAACCGCATCCTCACCAAATATACTGGGCATGATGGAAACCCGGAAATCAATTTCCCGCCCCTGGATTGAAATTTTGAAGCGGCCATCCTGCGGTACACGGCGTTCGGCAATATCCAGCTCCGACATCACCTTGATCCGGGAAATGATCTGCTCAGCCAGATCTGCGCCTTGTATGACGCCGATCGAAGTTAATACGCCATCGATCCGATATTTGATAGCCAGCGAACCCAGCGTCATTTCCAGATGAATGTCACTCGCCTGCGATTTATGTGCGTCGTAAAGCGTAGAATGCACCAAACGTACAACCTGACTGGTTCCTTCATTGATACTTTTGAGTGATAAATCCTCGATACCACTCTGAATCTTGTCCAACTCGGTGGAGGGCAGAACTTGATCCATGGCACGCATGCTCTTTTCCTGTTGCGCAAAAAAAGCGGCCAAATCGGCGGGATGCACCAGATGCCAGGTGACCGCGATCTCAAAACGTTCTTCTGCCCATGCCCGTAATTTGCTGGAAAAAGGATTGCTAACTGCCAGCAGGCATTCCTGTCCGCGGCGAAATAGCGCACATTCATGCATCATGGCTTCAGCGAAAGGCAATAAGTCAAACGCCGGAGTGAATGCATGAATATCCTTCATTTCCAATATCGGCATATGCAATAACTGCCCCAGCCGCTGTGTCAGCTGATCCGGTGTAAAACCACTACCCTCCAGCACCTGCATGACGGAAACGCCCTGCTCGAAGGCTCTTTTCCTGGCATCTGCCAGATAGCCAATATCAAATGGTTGTTTCTCGGTCGTTTCTGAATTGATGTCGATCAATTGATGCTTCCCGCCAGTTCAAAAATAGGCATGTACATAAGAATAATGATGCCGCCAATGATGATACCGATGAACGCCATCAACAAGGGTTCGATCAGCTTGGTCGTCCATTCCACCCAACGTGCTATTTCTTCATCATGGAAGTTGCCGATCCGTTCCATCATGTCACCCATGAGACCGGTTCTTTCCCCCACACGCAGCATGCGATTGCCCACAGCGGTAGTCAAACCTTCCTGCTCCATTGCACTGGAAATGGTCTTGCCTTCACGTATATGTTTGGCAGCAGCAGCTACTTTGGGTCGGAAATGCGATTGCAGCAAACCACTCACCATCTCCAGAGCCTGGGTGATTGGAATACCGCCGCGCAATAACATACCCAATGTCTTGTAAAAACGGGCCAACTGATAGACACGCATATGTTCACCAATGGCAGGAATGCGCCATAGCAACTGCGTTACCTTGCCCCGGAAAGACGGGCGCGTCACGGCATAAACCGTCAATCCCATCAACATCGCTGCAGCAATGGCCAGCTCCCAGCCACGCTCCTGCACAAATTGTCCCCATTTGATCAGCAGCATGGATAGCCATGGTAAGTCACTACCCATATCTTCATAGATAGCACTGAATTTGGGAACCACGAAAACCAGTAGAAAGATAGACACCAAAAACCCGACAGTCAGCAACAAAACTGGATATATCGACGCCCCCACCAGTTTCTTGCGTACAAATTCCATCTGTGTCTGGTAAGTGATGAAACGTGTCAGCGCTTCCGGCAAATCTCCGGTGCGTTCACTGGCACGAACCGTTGCAATGTACAAGGGTGGAAATGCTTGTGGATATTCGCTCAGGGCTTGTGAAAAGGTCACACCTTCGTAGAGACTGGCCAGAATGTTCTGGATGATTTTGCGATTTCCAGCATCCTGCTCTTTTTCCTGCAATGTTTCGATGCATTCGACCAGACTCAGTCCCGCGACTTGCAGCGACAACAATTCCTGGCTGAAATGCACCAGAGGAAAATGACTGCGTGATTTGAGGGAGAAGCCGGAAAAGCGCTTGCGCACGCTCAATACCATGCCACCTTGTTCGATGACCTGAAGTCGCGCCTCTTCCTCACTGTTAGCTTCCAACTCGAGATACACCGTACCTTGACCGGAAAGCACTGCCTTAACCTCAAAACGCATGATCAGTTTCTACCAGTTTTTAATATCGGCTGCCTCTCCTTCACCACCCGGTTGACCATCTTTTCCGAGAGAAAGTAAGTCGAATTCGGAACGCTCACCCGGATACTTGTATATGTAAGGACGCCCCCAAGGATCTGCAGGCGGCATTTTTGCAAGATAAGGTCCTTGCCATCGCGGTTCATTATTGGGTCGCGTCACCAGGGCAGCCAATCCCTGCTCAGTAGCAGGATATCCACCCACATCAAGTCGATACTGGTGCAATGCCTTTTCCAGAGCATCAATCTGCGCCTGTGCCATTTTCACTTCGGATTTCCCAACTTGCGAAAAATATTTTGGTCCCACGTAGGCGGCCAGCAATCCAATAATCACCATTACCACCAGCAACTCAAGTAAAGTAAACCCACGATTAACGTTTGCCTTTTGTTGCCTTCTCAATTGCATCATATTTATCCTTCTTTCCTTAGCTAAGAAATTGACTGAATATTTTACTGACGAGTTATTGTTTCGAATCATCAAAAAACACATGGTAAGTTGCTTATATTACAGGGTCAAGATTGCATCTATCCCGATGGCTGTATTTTATCAACTTATCGCCGCAAAATGGCCCACCAACGCGCAACATTCACCAGCGACATCAATGATGCTGACACATAGGTCCATGCTGCAGCACGCAAAATCTTGCGCGCATGCCACGCATCCCCGGGCAACAAGTGTCCGCCCTGCTTCAGTAATGGCATGGCGCGCCTGAAACTGGCATGCCACTCCATGGGCAATGTGACCAAATGTACCACCGCAGCCGTACCCATCGTCAACAAGCCACCCAAAAACATCAGCGCACCGGCACTGGGTGCCCGAGTAATCGCTGTCATGACGGGCGCAATCATCAAAATGGCAGCTCCCAGTTTTTCGGCGGGCGCTGCTATTTCCACCAACCGCGTGCGCATCTTTAACGGCCAATAACCATCTCTGTCCTGCAAGGCATGTCCAACTTCATGTGCTGCAACTGTAATTGCTGTCAGCGATTTGCCATGAAACTTGTCCGGACTCAATCGTACGACTTTGGCCAGTGGATCATAATGATCGCCTTGTTCGGTCACTTCAACCCTGACTGATTGCAAATTAGCATCGTCAAGCAAGGTCCGAGCCAGTTCCGCTCCAGTCCCAGGATAACGGTCATCAGGAAGACTATACCGGGTAAGCGTCTGCTTGACCCAGTATGCGGGCCCTAGAATGATGACCACGACAAAAATCACCAAAAGCAGATACAACATGAATTTTCGCTAACTAAGAAGATTAGGGAGTAGACGGAATCTTGCCCCCAGAAATGAGCATCCTTCATTCAACACGATACCATGCTCGCCACATTGAGATATGCAACACCGAAGATTGGTTCCATGAAATTGCGAACGTAACAGGTATCAGTGAATATCGCTGTGACTTTTCCCATATCCTGACACGAGGTAAAACACATTCCCTGTGCCCCAAAGCAATCATTGTTCGCTGCATTCAATTAAGGTATGCTGATTTTATCTCAAACCGGCCTCTTACCGATTGCTCAAGTAATTTCATTTCAGCCCGCTTTTAATTATTTGCTTAATCCTATTCAACAAGCTGCTCCATGATGCCCACGGGTCATTCCGCTTCATTTCTTCGCTACCTGTTTCAGATTCTGGGATTGGCCGCATTATATTTCACCTTTGGTTACATGAGCTTCCTGACCACAGTGACGCACTACATCGTTACGCCAGTTTTTTTTGTTGCAGAAGGCATTGCGTTGGCTGCCATCATTCTGCTAGGTGCAAGAGTCTGGCCAGGTATTTTCCTGGGACAACTAGCTCTCGCGCTGAGTACCGGGCTGGAACTCATACCCTCAACTGTCATTGCCAGCATCAACAGCCTTGAAGCGCTTATCGGCTTCACATTGTTCAAGTACTGGAAGATCAACCCTTTATTTCATAAAGTACGCGATCTGACACGCTTGTTCGTGATGATATTTTTTATACTCCAGCCTTTCAGCGCCACATTGGGAACGCTGACACTGATGTTTTTTGATGCCATCCGGGAATCCCAGCATTATCTACAGGCTTGGACATACTGGTGGTTCGGCAATTGTCTGGGACAATTTCTGATCACACCATTCATGCTGATCGCCTTTTCTTTGTCTGATCGACTCGAAACGATCAAGCAATCGGCACAAGCTTCGATCATTCCGATCATTCTGATTCTGCCCGCCACCTGGCTAATCTTTGACAACACCGTTTTCAGCACCACCACGCAGGCACTGGTCGTTTATGCTCCACTTCTGATCTGGATTGCTATCAGGAGCGGAACCATCATCGTTTCTTTCATCTGCAGCGGCATCACGTTCTTGTCACTGTACCAAACGTCGCATGGCGCGGGTCCGTTCGTCGTGGATGGCACGCCGAACATCTTCGACATGAATATCTTCGTCCTGGGTATCTCGCTAACCGCTCAGTTTGTCAGCGTATTATTCACCGAACGTAAACTGATCGAAGCGGAATTGCGAAACAATGAAACGCGATTATATGCCATCATCGAATCCTCATCGATTCCCAAAGCCATTAATGATGAGCAAGGACGGATCACCTATCTGAACAAGGCATTTACGCAAACCTTTGGTTACACGCTGGCTGACATTCCCACCCTGACCGAATGGTGGCCCAAAGCCTATCCTGACAAACAATATCGTCGCTGGATCAGAAATATCTGGAACAAGAATTTAAAAAAAGCCCTACACGACCGAACCGACTTTGAACCCATCGACCTCACCGTTCACTGCTTAAATGGATCCCGGCGCAATGTCATTGCCACCGCCACGACGTTGGATTCTCCAGGATTCCATCACCACCATCTGGTAACATTGGTCGACATCACGGTACGCAAGCACTTGGAAAATCAGCTTTTCCAAAGTCACAAGTTTCTCGAAGATCTGTCCAATAATATCCCGGGGTTCATTTATCAATTCCAGCTTTTCCCCGATGGCCGCAGCTGCATGCCTTTCGCCAGCAAAGGTATAACGGAAGTCATGGGCCTCGCGCCAGAAACACTTGTACTTGATGCCTCACCCTTACTGAATCTGACCCATCCCGATGACGCGGACAAACTCAATGCTTCCATCGCCGAATCAGCCTCATCTCTCAACGAGTGGCGCCATGAATTTCGCATCATTACCCCAAAAAAGGAAATCAAATGGATTCAGGGACAATCCAAACCAAACCGACAGCCTGATGACAGCATCATCTGGAATGGTCATGCAACCGACATCACTGAATCCAAAAATACCTCGCTAAAATTTGAAACCATGCTGGACTTGGCAAGCGACGGTATTCATATTCTGGATGAAAATGGCTTCGTCGTTCAGTTCAGTCGCTCTTTTGCCAACATGCTGGGTTACAGCTATGAAGAAACGGCACGTTTGAACGTACTCGACTGGGATGCCCTCATCCCACAAAAAGACCTGATCAATGTGGCACGCGAAATCATCAACACGCCCCGTGTTTTCGAAACACGCCACAAACGCAAGGACGGCAGCATCTTTGATGTAGAAATCAATGCCAGAGGCATTGAAATTTCCGGCAAAAAATTCATTTATGCTTCCTCACGCGATATTACCAATCGCAAACTTCATGAACAGGAAATCGAATATCAGCGCATGCGCCTTGCCAACATTATTGAAGGCACTCATATCGGAACCTGGGAGTGGAATGTCCAAAGTGGAACGGTCATATTTAACGAACGCTGGGCAGAAATGATCGGCTACAGCCTCGACGAGCTGACTCCCACTTCGATAGAAACCTGGATCCGTTTTGCGCACCCCGAAGATCTGAAACATTCCAATACACTGCTGAATGAACACTTCACCGGCAACATACCCTATTACGAATGTGAAGCCCGCATGCGCCATCGCGATGGACACTGGATCTGGGTACTGGATCGCGGCAAAGTTCTGAGTTGGACCAACGATGGCAAACCCCTGATGATGTTTGGCACTCATCAGGACATTACCGAACGCAAGGAACGTGAAGTCATGCTAATCGAAGCCCGGCAGCAGGCCGAAACCGCCAATACGGCCAAGACCCGTTTTCTAGCCATGATGTCACATGAAATTCGCACACCGATGAATGCTGTACTGGGTATGGCTTATCTCCTCAGCAAGACGACACTGGATTCGCGTCAGAGCACGTATTTACGGAACATTGAGGGCTCCTCCAATATCCTGCTTGGCGTCATCAATGACATTCTGGACTATTCCAAAATCGAAGCCAACAAAATCGAACTCGACAGCATTGCTTTTGACTTGAACAGCAACCTGGAAAATATCGCAGCGATCGCTGCCATTGCGGCCAAGGACAAGGCCATCGATGTGATGTTCCATGTCGAACCCAACGTACCGCGTTATTTGGTCGGCGATCCGGTCAGACTAAGTCAGATACTCGTCAATCTGATCAATAACGCCATCAAGTTCACCGATCAGGGCGAAGTTATCGTACGCTTCGAGATCGTCGAAACAGATGAACCTCTCGCTGTTCTTCTGGCATTTAGCGTTCGCGATAGCGGCATTGGCATGTCTGCGGATCAGATGAAAAATCTTTTTCAAGCATTTTCGCAGGCCGATAGCTCGATTACCCGACGCTTTGGCGGCACGGGCCTCGGATTATCCATTTCTCATCGTCTGGCACAGCACATGCAAGGCAACATTGAAGTACAAAGTGAATTAGGCAAGGGCAGTACCTTCCGCTGTGTAGTAAAATTGAATCAGGGTGAATCCAATCAGAAAACCTGGGTACAAATACCCGGTCCATTGCAGTTTCTGCATGTCATGATCGTCGACAGTCATGCCACCACTCGTCAGATCATGGTGGAAATAGTGCAGTCCCTTGGCTGGAAAGCCACCACCGTGGACAACGAACACCATGCCATCGATAAACTCAACGATGCAAATGCTGCAAGAACCGATCTGTTGGTGTTGATGACAAGAGCTCAGAGCGAGCAGGACCTAGAAATACTGCAATTTCTGGACTCGGCAATTCCAATTAACCTCAGTCCTAGAATTTTGCTGATCACCAACAACATGGATCCGATATTTGCCAAGCGCGTCAGCAACCGACAAGCCACCGCAATATTGATCAGACCGTTCACCCCCCTCAATTTACTGGATACGGTGTCCAGCCTGTATACCGAGCACGATGACGTAGACACTCATCCGGATCACCTACACGAATCCGCTAAAAAACAATTTGCCGGAACACGCATCCTGATTGCGGAAGATAACGAATTTAACCAATTGCTGATTTCCGAATTATTGAGTCACTGGGGCATCACTGTCAGTATGGTACAAAATGGCGCCGAATGTCTGGAACAACTCAAAACGAGCCAACAACCTTTCGACCTGATTCTCATGGATATCCAGATGCCGGTGATGAATGGTCTCGAAACCACGCAGCGCATTCGCCGGGAAATGAAAATGACCGGCATCCCGATTATTGCCCTGACCGCCAACGTCATGGAGCAGGATCAGAAAAAATTCCAGAAAGTGGGCATGGATTCCTTCCTGCCCAAACCCTTCGACCCGGAACAGATCTATCACATCTTGCAGCAGTTTATCAAAGGCCGGTAAGCAAGCCTTTTAGCCGAACTACTAAATTAAACATTAAAGAAGGTTATGATTCATTATCATTATTGCATCCCCCTTTGAATGAACTGGCACCCTGAACACGAATCGAACGTGCGACCTACCCCTTAGGAGTCGCCTTTAGTCTCAACAATCCAAACAGTAACTAATTAAATTATAACACTTTCAAGCATTATTATTTACTAAGATATATAAACATATACTACAACTGTACCGAAAATGTACTGACAAAAATTAGGGTGACAGATTAAAGAGAAGGGTAGCAGGGGGGACATACCCCTCCCTTATCTTAATTGCACTCGGTAAAAATAATTTCTCCAGAAAATGTTGAAGGTCGGGGATGTTGTAAAACTGTATATATAGTATAGCTAAGAAGCTAGACTCAAAGAAAAACTCTAGTATTTTGTGCTAATGTTTTAGCTTAATTACACGTTAATTTCCAAAATAACTGAACTTTAAAGCTTTGTGAAAATGAACAATCTTCTCTTTGTCTAATTATATTGACACAATTTAAATAACTAAAATAATCTCTCATTTTGTTTAGCACACTTCCCAGTTGACTCGAAATCTGGCAATTCATGACCCGGAGAATATTTCAATTCTTTATATAATCCCGTAAACCGATCAATAGTTAAGGTGGTTCGCATGTGTGATTCTCTGTCATTTACAAATTCAAAGTATATTGCACTATCTTTTACTAAAATTTTACCAACCCAACCCATTTGATTTGGTTCATTTGGTATGTCGTTTATAAAAAAATCGGTTCCGTTACTATTAAATGATAGTTTATTGTCAATATACTTAAAAACCAATAATGGTCTTTTAGAACTAGTATTGCGTTCATTTAACCACTCCCGAACTGTCGGATTCAACGCCTCTGTTATTCTTACAAATTCAAGATTAATTTCTACACAAACCAAAACAAGATTAGTTGATAGTTGATGGGTCGATTGCGCCCAACCACTACTAGTTAATAAAATCAAAATGAATGTCATTAAAGTTTTACTTTTTATTCCCCCACTACTTCTATGACACACAATTTTTTTATTCATACACAAACAGACTCCACAGTAGAAGAGAATTAATAAAGACTACAAAACTGTAATGGTTCCTCATAATCTCTGTATAAAGCTTAGGTAAAAAAAGATTTTAAAAACAAATACAGATGCTTTATTTAATTTTTTCCTCTAATACAAAAAAACTTTAACAACTTATAACCCGTCACGGTTACTTCTACCTGTTTTAAAGATAACCTCTTAGTAATGGAGGAGGACTGAAATCCTCCCGTTCTTAGAATATATAAGAAAGAGTAGTATAAATACGAACAAATGTTATTTAATTATTGGCTTAAAGTTTAACTTTTCTTGAAAGGTAGACTCCATGGTATTCCGAAGTTCTAACTCATATCTCTTTGCAACAATAAAACTATCGTGAACAGAAAGGCACACAATGCCTTTCTTTGTTAATCGATTAATAATATTCTCAGCCAACCAAGAATCTATATTCTGTAAATGTAATCCAAACCCTGGGTTAAAGAATGAATTGCTGATTGCTTCATGTTTCTTCTCTATTTTTAGTAGTAGGGATTGCGCATTCTTGATATGGAACTCACTTCTAATAGTATTGATAGCATGTTCTCTTGATTTGCAATTAAACAATACTAGAAATGCTTTCTTTACTTCTTTTCTATCACAATCTGGAATGGTGTAAGGATCATCGGAAACACTTAGGCCTGTTAATGAATATGCAATGGTTGCATGAAAAGCAGAATAGTCCAATTCGCACACTTCTTCTCCGTTGATGCGTAACTTTAATCTATCCTCTTTAGGCATATTCATCCAGAAAGCACTGTAGAAACGACCACCACCACTTTCACCATTAAAAATACGTTTTACAGTAATGTTAGTTGGATCATATTTATATCGAAGATCAATTCCATCTGTTCCTATATCAGTTTGTCTTAGTAAATTATTATATGCCTTGAGTCCATCCCGCATCTGGATAGTAAATCTATCATCAATATAATCAACAATCCTCCCCCCTTCATCTTTCTTAATGATAGTTTCTTCTTCAGGAGCTTCGGGATCACGCTCAATCTTTTTGATATCAAAGTTAAGTAAATCTAAAAGCTTCGAAGTAGCTTTTATCCTTGTTTGGCGGCTTTTACCATTTGAATTATGGTAATAACTTGAATCTTCTACATATCCTAGAGAAATAAGATCAATCAGAACACTTTTGACCAAATCGTATTTTAGAAATATTTTTCTATATCGAGTGCCTTTTGAGTAATCATTTCTATTTAAACTAATTCTTCGCCACGGTGATTTAGAATAATTTGCTGCTACCCATAAATCTAAAACGATAACATCAAGATGTTTCTTAACTCGCTCAGCTTTTCTTATTTGTCGATGATCTACCTTTCTTAATTGAGCCAACTCAGAATAAATCTCACCTAGCTGTTTATTCATTGGAGGAAAATCTGTTTTTCTGTGAACCTGAAGGGGAATAGCTTTTTCTAAAACATCTTTTATTGCTTTTGCTTCACCATCTTCACGATTGAAATGTAGATGCACTTGACTTGGAAGTTCCATTCGATCAGCTAACACTAATTAATTTAAGCAAAAAAACAATTCACAATAACATTAATTGTGTATTTCATCTCAAAACCGTTCAGAATACACCATGCTGGATTATCTCAACACACGACATGGGCAAGTATGGGAAATAAATAATAATGCTTTAGGCATGATTATAGTGCGTTTGGATGGACCCGGGTAATTTAACCCCTGTTAATTACAGATAATGGGTAGTATAGCCTCCTTATCGATCTCCATATCGATCTGCCTCCATTCCGTGGGAGTATTAGTAGAACGAGAAACTAAAATTTCCCCTGTAGCCATTGGACCTGAGTGAGCAGTCTCGACAAGAAATCTTTTTTTTAATCCTTTGCAGTCATATTCTATTTGGTTTCTTACAGAAAGTGCCCCATAGTTCCTGTAGGTGTAATTATACAAAAACCATAGGGTTACAAAGCTCCCTCTCTTACGAGAAGTCACCGAATCAACAAATACTTTCATATCACCTGTACTCAGTACTTGCTTCCATTCGTGACATGCTAGATTAAACGTAAATTTTATTGTTGAGTTAGGTAGAATTGGATCCCATTGGGTGGGTTGAGAATATATTGAAAAAGATTTTCCCGATTGCATATTGCCAGTATAGGCTAAAGCAGCAAGAAATCTTACTTTCTCGTCTTTGCAGTCATATTCAATATGTGCAGCTATAGATAGAGCATTTGATCCATTATTTAATTGTTTTGTGTCATCAGTTAATTGCCACACAGATACGAATTTTCCGTTTTTTTGAATTGTCGAGTGATCGATAAATAGATTTTTCCCATTGGTTACACCAATATTCGACCATTCAGCTCGAGCCGGAATTATAAAAAAGCACAAGGCAGCAATTACAATTTTTTTCATAATTGAATCGTTCACAGATACTTAATACCTATCTTGATACATTGCTTTTGCGAAAGAGATAAGAATCAAAATATTTTTTCAGCAAAAAAACTATTACGATTGATAAATATGAGCTTTCCACAATCAAAATATGTGTATGTTTAAAGTGACCGTCTTTTAGAGATTAACCCCAAGTATTCATTTTAGTTACAATATTCTCTGTTTTTAAATGAGTATATCTCTTTAATTGTTGAAGCGTCTTGTGTCCGCTGATATGGGCTGTTTCGATGACATTAAATCCTTTTTCAAAGAATCTTGAACAAGCTTCATGTCTGAGATCGTGAAATCTTAAATCTTGTATTGTCGTTTTCTTCAGCATTCTACGCCATGTATATTCGAAGCTGTCTGCTCGCTTCCATTTCTAGAATACTTTTGGAGTATCAATTTGCCTCGGAATAGCCTGCATTGTTTTAATCGCCTTTTTAGAAAGTGGTACTGCTCTTGATTCACCATTCTTTGTCATGGGCAACAAAGCAATTTGTTTCTTTAAATCAATATTGTCCCATTCAAGAGAAAGTAACTCACCGAGCCGCATTCCAGTTTCAATTGCCAATGTAATGATAGGAGCAAGTAGAGGGGACTTACTATTTCTGGCTGCTTGCAAAAGTATTTGTTCTTCGCCATCCGCAAGCCGTCTATCCCGTCCTCTTGCTTGCTTAGGTTTGCGCACTAGCTTTGCAACATTATTTATGAGTGGAATACCCCAATCTTTAATAGATACATCAATTAGGTGTGATAGTGATCCAATTTCTTTTATAACCGTAGAGCCTTGTTTTCCTTCAGCTAGTCTTTTGTCTCGATAAGTGGCAATATGCTTACTTTGAAGTTGACTGGCTGTGTAATAACCAAAATGGTTTTTTAGAAACAGCATTCGCTGTCTGTCATTTTTTGCCGATTTTTTTAATGGAGTAACTTCCTGAATATATCGATCAATTAATTCTCCGATTGTGGTTTTGTCTGCTTCGGTTCGATCTACGAAAATACCTCGATCTATTTCAGATTCAAGTAGTCTTGCCCATTTCTGGGCATCTACTTTAGTTTTAAATGTCTTAATTTGTTGGGGAAATCCTTTTTTTCTGATTAAGACTTTAAATGTATTTGATTGGGTTTTGGTGATAGTAGCCATTTATACCTCATTCTTAGTGTACCGAAAATGTACCGAATGGGTATTCAGTGGATAGAAAGCAGGAGCTAAGTTGATGATTCTATTGGCACCCTGAACACGAATCGAACGTGCGACCTACCCCTTAGGAGGGGGTTGCTCTATCCACTGAGCTACCAGGGCGTGGACGGCATTTTACGCTAATATGGCACCATGCATAAACCTGATCATCCAGATTCTTCTTCACAGACCCCCTCCGAGAAACTTCCTCGCACGGTCGTCGTATTGGGAGTCGTCAGTTTCTTCAACGATTTCGCATCGGATATCGTGGTACCACTCATCCCGATCTTACTGGCCACCGTCTTGTCCGCCGGACCAATTGCGCTGGGTTTCATCGAAGGAGTAGCCGATGCGTTAGCGTGTTTCCTCAAATTATGGGCAGGACGACATTCGGATATCATGCGTGGTCGACGCAAAAACCTGGCATTGACAGGGTATACACTGTCCAATCTGGCAAGACCGTTACTTGGATTGGCCGGCTCTTGGCTGACGGTGCTGCTATTACGCAGCATCGATCGTGTGGGAAAGGGTCTACGTAGCGCACCACGCGATGCCATGGTAGCCGACGCAGCACCGCCACATCGTCGTGGTTATGCTTTTGGCTTCCATCGTGCGCTGGATAATGCAGGTGCAGTTGCTGGAGCATTAACCGCAGCGGCGATTCTGGCATGGTCGAACTTCAGTCTGAGTGAAGTCATTCTGTGGTCGGCCATTCCGGGGTTCATGGCCGTACTGTTATTAGGCTTGGGCATTCGCGAGGAAAAATCTCACCATTCGGATTCCATAGCTCCAGTTCCAGTTCCATCTCCATTACGCTGGTCAGCGCTGTCATTGTCCATGCAACGCTATTTATGGGTCTTATTTCTGTACACTTTTGCGCGAGCATCTGAAACTTTTATTTTGTTGCTGGGTCATGAATTAGGCGCAAGTGTTGTTGAGTTACTTCTACTGTGGGCAGCATTGAATCTTGCTAAAGCCTTGACTTCGGCGCATGGCGGTCATCTGGCTGATCGATTCGGGCGCGGCGCCTTGATCGTCACTGGCTGGGCGGCACTAGCGATTGCTTTCCTGCTGTACAGTCAGGTAACAACCGCCACAGAATTATGGCTGGTCAGCCTGTTTTATGGTCTGTTGACCGGATTGAGCGAAGGCGCAGAACGCGCACTCATCGGCGATTACGCGACCAGTTCCGAGCGAGGAACGGCTTTTGGCTGGTATCATTTGATGAGCGGTATTGCAGCCATCCCAGCAGGACTGCTGTTTGGAGTAATATGGCAGGCTTTCAATGCTGCAGCGGCGTTTTCATTTGCTAGCATGCTGGCAGCGCTCGCCATCGCATCATTGCGACTATGGGCCTGGCCGCAACGTCATCACACATAAAAGATTTAGGATAATCAGAAATATGGAATGGTTTTCTATCGTTTTGTCGGTACTCGCACTGGTTTTTATGTTCTGGTATTTCTCGACGAACAGGAAGTCGCTGGAAGTCGGGCAATCCGCCCCAGATTTCAAGTTGCCAGATCAGCATGGTCAGATTCGCTCGCTTTCTGAATTTCGCGGTCAATGGCTGGCTTTGTATTTTTATCCCAAGGACGACACACCAGGTTGCACCAAACAAGCCTGCGCCTTTCGTGATGGACTACAACAACTGTCCGATCTGGGTGCTGCTGTCGTAGGTGTCAGTGTAGACAATACTCAAAGTCATGCCGATTTTGCGCGCAAGTTTCAACTCCAGTTCCCGCTATTGGCGGACACTACGGCAGAAACCGCAGCACACTACCGATCATTGATCGATTTGGGTTTATTCAGGTTTGCCAAACGCAACACATTTCTGATCAATCCACAGGGAAAGATTGCACGCATGTATTTGTCAGCCAGTGCAAAACGCAACTCCAGTGACGTTACCGAGGATTTAAAAACCTTGCAAAACCAAACATTGCCCTCATAACCCCCATTCTCATCACAACAAAAAAGACAGGTATATCATGGCTAACTTTACCGACAATCAACTGGTGCAGCTCAAAACAGCACTGCAACAACGCTATTTGGAACTGCAAAATGAAGTGCGCAACGAACTCGCCCACACACAGGACATGGAAAACTTCGATGTTACGGAATATCTGAACAATATTCCGGATGATATCGATACAGCCCTGGTGGATCGCCAGATCAACGAAATGCGGGAGCTGGAAATGTCGATGAAGTATCTCAGCGAGCTTGAATTTGGAGATTGTATCGATTGCGGCAACGAAATCGGCTTTGAACGCCTGATTGTCTACCCATCCGCGCAACGCTGTGTGGTCTGCCAGAGTCAGTACGAAAAAGCTTTCCCGCAAGGATCCAATCCTTCACTGTAGCGCACGCAAATTCGTGGCGACAGGCGCTTTAAGCCTACAAAGCAGTCACAGAGAGATTCTTCAGCAGAATCAGTAGCGCACCGCCACCGCCATGTTCTGGCTTGGCCTGACAAAAAGCCAGAACATCGGTACGCTGCATCAACCAGTTGCCAATACGCGTTTTCAGCACGGGCTCACGATTCCTCGAACTTAAACCTTTGCCGTGAATGATGCGCACACAGCGCATGCCCAACTGACTGCACCGATCCAGAAAAACAATTAATGCCTGCCTCGCTTCGTCACGTGTCAGTCCATGCAGATCCAGTTCGTCCTGAATGCGCCAGTGTCCTCGCCGCAGCCGCTTCAGTGTTTGCTGCGATATCCCGGATCGCATGAAATTCCAGCTATCGCCGACCTCCAGATCCACTGCGACATGATCTGACAAAGTATCTTGCGTCTCTTCGTCTTCGAACTGATTTTGCTGACGCGGAACGGCAAAGACTTCGGTATCGCGAACCACAATTCTGTCCACAGCAGGTAGCGGAGATACATCGCGCATGGCCTCATGAAACAGGGTCATGTCTTCTTCCTGTATGAAAGAATCTTTCTTAGTCATAACGGGTTACACCACAGTCCACAACTCGGCGCACTCAGTTCATTGGTTATCGAGATAGCGCTCGGCATCCAGCGCAGCCATACAACCACTGGCCGCGCTCGTCACGGCCTGCCGATAAATCGGATCCTGCACGTCGCCCGCAGCAAACACCCCTGCAATACTGGTTGCCGTGACATTTCCCTGTCCACCGCCACGCGTCACGATATAGCCATTTTCCATCTGTAGCTGCCCGGCAAAAATATCGGTATTGGGTTTATGTCCAATGGCGATAAAAACACCCTGCAGCTCAATGGTCTTGGTTTTATCGTCCTTCATGCTGCGAATGCGCATTCCCGTCACACCGGATTGATCGCCAAGCACTTCGTCAAGAACATGATTCAGCTCTAGCTTGATATTGCCACTCCGAGCCTTCTCCATCAGTTTGTCGATCAGAATTTTTTCTGAACGAAACTGCTCGCGCCGATGTACCACGGTTACGCTGCGCGCAATATTCGACAAATACAGTGCTTCTTCCACGGCTGTATTACCTCCGCCGATCACCGCCACATCCTGTCCTTTATAGAAAAAACCATCACAGGTCGCACACCCCGAAACTCCTCGCCCCATGAATGCTTCTTCAGAAGGCAAACCTAGATATTTTGCCGATGCGCCTGTTGCAATGATAAGTGCATCACAGGTATAGGTTCCCTGATCGCCGATCAGCGTCAAGGGTTTCTCCTTTAGTTTTGCGGTATGAATGTGGTCGAAAATGACTTCCGTTTCGAAACGCTCCGCATGCTTCTGAAAACGTTCCATCAATTCCGGACCTTGCACACCCATCGCATCGGCCGGCCAGTTGTCGACATCGGTTGTCGTCATCAATTGACCACCCTGCGCCAATCCCGTCACCAGAACCGGTTTCAGATTGGCGCGCGCTGCATACACCGCCGCGGTGTATCCAGCGGGACCGGAACCCAAAATTAGCAACGCACTGTGTTTGATCGTCATAATGTATTAATCGAGTAAATCAAGAACGATATTGTACTCGTAAATCGGCAAATTGCCTTCCAGCCCTGCATGTCGGGCAACCATCGCCAGTTGTTCGGCGGTCGATTTGTTTCGTAGCAACCAATCCGATTGATTGAGCGCTTGATCAGGAAAATACATTTGCGTCGTCAATGGGCGCAATCCCGCTTTCGATATCTTGAAGTGAATGTGCGGCGGCCTGATCCAGTCTTTATTTGCTGGGTATGCACCCGGCATCACTGTGACAAAACGAAAAAAACCAGTTTGGTCGCTATTGATCACCGCCCAACCCTGGAAATTTTCATCCAGTTTTGCGCTGCCAGAATCTCCAGGATGACGGTAACGACCATTGGCATCCGCCTGCCAGACATCCAATAGCGCATGGGCAATCGGTTTGCCGTTAACTTCCCTGATCTGGCCCTGGACGACAATATGTCGCCCCATCGCCTTACGCTTTTTGCCCAAGATATGCGTTAGATCTGCGTCCTTGTCGCTTTGAGTCGTAACGGGATAAAAAGGACCTTCCGTCTCGCTTGGTGTGGGCATCAAAGCCATCGCCCTGGCAAAGCCATTCTTTATGCCGATACTGCCCAAACCGCCCAGGACGCTCAACTTAAGCAGTTTTCTTCGTGAAAAGTCTTTCATGATTAACTCACAGTGCATGAACCAAACAACATTCCAGATACTTATCAGCATAAGATGCTGTGCCGCTATCGTACGCCTATCTTCCGATATTTTTTGATGCTTGATTTGGATAATTGTTCAGATCGAAGCAGGGATGCAGGACAGAATTCGTTCCATTTCGGTATGGGCCAAATTGATTATGCGAAGAAATGATATAACCGGAATGGGAATATTACAGCTTACAAAAAACAGGAGGGCCTGATGATACTAATTCAATTCTAACCGGGGTGATCTATGGCATGCGAAAGAGACTTAAGACTTGTATTTTGGCTTGTCGAGACAAATTTGACCGATAACTTGCCCGACAAGTCCGATATTGATCGATAACACTTATTTCAACTTCCCACGAACAGCTCGAACCAATTCGAGATTCTTGATCGTAAGCTTGCCGTTGCCGCCAACGAGATTGCCACAGGTACAAGCCGATTTGATATAAGGCACCGAATTCAGTACTTCCGTACAATCCAGGCACTCATAATAAACATCACCCCCTGTTGGCAAATTAGCCGAATCAGGAACAGGCTCAATGGGGTAAAAACTGTAGATCTTACGCATGTCTATTTTCAGCATTTCTTCTCCTCAGATAATCATTACATGACCTGTAAGAATTACGGCAGCAATTTTCTAATATAGAGGGTAGCGTACTCAAAAAAATCTCATTGATTTGAAAATAAAAATTTTTAATCTAGCATAATAGGCGGCATTGTACGACGACACCCTGTAGGCATGCGCCACAGGAACCATTCATCTACGATTCACAATCTCTACGATCGGCTGCATCAGCATTGCCAATGTCAATCGCACAACACGATACACGCCTCACTTCCCAGAACATCATGCGAGCATGACATGCCGTGCATTACGGGTAATTTAAAAAATATCAGTGCAGCGTATGAATTAATTTGGCAAAATTGCGCTTATTTGCTGATAACCTTTCATACACCAAGGAAATAAACATGAAATATACCAATCTTCAGGAGTTCAGTACGCATGTTGCTGAGCGGAATCCTAACCAACCGGAATACATGCAAGCTGTAACTGAAGTGGTAGAAAGTCTGTGGCCTTTCATCATGGAACATCCCCGCTATGCCGAGCACGGACTCCTGGATCGGCTGGTCGAGCCAGAGCGGGTTATCATCTTTCGTGTGTGCTGGGTTGATGATCATGGCGAAGTCCGGGTCAATCGCGGTTACCGCATCCAACACAGCTCATCAATCGGTCCATACAAGGGTGGTATCCGCTTTCACCCCTCGGTCAACCTATCCATCCTCAAATTCCTGGCGTTTGAACAAACCTTCAAAAATGCCCTGACTACTCTGCCCATGGGAGGCGGAAAAGGCGGATCGGATTTCGATCCCAAAGGAAAAAGCCCTGGCGAAATCATGCGTTTCTGTCAGGCATTCATTAGTGAATTGTTCCGCCATATCGGCTCCAATACCGATGTACCGGCGGGCGATATCGGTGTCGGTGGTCGTGAAGTCGGATTCATGGCTGGCATGATGAAAAAACTATCCAATCGTGCAGACTGTGTCTTCACGGGTAAAGGACTGAGTTTTGGCGGATCACTGATTCGTCCGGAAGCTACCGGTTACGGTACTGTCTACTTCGCCCAGGAGGTGTTAAAACACGCGGGACGTTCACTCGATGGCATGCGCGTTTCTGTTTCCGGTTCAGGTAACGTAGCACAGTTTGCGGTGGAAAAAGCTATGTCACAGGGTGCAAAAGTCATCACTGTCTCCGATTCCAGCGGCACGATTGTTGACGAAAACGGATTCACTCCCGAAAAACTGGCCATTCTGGCCGAAGTCAAGAACCACCTATATGCCCGACTGGATGAATACGCCAAGCGAGTTAACGTCACCTACCTGCCTGGCGCCAAACCTTGGCATGTGCCGGTACAAGTAGCCTTACCCTGTGCCACACAGAATGAAATCAATGGCGAAGATGCACAGGTGCTCGTCAAAAATGGCGTCATCTGTGTCGCAGAAGGCGCCAATATGCCTTCCACGGCAGATGCCGTGGAGTGTTTCATCCATAACAAGATTCTTTACGCACCGGGCAAAGCCAGCAATGCCGGTGGTGTTGCCACATCTGGACTGGAAATGAGTCAGAATGCCATGCGCATGTCCTGGTCGCGCGATGAAGTGGATGCCCGCCTGAAAGAAATCATGCAGGCCATTCATCAATCCTGTCTGAAATTTGGTACCAACCCAGATGGTAGCGTCAACTATGTCAATGGAGCCAATATTGCAGGCTTCGTCAAGGTCGCTGATGCAATGTTGGGGCAGGGCGTCATCTAGTTCGTATTTACGGACAATTTCCTGGCCGGTAAAATAGCCGGGTAAAATGATACACCGGATAATCTGCAGAGCAGGTTATCCGGATTTCGTTTATCTGGGCAATACCTATCAATTGCTTTGTGCTTGGACGGCCATGAGAAATTATCTGCTGGGATTACTCTTTTTCACTGTTTCAAGTACGTCACTGGCAAATCAGGACAGTGACTTCATCGCCGCAAGGCAGGCATTCCAGACTGGCAATGCCAAGGCACTCGAAAATCATGCCAAAAAACTGCAACGCCATCCGCTGCGAGCGTATGTCGATTATTACCAGTTGCGCCTCGTTCTACCCACCACCGATTCGGCAACCATCCGCAGCTTTCTGGCCCGCTACGACGGCAGTCTGGTAGCCGACCGGTTACGCGGAGACTGGCTCAAGGTTCTGGCCAAGAGTCAGCAGTGGCCGCTGTTTGATGGCGAACACCCAGCCGTGGTCAATAAGGATCCTGAATTGACCTGCTATATCTATCAGCGCCGGCTGGATCTGCAAGATACTGCCGTGATTCCGGATGCGCGTGCACTGTGGTTTACATCGACCAGTTTGCCGGATAGCTGCACACCGGTCTTTCAGTCGCTCATATTCAAGGGCGAATTACTGATCGAGGATATCTGGACACGAATCAGAATGACCCTGGAGGATGGACAAACCAGCGCAGCCATGCAAGCCAGCCGCTACATCTCCGGAGATCAGGGACTGGATCTCGGCAACCTGAATGCAGCGGCAAAAAACCCGCTACGCTATCTGGAAGATCAAACCGGTAAGATCCGCACACACAGTGATCGTGAAATCGCGCTGTTTGCACTGTTGCGCCTGCTGCGAAACGATACCGATCAGGCCTTTGCACAGTGGCAGAAAATCAAGGACCAACTCACTATCCCGGATCGTTCTTATTTCCTGGCAAAACTGGGTCATCGGGCTGCCATGCGACACGATACACGAGCCTTGGGCTGGTTCAAGGAAGCGCAGAATACCACGCAATCCTACCCGCCATCCGATACCGTACTGGGATGGCAAGTACGCGCGGCATTGCGGGTTCAGGACTGGAATGAGGTACTGGCCGCCATCAATCGCATGTCGCCAACTGAACAGCAGGTGGATACCTGGCGTTACTGGAAAGCCCGCGCTCTGTTGGCCACCGGGGATTCCCTGAGTGCAAACAACATACTCATTCCGCTAAGCAAGGAACACAGTTTCTATGGTCAGTTGGCGCGGGAAGAACTGGGCACACTGCTGACCATCTCTGATCAAACCTACAAAGTCAGCAACGGTGAAATCGCCGCCATGGAGAAAAAACCCGGCGTACAACGCACCCTGGCGTTGTCCCGAATGAATATGCGCATCGAGGCATTGCGCGAGTGGAGCTGGACCATACGCAATTTCACCGATGCCGAACTACTGGCAGCAGCCGAAGTCGCTCGTCGCCAGGGACTCTATGACCGCGCCATCAACACCGCTAACCGAACCGTATCGAAGCACGATTTTAACCTGCGTTTCCTGGCACCACATCGCGCCACTGTCAAGAAAGTTCTTCAACAACATGAGCTTGATGAGGCTTGGGTGTATGGATTGATCCGACAGGAAAGCCGTTTCATTGCCGATATCAAATCCCATGCCGGCGCCATCGGTTTAATGCAGCTGATGCCGAGCACTGCTGACTGGGTTGCCAAACAGCTTGGCATCAAGAATTTTCGTCTTAGCATCATCAGCGACGTCAATACCAATTTGCGTCTTGGCACGTATTATCTGAAACATGTACTCAGCACACTGGACAACCAGCCATTGCTGGCCTCGGCTGCCTATAATGCCGGTCCTGGGCGTGCTAAGCGCTGGCGGGATGATTACCGGGCACTGGAAGGAGCAATTTATGCCGAAACGATCCCTTTCAATGAAACCCGGGACTATGTCAAAAAAGTATTGAAGAACTCAATGTACTATGCCAAAGTTCTGAATCATGGAAATGGTGCACCCACACTCAAGGAACGGTTGGGCATCATCGCTCCCAAACCATGATCAGCAATTGTCAGTCTATAAATATACCTATCGATGCCCGATCGATAAAATCGGGAAGGTACATAAAATTGCAGCCGTAGCATTGGATCAACATTTCAAAGCGGGTAACCTATGCGAACACTTGATTCTGACACCAGCACTATGGAAGGCAAAATATTGTTGATCGGTAACCATCCTGTGCACCAGCAGCAGGCATGTGCCATGTTGAAACAGCTTGGTGCACAAGTCTGTCTGACCACCCATGCACAGGCAGCTGTCGATCAGGTACTGCACCAGCAACCCGATGTTATCCTGATAGATATGCCATTCCCGCTGAGCGATGAAAACAAAACCGCAATTGCGATTCGGCAATGTAGCGGGCGCCTGAAGCACATTCCCATCATTGCACTGACTGCTGACGAAATGTCGGATACCGATCGCAGTCGACTCCGGATTGATGGCATCAGTGATTTCTTATCTCAACCCTTCACAAGCACACAGTTACAGATCGTTCTGAAACGATGGTTAGCCGTATCCCGGCACGATACCGTGGAAGAAGAGAACACTTCCACTCAGGCAGTGATCGATCTCACGCAGTTGAACGCCCTGCGAAAAATCAATCCAAGCAGTGGAGACAGTATTCTGAAGAAACTGATTACGATTTATCTCAAATCGTCGCCGGGATTCCTGGCGCAAATCGAGGACGCCATTACGACAACCGACCGCGTCGTTCTGAAAAGAGCCGCACACACCCTAAAATCGAGTACGGCCAACGTGGGTGCAACCCGACTTGCGGAGTTGTGTAAAAAGATGGAAACCATTGCCGAAACTCAGCAGATCACAGACGCTTCGGCAGTATTAAGCGAAATTCAACAGGAATTTCATTTGGTAGCCCGTGCACTGGAAACACTGTTGCAAGAAACGGAACACCCGTGATTACTATACTCGTTCAATGAAAGCAATCAGGAAAAATTCATGAAAGAAGTGGTCATTTTGAGCGGTGTTCGCACTGCCATTGGTGATTATGGTGGTGCATTGAAGCAACTTGGTGCATCCGATCTGGCAACCAAAGTAGTGTGCGAAGCCGTGGCACGCGCCAAAATCGATGCTAACGAAGTCGGACACGTAGTTTTTGGTAATGTCATCCATGGCGAACCCCGCGACATGTACCTGGCGCGTGTCGCCAGCATCAACGGCGGATTGCCTCGACACACCGCCGCGCTGACTGTCAATCGGCTATGCGGTAGTGGCCTGCAGGCTATCATTTCCGCGAGCCAGAATATCCTGCTGGGCGACACCTCAGTGGCTGTGGCTGGCGGCGCCGAATCCATGAGCCGCGGCGGTTATCTGATCCCGGCACTACGCTGGGGACAGCGCATGCAGGACGGTGGCACCGTGGACATGATGGTTGGAGCACTAACCGATCCGTTTGACAACGTCCACATGGGCATCACCGCTGAAAACATTGCCACCGAATGGAAAATCAGTCGCGAGGAACAGGATCGCTTTGCAGCCGAAAGTCATCGCCGCGCACTACACGCCATCGACAACGATTACTTCAAAGAACAGATCCTGCCGCTCGAAATCAGGCATGGCAAGGAAACTAGGATTTTCGCGACAGATGAACATCCACGCCCCCAAACTTCGGCGGCACAACTTGCGACATTAAAACCTGTATTCAAGAAAGATGGCACGGTCACCGCTGGCAATGCCTCTGGTATCAATGACTGCGCAGCCGCACTGGTACTGATGGAAAGCCAGTATGCGGAAAAACACAATCTGCAGCCGATGGCACGCTTGGTGGCTTATGGGCATGCGGGTGTCGATCCCCGCTTGATGGGCATGGGACCTGTTCCGGCAGTCAAAAACGCCCTGCATCGCGCCGACCTGACCATCGAAGACATGGATGTCATCGAATCCAACGAGGCTTTTGCAGTTCAGGCCTGTGCTGTTGCCAAGGAATTGCATTTTGATCCACAAAAAACCAATCCTAACGGTGGTGCAGTTGCACTGGGACACCCCATTGGCGCCACCGGCTGTATTCTGACGATCAAGGCGCTCTATGAGTTGCAGCGCCGCAATGGTCGCTATGCACTGGTTACCATGTGCATCGGTGGCGGGCAGGGCATTGCAGCAATCTTTGAACGCCTTTGAGCAACCCAGGAAACCCCGATAGCGCAAACAGGGAAAATATCCTGTCAGGTATCTTGTGCTCACAACAACATGACAACGCTTGACAAGCCAACGCAGCAGCGTAAGGTTATAACCATTTCCATCAGTCCATACTCATCATGCACTATCTAACTTTATTGCTACTTCTCTGTGTGTCTATCGCCTACGCTGAACCGGAAACAGCCGATACCGACAAGGCGGCCATGATACAGCAACTGGAAAAAACGCTTTCGCGCGTCACCCAGGAATCCCAGTCCACCTATCAGCAGTTTTTGATGATTCAGGAGCTGCGACGCAACGAAATGATGGAATCACCCGAAAACATACCGTTGGACTACACCGGCAAAAGCATACCGATTCCCAATTATCAGGATCTGATGCGGCGCAGGCTGGAAAAAAAGGAAAGAATCGATCAATACACAGCCGATCTCGATCGGTTATATGCACGTTACAAATCGCTGGAAAGCGAGAAAGAAACCCTGTTCGAAAAAATCAGAACACTGGAACAGAAAAAATCCGAGAACTAGCAGCAACATTTCCTGCAGAAACATGCTGAAAAGGGTGGTAGGCATAACCAGCCCTGCAACACTTTCGTGCTTGCCTAATGACGATTTTCGTTATCCTGCTTGGCCAGCAATTGCGGCCACAGGCGCTGCATTGCCAGAAAGGTAAACGACGCCGACCACGTTATGAGCGCCAGTCCGGCCAACCCCTCCACAGCAGTCAATATCCTGATTGCCCCCACTGGCACCAGATCGCCAAATCCCACCGTGGTAAAAACCACGGATGAGTAATAGATGAAGTCAAAAAAATTACTGCCGGGGATACCGACGATATGTCCCAATCCATGATTGTGGTGGATCACACCGTATCCCACGGCAAAAACCATGATTTCTAGGATATGCGCCAGCAGTAAACCCAGCATCACCACCAGCACGCCGATCCGCTTGTGCACATGCAAACCTACCGTGCGACTCAGGAAACTCAGCGTTTCATAATGCAGGATCACACAGATGGTTACCGCAACGCCGGCCATCAGAAATACGATCAAATGCGGTACATGTTCATTCATATTCACATTTTCTACTGCTCTCGGCGTCGAATCCCCATTAGGCAACGATGTCGAGATTGAAGGTTAAATATGATATTTTGCTCGATTTTTGCTGCCATGTACTCTAGTATTTCACCGGAAACGAAGCGTGATGCAGGTTTTTCACGATTTTTTACATTTTACGAGACAGAATCATGGGGCATGTCACCGAGTTGGTCGGACGCGGCCTGGCTCACTTCCTCACCAAGCCTGTGCGGCAAAGCACACAAGTAGCGACCATCAGTCAGGAACAACTCCTGGCCAATTTGCAGCCTGCTGATGTCTTGCTGGTTGAAGGCAATACACGCATCAGCGTCGCTATCAAATACCTGACCCAATCGACATGGTCGCATGCCGCAATCTATATTGGCCATGCACTGCCATCCAGTTCACCCTGGGAGCTGCCGCAAGTGCTGGTCGAAGCGGATCTGAAAGAAGGTGTGCGTGCCATATCGCTGGCGCACTACGCACAGATGCATACTCGAATCTGCCGCCCGGTGGGATTGAAAGATGAGGATCGTCAGCGCGTAGTGGACTATGTCATTTCGAGAATTGGCCAGCAATACGATCTCAAGCACATATTTGATCTGGTGCGCTATCTGCTCCCAACCGCACCAGTCCCTTCACGGTTTCGTCGGCGCTTGTTGGCTCTGGGAAGTGGCGATCCCACTCGGGCCATCTGCTCGACATTGATCGCCCAAGCCTTTCAATCGGTATACTATCCCATCCTACCGGAAATTCACCGAACCTGGTCGAATAATCCCACGCAAGCGGACTGCTACGCCGAGATCTATCACATACGCAATGTCAGTTTATATACACCGCGCGATTTCGACATTTCACCTTATTTCGATATCATCAAACCGGCGATCAAGAACGGCTTTGACTACCGCACACTCAACTGGAGCGATGATTCGTCGGAAGAACCCGAATTACCCTGCCAGCAGAAAGATACATATTCGGGTTAACGCAAACCTTAGTCTTAGTTACACCACCTGCAAGTAAGCAAGCCGACAGATCACTTGCGCATCCACTGTCCATTGACGTGTATCCACGTTCCGGCTGGAACGGTGTTGAAGATTTCCTTGGCATATACCTTGCCGACCTGATCGACGCTGACTCCCTGCGCATTTGCCTTTTCCTGATAAATGGATTGTCGCTTCGCATTGATGGTTTGCGCATCGCCTTGGGCAGATCCCTCTCTAGCCACCACATAGCCAGTAGAACTTTCACCTATGGCGCCGGAAGCACGCAAGGCTTCAAGATTCTCCGCCCAGGCCGTTCCGATCCCGACAGACAAAAGCAGCAGAACGCCTCGACCAAGATGTGATAAACGTCTGATAACAGTGGATTTGTTTTTATGCCGCATCGTATTCTCCTCGATTGGGTTGATTTCAGAAAATGCCGGGATGGGCAGCGATATCCTTTTTGGCCTCTTCTTCCAGCTTGACTCGAATGTCTGCGTCCAGCTTGATGTTGAGATTGATCGTGATTGGTTCCTGCGGGGTTTCCACTTTGACGGTTGGCGCGCACGCAACCATTCCCCAACTACTCAGAATCAGTAATCCAGCAACGACTATATTTTTGACTTCTCGGTTCCTAAGACACATGATGGCACTCCTTTATTCATTCTGGAGCCGTATTTGTTTTATGTAGCATGCTAATGAGTATAGCAAGGAAGGCTCCATGTCTGCACTGTAGGATCACGCAGATTAATGCAGACTGAATGAACCATGCAGCACTCGGGTCGATAAATCGTAACCCTGACTGATGGCACGCAAGATTTTATCGATGTTGCTTTCAAGCTTGATATTGAGTCGAAAGGGTTGCCCATCCCTGATAGCCGGATTGTGTCCCAGTAACGAAAGTTGTGCCGTCAAATCATGAGTCGCCGATTTATCAAGGCGTAACGTCAACTCGCTATACTGAAAATCCTGCAAAGCCAGCATCAGCTGATTCACTTCCTCACCGGCATCGGCCAGCATTTGAACCGCCTTGTCTGATTTGAATCGTAACGTCCCGGGTGCTGTGGTAGCCAGCTGGCCGTTATGAATGGTCACTTGATCGCGCTCGAGTGTAATCGGAATATCGCCACTGACATGACCGGTACCGGTCAATCCTTCAACCTGAATCATTTCGAAGAATGTCGCAAGATCGATGGCATTGATGTGAACCACAACTTCGGAACGAGGAGCAATTGGATTGATGACAACTGGCTTGAGCGATACCGTTCCCTCCATTATCGAGAACTGCGCCTTATCCAATGCAATCCGGGTGGATTTGTCGGTTTCGAGTTGGTATGCCATCAATACATTCCTTATTGGCATACCGAAGTCAAGTTCATGAATCGTGATGAGCTGCTGAGGTGGGCTCTGGAGAGGCATCCAATTCTGCAATGTGAGCGACATGCTCGCATCTTTCAGTGAAACGGCAGGGTGGGTCAAAGACAATTGCTGCACGGTCATCTCACCCTGACTACCCCGGATACGCCGATCCGACCATTTGATGCTGGCATGCGCACCGATCAGCCCGCTGACATTGTCCAGTTCCTTCAATGCCGTAAAGAACTGCCCCGGTTGCACGCCATGTGGAACAAACCGAACGGGACCGATTGCAGCCTTGATGACACCCTGCTCACCATTAGGCGATACCTGCCCTGTTATTTTCAGCACATCCAGACCGGGCAGCTTGCCGGTCAGATCCAGCACGTACGATTCTTTCGCCGCATCGGACCGGTGACGAATATTGGCTGAAACGGTCAAGGGAGAAAACAGCGGTTCGGACATAGTATGTTCCACTCGCATGGGATTCAGATCCAGCCACCGATCCTCCTCGCTATCTCCCCAATTCAACGTAGCTGAAACTGGCTGAATTCGCACATGCCACTGTGGCAGCATGAAAGACCAATCCGTAAGCTGACATTTTCCCTGATACCGTTGTTGTGCATCCAGCTTACCCGTCAAGGCCAATTTGCCTGGCCACCCCTGCATTGCCACCGAAACCGATTCAGCAGCTTGCACGGACAAATCAAACCGGGCCAGTTGAATAACGACATCATGCGTCAACTCCATGCCGCCCTGCGCCGAACGGCTCAGATTCACATCAGCGCGTGGAATGGTGAATGCCAGTGGCGTCTGCAAGCGCACGGGAAAAACCGGCTGCTTGATCTGCTCCAGCTTAATTTGAGCTGCTTCACGCAAGCCGATATGCCAACCACTCCCATTCTGCGTGACTTGCATCGGAAAATGCGCCGACAGGTGTTGCACCGCCAGCGATCCGGCATCCAGCCGACCGTTGTCGAGACGTGCATCGAATGAACCCTTCCTCGGCTTACCTTCAACATCCCCACTGAGCACAATACGCTCGATCGTCATACCCAATCTTTCGTCGCCCGCTTTGATAAAAGCCGAAGCAGCTGATGCCGGGAGTCGTGCCTGCATGCCTTCCAGCACAACCTGCGTGCGCAACTGTTGGATTGTCATTGCCGATAATTTGAATGCCGTTTCTCCGGTAATGCTGGCAATATGGACTTCCGGCAAATCGAGTCGACCCTGTGTCAACTCAATCTTACCCGTAATATTGCCCTGTTTGTCCCAATTGGCGCGAATCTGACTCGTACCTTGCCCGAGCACACCAGCCGCCACGGCATCCAAATGCACTCGTTGTGAATCGTCTTGTCCCTGTTCGACACCCCCGGCAATGCTGATGATTGTCTCACCGGCAGGCAAACGCAGTCGAATCTGTGCATCCCGGATCACAACCACGGGCAGTCCTGGCAAAATGACGGGAACACGCGTTCCCGAAAATGGCGACGGTATCCTGTCAGGCGTGGCCAGCTGCGGATTCCAGTCGAATACCCCCTTAACACCGGAGACCTCGATGACGGGCGGTCGTCCCCACAATAAACCGGGCATATCCCAAGTTACATTCAGATGTTGTACACGTAATTCGTTCCGCTTGCCCGCCACCAGGTCTTGTATGCCTAGGGCTTGCACGGACAATTCCGTTATCATGACGGATTGTAGCGGTAGTCCCTGCTTGCCCAATTGATCGGCAATCAGCATTTCCAGCAGGGCAACCCGGAATGTATACAATCCGAGACCCATGCACAGCAAGCTCCCGATCACAATCAGGCACGACACTTTCACGAATCTACTCATCGTCATCAAAATCCGTATTACTCAAGTTGCTCGTAGCTCCAGGCCAGAATAAATCGTCATTCAACGATCATCGCTCTTATATACTATGCAGCATTCAAAAAAGAAATGACTTTCGCTGGTTCACGACACCATGGATTTACTGACTCAAGGTTTACTTGGCGCCACAATGGCGCAATCGGGTTCAAAACAACAGGAAACGCGCGTTGCTACCGGCATCGGCTTTGTGGCCGGTATCGCGGCCGATGTCGATATCCTGATTCAATCTGAAAATGATCCGCTGCTGAATATCGAATTTCACCGGCACTTCACGCACTCCCTGTTTTTCGTGCCGCTCGGTGCCTTGCTTGTTGCATTTCTGCTCTGGCCCTTTCTACGCAAACGTTTACCGTTTGCCAGGCTGTATCTGTTCACTTTTCTTGGTTATTGCCTGAGTGGTACGCTCGATGCATTCACCAGTTATGGCACGAATCTGTTATGGCCAGTCAGCGATGCGCGCGTGGCACTCAACATCATTTCCGTGCTGGACCCGGCCTTTACGCTGATCTTGCTAACGGCAGGCGTGATCGCCTTCAGGAAATTCCGACCCATTGCAGCATGGTTCGGACTACTGCTCGCTGCCGCCTACCTGTCGCTGGGTTGGACGCAGTTGCAGCGCGCAGAGACGGTGGCCACATCGCTGATTGCCGAACGAGGTCATGCTGCCGAACAACTGTTGGTAAAACCGACGCTCGCCAATCTGCTGCTATGGCGTTCGATTTACGAACATGAAGGTCGACTGTATGTGGATGCCATTCGCGTCGGCTTCTTCTCCAAACCGGTCACCTATCCGGGAGAATCGATCGGTAAATTTGTCATGACCCGCGATCTGCCTGAATTACCGCCGTCATCCGTATTGGCGCAAGACATCACTCGCTTTAGTCATTTCTCGGCAGGACTACTAGCCATTCGTCCCGAGCAACCGAATGTACTGGTCGATGTGCGTTATTCCAATCTGCCGACAACCCTGGCACCGCTCTGGGGCATCGAAATC
>JAMWZR010000094.1 GCA_024282035.1 Nitrosomonas sp.
GTTAATGCGTGATGGAAAAAATCAAAAAGACTTTTCATGAGCAAATAGCCGAAAATTTGATTGAGCAACTAAAGAAGGGCACCGCACCTTGGCAAAAGCCGTGGCAGCCAGGAGATCCACTTCTAACATTACCGAATAACCCAACAACGGGTAAAAACTACAAGGGCATTAATGTGTTGCAATTGATGTGTCAGGGGCGCACTGATCCGCGCTGGCTGACGTACAAACAGGCAGTAAACTTTGGCGCACAGGTTCGTAAAGGTGAAAAAAGCACACTGGTGCAGCATTGGAAATTTGCGGATGAGCGCATCAAAAAAGATGACAACGATAATCCTGTTCTGGATAGCGAGGGTAAGCAAATTAAAGAACAGGTGAAACTTGAGCGTCCGAGAGTGTTTTATGCATCCGTATTCAATGCTGAACAGATTGATAACTTACCCAAGCTTGATATTAAAGCCCCCGATTGGGAGCCGCTGGATCGTGCCGAACAAATATTGCAACAATCCAATGCCGTCATCCATCATGGTGAAAATGACCGCGCATTTTACCGGCCATCAACGGACAGCATTCATTTGCCGCATAAGCACCAGTTTTCAGCACCGGAACACTATTACGCAACGGCACTACATGAATTGGGACATTGGAGTGGATCAGAGACACGTCTGAATCGTGATCTCTCACATCCATTCGGTAGTGAAGGTTATGCAAAAGAAGAATTGCGCGCTGAGATTGCCAGTATGTTGCTAGGGGGCGAATTGGGCATTGGTCATGATCCAGAACAACATGCTGCTTATGTGGGTTCATGGATCAAGGTATTGGAAGAAGACCCGAAAGAGATTTTTAGAGCGGCGGCTGATGCTGAAAAAATCAAGGATTACGTACTATCATTCTCACAGCAACAGGAAATTGTTGATCAGGAGGAAATCACGATGGATCAGACCAGCCAGCAGAATAATGATGCAGACTCACGTAAATACCTATTTGTTCCTTATGCAGAAAAAGATCTGGCGAAAGCTGCCGGTGCTTGCTGGGATAACACGGCCAAAGCCTGGTATGTAGGGCCAGAAGCGGATATTCGCACCTTGCAGCGTTGGCTGCCTGAGAATGTTTCCGGACAGCAGGATCCCGCTATGTCGCCTGAAGCTGAATTTGCCGACTTACTGCGCTCTCACGGTTGCGTTGTTGACGACAATCATCCGCTAATGGATGGCAGCAAACACAGAGTCAAGGTTATCGGTGACAAGCCCGGTGAAAAATCCGGGTTTTATGTGGCACATCTGGATGGGCATCCTGCCGGATATTTCAAGAATAATCGGTCAGGGCTTGAGACACGCTGGAAGGCCAAAGGATATTCCTTAACTGACGAGCAAAAAACGGCGCTTGTGACAAAGGCCGCCATCAAGCAGCAAAGTAGAAAAACCGAGCAACACGAGCAGCAATTGAAAGTTGCGGAAGCTATCAAGGAATTACTGGCAATCGCACCACTTGCGGATTCTGAACATCCTTACCTATTGGATAAGAATGCACGACCAGGTGATTTGAGAATCGTACCTGAGAATGCAGATGCTTTGCCCGCTGATTCTATGATTAAAATTGGTCGAGACTGGAAAGAAGCCAAGGCATTACGTGAAGAAAACCCAGGCAGCATCGTTTTAACAGCCGGTGATTTGTTGCTACCGGCAGAAGACATCAATGGACAAACCTGGACAGTGCAAACGATACAACCGGGTGGTGCCAAGTTTTTTGTAACAGGTAGTAAAAAAGAAAGTAATTTTTATGTGGTTGATAGTGAATATTCGGGGTTGGCTGCACTCGATGCTGTGACGGCGATTGTGATCGCAGAAGGCTATGCCACCGCAGATACGCTCTCCCAGGCGCTGGGTTATCCCGTCATCGCAGCATTTGATTCGGGCAATCTGCTTAAAGTCGCTCAAGTTTTGCAAAAAAAATACCCGCAGAAACCGATTGTTATCGCCGGTGATGATGATTTGACACAGGAATCAATAAATGGCAAAAATCCAGGTAAGGAAAAAGCGATGGAAGCTGCCCAGCTGGTGAATGGTGCTGTAGTTCTTCCCATTTTTGCACCCGGTGAGCAAATGTCACAACAATTAAGTGACTTTAATGATCTGGCTAATAAAAGCGTGCTGGGTATTGAAGCAGTCAAACGTCAGGTCGGATCGGTTGTTGAAAAAGTATCTCAGCAGGCTAAACAGGACAGTTTATTGAGGTTACAAGTCCCTATTGAACCTAAGCAGCAGGAAATCAAGCAAAAACGAGTATTGGCCAGGTAATCTTTTAAGGAGACTACAAGATGCGCGATACTATGCTGAAGATTCCAGGAATCCCATCCAATTCTGATGAAGGTGATCTTTATGAAAACATTGAGACTCGTCCCGGTACTACCGAAAAGCAAAAAGAAGCAGGGCGATGCGCCTATACAGAACTGCTTGAGGCTCATGCTCGATGGGCGGGTGGCACCTTACTGGGTTGTGATTTCCCAAAAGATTTCCGAGAAAAGGGAGGAACCACCTTCCTGAATCAGTCTGTCAAATCAGGTCATAATCTGGCAGTGATGGCGCAAATACTGCGCGATCCGCGTTATGAGACGCTGAGAATATTCTATACCCGTATGAATCGCATCGTTCATCATACGGCTGTGAGTTCCAGATTGCCGGGTACAGTCTATTTGGAAAAGATCGGACATGCCAATCATGATCTGGGTGTTTTGGTAGAAAAGACTAGACGACATGTTAAAGCAGATAGTTACTGGTTATTGCATAATCATCCATCGGGTAATGCTACACCATCGAGTCATGATGTCAGACTCACAGAAATACTTGCATCAACTGTTCCGAGTTTCAAAGGCCATGTCGTTATCAATACCAGTCAATATAGCGTCATTGATAAAGACGGTCATGTCGATTTTGTGGATTGGATG
>JAMWZR010000095.1 GCA_024282035.1 Nitrosomonas sp.
ATCAAGCGGAATTTATATCAATACCACACCCAGCCTACCCTTGGGGTTCTACAAAATTATTGACGAGCCCATTCAAAGAGGCGCTCATGTGGCGTTCTGTCCGCCGCGAACTGAGCTTTTTGATGACGCTCTCGCTAAAGGCTATATCGGAAGCGGTAACTGCCCTGGTGGTTATGGTTCGTTACTCAAACGCGTTCTTGCAATGGCAGGAGATACTGTATCAATCAATAGAACGGGTATTGCTGTGAATGGCGAACATTTGCCCAACAGTGCGCAATTGCGAACAGATGCACATGATCGATCATTGCCGCAATATCGCCTTGATATAGTATTGGATGAAGCTGAATACCTCCTGCTATCCGATCTGCATCCCCAATCATTTGATGCGCGATATTTTGGATTGATCACTCACCATCAAATTCAGCATGTAGTCAGTCCTGTTTTTACTTGGAGTCCCCAGATAAAGGAGCCAAATTCATGAATAAACCACCCCGTAATACTGAAACCGACGATCTTGACCCAGAGATTCTGCAACAAAAGCTACTTGATGCCCAGATACCGGGTTTTCAGGCTGAATTTGATCCTCATGAAGCAGAAATGCTGGGAGCCTTTGCTGAGGATGCGCTAACCGAAAAAGATGCTCAGGAAAGCGTTATAGACATTCTGGGGGCTGACCATGACAGGCAATAAGCAATCATTTCATGAGCAAGTCGCCGAGAATCTGATCGAGCAACTCAAAAAGGGCACGGCACCTTGGCAAAAACCCTGGCATCCAGGAGACCTGCAGGCAGCTTTACCGTTTAATCCGACCACCGGCAAGCGCTATCGGGGTATCAATATTTTGAACCTGATGAGCAGGGGGTTTACTGATCCACGCTGGCTGACCTATAAACAGGCAGAAGGAGTAAGCGCCAATGTTCGCAAGGGACAGAAAAGCACGCCCGTGCAGTATTGGAAATTTACTGAAGATCGTATCAAAACCGATGAACAGGGTGTACCGATGCTGGATGATGAAGGTCAGCCCATCAAAATTCAGGTCAAGCTCGAGCGCCCCAGAGTGTTTTACGCCGCGGTATTCAATGCGGAGCAAATCGATAACCTGCCGGAATGGGTGATTAAAGCGCCGGACTGGGATCCCCTGGAGCGTGCTGAGACGCTATTAGAGCGCTCTCAAGCGATTATCCGTCATGGTGAAATCGATCGCGCTTTTTACCGTCCTGCTACCGACAGCATACATTTACCACACAAACACCAGTTCGCAACGCCTGGGGATTATTACGCCACGGCGCTTCATGAGCTAGGCCACTGGAGTGGCCATGAATCACGCTTGAATCGGGATTTATCGCATCCTTTCGGTAGCGAAGGGTATGCGAAGGAAGAATTACGTGCCGAGATTGCAAGCCTGATGTTGAGCGGTGAACTCGGCATTGGCCATGATCCTGGACAGCATGCGGCCTATGTCGGGTCATGGATCAAAGCTCTGCAGGAAGACCCTTTTGAAATATTTCGTGCCGCTGCAGATGCAGAAAAAATCCGGGAATTTGTATTAGAGCTGTCCCATCAACAAGAAATGGAAGTAACGGAGGCTGTCAAAATGAACCCAATCGAGCAAGACCCTGGCCAGGATCATCCTAAATCCATGTCGCCGCAATCCGAGCGAGTAGAAGAGCCGGGCATGCGTCAATATCTGATTGTGCCTTACAAACAAAAAGAACTGGCCAAACATGCCGGAGCACGCTGGGATAAAGTCGCGAAAGCCTGGTATGTTGGGCCCAACGCCGACATGGCCGCATTGCAGGTCTGGTTGCCCGAGAATGTTGCTTCCCGGCCAGAGCCAGCAATAGACCCTATAGACGAATTTGCAGAGTTGTTACGTACACAAGGCTGCTACATCGATGGTCATCAACCCATGATGGATGGACAGACCCACAGAATCAGGGTTGCCGGTGACAAGCGTAGTAAAAATCCGGATTTTATGTTGCACATCTGGATGGCCTTCCAGCCGGGTATTTCAAGAACAATCGAACCGGTGTTGATATACGCTGGAAAGCCAAAGGATATGTATTAACGGATGAGCAGAAAGCTGAGCTCATCGCAGAGGCTGCGATCAAACTGCAAGTCAGGGAAGCACAGCATCATGCCCAGCACCAAAAAATTGCACAGGCCATCCAGGAACTGCTCACTATCGCTCCCAATGCTGAGGCCAGTCATCCTTATCTTACCGATAAGAACGTGAGGGCAGGGGATCTCAAGATCGTCCCTCA
>JAMWZR010000096.1 GCA_024282035.1 Nitrosomonas sp.
CTGTCAGCACGGCGTACCTGGAATGATCACATGCGGGAAGTAATTGCTTCGCGCACTATGTGGCAAATGCTGGCACTTCTTTGTTTGTTGATTGCGCTGGCAGGGGTAGGTGGTGTGATTGTCATCGGCAGCCAGTCCAAATTCATCCCGTATGTCGTCCAAGTTAATAAACTGGGTGAAGCCATTGCGGTTTCGCGCGCGGATATCGCTGCGGTGGCCGATCAGCGTGTTGTGCATGCATCGGTTGCCGCATTCATCAATGATTTGCGCATGGTGACACCGGATATTGCCTTGCAACGGCGTGCTATCTTTCGTGCATATGCCATGCTATCCAATAACGATCCAGCCACGGCAAAAGCCAACGAATGGTTCAACAGTAGTGAAGCCAGCAGTCCTTTCAAACGTGCTGAAACGCAGACGGTTAATGTTGAAATCATATCGGTGATCCCGCAATCGCCCGAGACCTGGCAGGTCGATTGGTTGGAAAAAGTCTATGACCGGCAAGGGCATTTAACCGAACCACCTTTCAAGATGCGCGCATTATTGAGAATCTATAACAAGCCGACCACACAAAGCACCACGGAAGAACAGATCCGCAATAACCCGCTGGGTATTTATATCCAGGATTTCTCCTGGTCGAAACAAACATAAAGGGGGCACTCATCATGAAACCGTTACTCTCTTTAATTACGCTGAGCACATTGATTTTGTCTATTGGATTGGCTGCCCCAAGCTATGCCAATGGATTGTCTGAAGCGTATTTCAACGATAAGAACCCGCAACTCACTCCACAGGAACGTGCTGCCATTAATCTGGCCAAGAAATGGCAGGCAGCTAATCCCACCGGCACCAAGCCGGTTGCAGGGTCCGATGGTTCCATTCGTTTTCTGTTTGGCTCACAGCAACCCAGTATCGTTTGTGCGGTATTACAGGTATGCGATATTGAATTGCAGCCGGGTGAGCAGGTCAATTCCATCCACCTGGGCGACCAGGCGCGCTGGCTGATAGAACCGGCAGTGACAGGGCAGGGGGCTTTAGAGGTACAGCACTTGATTGTAAAACCATTAGATGTGGGACTCGAAACATCTTTGGTAGTGACGACCAACCGGCGCACGTATCACATGCGACTGCGATCTCACCGTCGTGATTTCATGCCGAGAGTAAGTTTTACTTATCCGGAAGATGCGCTGATTAAATGGGATGCGATTAGAGATAAAGAAAGTCATGCGATGGGAATCAGGAAATCGCGCACTATTCCTGAAACCGGGGAATATCTGGGTAATCTGGATTTTGCGTATGCAGTGTCTGGCGATGCTGCCTGGAAGCCGCTGCGAGTCTATAACGATGGCCAGAAAACCATCATACAAATGCCTGCCATCATGGCGCAGACTGAAGCACCGACTTTGCTACTGCTGAATAAAGAAGGCGGCATTTTTAGTGAAGATGAAACGGTCATGGTGAATTACCGTTTGCAGGGCGATCGCTATATCGTCGATACCGTGTTTGACAAGGCGATTCTGGTTGCCGGTGTCGGCGGTAATCAAAGCCGAGTGATGATTACGCGGGGGAATTGATGATGAATAAGATGATCATTCCATCCAATGCTGTTTTTATCCTCATGCTGGTTCTATCGCTATTGAATGGTTGTGCTACGCAACCCTACGGCAATTTTATTCAGAATCCTTCAACTACAACCAGCAAAGTCATGGCCGATGATGTGACGGCCCAAATAGTGCGGCTGCATCCGGCGGCCAATACGCAGTTTAATTTACGCCATGAGGTTAATGATCCATTTGGCAAAGCTTTGATTGAAAACCTGCGTCTTGAAGGGTTCGCGGTTCTGGAAGCGACTCAGCAATCCATTCAGCAGCAAATCTTTGCTGCGACTCATCAATCCGATATTGAACCGCAAAAAGGTTTGGCTTTGAGTTATATCATTGACCAATCGGGTGATTTGTATCATGTCAAACTCATGATTGACGATGTGCGCTTATCGCGTGCTTTTGCAGTACAGGCTGACAGTATCCATCCTGCCGGTCTTTGGGTCAGAAAAGAATAAGGAGGAGGGTGATGTCAACCAATTCTAAACTCCTGTCACCCGATTCATCCCCGGATGTAGTTACCAAAAGTGTCGGGGT
>JAMWZR010000018.1 GCA_024282035.1 Nitrosomonas sp.
ATCGGTATGGTCAAGTACGGTATCGAGGCTCTGGAGCGATGGGGAACGGCGCCGGCTTTGGCCAACCCGAAATCCATTGCTCAATATTTTTACTGGATGGAACCAAGTGGAGCAAGGCCAGTGCACGGGGCAGCGCTGTATGAGGCTACAAAAGTAAGCTAGCAGTAGCGGAACCGTTACGGACATATGCGATGTAATGGTAATTTTAAAAAGCAAGCACATCGGTTAGCAGTGTTTTTATCCTTTATGTACTGTTAATCGATGTGCCTAAAAGAGGGGAATTATTGTGAGTTTCAACAAAAAAAAATTATTAATCGGGAAACAGCGCCATCCAGGTATCGTTTCCCGCTGGGGCAAATGGATTGCTCCAGCTTTTCTGGCCATGATGCTGGGGACGGGGTCGGTGCATGCCGCTGATCCGATCGTCACTACCGTAGGGCCAACCGGTTTTACTGCCCCGCATAATGGTTTTATTGCTGAAGGTACGGCGACATTCTTGAATGCCCAAGGTCTGCAACAGAAAGTCCGGCATTTGTGGATTCCGGATCATGTGAACGGTTTATGCCGTGTCGATCCACATCTGGATACACCGAACAATCCAGTATTTGCGCTGAATTTGGCGACCTGTGCACCATTGCCTGGTGGCCCTACAACTTTCGATGCAGCCCTGAACCTTATTTACATCGCCGATGAAGTAGCGAATAACACCAATTTGGGTTTGGTGCGCAGAACTTTTAATCCCGCAGGAGATGCTGGACGGGGTGCAGTCGGAGCCACTTTTGTGCGACTTGGCGATGCCAGTAGCTGTGGTTTGAAGAGCGCGCGTCCGTCAGGTATGACTTTAGGCCCGGATGGAAATCTGTATTTGACCTTCCTGAAAAATGGCAATGTCATGAGAATCAATGGTCCGAGCAATGCCAGTGTGCCTTGCGGTAACTTTGTGAACATGGCTTCCAATGGACGTCGTAATTTTGGTGTGGCCTGGGTTGGTACGGCACTGTATGGCTTGGGTGAAGTGGGACCATGGCGCGTCGATGCTGTGGATGCCACCAAATGCTCGACACCTAACGTAGCGAGTTGCGGTACCGTGGATGTCTTTGCCGATGTGGCTTTGATTCCAGGTGGTATTGCCAGTAATCAGAAAGGCAAGACCCCCAATGGTACGGCATTGTATGTGGCCGATATCAACAAGGTGGGCAAAATCGACAATCCAAACGGAGAATCACCTGTCGTGATTGCCAACTGGACACCGACGATTATGTCGAATCCACCGAGTATTACTGCGGATACCGCGAGTGGCGACGATCCGGTCGTGTATGTGGCAGATGATCCAGGTTTAGGTGGTTCACCAATTGGCCGACTGTTCAAAATCAGCCCGGCACCAGTCGATCCACTGCCACCGCACGAACCAACCAATGCTGCAGCCTTGGGCAAGGACAGCAGCGCTGTGGTGAACTGGACCCCAGGTGCGCAAGGTACGAAGCCGACCACACATTACACGGTGCATGTCATTAAGAAAGATCCAGTGATGGAGCCAGACATGTACCAACCTCTGGATCCTGTGATGGTACCCAAGATGATTCCTGTTATGGTCCAGCAGGTGGATATTGATGGAAATCTAGTTTTCGATGCTGATAGTAATCCAGTGATGGTTCAAAAAACGGATGAAACTGGTGCTTTTGTATTTACAGAAGAAAGAGATGCCGGTGGCAATGTGGTAATGATTCAAGCTACAGATGCCGGTGGAAATCTTTTAACCGCATTAAGAGTGGATGGTCAAGGTAACGCGGTGTATGTTCAAAAAGCAGATGCTGAAGGTCATCTTTTATTTAAACAGTCAGTGGATGTCAACGGCAACTTGCTGTTCTCTTACACCGAGATCGGTACCCAGGAAACCGCTCACACCAACCCAGCACCAACGACCTTGACCGTAACGGGACTGGTTAATGGCAACACCTACAAGTTCAACGTGAATGCCAACAGTGTGGATGGAAACAGTGGTGTGTCTACCGACACGAATGAAGTCTCACCGCAAGGTGCAACCGTAGCAGATGCGCCAGCCTTCTCCAATACCATCGTCGGTAGTACAGCAGTGGCATTGACTTGGTCGGCACCGGCTTCGGATGGCGGTAGCCCTATTCTGAACTATGCGCTGAGCAATAATGGTGGTGCGAATATCATTATTCCAGCCAACAAGCTTGGTACCACGGTGAGCGGTCTGGTTGCAGGTTCTAGCAACAACTTCCAACTCGTTGCGGTCAACGCCAAAGGTCCTGGTGCACCAGCGACGACCACCGTCAATACCCCAGCGACCAGTGCCAATCTGCTGGATCTGGCCATGACATTAACTGGCCCAGCGCAAGTACAATCGGGTACGGGTGGCACCTATCATTTGGAAGTGTCCAATAACGGCGCATTCCCAATTCCTGATGCAAAAGTCGTGATTGCATTGCCGACAGGAACATTTGGTTCGGAAACGCATACCACGTCAGCCGGGGCTTGCAATGTTGTGGCATCAACAATGACCTGCGATGTGGGTACGCTGAATGTGGGTGCACCGGCTGTGCTGATCGATCTGAATCTGTTCAATGTCACACAACAGTTGACAGTGAATGCGGTGGCTACGTCTTACCGCGTTGAGCAGACTGGTGATGTAGCACTGACCGATGCCAATCCTGGCGACAATACCAGAAACGTGTCGACAACTCTGGCACCACCACCACCACCTGCTCAGCCAGCGACCGATTTGCAAATCAACTCGGGTTCTGCAAGTAAAGCTGCGTTGAATCAGGCGATGACACTGACCTACGGAATCAAAAATGGTAGTGCAGTGGCCAATGGAACGTCCTTTACCATGACCATACCGAGTCAGTTCTCATACAGCACGGCTAGTGCTGGCGCGGGTTCGACTTGTAGTGGCGTGGCAGTGGGTCAGAATGGTGGAACACTGACTTGTACCATGGGCAACCTTGCTGCAGGTGCTTCAAGAACGGTAACCGTCACATTGATACCGAGACTGGCCGGAACTTTTGGGTTGTCTGGTTTTGTTGATTTTGCCGGATTTGCAACCGATCCTAAGCAATCCAACAACACACGGGTAATTTCAGTTAGCCCAAGGTAAGTTCGGGGTTGACGAGTTAATTGCTCGTTGAGTAACTCAACCACTGGAACGATGTTTGTTCCAGTGGTTTTTTTATTGCTATCAATTTGGATTGCGATTTTTTTAGTCGTTTTTAGTGTATGAAAGTGGCGATATATCAATACTTTGATTGAGTGATGTTAATACTTGTTAATGTTAAAAGTTATTTCTGTTAACACGCAATTGTTGAGTATTGTTAGTTTGGAAAACTATCACCTGATAACTATTCATTTTTGCACTATCTCATTACGATGCACTCCAAGAAAACGAGTAAGTTTCGATTGGGGTAATGTGATTTATACGGTATCGGTGGGTATGGCAATTTTTTATGAAAAACGAACGAGCGAGCGCTTCGATTTGCGTTGCCTCGTCATGACAGAAGAAGAAAAGGGTTGGTCTAGAGACATCAGTTCTACTGGGATTTATTTTACGGTGCCCGGCAGTATGAAAAAGAATGAAACCGTGCACATGACGATCAAGCTCAACCAGGACTCGGTCGTGCAGTGTGAAGGCAAGGTGATTCGTACGGATAAACAAGAAGAAGGGTGCGGTGTAGCAGTTCAGTTTACTAGGATGTTGTTTGGCTCGTAAAATAGCGAGTCACGGTAGATTCTCGTGCAAACTTGCATGAGAGGTCGCGAACATATAAGGGGGTAGACGATCATGGCAATTGTTGTGGATTTGAACGGTGCCGGCGCAGGATCCGGTGCGACCAGTAGTTATACAGAAAATCAGGGTGATTTGATTCTTTTTGGCTCGGCTACAATCGTGTCGAGCGGCAGCAGTGTGCCGGATACCGTGAAAGCTGTGCTGAATAATGCATCGGCTGCGGAGTCTCTGTCAGCAGCATTTCTACCAGCAGGTTATAGCGCGACTTATATCGGCAATACACTGACGATTGTCAGTGGTACGGGTGTCATTTCCGATGCAAATTGGCAGGCCGTCCTGCAATCCATCACCTATAGCAATACCTCGAATGCGCCGCTCACGACGCGCACGGTAAAAGTTTCGGCAGCTGATACGCTGGGTGGACAAACCTCAACCAGTACCGCCGTGACCGATACGATTACCATCACCGCAGCCAATGACGCGCCGGTGATTGCAGGCGATTTGGCTGCCAATGTTCCGAGTGGTGGAATCTATGTGCTGACGACAGTCGATTTGGGTGAAGCCGATCCGGATGATACTGGCGCCGGATTAACCTACACCGTCGATGCATCTGTGAATGGTGTGATACTGGTCAATGGTAGCGAGGAAACGAGCTTCACCGCCAAGGATGTAGCAGATGGCAAAGTCAGTTTCATGCATGATGGTTCCATTACCACCGATGCCAGTTTCGACTTTACCTTGGCTGATGGCGGGGAGGACGGAGCATTACCGGTTTCCGGTACCTTCAATCTGGTGGTGAACGATGCGCCGACAGGCAGTGCTACAGCCACACTGGCCGTGGGTACCGAGGATGAAGATTACATCGTTAATGCCACCGATTTGCTGCAAGGTTTTACCGACATCAACGGCGATACCCTGAGTGTTGCGGCAATCACTGCAGATCAGGGTAGCGTAACCGACAATCTCGACGGCACTTTCACTGTGCATCACACGCTTGATTACAATGGCGCGGTCAATTTGAGCTACAGCGTCAGCGATGGCAGGGGAGGAAGTGTCGCCGCACAGCAAAGTTACACTTTGAATGCAGCGAACGACGCGCCGATAGTCGTGGCGCCTCTGACCGCTCAAGCGGTGCAATTCGATGCGCTAGGCTGGAACTACAATGCCAGTGCTGCTTTCAGCGATATCGATGTGGGCGATACACTGAGTTTCGATGCCACACTGGCCAATGGCGATCCGTTGCCAGCCTGGATGCAAGTCGAAGCGCTCACCGGAGTAATTTCAGGATCGCCGCTATTCGGTGATCTGGGGACGTATGCCCTGAGTGTCATTGCTACCGATGCGCTGGGCAGTAGCGTGAGTGCGCCGTTGACGGTAGCGGTTACGGCATTCGACGCAGGACAGTTACTGGTCAGTACCAGTGGCAACGATGTATTGGCGGGAACATTGCTAGCCAACGAAACTGTGACGTATGCCTTTGCGTCGGCGCCGGTGACAGTTTCACTAGCAGTCGCGGTGCAACAAAATACACTGGGCGCTGGACTGGATACATTGACCAATATCGACAACCTGATTGGTAGCGGTTTTGCCGACACATTGACTGGCAATGTCAGAAACAATGTGCTTGATGGCGGCGCCGGAATTGATACGCTCAAAGGTGGAGCGGGCAACGATACCTATATCGTTGACAATACCGGTGACATCGTGACGGAAACATTGACTGGTGGCACCGATCTGGTGATGAGCACCGCAACATATACGCTGAAGGCCAACGCCGAAAATTTAACCCTGTTGGGGGAGGCAGCCATCAATGGAACGGGTAATGCTTTAGCGAATGTCATCACCGGCAATAGTGGCAACAATGTGCTGAACGGTGCGGCCGGCGCCGATACATTGATCGGTGGACTCGGTAACGACACTTACACAGTGGATAACATCGGTGATGTCGTAACCGAGCAATTCAATCAAGGTACGGACAAGATCAGCAGCGCGGTGGATTACACTTTGCCGGTCGAAGTCGAGAATCTGACTTTGACCGGTACCGTGGCGATCATCGCCAACGGCAACGATCTGGCTAATGTCATCACCGGAAATGCTCTTGATAATCAGTTGAATGGTGGCATCGGTAATGATACTCTAGCAGGCGGCATTGGAAACGATACGCTCGACGGCGGTACGGGTAACAACAAACTGACAGGAGGAGCAGGAGCGGATCTGTTCCTTCTGACAACAGTGGGACACAGCGACACCATTACCGATTTTGCGGTAATCGACGACACCGTTGAGATCAGTAGCGCAGTGTTTGCTTCGCTGACAGCAGGTATTTTGGCCGCCGATCAGTTTGTCATCGGTACTGCAGCAGCGGATGCCAATGATTTCATTATCTACAATAAAAATAACGGGGCACTGCTTTACGATGCCGATGGTAACGATCCGACCATCGCGGCAGTGCAAATCGCCAAGCTGGGCATCAATCTGGCGATGACCAATGCGGATATCGTGGTGATTTAAGGTTAGGGGAGGTAGCTACCTGGAAATTGCGAGTTTGCAGTTTTCGGGTAGCTTTCAGCAGCGCTACCGGTCAAGGTAGTGGCAATTCATAGTGTGGCGGCGTGATGTCAACGCAGCAAGTCTAGATGTAGTCGTTTCCCAGAATTTCTCTAACCTATCACCGGGAGGTAGTGATGTCCATTGAAGTCGATTTACACGCGCAAGGAATCCAGTACAGCGAGAATCAGGTCCCCTTGATTCTTTTCGATTCGGCAACACTGATTTCACAAGTCGATACTCCGGTTGATACTGTAACCGTGAGTCTTGCCATTCCTTCAGCCACGGAATCACTCACCGTGGCAACATTACCAGCTGGTTACAGCACCAGCTTCGATATCGATACAGGTGTTTTAACGATAATCAGTGGCAGCGGCGATGTGTCGGATGCGACCTGGGAATCCGTTCTCCGAACCGTGCAGTACGTCAATATTTCCGATAACCCTACGACAGATCAGACCATTACTGTGGTGGCATCCGATACGATTGGACCTGATGTCGCTGATAGTCTTGCCGTGAATGTTGCGATGACGATCACCGCTGTCAACGATGCACCTGGGGTTGCGGGTGACTTGACGGCCACTGTCGATGCCGGGGGGGGCTATCTGCTTACGCAGGACGATCTGACAGCAGTGGATCCCGATGACATCGCTAACGGGTTGACCTATACCGTGCAAACACTGCTGAACGGTTTGGTAATGGTCGATGGGATTGAGGCAAGTACGTTCACCTTGCAGGATATTCTCGATGGCAGGGTGACTTTTGTGCACGATGGATCTGCAACCACACAAGCCGGTTTTTCTTTTGCCTTGGCCGATGGCGGTGAGGATGGAGCCGGTACGGTGAACGGTAATTTTGATCTGACGGTCATTCCGGAAAATCACGCTCCGCAACAGATTGCCAGCTTGATCGATCAAGCGGTTCAAATCGAGCGAACGAACTGGAGTTATGATTTAGCGATAGTCTTCGTCGATTCTGATGTAGGCGATACGCTGCATTATAGTGCTACGCTGGCGAATGGCGATCCCTTGCCAGCCTGGATGCATATCGATACCAGTAGCGGGGTCGTTTCCGGAATTCCCGGCTTCGAAGATCGCGGCAATTTATCATTGTTGGTGACAGCGACCGATCTGCAGGGCTTGAGTGTCAGTAATGTGCAACCACTGACACTGGCCGTGACGGTTTTTGATGCTGGACAGCTCCTGGTTGGGAGCGATGGCAACGATGTGTTCGTGGGCACCGCATCCAATGACACGGTGTCCTATGCGCATGCCAGTGCAGCAGTGACAGTTTCATTGGCGCTGAAAACTCAACAAAACACTGTGGGTTCGGGGCTGGATACCTTGTCGAATGTCAATAATCTGATTGGCAGCAATCAGCCAGACAATCTCAACGGGGATGTGCTCGGGAATGTACTCGATGGCGGCGCTGGGGTGGATACGTTGAAAGGTGCGGCCGGGGACGACGTCTATGTCGTGGACAATACTGGCGATGTCGTGATGGAAGCACTGAACGCCGGTAACGATACCGTGTTCAGCAGCGTGACTTTCGCGCTAAAGAATAATGTCGAGAATCTGCTGTTACTGGGTAATCAGGCAATCAATGGAACCGGTAACAATTTGGCCAATGTCATGACTGGCAATGCCGCCAGCAACACATTGAATGGCGGTGCAGGTGCAGACAGCCTGGCAGGGGGACTGGGAGACGATACGTATACAGTCGACAATAGCGGCGATTTGATTACCGAGGCTTCAAATGCCGGTACGGATAAGGTCAATAGCAGTGTTAGCTACACGTTACCGAGTCAAGTCGAGACTCTGTTTCTGACCGGAACCTTGGCCATCAACGGCGTGGGCAATGATCTGGCCAATCTCCTCCAGGGTAATGCCGCTGCCAATATTCTGGATGGGGCAGCGGGTGCGGATGTACTCAAGGGTGGCGCCGGAGACGACGTGTATGAAGTCGAAAACGTTGCGGATACGGTGAATGAGGCGCTGAATGCCGGTACGGACAAGATCAGAAGCACCGTGACCTATACATTGCCGAATAATGTCGAGAGCTTCGACTTACTGGGTAATCTCGCGATCAATGGAAAAGGCAACGGATTAAATAACATTCTGACGGGTAACGCCGCTGCCAATAATCTGGATGGTGCTGCAGGGGCCGATACGCTGACGGGTGGGCTGGGTGACGATGTCTATATCGTCGAAAATGCGGGTGATGTGGTAACCGAGCAGTTCAACGAGGGGCTAGATAGGGTCAGTAGCAGCATCTCTTACATACTGCCGGTGAATGTCGAGGCATTGACCTTGACAGGCAATGTCGCGATCAGCGCAACCGGCAATGATCTGAACAATTCGATTACGGGTAATGCGGTGGCAAATCTCATTGATGGTGGTGCTGGTCATGATGTGCTGAACGGCGGGAGTGGAAATAACACCCTGACTGGAGGGAGTGGTGTTGACTATTTTCAGTTCAGGGTGGCGGGTCATGTCGACACGATTACGGATTTTAGTGTGGTGGACGATACGATCAAGCTGGATAAAAAGGTGTTCTCGGTTTTTACCAATCCGTTGCCCAGTCCGATTGCTCCCGGTCAATTCATTACCGGTACCCAGGCACTGGATGCCAATGATTTCATTGTTTACGACAAAACCACAGGGGCTGTATTTTATGATGCCGATGGCAATGGAGTCGGCGAAGCCGTGCAGTTTATCAATGTTACCCCCGGTTTGGCGTTGACGAATGGGGATTTTCATGTGATTTAGAGGATCTGTTCTCGTTGCCGATAGCGAGGTTGAGCGAGGATTGCCATTCTGATGTGCCAAGGCTATGCAAAGAAAATGATTGCATGCGAGGCGTTAGCGTTGTTTTGGGGATGTAGATTATGACGACGCGGCCAGTCGAACAGCCTCAGGTTCCGGGCAGGACAGTTTGGCAAGCTCGACACGGTTTCTGCCTTGGTGCTTGGCTGTATACAGTGCTTCGTCGGCAGCCTTGATCAACAGATTTTCTTCCAGTAATTCGGGTGTGCCGGCAATTGCCACGCCCAGACTGATGGTAACGGGGATAGAAATTTCACCGCTATGGATGGCTACGCTGGCAACCGTATCGCGGAATCGTTCGGCGGCTCTGAGTGCGCCATCCTGATCGTACGGAGACACGATGGCCAGGAATTCTTCACCACCGTACCGGCCGATGTATTCGTGGGCACGAGCAGATTGGGTGAGGCGCTCGGCAATCTCCACCAGTACCGCGTCACCTTTCTGGTGTCCGTAACGGTCATTGATTTGTTTGAAGTGATCGATGTCGATCATGATAACGGCGATGCCAAATCCACCCCGTCGGGCGCGAAGAATATCCTTGCGCAATCGGTCAAAAATGGCCGGACGATTGAATAAACCGGTCAGGGCATCGTGCGTGACCTTTTGCTGTAACGTTTTCTTCTGTGCGATCAATTGTCTGTTCAGTTTGATGTTTTTATACAGCCGTGTTCTTTCAATAATGACCGCGAGTTGGCTGGCGATCTGTAGCGAAAGATCCCGGTGCAGTTTCTTGAAGACATTTTTTCTGCGGCTCGAGAACAAAATGAAACCCGCTGGCTTTCCCGTTGCAATCAATGGGCAGATCAGACAGGATTGGATGCCTTCCTTGCACGCAGTGGCTACGAGACTGGATTCGGGGTGGTGTTCCAGATATGCCTTGAGGTCGTCAATGACCAGTTCCCTGCCCGCAGCAAGGATGGTTTTAACCGTATGATGTGTGGCTGAAGTGTGGTAACCCGTATCCAGTTCCAGCTTGTCATAGCAGGCGCGTACCCAGTGCAGTTTCAGTTTGCTGCCATCGTTGTCGAGCAGTGCCAGACTGATTCGATCATACGGCAGGTGATGTTGAAACGATTCGTAAATATGATTCAGGATATCGATCAGGCGCAAATTGAGGTGACACTCCACCATGATCCGGTATAACGATTGGTGTTTTTCCGCTTGTTTTTGCAGCGAACGGGACAATTTTCTGAGTGCCCTGCCTAAGCAACCCACGTCGTCATCGCCTAAGGGAATATCAGGGGTAAAGTGACCGTGTGCCATCGCATCGGCAGCTTTGCACAAAGCCATGATCCGGTCTTTTTTATTCATGATGCACCCTGTTTTCTGGTTATGGGAAGGCATCGCCAATCGAAGGTGTATGCCGATGAAACCCACAACTCTTTTGACTGGGGTAGACGGGATTGATTCAAAAAAATTCTCGAATCATTTGCGCAATTTTGGTCTGGTCAAAGTCAGGTCTGGTCCGGATTTGCAGGGTCGTTGGGCAACAAATCAAGGATTTTAGGCGATGTCAATGCTAGAATCTTCAAATGATGAATTTCAATGAAAGACAGGCTTGAAAGATGATTGGAATATTAGTGCTGACACATGAGGATCTGGGCGAACATCTGATCCGCTGTGCATGTCATGTGGTAGGCATGCAGCCACCGCAATTAAAGCATTTGAGCATTTTTGCGCAGGATGATCCGGAAGTGGTGCTGGCGCGAGCGCGCGAAGTGATTCAACAATTGGACAGTGGCGATGGTGTGCTGGTACTGAGCGATATGTTTGGAGCAACACCATGCAATATCGCCAGTCGTCTGGTGCAGCCCGGCAAGGTAGAGTGTATTGCCGGAGTCAATCTGCCGATGCTGGTGCGGGCATTGACTTATCGCAACGAATCACTGGCGACGGTCATCGAAAAGGGATTGAGTGGCGGGCAGTGTGGTGTCATGCAAGTTGACGCGGAAGGTCGCCATGCAGACTAGAGAAGTGGAAATCGTTAACAAGCTCGGGTTGCATGCGCGGGCTTCGGCCAAGCTGACCAAGCTGGCAAGTCAGTTCAAATGTGAAGTGTGGGCGACACGCAATGGTCGCCGTGTTAATGCAAAAAGCATCATGGGGGTGATGACGCTGGCTGCCAACAAAGGTTCGCGCGTGGAACTGGAAACCAGCGGCGAAGATGAAGAGCACGCCATGGAGGCATTGGTGGCACTGGTGCAAGACTATTTTGGCGAGGGCGAATGAGCTTCATCCTGCAAGGTATTGGGGTATCGGGCGGCATTGCTATCGGGCATGCTCATCTGGCAGCGCCGGCAGCACTCGAAGTCATTCATTATCTGGTACCCAAGAACCAGATCAAGCGCGAAATAACGCGTCTTGAAATGGCTTTTGCCGTAGTACGCAAGGAATTCGAAGTACTGCAGAAGTCAGTTGCAGATGGACATGCGCGTGCCGAATTCAGTGCCTTTCTCGATCTGCATCTGATGATCCTGGATGATCCGATGCTGTCCGAAGCCGCCAGTAGCATGATTGCCCAGACGAATTGCAATGCAGAATGGGCGCTGACACAACAGGCGCAGGTTCTGCTGGCACAATTCGAGGAAATCGAAGATGCCTACCTGCGGGAACGCAAAGCGGATGTCATGCAAGTCGTAGAAAGGGTGTTGAAAGCCATGATGGGGCATCCCGGTTATCTGCCGATTGCGTCCAAACATACCGGAGACAGTATTCTGGTCGCGCACGATCTAAGTCCTGCTGACGTGATGCAATACAAGCAACATCAGTTCGTGGCCTTTTTGACCGATCTGGGCAGCCAGACTTCGCATACCGCCATTGTGGCGCGCAGTCTCAACATTCCGTCGATCGTGGCGTTGCATCATGCACATCAGCTCATTCTCGAGGATGATTGTCTGATTGTCGACGGTACCCAAGGCATCATCATCGTCAATCCGGACAAGTATGTGCTGGATGAATACCGCCTGCGGCAAGGCCAACTGGAGCTGGAGAAAAAGAAACTCCAGCGTCTCAGGAGTGTTACGGCAGTGACACTGGATGGCACGCCGGTGGATTTGTATGCCAACATCGAGCTGCCAGAGGATATCGAGCAAGTCAAACAGAGTGGCGCCACGGGAATCGGTCTGTTCCGCAGCGAATTCCTATTCATGAACCGCGATGATTTGCCAGACGAGGAAGAACAATTCGAGGCCTATCGTACCGTTGCGGTGAAAATGCACAAGCAGCCGGTAGTCATTCGTACTTTCGATCTGGGAGCCGATAAAAACATACGTGGATCCACGCAGGTAGCAGCCAATCCGGCACTCGGATTGCGGGCGATCCGTCTGAGTCTGGCGGAACCGAGGATGTTCCATACCCAGTTACGTGCCATATTGCGGGCATCCAAATTCGGCGATGTGCGGATTCTTGTACCGATGCTGTCCCATGTCGCAGAAATCGACCAGACCCTGCACCTGATCGAGTATGCCAAACAGACGCTACGAGATGACAAAATACATTTCGATGAACATATCAAAGTCGGGGGCATGATCGAGATCCCGGCCGCCGCGCTGAGTCTGGATATTTTCATGCGCAAGCTGGATTTTCTGTCGATCGGGACCAATGATCTGATTCAATACACGCTGGCAGTCGATCGTATCGATGACACGGTGGCGCATTTGTTCGATCCGCTGCATCCAGCCATATTGTGGTTGGTATCGCACATCATCCAGAGTGCCAATCGCGCGCAGGTGCCGGTATCGATTTGCGGCGAGATGGCGGGAGACATGCAGTTTACACGCCTGTTGCTGGGTTTTGGCCTGCAGCAGTTTTCCATGTATCCGGCGCAATTGCTGACAGTCAAAAACCAGGTTCTGAAAAGCCATTTACCCGATATTCTTCCATTGGTGCAAAAAATCATCAAAACCGACCATCCGGAAAAGTTGGCGGCGTTGTTGGCCAGATTGAATGACTAGCGGGGTTTTGGCAAGGGTAGTGTGCGATGCTCAATCAACAGAATTGGAGGGCAATACGTTTTGGATCTGATTTCAATGCGGTATGATCGCAACCAGGTGCCGTGGTTTTCGGTGTTCTCCTAGAGTTTGCCGGCTTTTTGGCGATATAATGCAAATCGATATTCCCTGTTGTTTCATCAGAATGCTTCCAGTACACAATGCATGATTCTAAATCAGTGGGGGTGGTAACCCCGCAGTACGTGCAAATCGATAAGCCGTTGCAGCTTAAAAGCGGATTTGTGCTCGACAGCTATCATTTGGTCTATGAAACCTATGGTCAGTTGAATGCAGATCGCTCCAATGCTGTGCTGATCTGCCATGCCCTATCGGGTAATCATCATGTCGCGGGTGTGTATGCGGATAATCCGAAAAGTATCGGTTGGTGGGACAACATGATAGGCCCGGGAAAACCGATCGATACCGAGCGCTTTTTTGTCATCGGCGTCAACAATCTGGGAGGCTGCCACGGTTCCACCGGTCCGGCCAGTATCGATCCGCGCACCGGTAAGCATTATGGTGCCACCTTTCCGGTGGTGACTGTCGAAGACTGGGTGGAAGCGCAGGCACAACTTGCCGAACATCTTGGCGTCAAACAGTTTGCCGCAGTAGTGGGAGGCAGTCTGGGGGGCATGCAGGCCATGCAGTGGACACTGGATTATCCGGAACAAGTGCGTCACGCGCTGGTCGTTGCGGCTGCACCGAAACTAACCGCACAAAACATTGCATTCAATGATGTCGCACGCCAGGCTATCCTGACCGATCAGGAGTTTTATGGCGGCAATTATTACGCTTACGATACGTTGCCGCGGCGCGGCTTGAGGCTGGCACGCATGCTGGGGCATATCACTTATTTATCCGATGATTCGATGGCGGCCAAGTTTGGCCGTAGCCTGCGCAAGGGCGAACTGACTTTCGGTTTTGACGTCGAGTTTGAAATCGAGTCGTACCTGCGCTATCAGGGTGACAAGTTTGCCGATCTGTTCGACGCCAACAGCTATCTGCTGATGACCAAGGCACTGGATTATTTCGACCCAGCCCGTGCTTACGATGGTGACCTGAGCGCAGCATTCCGGATTGCCAAGGCCAATTTTCTGATTATCTCGTTTACCTCGGACTGGCGTTTCTCACCCGAGCGCTCACGTGAAATCGTCAAGGCGCTGCTGGATAATGCACTGAACGTTAGCTATGCCGAAATCACGTCGAGTTTCGGCCATGATTCATTTCTCATGGAGGCAGCAGGCTATCATGAACTGGTGCGTGCCTACATGAGCAATATTGCCACTTGAACGACGATAGGAATTGCCTGCCATGAACACCATTACACCTCCTGTCAGCGTGTTACGTCCGGATTTTGCCGCTATCGCCCAATGGATCAAGCCCGGTTCAAAGATTCTCGATCTGGGGTGCGGCGATGGTTCATTGCTGCGCTATTTGCGCGATACCTGCAATATTTTTGGCTATGGTGTGGAAATTGATGACGACAATCTGCTGCGTTGTTTCCAGAATGGCATCAATGTGATTCACAATGATCTGGAAGCCGGATTATCCAGTTTCGAGTCGAATTCGTTCGATTACGTGATCCTGTCACAAACCTTGCAGGCCATGCGGCACACCGAAGGGATCATCGAAGAAATGCTGCGGGTTGGCAGGGAAGGTATCGTCTCCTTTCCCAACTTCGGTCACTGGAAAAACCGTATGCAGGTGATCTGCGGGCACATGCCGGTTTCCGAAGAGTTGCCCTATCACTGGTATGACACACCGAATATCCACTTGTGCACGCTGGGGGATTTTGAGGCACTGTGCCAGCAATGCAATGCACGCATTCTTGAGCGTCGCGTCATGAGCAAGGACCACCCGGTGTCCTTTCTTCCAAATCTGCGGGGCAAACTGGCTTTTTATCGCTTCGAACGCCGCGTGTAGGGCTGCAACTATTAATCTTGCACCGGGCAAGGGGTTGTTGCAGGTGGCACGGAGCCTTTCTGGATAGCCAGTCGTTCCAGTTCGTCCAGCTCAGCTGTACTGAATCCTGCCTGTTGTCTTGCGGCACGATGCAGTGGACCACTGATCTGTCCGGTGATGTTTTGCCGAACCAGGCTGTGAAATGTCAGCTCCGCATCGAGTCCACGTTGTGTGCAAAGATGATGAAACCAGTGCGATCCGATGGCGACGTGACCAATTTCATCGTGCAATATGATTTCCAGTATCGCTGCAGTTTTGTAATCACCGGCTTGTTGTAACTTCCGGATGATGCCAGGGGTAACATCCAGCCCTCGTGCTTCCAATACGCGCGGCACCAGCGCCATGCGCAACAGTGGATCGGCAGCCGTGCGAATCGCCATTTCCCAGAGTCCGTCATGAGCGGGCAAGTCACCATAATCGCTACCCAGATCCTGCAATCTCTGGCGCAGCAGGCAAAAATGATAAGCTTCTTCGGTGGCCACCCGAATCCAGTCGCTGTAATAGGGTTCGGGCAGATCGCGGAAACGGTATACCGCATCCCAGGCCAGATTGATGGCATTGAACTCGATGTGCGTGATGGCATGAATCAGGGCAATCCAGCCCGGCTTCGTTCTCAGGCTGCGTCTCGGCACCGCTTCCGGGGCTATCAGCATAGGTTGGGCCGGACGACCGGGTGCACCGGGTGGCATTGCGGTACCTGCGCATGCCAGCGACAGTTTGCTATCGTGCCACGCTTGTGCGGTTTGTCGTGTCAGCCTGAGCTTGGCGTCGATGGTATTGGCCATCAGGCAGTCGGCGGCGGCATCAAACAGGGGTTTCATAGCGTTAGAACTCGTGAAGAGGCATTCATTTTCTCGTGTTTTGGATGAAATACCAACTTTGTGGGAGAGAAAAGGGGAATGATTGGTAGCGCTGGTTCAAGATCGCTAACCGATGTATCCTTGCAACGGCTCGATCCAAAAGACATTTCTTCCCTATCTGGAGAACAACAATAATGCCCAACATATCGTACGATCCCTCACTTCACGTACCATTGCCCGAAGGTCAGCCGGTGCTGCGCACGGTGCCCATGCCGGCAGATACCAATTACGCCGGCGATATTTTCGGTGGCTGGATCATGTCGCAAGTCGACATGGCTGGCAGCATTCCGGCAATTCGCCGGGCACGTGGTCGCATTGCCACGGTGGCAGTCAATTCATTCGTATTCAAACATCCCGTATTTGTCGGCGACCTGGTGAGCCTGTATGCCAATATCATCAAGGTCGGCCGCACTTCCATCACGGTGGGCGTGGCGGTTTATGCGCAAAGGGGGGTGCGCGAAGGCGAGGAGGAAATCTGCATCAAGGTGACTGAGGCGGTGCTGACCTATGTGGCGATCGACAAGAATCGGAGGCCAAGAGTGGTGCCGGAGGAGTGATCGTGATCCGGTCGGGTTTTTTGATAAAAATGGGATGTACTAACCTGGTGATGAGTGTTGATGACGCTTCGTCGTGATTCAGCCAAGGAGACTGCATAATGAATCGATATTTCAGGAAGATTTTGCTGATCGGGTTACTCATGTTGCTGGGGTGCCATCATGTTTTGGCCAGTGATATTTATTCACACATTGTTTTGAAACTGCCTTCCAAACTGGAAAGAGAGGAGCCTTGGGTCAATATCATCAAAACGCGTGCTGAGTGGCAAGCGTTTTATGAAGAATTAACCGCTGATTTACAGAGTGACGATGCCCTGCCCGAAATCGATTTTGAAGTTTTTCAATTAATCGTGGGAGGAGTCGGAGCCAGGGGGGCAGGGGGTAATAGCTTGCAGGTAACAGGAATATATGAGTTCGATAATGACATCTCCATTTATGTGTTGGATGCTGCACCAGGCGATCATTGCTCTGCGATAACCGTGATCGATTATCCCATGACCGCTTTTTTGATCCGAAAAACGGACAAGTCAATTGGATTTAATGTGCAAAGCGCAAAAATAAATTGTGCCCAGTAATGTTCAGGCAGGTTAGATTTCCATAAATTCTTGCTGCATGTGTGCTAGCAGAGCTTAGGCAGCGTTTGTTTCAAACACCGTTATCCGCGGCGATGCCAGTTTTACCAGCCAGGAAATCGGCAGTTTCATATCAAGTCGTTCTTCCAGCCGATCGAGCAACCGTCGTTTGTGGTCACCGGTAACGACCAAAGCGATATGGTTGCTGCTTGCCAGCAAGTCCAGTGAGAGGCTGACGCGTAGTGATAGTGCGATCGGGGGGGCTGTGGCGACGCAGTGACGGGATGAAGCGATTTCGTGTTGTGAGCCGGGAAACAGCGATGCGATGTGACCATCCTCGCCCAGACCCAGTACCGTCAAATCCGGTGGCAGTGGAATGTGCGACAGACGTTGATGGATATCGTCGAGGGCAGTAAACGGATCGGTATGTTGGGTTTTAAGGCCGACAAACGTTGTTGGAACAGGCAAATGTGCCAGTAGGTATTGGCGTATTAGGTTTTCGTTCGATTGCGGATCGCCAATATCGACCCAACGTTCATCACTCAGGGTGACGGTGATACGATCCCAGGACAGTGAGCATTGCGCCAGTGCAGGCAGGTAGTGGCGCGGGGTGCTGCCGCCAGGGACGACCAAGGTGGCTCGTGGTTTCCGGATGAGGGTGTCGCGCAATATTGCTGCAACAAACTCGGCAAATCCTGCACTTAGGGATTGTATATCGGAATAAACCAGTCTGCGCATTGCAAGCGCCATGTCAAACCAGCAGTCCGCGTAGATCGGGCACGATCTCCACGTCGGCAGGAAAGGGATTGACGTCACCGGGAAGAACACGACCTAAGAAAGCAATGTGATTGGCTTGTGCGCCTTCATGATCCGCCATGGCGTCGCCGATCATCAGTACCGATCCGGGAGTCAGGTCATGCGAGGACAGGATTTCCGCAATGATGGTTTTCTTCAATGCCGGTGCGCCGCGCACATCGGTGAAATAAGGCGCCAAGCCACGACGCTCGACGATGACCTTGAGCTCGATCTCCGGTGTGCCCGAGGCGACAAAAAGTGGAGTTTTGCCGGATTGTTGTCGGATCAGCTCGAATGCGCCGGGTACCGGATCGGCGGCAATCACCGCTTCGACGACCAGTTCGGAAAAGCGGATATCCAGTTGCTTTTCTTCCGCTTCGGTCAATGGTGGCCTGTGCAGAAAATGCTCCTGAAAGTGGCGAAATTTGCGATAGCGCGACATGCCGCCATTTTGCGTGTGGAATTGTACGACCTGGGCAACGATGTCGGCGCCATGAACGCGATAGAGTTCTGCAAAAGCCTGGGTTTTGATTTTTCCCGATTCGACGATGACACCGTCAAAATCGAAAATGATGGCTTGCCAATCGTGTTTGTTCATGGTGATTCAGGCGCGATTGTCGGAAGTGGTGGGAGTGGCGTCGTCATTTTCATCGGCATGATGCAGGTCCTGATGAATTTCGCGCAGACAGTCGAGTATGCCTTGTCCCAGATCGACATGCTCGTTCAGCACTAGTTTTCGGCCAATGCGCGGTTGGAACGCGTACGGCGTGATTTCATAATGGTGCACCATGTTGGCTTCGTCGAAATGCAATTCGACCGGCCAAGGCAGAATTTCCGAGATCATGCGCATGACATCCTTGATGCGCATTTTTTCCTGACCGGTCAGGATCAGGTGTCGATTGGCAAATTCGGGGGCAAGAATTTGCACGCTCATGCGGGCGGCATCCTCCACATGGATATATTCACGCAGGGCTTCACCGCTGCCTTTATAGGTTATCGAATGGTGCGCGACTGCTTCTTGCAGCATGCGGTAAATGCCGTTGCGTTTGTCGGAGCGACGGCCATACAGCGAACCATAACGCAGGATGCTGTAATTCAGCCCGTAACGCTCATGGTAGGTTTCGGTAAAACGTTCCGCTGCCTGCTTGCTGGCACGGTAAAACGATCCGGATTCGGAGTAGACGTACACGCTGCTGGCGAAAACAAAACGACGTGCACCGACAATACGTGCAGCCTCAAGCGCATGCATGTTGCCTAGCACGTTGATGGTTGCTGTAGGGATCGGTTTGTCATTGGCTTCGTCGATGTCGGCGATTGCCGCGAAGTTGTACACATAGGTGGCACCCTTTGCGGCCTCGATGACTTGATCGAGATCCATGATGTCACCGATGACCATTTCCTGATTGTTTTTCTGATACGGGGACGGGCTGCGGTCGAACAGTCGCACCCGATAGCCCGCGGCAGATAGTGCATCGGCAACATGGCTGCCGAGAAAACCACTGGCACCGAAAACTACAACTGATTCGTTTTGCATACGTTATCCCTGATTAGATGAGGCCGTTTTGACGCAAACCCTGTAGTAGGTTTTCTGCAGCTTCGATTTCCATGCGTTGTCGCGATTCCCGAGCCAGCGAGCCGATATGCGAAGTCAGAATGGTGTTGTTACATGCAGTGAGCGGACCATGATAGGGTTCCTGCTCGAAGACATCCAGGGCAGCGGCTGCGATTGTGCCGGATGTCAAGGCCGTGGCAAGCGCAGTTTCATCGACCAGTCCACCGCGTGCGGCATTGATGACGATGGCTTCCGGTTTCATCGCAGCGAATGCCTTGGCATCCAGCAGATGATGCAATTCTGCCGAGTAGGGCACATGCAGCGTAACGATATCGGCACTGGCGAGCAATTGCGGTAATGGCATGAGTGTGATGCCATCCGGAGTTTGATGCACAAAAGGATCGTGCGCTATAACAGTGGCTTCAAAAGCTTGGCACAGGCGGGCGACACGGCGACCGATGTGTCCCAGTCCGATAACACCGACGGTTTGTGCGGCTAGCAGACGACCTTGGGTGCGGGGCCACTCTCCGCCGCGTACGGCGCTGTCGATCGTGCTGATTTGTCGTAGCAGGTTCAGTATGTATCCGAGAGTCAGTTCGGCTACAGCTTGTGCCGGCGCTTCCGGTGTATTCAGTACGGTAATACCACATTGTTTTGCGGCAGCAAGATCGACGCTGTCCAGTCCGGCACCGCAACGTGATATGACCTTGAGTTGGGGCGCTGCCTCGAAGACTCGCCTGGTCAGCGGTTCGATCCCGGCGATCAGACCAACGGCACCACCCTGGAGCAGTTCGATGATTTCATCTTCGGTCAGTTTGCGCCGGTGTGGATTGGTGACGATGGCCATGCCGCTTTTCTGCAGATGCAGCAATGGCGGATTGTTGTCGGTACCGAAAGACGATGTGGAAATGACGAGCGTATTCATGATGTTTGCAATGAGGTTCGGATGCTGTGCAGATGGTTGCGGCAGATTGAATCGAGAATGCGGATGTCCAGGGCGTAACCGAGAAAGTTGAAACCAGCCTGGATGCGTTGCTGCAATGCCGATGGATCGGGTTCGATGACGTGGATGCCGCCCGGTTTGCCGGCACGACGACCTGCTTCCAGAACGCGTGCAATGGCAGCTTGTACATCGGGGTGGTTCAGATCGCCTGGGCGTCCCATCGAACCGGACAGGTCATAGGGGCCGATGATGTAGGCATCGACGCCGGGTGTAGCCAGAATACTGTCAATGGCTTCGACGGCTTGAACATGTTCGATCATGACCACGATGACGGCGTTTTCATCCAGCCATTGGCGATAGGCCTGGAAACTCGCACCATATCCTTGTGCACGTGCTAGTCCAACGCCCCTTTGTCCGCGCGGTGGATAATACACGCCATCCACGGCGGCTTTGGCATCGGCAGCTGATTTGATCATCGGCACCATGATGCCGGTGGCGCCGGCGTCCATGACACGCTTGATCTGGTCGGGATGATTGGAGGTCAGACGCACGATGGCGGGGCATTGCTTGCCATCCAGCACTTGAATGATCGACTGTACTTCGCCCAGCTCCAGCACGCTGTGCTCCATATCCAGGACCAGCCAGTCAAAACCTGCGGCAGCCATGATTTCGGCGATGGCGGGATGACCCAGCGTAATCCATGAGCCAATGGTCAATTCGGAGCGGTTCAACCGCGATTTGAGTGACATAGCGGTTCCTAATAGCGAGAAATCAGTGGATCGGATTCCATCAACCGGGCCACCCGTTGCAGATCGGCTTCCGTATCTACAGCCTGGGTATTGAATTCGGTTGGAACCATTTTGACTTGCAAGCCGTGTTCGAGCAGGCGCAGCATGTCGATCGATTCCAATTGCTCCAGCGGCGTCGGTGGTAGATTCGTATACTCGAACAGTGTGTTGCGGCGAAATGGAATGATGCACACCTGCTTGTACGCCGCCGTATCGGCGAATCCCGATTTGGCCAGTGTCGGTATTGGTCGCCGCGACATGTACAATGCGTCGAGGTTATGGTTCATGACGACCTTGATCGTGTTGGGGTCGAGATAGTCGGCTTCCTGGTCGATTTGGCGTACCAGATTGACGCACCCAAGTCGAGGATCGGATTTGAAAGGCGCTACGGCGGTGTCGATCATGTCGGGATGCGTCATCGGTTCGTCTCCCTGCACCATGACGATTAGATCGGCATCCAACGATGTAACGGCTTCAGCGACCCGGTCACTGGCGCGCTGATGCGTGTCGGAAGTCATGATGACGGAAGCACCAAATCCTTCTGCGACTTCCCGGATTTCTTCGTCACAAGTGGCGATGTAGGTGGCATCCAGCGATTTGCTCATGGCCACGCGCTTGTAGATATGTTCAATCATCGGGCGTCCCAGAATTTTGGCGATCGGTTTTCCCGGGAAGCGTGTCGACCCCATACGGGCCGGTATGACTGCAATTGTTTTCATGAAAGTATCAGTTGTTCTGTGTAGTAGATTGGTCGGTCATTGCAAACGGCAGTGAGTAAAAACGCAATGCTGATTATCAGGTCTTTCCGGTTTGCCGGGCAATATTTATTATCATATTTTATAGATCTGTGGTTGTGTGTATACAATCCTGGTTCAAGTCTTGTGCTTATCTGGTAATTGCAAATACCCCAGAGTAGAATGCGCGTTTTACAAAATCTTCAGATTGCTTACCGTACAATGCGGTCGCGGCCCACGTATCCTCAAGTTGGTTGAACAAGGAAAATAATGATAAGACTGTATCTATTGAATAACTTGATCACTTCTGTATCGCGATGAAAGCACTCTTTTTTCTGCGTCACTATAATGATATCGATCATGTGACTCCGGTTGTATACAAATGGATTCAATCCGGTCATCAATGTGATGTCGTGCTGATCGGTTCGAACAAGTTTCGTCGGGATTTTCGCGTCCAGTATCTCAGCCATTTGAGTGGTGTGCGCGTGGCGCATATCCGCGAGCTGTTTTCGTGGGTCAAGTATCTGAAGTGGCGTTTGCAGATGCTGATGCTGACGCGCAATGTGCGGCGCATTCCCATCATCGGCCGGCTGGCGGAAAAATTGGCCGATCGCTTCGATGAGAGTAAACGTATGCCATTATGGCAGGATACCGCCGGATCGCTGTTGAATCGGTGTTTTGGAGACTCCGGCAAAGGTGTCGTGGCGTTTGACTGGATCGAACGCAATTCGGTCATTTGCGTGGAATGGGTTGAAGTCGTGGTGGAGATGGCACAAAGCCGCGGATTGGGTACCGTGTCCCTGCCGCATGGCGATAGCCCGCATGCCAGCCAGTTGATTCGCCGGGGTGAGAGACGTGTGGAGCCGGACGTGACCTTTTCGGCAGCAAAAATATTCGACAAAGTGGTTGTTCCCAATGAACTCTGTGCTACGCGTTTTCGTCCGTTTCTGGACGATGGCAAGCTGGCCGTGCTGGGTTCTCCCCGATATTGCGAAGAATGGTTGAAAATCCTTGCGGGTTTGATGCCGCCTTCTCCGTTAGTGCGCTCGAATAGTCGACTGAAAATAGTCATGTTTTTGCGCAAGGCCAATTTCACGACGTTCTGGGAAGAAGTTGGCGAAGTCGTGCACATGATTGCCGGATTTCCCGATGTGGAACTGATCATCAAACCGCATACCCGCAGCGGTTGGAAACAATCCCTGACGAAGGATAGTACAATCAAGCAGTTGCCCAATGTGAGCGTGGCCAGCGATGACGCGCATTCGGTGCATCTGATGAACTGGTCGGATGTCATCATCGATCTGGCGACATCGGTGGTGTTTGAAGCCGTGCGGGCCAAGAAGCCGGTTCTGGCGGCTGATTATCTCATTGCTGCTCGATCGGCCGTGGCTTTTTATATGCCTGAGACGGAACTGCGTTGCCGGGATGATGTGTACGAAAAAATCAAACATTTTCTGGCACAAGGATTCGATGATTTTTATGTTGAAGAGCACCGGCAACGGTTTATCCGGGAGATGCTGGATTTTCCAGATGACAATGTCTTGCCACGCTACGTCGGCTTGCTTGAACAAGCCATTCGTTGATGTTTTGTGAATGAGCCTGGACCCAGGCTCATTTTTCTAGGATTGAAATGTCTTTAAAAAATCTCTTGAACGAACTGGTGGTGACCGCCTACAAACTGAAAGGCGGGTATGCGGATATCATGGTCAGGGGGCAGCGTATTCTGATTTCTGTCGATCACTTGCGTACACTGAATCGTGCCAGAACCTATGGCGTCAAAGAACCGGATACGCTGGACTGGCTGGACAGCTTCGAACCGGATTCGTGTTATTTCGATATCGGTGCGAATATCGGACAGTACTCGTTGTATCCGGCAAAAAAATTTGGTGAAAGGATCCGGGTGTTTGCCTTTGAGCCTCAGAGCAATAACTACTTCGCCCTGAACAAAAATATTTATATCAACAACCTGGCGCAAAATATCCTGTCGTATTGTGTCGCGGTATCGGGCCGAAGCGAGTTTTCCAAGCTGTTCATTCCCAAGTTCATTCCGGGGGGGAATCGTTCACAGTTCGGTCATGAAGACATCGACAACATGAAAATATCGACGACGCATATCCAGGGAATGTTTGGTGTGACATTGGATGATTTATGCGGCAAGTGGGGATTTCCCTATCCGAATTACATCAAGATCGATGTCGATGGCATTGAAATCTCGATTCTTGAAGGCGCATCGGCTGTGCTTGCCCATCCTGCGTTACGGTCGGTCATCGTTGAATTGGGTACAGCCGAGGAGCAGCAAAAAGCGATTGATTTGATGCAACAGGCAGGCCTGGAAGTGAAGCAACGATCTACCCGGAACTGGGGTGAAGCCTATCTGATATTCGGTCGTGCCTAGTATCTGCAGGCTACAATCTGTTCATCGTTGCCGGTGCTTGATCGATGGTCCGCTTGTGTCTGTTTTAAATGCTGGAAAAATAGATTCCTGCGAACCGGAACGACTGCACCATGACTGACTGTGCCGGATTTACTGTCGATGTCGTTATTCCGGTCTATAACTCACCCGAGTTGACGCAGCGTTGTATTGCTTCGGTTATCACGCATCTCGGCGCTGCAATCGGGAATCTGTATGTTCAGGATGATGCCTCTGATGCAGTTACACATGAAATGCTGGATACATTGCCCTATTCGCAGCTACAAGTGCATCATGCACCCCAGAATCAGGGATATGGCAAGTCAGTAAACGAGGCTGTATCCCGGAGTAAAGCTGCCTTGGTGCTGGTACTCAATTCCGATACCGAAATCGCTGACAATTTTTTACCACTTCTATGTGCGGCACTGACAGCAGATCCAGAACTGGCTGTGATCAGTCCTGTGCATGATCATTTTTTTCGGTACAAACCGGGACGTTATCGGCGATACTCTGAAGGCTATATTGCTACCTGCCGGTTTCAAGGATATGGTTTTCTGATTCGCCGGGACCTGTTTTTGTCATTGGGTGGGTTCGATTCGGCATTTGGGCGTGGTTATTTCGAGGATACTGATCTGGGGCGCCGATTGATTTTACAGGGCTGGCGCCTGGGGGTACATCCGGATGCCCATATTCGACACCATGGTGGTGCGTCGTTCGGACGCGGCAAGTCATATCGTCAGCTCACGCAGCATAATCGTTCCTTGTATTTGTCACGTTATCCCGAAGCACAGAGAAATGTATTGCTGGTTTCCAGCCAGCTGGTACTCGAGGATTTGCCTGTATCATTGGTGCAAGCAATCGATACCGTGATGCAGCGAGGTGGTGGTGTGCACTGGTTGACGCCCAATGCTTCGGTGCAGTTGTCCTGTTTGCAAATGCGCAATAGCCGACTGAGATTTAGCATGATTTTTCGTTTGTTGTTGCGAGGCTGGATTCGAAAAGACAAGCGTATTACGACTGTCTGGGTTGTGCCGGGTATTTCGATAAGCCTATCGAGCATACTGTTCGTTCTGGCACATTTGCGACGATTGGAATGGCAGGTTTGGAAGCCGGAATAGAAAACATCCTGAAGAAAGGTGTAGGTATGATGCATATTCTTTGGCGACATCGCTGATGCTTGTCATGCAAACAGATTACAAATGGCGTGAGCCGCTGATCCGGTTTGTGCTGATTTTCATGTGCTTCGCTTTTTGGCGCGGTGGATTGCAAGTTATCGCTTTTTCTTTGCTGATACTGGCCTGGGTGCTGGATGGTGGTATCGACCGTTTTAAACAGGTGCTCAAAGAGCCTTTGGTACAGGCTATTTTGTTGCTTTGCATCGTGTTGCTGGTTGGGCTGAGTTGGAGTGAGTATTCCCTGCATGGGCGGATAAAATGGTTGAAATATTTTTTTCTGTTGCTGTTCATTCCGTTTTATTCACTGCTCAATCCGGCGCGGCTGCCTTGGGTGCTGGGTAGTCTGCTTGCTAGTTACGGAGCAGTGCTGGGATTGGGGGTCTATCATTGGCAAGTGCTGGAAGTGCAAGGTATTCCGGCACTGGGGATGTCGTATCTGAGTTTCTCTGCCATATTGGGTGCAGGTGTCGTGGTGTCGATTGGTGTGGCTTGTACTATCCGTGTAACCTGGGCGAGATGGATGCTGTGGGTGCTTGCGGGAGTGTTGCTGTTCATTCAATTTCATCAGGGGGGAAGGGTACTGCTGCTGGCGACGTTCATGGCATTATTATTAATGGTGTTGCTGCGTCATTCCCTGGATACCCGTAAGCTATTCGCGATAGTTGTATCCTTGCTGATTGCTGTTGCGGTTTTCGCATACAGTAGCCCTGTTTTCAAAGAGCGGTTCATGCTCATCAAACAGGATATCGCATTGTTGCAGCAAGGCAATTTCAGTTCCAGTATGGGCTATCGATTGGCGATGTGGGACGTCGGTTTGCATGGCATTGCCGAGCGCCCTTTTCTGGGGTACGGCACCGGTATGGCGCAGGTATACTTCGATCGAACCATTCAAACCTATAAAGATGGTATCTATCGGGAATTACCCAGCTTTCAGGAGACATCGCACTTTCATAATGACTGGATCGAGATAGGCATGCATACGGGTATTCTGGGTATGTCCTGTCTGGGCTTTTTATACTGGGCATGGTATCAATCTCTGCGGCGCAGGCAATTGCAAATTTTTGCAGCAGGGATGTTGTGTTATATTTTTATTGCGGGCTTGACCGACTCATTTCTGGTTTTCAGTAAGACACCACTGCTGCTGCTCATGATTACAGCAATAGCCTTGCATTGGCAATCATTGAGTGATCAGAATTACCACAAGGTAGGATGACTATGGATCCGCAAAATGGAATAGTCACGGAGGATCAATTGGATTGCTGTCTGTGCGGGATTTCAGGGAAAGAGCTTTATCAAGATTGCTCTGATCGTCTTTTTGGCGTACCCGGTACATGGACGTTCAAGCAATGTGTCAACGATCAATGCGGCTTGATCTGGCTGGATCCCAGACCAACCCGTCTGACCATTGACAAGGCTTATCAAAGTTATTACACGCACGATTCCAGCCAAGTACAGAGAACCGTGTGGGCCAATGCCTTGCGGCCATTGTTGCAGGGTTTGTCCGTTCGTCTCTTGGGATTGCATCATGAACGCAGGCAGTACAAGCAGATGTATCTGGATCGATGTTCTCCCGGAAACCTACTTGAAGTGGGGTGCGGTAATGGCAAGCGGCTGGAGCGTTTGCGAGCGCTAGGATGGGATGTGATGGGACAAGAGATCGATGCGGTTGCTGCTTCGCATGTGCAGGCGTCAAAAAATATTCCAGTGCATCTTGGGGAACTTGAAACATTGGAAGCACCAGATCGTTATGATGTGGTGCTGTTGAGCCATGTCATCGAACATGTTCATGATCCACTGTCGCTATTGCAGACGTGCCACAAATTGCTCAAGCCAGGCGGACGCCTGATCGTATTGACACCGAATACAGCAAGTCTGGGGCACCGTAGATTTGGTTCGACATGGAGAGGACTAGAGCCGCCACGGCATTTGCATCTTTTCAATGGCGAAATATTGCAGCGCTTGGTGCGTCAAGCTGGTTTCAGTCAGCACACGAATTGGACAACACTGGTAAGTGCTTTTGCAATTGCAGAAAACAGTGGATATCGTCGTGCCATCAATCAACCGATCACCGTGTGCGATGTGCTGCGCGGTTTCTGGTTTCAGCTCGCGGCGGGTGTGGCTTATTTGCGTGACAAGCATTGCGGTGAGGAATGTGTCGTCATGGCGATAAAGTGAACGCATTAATGATTGTCAATCGGGAGGCTGTGTGAACGATTCCCCGTGTTTGTGGGGCGATGACGCAACAGAATGGCACATCGTTCGTCCTGAGATTGAAGCGTATATGCGCGATCTGGTTGTGCATACAGATACTACGGTATTGCTGGCAATGGAAGAATTTGCCAGGCAGAGAGAGTTTCCAATTGTAAATCGATTGGTTGGGCTTTTTCTCGAGACGCAAGCCCGCATGATTGGTGCCAAGCGGGTATTCGAATTTGGTAGCGGCTATGGCTATTCGGCCTATTGGTTTGCTCGGGCCATGGGATCGGAAGGGCGTGTTGTTTGTAGTGATGGCGATGCCGCCAACCGGGAACGTGCACAACAGTACCTCACTGATGCAAGGTTATGGGATCGTATTGAATTTTGTACAGGTAAGGCCCAGGATGTGTTTTCACAAACGGAGGGTCTATTTGATATTTGCTATAACGATGTCGACAAGAGTGACTATCCGGAAATCTGGCAAATGGCGAAAGATCGAATCCGTCCTGGTGGACTGTATATTGCTGACAATGTGCTCTGGTATGGGCGCGTAGCCATGCAGGATTTGCATGAACCTGTAATGGGTTCGACTGAAGCGATTGTTCGGCACAACCGGATGATATTCAATGATCCGGATTTTGATGTGTTTATCAATCCGGTTCGTGATGGTGTAATCGTTGCCCGGAGGAAGTGATGGGGTAGACAAAAATCTCATCTTTCTGAACGATTGACGGAAGTGGTGGCAAGGCAACCAGCGATAAAATGGTTGTGCAGGGTATAATGGCGATTAATTGGTTGATTAACCGCTTTGCTTGTAAAATAATTGGCTGTTGTTAGTCATCCAAAAAATTTTCAGTTTGATTTACAGAAGGAAAAAGTTATGCAAATTCATGTTTATGATACTTATGTCAAGGCAAGAGATGGTCACACTATGCATTTTGATGTTTTTACAGCGGTTAAGGATGATCAGAAGGCTATGGAATATGCCAAGCAATGGTTGACATCCATTGGCGAGGATACGGCGGTGGTTACCAGCAGGGAGTGCAGTTTTTGCCATAGTCAAAGCGCACCACCTAATGTGATCGATGAAATCAATAAAAACGGTTTTTATATTTACAAGATGGAAGGTTGCTAATCCTGACTGATGTTATCGGCAAAGCCTATCAATCCTAATTTCGAAGGTTTCTGAGATGAAGCTCAAATATAGTCAAATTTTAATATCAGGTGCTTTATTCATGCTCTGCAGCGTGGCTCAAGCCAATGAGCCGAAGTTGATCGGGGAACATGGCGACTGGAAAGCTTACATGTTCATGGAGAACAATAATAAAGTCTGCTACATGGTCAGCCAACCTAAAAAGACATCGGGTAATTATACAAAAAGAGGTGATGTATTCGCTTTGATTACGCATCGGCCAGCTGAGAAGAGTAAAAACGTTTTTAGCTATATCGCCGGCTATACTTATAAGCCCGGAAGCGAAGCAACAGTTACTATAAATAATCAAAATTTCAAGTTGTTTACTCAGGATGATTCTGCATGGGCGCCGGACGAAGCTACCGATAACAAGATCACGGATGCGATCAAGCGCGGCAGTTCCCTGGTAGTCAAAGGAGCATCCTCACGAGGTACCGAGACAGTGGATACTTTTGGATTGGGTGGATCAACCGCTGCTTTTAAAGCCATCTCTTCCGAATGCGGAGTGAAGTAATTGCTTTGTGATTTACCATCGTCATCGAGTCTGTTGTGGTTTTATCTGAAATTATGGAGGTGTGGGTTCTATGAGTGAAAAAATTGTAATTTACCAGAAACCTACATGTAGTAAATGCCGGTCAACTCTAACATTGCTCAATGAAAGAGGTAAGGAATTTGAATCGATCAACTATTATGAAACTCCCTTGACCGGCGAACAGTTGCGAGAGCTGGTTCGGAAACTGAATTTGCCGGTGCGTGATATTCTCCGCAAGGATGAACCTGCCGCACGTGATCTGGAAAATGCGAGTGATGAAGTCATCATACAAGCCATGATCGACAATCCGGATCTAATGCAGCGTCCGATTGTAGTACGAGGCGATCAGGCCAAATTGTGTAGGCCACCAGAGAATGTGCTTGGATTGCTGCGATCAGATTGAGAAAAGCGTTTGGTCTTGGGAAGCTAGGCGAGATAGAGTATTTCAAATAAAAAAACAGAAATTGCAAAAGCCGCAATCCCTAAAAATTAAAGGGAATATGCGGCTTTTTTGTTTGTAACGAAGAAGTGACTTTTACGTACTTCTGATCAAACTATTCTGAAGCCGAGGTTTCAGAGGCTTGTGCTACAGGTTTTTCGTTTGAGCGGGCCCGGGCAGGGAGTTTTTCGCGGATACGTGCTGCTTTACCTGATAAGTTTCTGAGATAGTAAAGCTTCGCGCGACGAACGGCACCGCGACGTTTGATTTCTATGCTGGCAATTAGTGGAGAGTAGGTTTGAAAGGTTCTTTCCACACCTTCACCGCTCGAAATTTTTCTTACGGTAAAACCCGAATTCAGGCCACGATTGCGTTTTGCAATGACTATACCCTCATAAGCTTGCGTACGCTTACGATCGCCCTCTACGACATTGACGTTGACGATAATGGTATCTCCAGGGGAGAAATCGGGAATATCTTTATTGAGGCGTTTTATTTCTTCTGCTTCTAGTTGATCGATTAAGTTCATTTTTCTTCCTTTACAATTTGCCGATTTTACCTGGAGTTACACGTTTCTTTAAATTCTTTCAATAATTTTTCTTCTTCAGCTGTCATGCCCTGCTTGTATTTCCGTTCGAGCAAGTCAGGTCTATTTAACCAAGTTTTGCCGAGTGCTTGCTGTAATCGCCAACTGCGGATCTTGGCATGGTTACCGGACATTAATACTTCGGGAACAGGATCCCCCTCGTATGTTTCGGGCCGAGTATAATGCGGATAGTCTAATAATCCACTTACAAATGAATCCTGTTTAGCTGATTCGGGATCGCCAAGCGTGCCGGGTATTTGTCTTGCAATGCAATCAATCAATACCATGGCTGCTAATTCACCGCCAGAAATTACATAATCTCCAATAGAGATTTCCATATCAACTTGTCGAGCAACTAACCTTTCGTCAATTCCTTCATATCGGCCGCATAGCAAGATTAATCCTTGCAGACGACTCAATTGCGTGACTAACTGATGATCTAAACATTTCCCGTGAGGTGAAAGATAAATCACGCTCGGGTTCTCAATACCTTGATCCCTTTGTTTTGCCTTAGCCTGTAAAATAGCTTCTTCTAAAGGCTCTACCATCATGACCATACCTGGTCCACCACCGTAAGGGCAATCATCGACTGTTCGGTGATTGTCTCGAGTGTAATCACGAGGATTCCAAGTGGTAAGACTATAGATGCCATCCCGGTACGCTCTGCCAGTTACACCATATTTGGTCAAGGCCTGAAACATTTCTGGAAACAATGTGATGATATCGAATTCGCATAACATGAAATCATCATCCATCAATAATCTTTGTTCCAATCTACTGTGACTTGTTTGAGTTTAAGATCTATTTTAATAATATACTGGGCTATAAATGGCACCAAAATTTCTTTGGCTTTTTTATCCGCGCAAGTACTGCGGATACGTAATACGTCATTTGCTCCAGTTTCAAAAAGACCAACGATATTTCCCAAAACTTCGTCATGCAAATTGATCACTCTAACACCTATTAAATCTGACCAGTAATAACCAAGATTTCCATTTTCTGGCAAAACAGGTAAATAACTTCTAGGGACTGCAACTTGCATTCCCTTCAGTTGCATAGCTTGCGTGCGATCTTCAAAGCCTTCCAGATGCACATTGATCACATTACCACTGACACTACCATCTATCAGAGATATTTCACGCCAGTGATCTTCGTTTTCTTTGTTTAACCACCACGAGCGATAATCCAGCAAGCCATCGATATACTCGGTGTAAGGGGAAACTTTGATCCACCCACGAACACCATATGGACCAATGACATGACCCATAATTACCAATGGCGTTTCAAGCGCAAGGCTAGCCGTTTGTGGAGGCTTGGTTTTTGGCAACGAATTCCTTGACCAATCGTGTCGCTGTGGATGAGAGTTGCGCTCCTTGGGATTGCCAATATGCAATGCGATCTAGATGAATTCTCAATTTTTCCTCTCCGCCCGTTGCTCTCGGATTGTAAAAACCGATTCTCTCGATAAATCTGCCATCTCTTGGATCGCGGGAGTCAGCCACGACCATGTTAAAAAATGGGCGTTTTTTTGCTCCACCCCTCGCTAATCTAATGATTACCATAATCCGCCTTTAACCTTTATCCCTAAAATTGCTAAAATCAAATAATAAAGAACTCTAAATTGTACAGTAAATTTTATTCTTGTGACAAGTTAATGACTATTCATGATTAAAAAGCAACCAGTCGATTCAAGTAAGATGCTCCTGGTGGAGCCAGCTGAAGTAAAGAATTTGTCAATAAACTCGATCAAGGAGTTTATTGTTGCAAGATCAAACCAATGTGTTTCTTGCGGGCTTTGTTTGCCACATTGCCCAACTTACCGGCTGCTCAAGTCCGAAGCCGACTCTCCGCGCGGCAGGATTGCATTGATGCAGGGGGTGATGCTTGACAAAATACCTTTGAATGACCGATTTATGATGCACATGGATCGTTGTCTTTCATGTCGGGCTTGTGAAGCAGCCTGTCCCAATCAAGTCGCATTTGGTGATCTGATGGATTCCACACGTGCGGTGATTGCACAGCAATCAAGCGATTCACTGCAAACCAAAGAAACCGGCATTATGTTTATGCTGAAACAGCGCCTAATTACCCATCCCGTGCGTATCGAACGAATGCGGCGATTGTTTTACTGGTTACAGCGAACCGGTTTGCTGGGGTGGTTAAGTAAATCGGAGTGGATGAATAAAAGCGCGATATGGAATTTGGTTGCGCAATTACCGCTGGTTGAATTTCCCATTCAGAAAAAGACTGAAAGTAGCTACAAAGTTGGAAATCGTTGGCTTGAGGTTTATCCGGCACAGGGGCAAGAACGCGGAGCGGTTGGTTTGTTTTTGGGGTGCATCACGCGATTAACGGATGTGGTTACGCTAAATGCCAGTATTTTTATTTTGAATCAACTGGGGTATGTCGTTCATGTATCGTCACGGCAAACCTGCTGTGGTGCCATTCATCAGCATGCTGGAGATCGTGATTGTGCCGTGGCTTTGGCTCGGCAAAATCGATCCGCATTTACGGAGCTTGGAGTGGATGTCGTCTTGAGTACTGCGTCGGGTTGTGGCGTGCAGTTGACGGAGGAAAGCAACGCTAATTGCTATCGCGTAATGGACATCAGTCAATTTTTGCTAACCGCACAAGGATGGGAGAATATTGAGATAAGATCGCTCGAAGAAAAAGTACTAATTCATGATCCATGCAGTTTACGACATGTTTTGAACGGGCATGGGTTTGTGTACGAACTGATGGCACGTATTCCCGGTATTCAAATAGTACCGCTACCGGGTAATGATCAGTGTTGCGGTGCCGCAGGGATGTATTTCATCAATCAACCCGATATTGCTCAGCAACTGCTGGATGCAAAAATATCCGCTGTACAAGAAAAAAGAGGAGCATATCTGCTTACTTCCAATGTCGGATGTGCCATGCATATTGCGGCCGGTTTACGCGATAGGGGGATAAATCTTGAAGTGCTGCATCCCGTGACACTATTGGCAAGGCAAATGGGTTTGGAACTATAATGCAGCAACGTATCGGATATCGAAAGTTGATGTGAGGTAAAAATCCTTCTGATACATCGAATAGAAAAATGCTTGTGGTTATGCAGTGTAATCTGGTGTAACCGATTTTATCGATACCGACTTATAATGTTTTTGATCAACCTTTAGGTCCTGATTATGGTCAATATAGATAAGTTCATCATAGGTTTTGACAGTGCTTTGCGGACTTTGACAACGTCGGCCCAGACGGTGCGGCCTGTTCCGGGTAATGATTTGCCGGAAACGGAATTGACAGACACCGAAAAGCGATTGTCGTGCGCTCTGATGCGTATTAATCATGTGGGTGAGGTTTGTGCACAAGCGTTATATCAAGGACAGGGATTAACGGCGCGTAATGAAACTGTGCAACAAACCTTGATGAAAGCGGCGCGTGAAGAAACCGAACATCTCGCATGGACGGAACGACGCATTGCCGAGTTGGGAGGGCGTAAAAGTCTGCTGAATCCTTTGTGGTACAGTGGATCTTTTGCGATCGGTGTGGTGGCAGGATTGTTGGGAGATAAATGGAATCTCGGTTTTCTGGCTGAAACAGAAAATCAGGTTGAAGCGCACCTGGCAGGACATCTGCAGCGCTTGCCCAATACCGACGAGAAAAGTCGGGCGATTGTGGAGCAAATGAAGATGGATGAAGCCAGCCATGCTACGATGGCGCTATCTCATGGTGGTGCAGAATTGCCTTTGGCTGTGAAAATGGCCATGAAAATGGGATCCAAAGTCATGACAAGTACTGCTTTCTGGGTTTAGTGAGCCAATATGACGTACATGGCTAATGGGGTTTGAACTGGAAGAAATGCTGCATCAAGTTAAATGTTCATGATTTTGTTATGAAGAATATCAATTTGACACATCACTTTCTGATTGCCATGCCAGCAATGGTAGACTCCATTTTTGCCAAGACACTGACCTATGTTTGCGAACACAATGAACAAGGCGCAATTGGGATCGTAATTAATCGACCCACTGATCTTACTCTCGTCAACTTATTCAGGCAGCTGGGCATTCAACAATCCGAAGCCGTACCGGAGACGACTCCCGTACTTTTTGGTGGGCCGGTGCAAATGGACTGCGGGTTCGTCTTGCATCAACCCGTGGGTAACTGGCAATCCACGCTGGCTGTCAACAAGGAAGTGGGGCTGACGACATCGCTGGATATCCTGAAAGCCATTGCCGACGATGACGGACCGGAACAAGTGTTGATTGCTCTGGGTTATGCAGGGTGGGCTCCCGGACAGATTGAACACGAACTGGCACAAAATGCCTGGCTGACTGTGCCGGCTTCAGCAGATGTGATCTTTGACATGCCTTCCGAAGAGCGCTTGTCTGCCGCCATGCATTTGCTCGGCATCGATTTTGCCAATTTGTCCAATGAAGTTGGACATGCATGACAGTAAACGGCGAGTCGATTCAAGAGGCCACATTGCTGGCTTTCGATTTTGGAACAAAGCGCATTGGCGTGGCTGTAGGCAATACGCTGGTGCGCATAGCGCATCCCCTGATTACTATTGATACGGAATTGACTGAAAAACGTTTTATGACTATCGCGCAATTACTGGATACATGGAAACCAAATCTATTGCTTGTGGGATTGCCCATGCACTCAGATGGCACGCCACATGAGCTGACTCGGTTGTGTCAACGTTTTGCGCGACGCTTGCAGGGAAGATTTGGAGTAGAGGTGGTTCTGTACGACGAGCGTTACACCAGCAAGACAGCCAGTGTGGCTCTTCGTGAAGCCGGAATTACCGGGAGAAACCAGAAAGCTATGCTGGATCAGGTTGCAGCTCAGCATATTTTGCAATCCTATCTGGATGAACAATATGTCATTGCCCGACGCTGAAACTGTATTTACCACGTTGGCTGAAAAGATGCGCGCGAATGTTCAGGGTGAGATTGCTTTGATCGGAATCCGGACAGGTGGAGTTTGGCTGGCAGAGCGATTACACAGTATGCTAGGTATTAAACAGCCCTTGGGGATTCTGAGCGTGTCGTTTTATCGAGATGATTTTGACCAGATTGGTTTGCATGCCCAGAAAAAACCATCGGAGATCCCCTTTGATGTCAATGGGGCGCATATCGTGCTGGTTGATGATGTCTTATTCACAGGTAGGACAATTCGTGCGGCAATCAATGAATTATTTGATTATGGTCGCCCGGCTTCGATCAGACTTGCAGCTTTGGTCGATCGCGGTGGCAGGGAGTTGCCAATCGAAGCGCAGTATGTCGGCATCGAATTTCCCATACCCATTGACAAGATGCTGGAAGTGAAACAGGAGAAGGGACACTTGAGCTTTCATGTGTACGACACGAGCCCGGCAGAATGATCAATAGACATCCTCAACTGGATAGTCACGGTGCGCTACAGCATTTATTGACCACGGAAGGTTTGCCGGCTTCGATTTTGTTGCATATTCTGGATACTGCGGAATCGTTTGTCGGTGTGACCGAGCGTGATGTAAAAAAAATTCCATTGCTCCGTGGTAAATCCATATTCAATCTGTTTTTCGAACCCAGCACGCGAACGCGCACCACGTTCGAAATCGCTGCCAAACGATTGTCGGCCGATGTCATTAATCTGAATATTGCCGTTTCAGCACAATCCAAGGGCGAAACGCTATTGGATACAGTCAATAATCTCTCCGCCATGAATGCCGACATGTTCATTGTGCGGCATGCGCAGAGTGGTGCGGCTCATCTGATTGCAAGGCATGTGCGCTCGGATATTCATGTGATCAATGCCGGTGACGGAAGCCATGCGCATCCAACGCAGGCGTTACTAGACATGTTTACCATCCGACGATACAAACAAGATTTTCGTGCATTGCGCGTTGCGATCATCGGTGACATCCTTCATTCGAGGGTGGCACGCTCACAGATCCATGCATTGACGACATTGGGCGTGCCGGAGGTACGGGTGATTGCGCCCAAAACATTGTTGCCCAGAATGGTCGAGCGTCTTGGGGTGCACGTGTATCACGATATGGCTAAGGGATTGCGGGATGTAGATGTGCTGATGATGTTGCGATTGCAGAATGAGCGCATGAAAGGAGCCTACTTGCCCAGTGCAGAAGAATATTTCAAATATTATGGACTGACTCCGGAGAAACTGATGCTGGCGCGGCATGATGCCATCGTCATGCATCCTGGTCCCATGAACCGAGGGGTGGAGATCGACTCTGCGGTTGCGGATGGCAAACAGTCGGTCATTTTGCCGCAAGTCACTTTTGGCATTGCGGTGCGCATGGCCGTCATGTCCATCCTCGCTGGAAATCAGGCATAAAGGTGAATGGTGCGAATACATATTAAAAATGGCCGGCTGATCGATCCTGCACATGAGGTCGATGCGATTCAGGATGTTTTTATTGCCAAAGGAAAAATCGCTGGTATTGGAACGATGCCAGAGGGTTTTCTGGCCAGTCGGGTCATTGATGCGCATGGATTGATCGTTTGTCCGGGGTTGGTTGATCTGTCGGTTCGATTGCGTGAGCCAGGATTCGAGTACAAGGCTACACTGGAATCGGAAATGGCTGCAGCGGTCGCGGGTGGAGTGACGAGTCTGGCTTGTCCTCCGGATACCGATCCGCCGCTGGATGAACCCGGTTTGGTCGAAATGTTGAAGCACCGTGCCAGAAATCTGAATCTGGCCCATGTTTACCCCATCGGAGCCTTGACTCAAGGCCTGAAAGGAGAACGTTTGACCGAAATGGCCGAACTCAATGATGCTGGATGTGTCGTTTTTGGTCAGCCTGACGGCATGCTGGTTGATTTGAAAGTGCTGATGCAAGCCATGCACTATGCTTCGACATTTGAATTTGGGGTGTGGCTGCGACCACAGGAGATGAGTCTGACGGGAAGTGGTGTGGCGCATGATGCTGAAGTGGCGATCCGGCTGGGTTTGCCAACCATTCCGGTGTGCGCGGAGACGATTGCCATAGCCAACATTTTATTGTTGGCGAAAGAAACCGGTGTCAAGGTTCATCTATGCCGAATTTCGAGTGCTGAAGGGCTGGCCATGATCCGTGCTGCAAAGCAGCAGGGTATTCCGGTAACGTGTGATATTTCGATTAATCATTTGCATCTGTCGGATATGGATATTGGTTTTTTTGATTCAAATTGTCATTTGATGCCGCCCCTGCGAAGTTCGGGGGACAGGGACGCGCTGCGTGCAGGATTGTTAGATGGTGCGATCGATGCGATTTGTTCAGATCATACGCCAGTCGACGAGGATGCAAAGTTGTTGCCATTCGGTCAATCCGAAGTAGGGGCCACAGGCGTTGAGTTACTATTACCCTTGACTCTGAAGTGGGCCAAGGATACGCGATTACCTTTGCTGCGCGCTCTGGCGAAAATCACATCCGAGTCTGCAAGAGTGCTTGGGGTCGATGCGGGACATCTGGCAGTTGGCAATGCGGCAGATCTGTGTATTTTTGATCCGGATTGCTACTGGAAAGTGACGGCATCAGGATTGTTGAGCCAGGGCAAGAACACGCCCTTTCTGGGTATGGAACTACCCGGTAAGATCCGTTATACACTGCTGAACGGTCAAATGGTATACGAACAATGAATTTTCTTACGTTAACCGAGCTGTCTTTCTGCAATTCACTCATTGATTAAAATGTCGAATCCACTACTTGATTTTTCGGGTTTACCCCGTTTTGCTGAAATCCGTGATGAACATATCACCCCTGCTGTTGAACAATTACTCAATGAAAATCGTGCTGTTGTAGAAAAAGTACGAGCTTTGACCGTGACGCCGACTTGGGGAAATTTTGTTCAGCCGATGGTGGACGCCAATGAAAGGTTGTCGCGTGCTTGGGGGCAGATATCGCATCTGAATGCCGTCATGAATAGTCCGCAACTGCGTGAAATTTATAATCAGAATTTACCGCTGATTACTCAGTTTTATGCTGAAGTGTCGCAGGATCTGGCTTTGTTCGAGAAATACAAGCAATTGCGTGCCAGCATCCAGTTCGACAGTTTAACTCTGTCAAGAAAAAAAATTGTGGACAACGAGCTAAGGGATTTCCGATTGGGAGGAGCAGAATTACCTGCGGAAAAGAAACAGAGATTTATGCAGATTCAGGAAGAGCTATCAAAATTGTCCTCGACATTTAATGATAATTTGCTTGATGCCACCAACGCTTTTTCTCTGGTGATTGAAGATGAACAAACTGTTGCTGGTATTCCTGCTGATGTGTTGCAGGCAGCGAAAGCACTGGCAGAGAGTGATTCGCGCTCAGGGTGGAAGTTTACCCTGCACATGCCCTCCTACCTTCCTGTGTTGCAATATGCGGATAATCGCGCTTTACGTGAGCAGATGTATCGTGCCTATGCTACAAGAGCCAGTGAGTTGGATGAACGTGTCGGTGCGGATAAGGATAATATGCCCCTAATCAATCAGATTCTGGCATTGCGTCAGGAAGCTGCGCTCATGCTCGGTTTCAATAATTTTGCCGAAGTCTCGTTGGCTGCCAAGATGGCAGTGTCACCGCAGCAAGTCCTCGATTTTTTGATGAAATTAGCCACAAAAGCCAGAGCACATGCAGAAAACGATTTGCAGGCACTGCAACAGTTTGCAGCAGAGAAATTGAATATTGCAAAGCTTGAGGCTTGGGACTTGGCTTACGTCAGCGAAAAATTGCGAGAGGAGCGCTATGCTTTCTCGGACCAGGAGGTTAAACAGTATTTTCCTGAGGATAAAGTACTGCAGGGCATGTTCCAGCTAGTCGAAAAACTTTATGGGATCAGGATTGTGGCTGCGACGAATGCGGCTCAGGTTCAGTGTTGGCATGCTGATGTAAAATTTTTTGATATCAGGGATACGACAGGCAAACTCATCGGCCAGTTTTACCTGGATCTCTATGCCCGTTCAACAAAACACGGTGGTGCATGGATGGATGGTGCCATTGCGCGGCGACGTATCGAGGATAAAAAAAGTGGTTCGGCAATACAAGTGCCAGTAGCTTACCTGACTTGTAATTTTTCCGCTCCAGTCAAGATTGATGAGCAGGTTCGTCCGGCGTTATTTACGCATAATGAAGTCATTGTGCTGTTTCACGAATTTGGTCATGGATTACATCATCTGTTGACGCAAGTAGAAGATCTGGGCGTCTCAGGCATTAATGGCGTTGAATGGGATGCGGTGGAACTGCCGAGCCAATTCATGGAAAATTTTTGCTGGGAATGGGAAGTCCTGCACAGTATGACTCAACATATTGAAACCGAAGAATCCTTGCCACGTGCGTTGTATGACAAAATGCTGAAGGCCAAGAACTTCCAGAGTGGATTGCAGATGTTGCGACAAATCGAGTTTGCGCTGTTCGATATGCATATCCATTACGATTTCAAGTCTGCTGAACAAACCGTATTGCAACTGCTGGATAAGATCCGGGAAGCCGTTGCCGTGATCATACCTCCTGGTTTTAATCGTTTTCCCAACAGCTTTGCACACATCTTCGCCGGTGGTTATGCTGCAGGTTATTACAGCTACAAGTGGGCAGAAGTTTTGTCAGCTGATGCATATAGTATGTTTGAAGAAACTGCATCGGATGGCGTAATCAATGCTGCGACGGGAGCCCGTTTTCTTGAAGAAATCCTGGCCAAGGGAGGAAGCCGTTCGGCGCTGGAATCCTTTGTTGCTTTTAGAGGGCGTGAACCCGAACTGGATGCGCTTTTGCGTCATAACGGAATGGAAGTGGCTTAACTTATTTTAAAAGTTAGTCGACTGATTCTGGTTTTTTACTTTGTTTAAACAGACTTTTCTGATGTGAAGTGCCACTTTGTGAGCTCGTACTCAAGCAGGTATCTGTTTTGATATTCACGGATCAGGTTGAATCCAGTGTATAAATATGGCATGATCCATCAAATTTTATCCTAAATAAATAAGAACATGATTAATTCTATCCGCTTCAATACTACAGTTGCGCTAATGGTGCTGGTTATTCTGCTAACGGGTTGTGCAACAACAAGTAATAACGTCCAGAAAAGCACGAGTGATCCACTTGAATCGATGAATCGCGCGGTTTTCAATTTTAACGAGATGGTCGACAACAAGGTTATGGAACCTGTGGCGCGCGGATACAAATTGGTTATGCCTGATCCACTCGAAATGATGATTGGTAATTTTTTCTCCAATCTCAACGATGTCGTTGTAACCACAAATGCGATCCTGCAACTGAATCCTGAAGCGGCACTGGCTAGTAGCACCCGGTTACTGATCAATACCACGTTTGGTATATTTGGCATAATTGATATAGCCAGCGACATCAGTGCGGTGAGCGACATCAACATCAGCAAGCGCAACGAAGATTTCGGTCAAACTCTGGGTCGCTATGGTGTAAGTAGCGGACCTTATATAGTGTTACCTTTCCTCGGACCTAGCTCGTTACGCGATACGGTGGGTATTGCAGTAGACAGCTTCTTCATGGATCCAGTCACTCAAGGGGTTACAGGAGTATTTATGAATCATGTGTCCTATTTGAATGATGTTGCTGTTAGAATGCCTATTGCATCAACCAGGACGATTCATAATCGTGCACAGTTGCTGGATGCCGAAAAAACACTCGAGGAAGCTGCCCTAGATAAGTATGAGTTCATGCGTGACGCTTATCTGCAGAGAAGAACCAGCCTGATCAATAATACCGATACCAAAGAAGGAAAGTAGCCAACTATATTTAAAATAGCTTTCCCTGTTTTTATCAGGGTTGAAAGTCGGTGGTGAAATCGATTATCTTAAGCAATCAAATCTTGCACATTGGTAAAAGGGAGTTCCCTGATCAATGTGCTATTTTTTTATTAAGCATGATCAATCAATAAATGAAGAAATTTCAGTGCAAGATCTGTGGTTTTATTTATGATGAATCGACAGGAGATCCCGAACACGGCATACAAGCAGGTACGAGATGGGACGATATTCCCGAGAACTGGACTTGTCCCGAATGTGGTGTGAGCAAGGCGGATTTCGATATGACGGAGATTTGAAGTAATGCCTCGAACAGTGGTGATCGTAGGAACCGGATTGGCAGGCTATGCTGTTGCACGCGAGTTAAGAAAACTGGATGACGATGTTTCCATAACCATGCTAACAAATGACCATGGCGGTTTTTACTCTAAGCCCATGCTTTCGAATGCATTGTCTACAGGAAAGACCCCCCAATCCATCTTGAATAGCGATGCGTCGCAAATGTCATCGCAGCTAAAAATTGCGATTCGTCCGCACTGTCCGGTTGCAGCGATTGACGTACAGCGTAGCCGACTAGTGCTGCAAAGCGGAGAAGAAATTACCTTCGATCAACTGGTTTTGGCGCTGGGGGCCGATCAGGTACGCTTACCCTTGGTAGGTGATGGAGTTGCAAAGATTGTTACGGTAAATGACCTTGATGATTATGCAAAATTCCGAGAATCCATTGCTAATAAAAAGCGAATCGCTATTATTGGCGCAGGATTGATTGGATGCGAATTTGCCAATGATCTGGTGGCGGCCGATTATCAAGTCGACGTGATCGATATTGGTACGCAACCACTAGGGAGGTTGTTGCCGCCGGATGCAGGCGCTTTTTTGCAGAGAAAACTCGAAACGGCTGGAGTCAACTTTCATCTTAATACATCAGTTGAAACAGTAGATAACAGGGACGCGCGATTTTACTTGAAATTGACAAATGGCCACTCGATCGAATCGGATCTGGTATTGTCATCGGTGGGATTGCGTTCGCGTACTGGATTAGCCAGTGCTGCCGGAATAGCTGTCAATCGAGGGATTGTAGTGAATCGGTTTATGCAGACGAATTCCGAAAATATCTTTGCATTGGGTGATTGCGCAGAGGTGGAAGGCAAAGTATTACCTTTTGTGATGCCCATTACACATGCTGCCAGAGCATTGGCTGCAACTCTGGCCGGTCATGCAACGCCTGTGCTCTATCCGGCCATGCCTGTGCTGGTTAAAACACCGGCGTGCCCTACTGTTGTTTCACCACCTGATTTTAATGTAACCGGTGAATGGCATACCGATAACGATGGTGATGGTGTAAAAGCGTTGTATCGCGATGGATCGGGTAATTTGCTCGGATTCGCCTTACTGGGTGCGGCAACAAAAGAAAAAATGGCATTGACAGCCCAATTACCTCCAATTTTGTCTTGAGGCTCATTTCGGCAAGTTGCTTGCTCAAATCGGATTAATTCGTACTGATGAAAAAATTTCTGTTTGATTTATTTCCAGTTATTTTGTTTTTTCTGGCTTTCAAGCAATACGATATTTTTGTCGCTACAGCCGTAGCTATGGTCGCAGCGGTGGGGCAGATTGCGTGGCTCTGGTTTCGTCAACACCAGGTTGACAAGATGATGTGGATGAATTTAGCCATCATCATGGTATTTGGTGGCGCTACATTGGTTTCACAAGACGAAACCTTCATCAAATGGAAACCGACAGTACTATATTGGTTAATTGCAGCCATCCTGCTGGTATCAAGTCAGTTATTCAGTAAAAATCTGATTCGGATCATGTTGGAAAAACAGATTGCCTTGCCTGAAAACATCTGGCAGAAACTCAATTTATCCTGGTCTGGTTTTTTTCTGGTGATGGGGTGTATCAATTTATATGTTGCATTCAATTTTCCAGTTGATACCTGGGTTAGCTTCAAGTTATTCGGTGCAACCGGGCTGATGGTGGTATTTATGATTGTGCAAGTACTGATGCTCAGTAAATATGTGAAAGAGTCCTCCACGGCTGTAGCCGGTCAATTTGAGCCGAATCAGCATGAGTCGGCAGAAAATGACAATAAAATTCGTAAGGATTAGAAATCGTGCTCTATGTTATCAATGGTGAAGATATACCCAATAGTTTGGAAAAAAGACTGGCAGTGCGTCCTGAGCATTTGAAACGAATCCAGGCATTACAGGAGGCAGGTCGTTTGATTCTGGCGGGACCTTATCCTGCCATAGATAGCCAGGATCCAGGAACGGCGGGATTTTCAGGAAGTCTGATCGTGGCAGAATTTGAATCGCTTGCGGATGCACAGACTTGGGCGGAAGCTGATCCTTATGTCAGCGCAGGAGTCTATGCCAAGGTAATAGTCAAACCGTTTAAGAGGGTATTGCCGGCTTGAAGAATGTGTGTTTTGACACTGAATATATGCGATCGGTGCTTTAGAATGAAAAGATGTAATGATTCACGTTGTCAAAGTTAAGGGGTATACTTAAGCACTCTTGAAATAAGCATATTCTTCGCGAATATGAATTTTATCCAAATCACAGAAAAGGAAATTCCATGCGTTTGACGAAATTATCACAAGTAATGATCGTTGGTCTTTTCAGCTTGAGTGCGTTATCGGTTCAAGCCCAATCATCAGGAGCAGTGGCTAAAGTGAATGGCGTTACTATTCCACAGTCACGTTTGGAATTAATGGTTAAAGCCGGTGTGGCCCAAGGGCAGCAGGATGGTCCTGAGATGAGAAAAGCCTTGCGTGAGAATCTGATTGCCGAGGAAATCATTGCTCAAGAAGCACTCAAGAAAAAGCTTGATAAAAGTTCGGAAGTGGTTGCTCAGCTTGAAATGGCGCGTCAAGCAGTTCTTGTCAGAGCTTTTCAAGCCGATTACATCAAGAATAATTCCGTCAGTGATGAAACCTTGCGTAAAGAATATGAAATGCTGAAGGTTCAGATGGGAGATAAGGAATACAAAGCGCGCCATATTCTGGTCGACAGTGAAAGTACAGCCAAAGAGATTATTGCCAACCTTAAAAAAGGTGGCAATTTCGCCAAGATTGCTGAAGAGAAATCATTAGATGATGGCAGCAAGGAGAATGGCGGTGAACTGAACTGGAGTCCTCCAGCTGCATATGTCAGACCATTTTCCGAAGCACTGGTCAAATTATCGAAAGGTGGATTGACCGAACAACCTGTACAAACTAATTTTGGATGGCATGTCATTCAATTGATGGATACACGTCCTATGGAAGTGCCCCCATTCGACGAAGTGAAACAAAATATACAGCAACGTGTTCTGCAGCGTGAGTTTGCTACTGTAGTACAAGAATTGCGTGGCAAAGCAAAAGTTGAGTAATTCGTTGACATCACTAACAAGAAAGAAGATCGCCTGTTACTGATTCAAGGCGATCTTTTCTACACGCGGAGCCAAAGCACAGAGTAATTCATAATTGGCTGTACCTGCATGCTGCGCTACTTCGTCGACCGAAACCCCTTCCCCCCACAGTACTACCGGACTATTGATTCCAGCATCCTGAATGTGTGTCAGATCAACTGTCAGCATGTCCATGGATATTCGACCTAGAATACGGCTGCGTTGATTATTGATCAAAACTGGCGTATTAGTCGGAGCATGACGTGGGTATCCATCGGCATAACCGCACGCCACGATGCCGATGCGCATGGGATAGTCAGCTTCGAATAGGCCGTGATAACCCACTCTATCCCCGCTTTTTAATTCTTGTGTGGCGATGATCTTGCTGGACAACGTCATGACGGGTTTGAGGTTGAGTTGCTCGGCAGTTTGGTCTGCGAATGGCGATGCGCCATACAGCATGATGCCAGGGCGTACCCAATCGGTATGTGTTTCCGGATAGCGGATAATCGCTGCCGAGTTTGCCAAAGAGCAGGAATGCATCAGACCTTGGGTGGCAGTTGTAAAACTTTGTAGTTGTCTCGCAACGCTATCCTTTTCGATATTTTCATCGGCACTCGCAAAGTGTGTCATCAGAGTAATGCTGTTCGCACATTGGTGTTGTTTAAGGGTATTGACCGCGCGAACAAACTGCTCGGGAGTCAATCCCAGTCTATTCATGCCAGTATTGATTTTGAGATACAAGTCCAGCTGACGATGTTTGGAATGCGTCAGCATGGATACTTGTTCGTCATGATGAATCACGGCACTCAATTGGAATTCCTCGAACAGGGCTAATTCCTGTGGAGTGAAAAAACCTTCCAGAAGCAGAATGGGTTGACAAAATCCTGCTTCACGCAGATTGATTGCCGCTTCCAGTTCCAATAGTGCAAATCCATCTACTGTATTCAATGCGTTAGCAACATGCAGTAATCCATGACCATAAGCATCCGCCTTGATAACGGCCATGATGCGTGATCGCGGTACATAGTGCCGAACGATAGCGAGATTATGTGTCAAAGCCGATAAATTAATGAATGCTTGAGTGGGGCGCGCCATGAATGGAGAGTTGTGAATTAAACAAAAAAGCCTTAATTACTAAAAATGTATTGTTGTGATGTTGTCAATCGACCGTAATATCACCAGTAAGGACTGATACAGAATTTGTCACCATAATATGCTAATCTCGCGTGCAAAATAAGTAAAAAATCAGGATTGCATGTGACCAAGGCATATTTCGATATATTCCATGCGTATCATGCAACCCATTCTTCATTTTTATCACTGACAAGGAATTGTTTTGGAACGCGGTTTTTATACTATTATGGCGGCGCAGTTTTTTTCCTCGCTGGCCGACAATGCATTGCTAGTGGTAGCCATTGCATTATTGATTGATCTGCATGCGCCGGCTTACTTGACACCCATGCTGAAGTTTGTATTTGTTCTGTTTTACGTCATTCTCGCTCCCTTTGTCGGAGCATTCGCGGATTCCATGGCCAAAGGTAGGGTGATGTTTATCAGTAACACCATCAAAATTACCGGTTGCTGTTTGTTATTTTTGGCCACGCAGCAATATTTTGCGCTGGCGGCCTATGCTGTCGTGGGCTTGGGGGCGGCAGCCTATTCTCCTGCCAAATACGGCATCTTGACCGAGTTGTTGCCGCCGGAGAAACTGGTTATTGCAAATGGATGGATCGAGGGGTTGACGGTGGCGTCGATTGTCCTGGGGACGGTTCTGGGGGGCGTGCTGATTACACCGGCCGTCGCCGACATGCTTCTGGCTATCGATTTACCATTTATTGAGACGGGTGTGGACAATGCACTGGAAAGTGGTATTTTATTGATTGCCTGCATTTATGCGATAGCAGCGCTTTTCAATTTATATATACCCAATACCGGGGTTGATCACCGGATTCCCAAGAAGAATCCTTTTTACCTGATCCATGAATTCAGTCACTGTGTACGGTTGTTATGGGCCGACAAACTGGGTCAGATTTCTCTCGCGGTGACCACTCTTTTCTGGGGGGCAGGTGCGACATTGCAATTCATCGTGTTGAAATGGGCTGAAGTATCCTTGGATTATCCATTGAACAAGGCTGCCCAATTGCAAGGCGTAGTTGCATTGGGGATAGCTGTGGGAGCGGTGTTGGCTGCGAGATGGATTTCGCTGCGACAATCGGTCAAGGTAATTCCGCTAGGGATTGCGATGGGGATCGTCGTCATGGCGATGATCATGGTCAAGGATTTGTGGATTGCCATTGTGCTGCTGATGATCATTGGAGGACTTGCCGGATTTTTTGTGGTGCCAATGAATGCACTGCTACAACATCGTGGGCATATCCTTATGGGTGCCGGACATTCCATTGCTGTGCAGAATTTCAATGAGAACTTGAGTATTCTGACGATGTTGCTCCTCTATGCTGCCCTGGTTTGGTTTGATGTGCATATTTATGTTGTCATCGTGGCTTTTGGTGCTTTTGTTTCTATAGTGATGACATTGATCAGAAAGTGGCATGTATTGAATCAGAGTAAGGAAGATTCGCTGCATTTGATTGGTGAAAAGAAAATACACTGATTCAAGAAGCAAACTGAGCAAAATGGATTTTGTGTTTATCAGCTAAGTGATTGCATGGTATTCATTGCAAAACACAAATCTTTCCAGGCTTTTGCTTTATCTGGAAGAGAACGAAGCAAGTAAGCGGGGTGATAAGTCACAATGAGCGGTATGCCCATATGTGAATGTACTTTACCGCGTAAACTAGCAATGCTTTCATCACTATTGAGAAGGTTCTGGGCGGAAACCTTTCCCAAGGCAACGATCAATTTGGGCTGGATCAGATTGATTTGTCTGGTCAGGTAGGGAGCACACTGCCGCGCTTCGTTGAGACTGGGATTTCTGTTATTGGGTGGGCGACACTTGACAATGTTGGTTATGTAGACTTGGTGAGTACGATCAAGCTGGATAGCAGCGAGCATCTGATCCAGCAGCTTGCCGGCTTGACCTACAAACGGTTCGCCCCGGGCATCTTCCGTGGCGCCCGGACCTTCACCGATAAAAAGCCAGTCCGCTTTTCTATCACCCACACCGAAAACGGTTTGGGTGCGAGTTTCATGCAATTGACAAGCGGTACAATGCGATACGGCAGATTGCAAGTCGTTCCAATCGGCGTCAAGATCAATGAATTCCTGTTCGGTCAGGTTTGTTGGATTGGCAGCATCAGTGGATTGCGCCAATGAGTTTACTTTAGGGAGTGCTGAATTGTGGTTCGATGTCCCGGGACGCAAGCGCCATAGCGGAGTCAGCCCTAATTCAGCAAGTATCTGGTCACGTCGGTGTGGTGCAGTCATAGCACCAGCTGCATGACGCGTGCATCTTCACGACCACACATGGCTGGATAATAGCCTTTGCGAGTGGCGATGTGCTGGAACCCCGCCTTTTGATATAGCAAAGCTGCGCTGTGATTGGATTCGCGTACATCGAGAAAAACTGACTTCGCATTTTGTGCTTTAGCGAGTGCAATCAAATGCAACAGCATTTTTTTACCCCAACCTTTATTCTGCCAGTCAGCAGCGATACCTAGAGTAAGAATGTGAGCCTCTTCAGGACTCATCATCATGATTCCGTAACCGATCAAGGAATTGGGTTGTTCCAGTATCTGACAGATATAACCTGCTTTCAGTGAGTCAGCAAAATTACCAGGTGACCATGGAAAAAGAAAGATTTCCCGCTCAACCAGAATAACGCGCTCGAGATCAGTGGGTAACATTTCGCGTATCACTGCATCTTGCTGTTGTGTGATCATCGCTCGTTTTCCTTTAATGCAACCTGATTGCGCAGATATACAGGTGCTGCATTTTCCGGTGTTGTAGCAGTACCATCACTGAATCTTGAAATAGCGAGAGCCGCAATGGCAGATGCATGGGGATGCAATCCATGCCTTATTTCCAGTAGGCTGTCGACATATACCGAAAGTAATTCCTCCTGGTATTTTTCAAATCCACTTCCACAAGCCACCCAAGTTTTTCCAGGCAGGGAAGGAGCTTGTAACGGAGAGCAAAGTGTGGGGTCACTGATCATTTTCCAAGTCTGATTTTGTCTTTGAAAAGCGGCATGATAAATCTCGCTCATGCGGGCATCAAGTGCGACCACTACATTGTCTTGACCAGTTTTTTCCGCTGTTGCTTCGAGTGTACTGATGCCAACTACTGGAAGATCCAAAGCATAGGCTAGTCCTTGTGCTACGCCACAAGCAATACGTAAGCCTGTAAAAGAGCCGGGGCCAGCACCAAAAGCAATACCATCGAGTTGTTGAAGTGTCCACTCGGCTTCAGCGAGAATTTCAGCTGTCATTGGCAAGAGAATTTCGGAGTGACTTCTGATGGCCAAAACTTCTTTGTGAATGATTGTGTCGTGTTCACATAGTGCTACCGAGCAGAATTCGGTGGATGTTTCAAGTGCAAGGATTTTCAACTTCAATGGATCTCAATGAATGATTATTGGTGAGCAAGTTTACGCTTTTCCAGTAGGCTCAGCTATTTTGAGAAACGAGCCAGCGGGGCTTTCATGTAGATTCCATTTGCCTAACGGGATATATTCGACCCCATGTTCTGTCTGTTTTGATTGCATCAGGAACCAGTGTTTAGCCGACCAGTGAATCGGTATACCGAATGGGTGATTGATGTCGGATTGGTTTGCCTTGCGAATCAGTGTGACATGGGGTGTAAAAGTATATTTCTTGATTTTGAGTGGTGTATCGAGGATCGCACTCCACAACGAATCAGTAAGGAGAAAAAGTTCATCCGGAAAAGATGGTGCATGCGCGTAAAGGATTTGGTTTTGTTTCCAGTAGCCCAGTTGATTCAACTCGAAAGTGAATTCCCGAGCGGCAATGTTGTTCATGACTTGTTTTAAGATTGTGATGTGTGCTGCTGTAACATTCCCAAGGAAGAGCAGGGTCAAATGGATCTGCTTTGCGGGGATGATGCGTCCTCCACACTGTTTTTGCGCTACCCTGGCATGGGATGCCAATTGATCTTGGACTGACCGGTTGGGCACCAGCGCAAAAAAAGCACGTATGGAGTCAGATTGTTTTGGCAAGTATTTAGTCAATATCGTTATCTGTGCGCTGGATCAGGCATACAGCCTCGGCGGCAATACCTTCCTTGCGACCCAATGCACCGAGGTGTTCGGCTGTTTTGGCCTTGATGTTGATGCATTGTGTGGCGATACCCAGATCCTGGGCAACATGCATGATCATCATCGGGATGTGTGGAGCCATTTTGGGGCTCTGGGCAATGATCGTTGCATCAATGTTGATAACTGCATAGCCATGATTTTTTAATAAATCAGATACACTGCGAAGCAGGATGCGACTATCAATATTTTTATATTGTTGATCAGAATCCGAAAAGTGATGGCCGATATCACCAAGTGCTGCGGCTCCGATCAAGGCATCGCAAATAGCATGTAACAATACATCGGCATCCGAGTGGCCCAATAATCCCTTGTCATGAGGAATTTTGACGCCACCAATAATGAGATCGCGACCTTCGCAAAGTTGGTGAATGTCGCAACCTTGTCCAATTCTGATATTAGTCATGGGTTTTCCTATTTTGTAGTATTAATTCTGCCAAGGCCAAATCCTGAGGGTAAGTTACCTTGAAGTTTTGCGCATCACTCATAATCAATTTGGGACTGAGTCCCATCAGTTCGACCGCACTTGCATCGTCCGTGATTAGTTTATTTGCGGTATTTTGTAATGCCTGAAGCAATATTTCATAGCGGAACATCTGTGGGGTTTGTGCTTGCCACAAATGTTCGCGGGATTCGGTTGCGGTGACGCGATTCTCAGAATTGGCACGTTTTAATGTATCAGCCACTGGAACAGCAAGAAGTCCTCCTGTTTCGTCCTCGGCGAGTTCGTGCAGTAATTGGTTTAACTGCGTGGTTGTTAAGCAGGGGCGGGCGGCATCATGCACCAAAATCCAATCTTGAGTGCTGACAAGATTATCTTGTTTTGCTGCCAGCAATCCATTACGCACGCTGTCAGCACGGGTTGCTCCCCCACATGTGAAAACGAGCAGTTTGTCATTGAATTCAGACCAGTCATAAGCAAACCAGTGCTTGTCTTCTGGGGCAAGTACAACAATGACTTTGGAAATAAGTTGATTGTGGCAGAGTACATTGAGTGAATGAAAAATCATGGGTTTCTCATGCAGACTAAGATACTGCTTGGGTAGCGATTGCTCCATGCGGGAGCCTGAACCAGCTGCCGGGATGAGTGCAAAAAAATTGGGCATTGTTTACTCGCTATAGTTCTACTATTGGTAATCAGTGGTAAGGGATAAGTCTTATCCGGTTTTAGGTTGGTATCTTTATAAAGTTGCGTCATTATAATTTCATTACGGTTTGTTCTGAATTCTAATTTTTCAAAGGAGTGGCAGTGAATACAGTATGCGGATAACGAACTCAGTCAATTCAAAATGTGCGAAGGTATAATCTAGTTTTAATAATTTGAGGTGATAACAATGGAAGCGGAAAAAATTAATGCAGTGACTAATCAGATTGAAGGGCTAATGAGTCGTGCCAGTGAACTGCGGAGGTTTCTTTGACTTCGAGGCTAAACAGACACGATTAGTAGAGCTGACACGATTACTGGAAGACCCAGCGATCTGGAAAGATGTAGAGCGTACGCAAGAGATCGGACGTGAAAAAAAATTGCTCGAACATACAGTGGAGACATTGAGTACGGTAGGTCAGCAGTTGGAAGATGCGCAACTTTTATTCCAAATGGCAAGGGATGAAGTGGATGAGTCAGCTTTGGTAAGTATTGCTGACGATGTCTGTGATATAGAAAAAAGGGTGGCAGATCTTGAATTCAGAAGAATGTTTTCGGATCCAATGGATCCGAGTAATTGCTTTCTGGATGTTCAGTCCGGTTCAGGTGGAACAGAAGCGCAAGACTGGGCAGCAATGCTGGAGAGAATGTATTTACGTTATTGTGAGCGAAGGGGGTTTGCAGTTGAAGTTTTGGAAGAGTCGCCGGGTGATGTTGCGGGCATCAAAAGTGCAACGATTAAAGTAACGGGGGAATACGCATACGGCTATTTGCGAACCGAGACTGGAGTGCACAGGTTAGTTAGGAAGTCGCCATTTGATTCAGGAAATCGTCGCCATACCTCGTTTGCAAGTGTATTCGTTTATCCAGAGGTAGATGAAACAATCGAAATTGAAATCAATCCGGCAGATTTGAGAATTGATACATTTCGTGCCTCAGGTGCTGGGGGACAACACATCAATAAAACTGATTCAGCAATACGAATTACGCATAATCCAACTGGCATAGTGGTGCAATGTCAAAGCGGGCGTTCACAACATAGAAATAAAGCGGATGCCATGTTGATGCTTAAATCGAGATTATATGAAGCAGAATTGAGAAAACGAAATGAAGAAAAGCAAGCAATAGAAGAAAACAAAACTGAAATAGGCTGGGGGCATCAGATTCGATCTTACGTTCTGGATCAATCTAGAATTAAAGATCTACGAACGAATGTAGAGATTGGAAATACACAAGGTGTTTTGGATGGAGATTTAGATGTTTTCATTGAGGCCAGCCTAAAACAAGACGTATGAGATCTAATAAATTGATAATAATAATTATTGAGAGCTAATGGCACAAGTCATGCGGGTGTTGGGAGTAAGTTTTTTTAGATAATTGTAAAAAAGATGTTGACCGAGTAAATATTGTCTGTATAATCTCGTCTTCTCTGCTGAGCAACACGAAAAAACAAAAAAGCAGATCGCTCTTTAAAAAAACAATCGATAGGTGTGAGTACTTGAAAGATATAGTAATTATTAGGTACTTACGAAAAGTTGTTTGAATTGACAACAAAATCGTCAAGCGTAAAAGATTAAACTTAAGAGTTTGATCCTGGCTCAGATTGAACGCTGGCGGCATGCTTTACACATGCAAGTCGAACGGCAGCA
>JAMWZR010000019.1 GCA_024282035.1 Nitrosomonas sp.
GGTACCGCGATGAAGGGAACGGCCGGGCCGTGATACGGCAACTCCGGACCGACGCCTTCGAGAAAATCCATAACCGAACGTTTTACCCGCAACAATCCTGCGATCGCTTTGGCGGCATCCAGTGTGCTGCCACCGCCGATACCAATCACCACATCGATGGATTGATCGGCGAAGCGTTTGACCAGTTCATCAATCTGACTGGGAGAAGGTTCTTCGGCAATACGGCAATGCTGCCACTGTAGTCCTTGTTGCTGTAATTGTTCGATCAAGGGGTGCCAGTGACGGGACTGACTGAATGAACGTGCACCAGTTACCAGCAACAGCCGTGTACCAAAACCGGCAGCGATCGCTGGTACGCGATGTAGGGTTCCAGTGCCAAATTCGATGCGTGGCAACCGCGCGATGGCAAAATTGAACATCATTCGCCCAGCATCGGGTATAGACCCTGATATACAACGCCCTGACGGGGTTCAGTCATCCATTCCGCCACGGTATCGCGCCAAGTCAGATAATGTGCAGTCTGCTTGTGCGCCGCTGCATCTTGCTGTGTGCGATAGGCTTCGTAAAATACAAAGCGGGTAGGATCATCGGATGATTGCAGGATGTCAAAGCGCAGGTTGCCAGATTCTTGGATGGATTGTTCGTGATTCATTTTGCAAGCCTGTTTGAAGGCATCGATCTTATCAACTTTGACCGTTGCGTAAACGATGGTGACATACATGGTTTCAATTCCTCATTCAGTGATTTTGATGCAGATAGGGGTGTCATTTTACAGGCAATTAGCGGATTTGCCTTGTTGTGGCGGATAAGAAAGCTTGGTGTTTCGAGTCGAATCCAAATGGGATGGGTAAGGATGACTTTTATTTAGCGGCGGCGCCGGCGTAGCGCTCTGGCCTCGATACGCTCGATATGAATCATGGGAACCAGTAGCCAGATCGCGGCGGTGGCAAAGGACGAAATGACGACCAGCCAGATGTAGGCAAATGAGCCTTCACCAAGCTCGGTATACAGGTGCGCGCCGATATTCTGTGAGGCCAGCGTGCCAAGATTGAAGATCGACATCAGTAATGCGAAGAACGTGGCTTCGGCACGTTGCGGACAGGCGCGCGCGGCCAGGTCGAGAAAAGCCAGTGTGGTGATCATGCCGGTGATTCCCCAGATGACGTGAATCAGCAAAGCCGAGATTTCGCCCATATAGCCCAGGTAAGTGAGTAAGGTAACCACCGACAAACCGATTGCGAAATTGATCAGGCGTCGCAGTGGTGTTTTGCGTGCCAGGGGAGCATAAATCAGTGCACCCAGTACACTGGACGCAGAATCCACCGAGTTCAGGAAGCCGATGTACTGCTGACTGAAACCGAGTACATCGGTCTGATAATAAAGAAAGGCGGGTCCGAATGAGGGACTGAAGTTGAATAGAAAAATGAATGCGGCCACCAGCCACACCGAGCGTTCACCAAAACCTGATCGCAGTGCAGCACCAATGGCTTTAATCTGTTTTTTGCCTGATTTGACCGGTTTTTCCTGTACGAAATAGCGAGTAGTCACCAGTACGACCAAAGGAAACAGGGCAGCCAGGGTAAATGCAGCCTGTAATTGCCGGTGTTCGGCAAAATAGCCGCCAAGCAAGCCGACTACGACCGATGCAATGGTGATTGCAGTCCACTGTACCGACTGGAATGCACCGGTGAGTCCATTGGATTTACCATTTTCCACCATCAGCGCGTCGGCCAGTACATCGTTATAAGCCAGACCTAATCCCATGATGATATAGAGCAAGGCCAATTCCCAGTAGGAATAATCGGATGACAATCCAGCTATCAAACCGGTGGCGCAGGCCAGCAACGAGGTCAGCAGCAGGTAGCTTTTGCGATGCTGGCCAAATAGCGGTACAAAATCGGAAATCAGACCGTACAGAGGCTTGATGAACCACGGAATGGATGCCAACAAAAAGAAAAACGCCACATCATCAGCTGGCAAGCCTTGATCCTTGAAGTCGATGGCAATGACCTGATTCGGCAGCGCCGACATGCCCTGGGAAAAATAAACGATAGCAAACAAAATGGCGAGGCGGCGTGCCTCCATGGTTTTGAACGGATGTAAGCGTTGTAGCCAGTGCATCATGTCCGCTGGAATCCACTTGCGATGACAGCGTTGGGACGAATGCAACAGAGCATGGATGCGAGATTCATGAGTGGATACCAAGAATGTTCAACCGCATGTACTTTTACCATGCCTATTGGGAGAAATCCAGCCACTCGCATCGATCAGACTCCAGTGGTGTTTACCGCAGAATTGGTTTGGTTGACTTCTTCCTGTTGCTGCAAGTCCCACATTTGTGCATAGGTGCCTTTCAGCGACAGCAGTTGCGCATGGGTTCCTCGTTCGATGATACGGCCCTGTGCCATGACCAGGATCAGATCGGCATCGGCAATCGTGGATAAACGATGCGCTATGGTCAATGTGGTGCGATTGTGTGCGATACGCCCGAGTTCGGCCTGAATGCGTTTTTCTGAACTGGAATCGAGTGCCGAGGTGGCTTCATCAAAGATGAGAATGGGGGGATTCTTCAGGATGGTACGGGCAATGGCCACGCGCTGTTTTTCACCACCCGACAGCTTCAGGCCGCGCTCGCCGACAAGCGTGCCATACTTGTCCGGCAGGCTGTCGATGAAAGCATGGATATGCGCCGATCTGGCTGCTGCATGGACTTCTTCTTCTGTTGCATCGGGTCGGCCGTAGGCAATGTTGTAATAAAGACTGTCATTGAATAGCACCGTGTCTTGCGGCACGATACCTAGTGCTGCGCGCAGACTCTGTTGCGTGACATCACGGATATCCTGGTCATTGATGAGTATGCTGCCACTCTGTATGTCATAGAACCGGAACAACAGACGCGCCAATGTGGACTTGCCCGATCCGCTATGCCCCACGACCGCGACGTTTTTTCCTGCCGGTATGTCGAAGCTGACGTCGAACAGGATCTGGCGATTGGGTTCGTAACTGAAATCGACATGGCGGAAACGAATGGCAGGATGATCGGCTCGCAGCGGCTGGGCATCCGGTTTGTCCTGGATTTCCCGGTTTTCTTCCAACAAAGTGAACATGCGTTCCATATCGGCCAAGGCGTGCTTGATTTCGCGGTACACAAAGCCAAGGAAATGCAGCGGCATGTAAAGTTGCAGCATGAAGGCATTGACCAGTACCAGATCGCCCAGCGTCATGCTGCCGTCGATGACTTTTTCTGATGCCAGCAGCATCAGCAAGGTGACACCAATGGCGATGATTGCGCTTTGCCCGGCGTTCAATGTGGCAAGTGAAGTCTGGTTGCGCACGGCGGCTTTTTCCCAGGATTGTAGATGTGTGTCGTAGCGCCTTGCTTCCCAGTTCTCGTTACCGAAATATTTCACGGTTTCGTAGTTCAGCAGACTGTCGATGGCTTGGGTATTGGCTTTGGAATCCATGTTGTTCATGGTGCGACGAAAGATCATGCGCCATTCGGTTACAAACAGTGTCAGCAGGATATAGGCTAACAACGTTACCAATATAATGACTGAGAACCATATATCGTACTGGTGAATCAGGATGATTAGCACCAGGCCAATTTCCAGTAGCGTGGGCAAAATATTGAATAACATGAAGTTAAGCAGAAACGAAATACCGCGAGTGCCTCGTTCGATGTCACGGGATACTCCTCCGGTCTGGCGTTCCAGATGAAACCGCAGCGACAGGGAATGCAGGTGCATGAACACCTTGTTTGCCACACGCCGAATGGCGCGTTGTGTAACTTTGGCAAAGATGGCATCACGTAATTCGCCGAACAAGGTGCTGCATAACCGCAGTAAACCATAACCGATGATCAGGAGAATCGGTAATGTCAGCATGGCGCGTGGTTGATCCAACGTATCGACGATTTCTTTCAGAATCAATGGAACCGAGACATTGGCCAGTTTGGCCAGAATCAGCAAACTAAGCGCCAGAATGACCCTGATCTTGAATTCCCACAGATAAGGAAGCAGGGTGGCAATGGTTTTCAGGCTATTCTGCGTGGGTGCGGGTTTTTCTAGACGGGTAGGGCGCATGGTTCAATTTGGGTATGTGGAAAACGGTTCACGGTTCATTGGGGTGTCACAATACATGGGTTTTAACCACGATATTCAGAGTAGTATGGTATTTTACCTACTTGAGTTATTACCGTAACGACGGTAAGGTAAGGTGCACTGGATTTTTTACTGTGGAAATGAATGATGCGGTGTGCTGCGTAGTGCATGTGACCGTCTGGATCATCCAGTATGGATTGAAAACGACTGAGTGAATGAGCCATGGAAATAATTACTTGCTATCGTGATAACGAAATCGACCGGGAAACGCGTCACCTGCCAGCACATACCTATAATCTCGCCATTACATTGCTGGCACGCTGCGATACCAAACACCTGTTTGTTCCGATTCGGAGTATGCAATACATGGCCATCGTCGATCATGAAGAATTCGTATTCATCGATGGCGAACGCAAGTGCTGGATCGATATTGCGTGGCAGAATTTCAAGTCACATGACCGGGAAGCTTTGGATCAGCCCGTTGCTTATCAGGCGGTGTATTACCGGGAAAACATGGCCGACATCATGGCGCGCCTGCAAAGCGAGTTTCCGGTGGCACTGCAGACTCTGGTCAATAAATCGCGGTTGAGCGGTCCGGCGCGTATTCTGCATTTCCCCGGAAAAAATTAATCATCCTCGCTCAAGTCCGGACTCCAACCCTTTTTTTTGGCTGTGGTGATGGCCGTGCTATAGAAATGGGTGTGACGTTCGCGTAAATCATCTGGAAGTCGGCTCGGCAGATGTGCGTATGGTTCCCAGGCGGCATAAACCTTTTCGTACAAAACCTGCATTTGCGCACTACTCCATCCGGCGCAGGTTTCACTTTCTGGCAGGATGCCAAAAATCCAGGCGTCGCGTACGATGCGTCCGAGATGGGTTAGACCTTCATTGTTGTCCTGATCAATTCCCACATACAATTGTTCTGTCATTTTGTTGTCTCTCTCGATGGTTGAATAGGTTTATAAGTGGTTAGCCAGTTTCGTTGACTGGTAGTGTCATCCATGCGCCGAATGCGACTCGGTGTCAAAGCGTTGCAGGATATGATGCGTCATGCTGGTAGCCAGTTCTTCCTTGGCAAGAAATACCTTACCCAGATTTTCCTTGCGCAGCAGGTTGGTTTCGTCCTCGCTGCGACTACGCAAGACGATTTCGATAGTGGGATTCAGCGTACGCGCCGTATCGATCATCTGTCGTACATTCAACGGATCGGCCGTGGCAATGACCAGCATGGCAGCATCGGTAATGTGGGCCTGGATCAATACCGATGGTTCGGTGGCATCCCCGGAAACCGCATTTTTCCCCTGCTTGCGCAAATCCTGCACCAGTTCCCGATTCTGTTCCGCAACAATGAATGGAATATCCTGCTGGGTCAGGGCCTCAGCGATGCGCTGACCGACGTGACCATATCCAACCAGGACCACCTGACCGGTGAGATATTTTCGTTCGGTACTCATCGGCAACTCGGCATAAGGATCGTCGCGGTTTTCGTATTTTCGTGCCAAAGACGAGTATTTCAACATCCAGTTCCGGAATGGTTCGATGACGGCAAATGCAATCGGATTAAAAGCAATGGAAATCAGTGCCCCCGCCAGAACCAGACTCATGCCTTCTTCCGGCATCAAGCCGAGGGATAACCCCAATCCCGCCAGGATAAAAGAAAATTCACCAATTTGCCCGAGGCTGGCAGCAACAGTCAGTGATGTGTAAAGCGGATAACGCAACAGTAGTACCAGCAGCATGGCCGCCATGGATTTACCGACGATGATGATGGCCACGACAGCCAGGACGCGCAGGGGCTCTTCGATCAATACGGCCGGATTAAAAAGCATGCCAACCGAAACAAAAAATAGGACGGCGAAAGCATCGCGCAAGGGCAGGGATTCCTCGGCAGCACGGCGGCTGAATTTGGATTCGCGCATGACCATGCCCGCAAAAAAAGCACCTAAAGCAAATGAAACATTGAACAATGCAGCCGCTCCATACGCGATGCAGATGGCAACGGCGACGACGGCCAGCGTGAACATTTCACGTGAACCAGTGCGGGCAACCTGCCACAACAACCACGGCAGCACCCGACGGCCTACAATCAGCATCAGGGCAATGAAGGCAGAAACCATTAGTAGTGTGATGCCGATGGTGCGCCACAATGGGTCATTTGCGCTTTGCTCATCGACCGTGCCTCCCAGCATGGTTGAGAAAGTGGGTAACAACACCAGGATGAGCACAGTGACCAGATCTTCCACGATTAGCCAGCCAACGGCGATTTTGCCATTCATGGTTTCCAGCAGGCCGCGTGACTCGAGAGCTTTGAGCAGTACTACTGTACTGGCGCAGGAAAGCGATAATCCAAGGACCAGTCCGGCACCAAGACTCCATCCCCACCAGTTTGCCAGAGCCATACCGAGGAAAGTTGCCACAGCCATCTGTACGATGGCGCCGGGGAGGGCGATGCGTTTGACCGATAACAGATCATCCAAGGAGAAATGCAGTCCCACACCAAACATCAATAGCATCACGCCAATCTCGGACAATTGTGATGCAATGCTGATATCGGCAACAAATCCTGGGGTTGTTGGACTGATGGCAATACCGGCCAGTAAATAGCCAACCAAGGCTGGTGTTTTCAGTCGCTCGGCGATGAAACCGAAAATCAGCGCCAGGCCAAATCCGGCTGCGATGGTTGTAATCAGGGCTACATTATGTTCCATGCGGGTTTCACTTGTATTGAGTTCTCAAGGGGGGCGGTTCAGCCAGGTATCGCTATTTTGTTATTGTGTTACTGTGCTTCGCCAACCGTTTCTTCAGAGACAACAGGATGATTCAAAAATTTCTCAAACTCCATACGCTCTTCATTGATAGCATCGAGAATCTGCTGTTTGAATTCTTCTCGTGAGAAGGCTTCTTCGAGCATCAGCAGCAATTTTTCCACAGTGAGTCCAATGGCGATGCCGCCGATGATACCACCGATTGCCGCGCCGATGGCGGTACCGATGCCGGGGATGAAAGAACCAAGCGCCATACCGGTGGCTGCTCCTGCTGCAGCGCCACCAAGCGCACTGACTGCCTTGCCTGCGGTAACCTTGATCAAGGCCTGGGCGCCAAGTTTGAGAATGCCTTTGCCAGCTACCTTGGCGGTGATCTTACCGGCTATGGCGCCGGTGATAGCGCCTGCTGTGCCGATTCCACCGGAAATCAGGATACGGTTCTCCAGATTGACAATGACCGTGTGTGCCGGTGGCTCCTTCAGTGCATTCAGAGAAGCATGTCGAACCACGTCAAGCTGTGCATGATCGGCTACTTCGACACGATTTGCCGCTAGTATCTGTTCGACTTTTCGCAGATGCTGCATGCGCAATTGCTGGTTGTGCTGCAAAACATCCTCGATGGATTGCTGTACCGGATTGAATGCATTGCCTTGCATCAGATGGTGCTGCAATTTATCTGTCATCCAGCTTTCCAGCGCACCAGTGGCCAGAGCAATGATGCGTTCATACTCACCGGGCAAGCTGTAATACCAGTCCAGATAACTCTCTACGTTATCGGCCATGTGCTGAAAGCTGGTGGCGGTGGTTTGACGCAGTCGTTCAACGGATGTTTCCAGTTGCGAGAGACTATCTAAGTAGGCTTGTTCGATTTGTGCGGCCGTGCCTGGCTGGTAATACTCCTCACCAATTTTTTCCACAGTCTGCACGATGGTTTGTTGTGATTCCTGAATCTCTTTTACCGTTTCCGGGTTGGAGCGCAACCAGGCATCGACATAGACTGTTGAGGGCACATAAATGAATAGCAGAAAGAAAGTCACTAGCGCCGATGTGATGGCCCAGGTCCAGGGAGAAACGTCTGGCGGATGATCGCTGTCCTGAACTGGAGCAAAGACGCGGCGATATTCGGTTATCGGGATCATGAAGCCAGAGATGCCGAGTGCGATGTTATAAAACAGCACGATGCTGCCAAGGAAAATACAGGCGATATAAATCAGGTCGCTGAAAGATTGCAGGTGACCCATTGCATAATGCTTGACGCCTTCGATGAATCCCAACAGTCGACCGCTTTCCAGAATCAGTATGCTGTTGCTGGTTCCGATCCATTTCTGAGTCTCAAGAGTGACGGCGTCGCCTAGTGAGGAAAATTGCCGGTATTCCGCAGCGGGATCGACAGAAGCAATGAACAGAAACGCCATGACTACGGCCACGATCCAGCGTGTCCAGGACAAAGCTTTGTGATGGGCGATATATGGTTTGTATTCCCGTGCTGCAAGTGGTAATAAGATCAGATATACAATAGCAAACACCGGTATGCAGGTAAGGAAGATGATGCGTTCCTGCTTGTCTGCCATGCCAAGATACCCCAACAACAGGAATGCAAAAGCCACAGACCACAGCAGCCAACCGATATAGGCCAGTATGCGGCGTGTCAATAGCCAATGGAGTATACCCAGATTCTGAAACTGGCTGGAGCGGTGAATTCTGTGAATCGTAACAGCGTAGAGCGCTGCAAAATATATCGGTAATCCAAATAAAAAAGTGGTGAGCAAAGCAAACCACAATTGCTTGTCGGGGATCAGTCTGCCGAAATGGTAAGCAAACCCCAGCCAGCAGGCAGAAAGTGCCATGTAGCCAAGAATGCTTGTAAAACTGACATGTTTTAACTCTGGAAACAACACATTTCCTTAATTGATATGTAATTACAAAACTTTAATCTCAGTGCCAGGTGTTTTTTCAAGCAATCGATTAAGTAATCGCAACCAGGCAACATGTACCAGATTGTAAACCGTCAAGTTGATACGTTGGAAGGGCTTTAAGGACTGGAATGTACTCCGTTTCTGTAGAGAAAATAGGCTGTAACACCGGCCGCAAACTTTCAGTGGCATAGTGGTTTCAGGATGCTACGGATTGCTGTGCTGCTTTTCTTTTTCGTGTAAGTACAAAACTGATCAACCCCACACCTGCAATCAACATGAGGTAAGCTTGAGGTTCGTGAATGGGCGGGATATAGATGGGATTGGGCGTAAATACGGTATCCGAGGTATAGGACAGCAAGAAAGTCATGTTAAAGTCTTTTTCACCCAGATAAAAAACCGAACCCAAAATCTGCTGATTATCGTTAATGGCTGAAACAGAGAAGACATCGTCCGCATCGAGTTGCTCGTCACTACCGACAGTGGCATTAAAAATCTGATTCAAATCGGTGATCCCGTCATGGCTGTATAAAAATGCATGATTCTCACCCGTAGCCGTGGTGGCGCTCCCGACAACTTCACCGGCGTCGTTGATGTCACGAGCAAAACTGGATTGACCACCCAGCGTTCCTAAATCCATCATGCCATCGCCGTTGGGGGAAGTCACGAATGCATGCGAAGTGCCTCGTGCCACTTGCGCTTCACCTACCACCTGGCCAAGATTGTTGATCGCTTCGGCGTGACTGGTATTTCCACCCAGTGTTCCCAGATCCTTCATTACTGATCCATTGCCGCCAGTAATGAAGGCATGGAAGTTGCCGGAGGAAGTATCCGACTTGCCCACAACTTGTCCGGAATCATTGATGTCACTTGCGCTGCTGGAGTTTCCACCGAGCGTGTCCAATGGTGTCATGTTCCTGCCATTGCTGCCGGTAATGTAGGCGCGTTCCAGTTCGTTGATGTCATCCTGAATTGCTCCGGTCAATTGCCCTGAACTATTCATCGCTTCGATGGTTCGGTTACTGAAATCCTCGCCGGCTAGATCGAGATCAACCATGCCGACGCCATTGGCACCCGTGATATACGCATGGAACTGCTCGCTGGCAGTACTGGATTTTCCGGCGATTTGTCCACTGTTATTGATAGCCAGAGCGGTGGCGTCTATTCCGCCCAACGTACCCAGATCTGTAAAACCCAATCCATTCGGTCCGGTTAAATATGCCATGAATGGGTCATCAAAAAAACCACCCTCCGTGCCCGTAACCTGACCAGAGTCGTTAAGATCTACGGCACGGGTTGCTGGAAGCCAGGTGACAGACCAATTGGCCGAGGTCGGTGCGGATGTGGTAAATAGAATCGCCGCCAAGAAGCAGTAATTAATAACAGACTGTATTGATATTTTGATCATCATGACCTCGCTTATAGGATTGCAATTTGCGCGATGCAATGGTTATGCGCAAAAACTACTATGGTTCGGATGTGCAGTCAATTCAGTTGATCAGGATGAAGAGATGATCAAAATGCAGATCAATGTTGTAAGGATGAACGAGAAGGAAAAATGTGGAAATTCATTGCCGGAATGATCCTACCTGATCGCATCATACGAATCCGAGTGTTTATTCGCTACGCATCAAACAAGCTGTGATGTGATTACGTTGAAAATCACCAGTCAGTCCCAGAATATCGGCTTCATTTTGACAGATTTTTTTTCTCGGATGAGGCGTAGCATTATCGGTTGCAATTCGTTCTGGCAAAGATTGAGCGCTTGTGCTGATTGAGGAGTACTGAAGCTGTGACAGGGACTCTACATCTAACTGCACCTTTAAAGTACCTGCCGTGGTCAGGGCAAGTTCTTCGGCTGCTTTTCTAGATAAATTGATGATGCGGTTGTTTCCTCCAGCCCAGCGGTCATTGATGCGAACAATGACCTGATGGCCATTTTTTGAGTTGGTGACACGCACCAGGCTTCCCAGCGGAATGGTTCGATGTGCAGCAGTGAGTTGTTCAGCGTCATAGGCCTCGCCACTGGCCGTCAGGCGTCCCTGCATATTGTCTGCATAGTAGGTCGCCAGGCCGATTTCTGAAGGCCAAGGTGGTTCTGGCTCTACTTGCGTTTTTTTCTCTTGTGTAATGTTGGATTCGACAAGATTTGCTGGTTCGTCTTGTTCCAGGTCGTGATGAACTTCGTTGATGTGCCTCGAGGACTGATCAGTGGAAGCTTCAAAACTGACTTGATTTGATGGTTCAGGATCGGGTTGTGTGGATTGTTCGGCTAACGTGACACATCCGCTAAGGCATATGACAATCAGAATTAAGATTAAGCGCTGCATAATATATTATTGGTTTTTATATTTTCATATTGATCTTATCACAGAATAGGAATATTCCTACGTTGCGTTTGCTAACACAAAATCCAACTATGAAGATAAAAATGTCTATAACCGGAACAACCTCAAACTGTGATGTCGATTGCAAGAATATTGGAAGTTCGTCATGAATCATCGATAATGAGCGGGCTCGAAACATACTGCACAAGGTAGCTGTTAATTTACTAATACGGGAGATAAGATTTGAGGCGCTGGAATGATATTGTGTTGTCTGTTCCGGTGTGGCTGGATACTTGGGGGCAGCTTAATCTGGATCGGTTACCTGAGAAGCAGCAGAGAATGGCATTGGTGATCGAGTTGGCGAAAAAGAATCTGGAGCATGGCGGCGGACCATTTGGTGCCGCCGTGTTCAACCGTGATACGGGTGAATTGATTGCTCCTGGTGTTAACTGGGTAGTGCCGGGTAGATCATCGTTATTGCATGCCGAAATCATGGCGCTGGCCCTGACGGAACAGATTCTGGGCGATTATGAAATGGCCAAACATGGTTCATTCGAACTGGTAACCAGTGTGGAACCCTGCTGTCAGTGCCTGGGTGTATTAATGTGGTCGGGTGTAAGTTCGCTTGTTTGCGGCGCGTATTCCGAAGATGCCGAAGCGATTGGATTCGAGGAAGGACCACGCCTGCCGGATTGGGAACAGAAACTGATGCAGAGAGGAATCGATGTGACACGAGGTGTCATGCGATCGGATGCATTAGCGATTCTGCAGGCATACCGGGGTGAAATTTACAATAGCTGTTTAGGTGTCACCAATTCAAACAGATCGTGATCCTTTATTTGTAATGACCGTGAAGCAAAAACTGATAGCTCATTGTATTTATTGTTTGATCATGTCTGCTACGATGACTGCATGCGTCTCTTTGACAGTTACAGCCGTCAATCTTGGGTTTGGCAGTCATTTTGTTGAGGAATGGCTCTTTTCCTGGAGTATCGCTTTTCCTGTCGGATTTGCATTGCTACTGGCGTTGTCACCTCTGTACAAACGCGTTGTCAATGTCATCATGCACAAAATCGATTCAAACTTGTAATAACCAGTTCATGGATTGATATGTCATGGACTATGATTGTCAGAAACTCATCAGTTTCACGAGACAATCAATCATTCCAGCTGCATCCGATTTGTGGCAAAAGAAAGCGGTGCTACCAAAGAAAGTGATGATGGATGTTATTAGTATGATGATGGGTCCATTCAAGTTCTTCTGCTGATATTTTTCTTGTATTTTTTTTGCAAAATCATCATAAGGAGATTCATTGATATCTACTTGCAGTTTGTTTTGGTACTGCATTTCATAGCTGTCGCTGCGGTTCACCGGTTTCAATTGCCGGATAACTGCCTGTGATTGCTGAGCTTGAGCTGGCTCTGCGTATGTGGGCTGTGTAGTGGAGGTATAGGGTGATGTTTGTGGTGTTTCGGGGACGGCCTGTTCGACAAAAACAGGATTCTCTGCATCTACACTTTTTCTTTCCTTACTTTTCAATGAAATGATGTAATGAAAAACATCGGTGCGAAGTCCGAGTCTCTGTGTTGCTTCATACACATCTTGGGCATCGACAGAAGGTTTATTTCTTTCAAAAGCAACGCTGAAAGAGCGATCGCAGAGCGAGTTGATGGTCCGGGGAGTTCCTCCCGAATGGAATGCAATCGAAAGCGCCTCCCACCCTGTATCGGAAACCAATTCTGTTGTTCCACCCGCTATCTGCAAGCGATGAGATATGTATTTTTGAACAGTTTCAACGCTCATTTTTCCCAGCGTCTCAAGTGCGGCAATACGCTGTTTGAAAGGTTCCATTGCAGGTCGATTGATTTGCTCCATGAGTTCTTCCTGCCCCAGTAACAGGAGCTGGATGAGTTTGGTCGAACCTTCTTCCAGATTGTTAAGAAGACGGATACCGTTGATGACATCTTCGGACATCAAATGGGATTCATCAATGATGATCAGACACTTCTTACCTTCAGCATTGATTTGTAGCAATGCGTTGCGAATATCGCGCATAACGAAGGTTTTTTCCGATGAGGAGGGCTGTAAACCCAATTCCTGAGCCAAAAACAGGTATAGATCGATACTGTTTGCCGGCGGTTCTGCCATCCAGATCAGGTGAATATTTTCTGGGAAATCGGCTTTGATCATCTGACTCAGTGTTGTTTTACCGGATCCTATGGGACCGGTAACAACCACGAGTCCGCGACCACTGATTAGTGAACCCGATATCTGCTTCCGGATGCGTGCATGATCTCCCTGGTTATAAAAAAATTGAGGATCCGGTACGTTTTCAAATGGTAATGTCTTTAAATGAAAGTGCTCCGCATACATATGCATTAATTTTCCCCTTCCTTTAACATCAACTTGACTTCAACCCTACGATTTTTTGCTCGACCTTCTTCGGTATTATTGGTGTCGATTGGACGTGTGTCACCGTAACCAACAACGGTGATTCTTTCGCGTGGAATTCCCCGGTTCACCAGTAAATCTGCGATCGCCTTGGCTCTGCGCTCAGATAAATCCAGATTGCTTCTGTTTGATCTACCTGTGGGAATGTTATCAGTGTGACCTTCGATAATAATGGGGCTATTAGGAAATACCGATATTTCATCGACGAGTTTTTTTAATTTTGACGAAGCGGCTTCGTGAACTACATCGTAGCCTGAACGGAATGTTCGGCCACTGAAAACTGTCAAGGTGCGCGGCCGGCTTTGTGGATTGGCCTGTTTGGGATTTTCCACAATTTTATCTTGTTCAGTAATCAGAGATTTCTCCTCGACAGGATTAGCTGGTACATCCGGAATTGGAAGAGGGGTATTTTTGAGTTCCAGCTCAGCGATGAGATTTTCGATGGCATCTGCGGATTCATCGGGTTCGTTGTTTTTTGCCGGTACAGGAGAGTCGGGTGTCGTATTGACTTGTGGAGCAGTAGTCAAGGATTGATCGACGAGCGTACTATTGCCGGAAAGATGAAATGCCTTGTAAATGACGAATGAGGATAATGCAAAAAAAAATAAAGCCAGTCCAATAAAAGTGGAGCGCATAATTAATTTACTTGATTAAAGTATGAGAATGAAAGCGTGTACTAACGGACTTGAATGGGGATATTTTAACGTATTCATGGATGTTTTGCTGACAACTCGACATGTATCCGTTTTTGAATACCTCAAATGCCGGGATGGTTGATGTGAAACGGGACACAAAACGCATCGCTTTATCGACATTGAATTTTTCTCAAAGTTGCATCCTGGGCTAGATTTGAAAGCAAGATTGATGGTAATGATATAGTCAATTCGAGATGCGGAGAATATTATCTGCACGAATTGCGATGATAAAGGAGAATGATTGTGGAGCAAAAAATTAATCATCCGGGTGCATCCACCAATGAAAGAATCATTTCCGGCAGCAATGGCTGGATGATGTTGTCATTTTTCATACTCGCACTACTACCCGCAATTTTGATCCTTGTAACTCCAGGTGGGCCAATCAAATTGACATCAGGAGGGTTGTTAATATTTCTTGTAATTTTCTGTTTCAGGGGATTTTTGACTCTGGAGCCGAACCAGGCGGCGGTAATGATATTTTTTGGTCGTTATGCCGGAACACTACGAAGCAGTGGCTTTTATTGGGTCAATCCATTTTATAACAAGACGCGTGTTTCTTTGCGGATCAATAACTGGAATACTCCTGTACTCAAGGTGAACGATGAACGTGGGAGTCCAATCGAAATAGCTGCTGTCATCGCATGGCGCATCGATAACACAGCAAAAGCAATTTTTGACGTGGAGAGTTCATTGAATTATTTGCAAATTCAGAGTGAATCGGCTGTACGCCAGGTGGCGAGCAGTCATGCTTACGATGCGAGTGATGAGAAGCACAAGAACAGCTTGCGAACGGATCTTGATATCATTGCTGCATTGCTACGGGAATCCATACAGCAGCATGTGGCTGTTGCTGGAATTGTCATCGAGGAAGCAAAAATTGCACATCTTGCGTATTCGCCCGAGATTGCCAATGCGATGTTGCGACGCCAGCAGGCTGAAGCTGTTGTGATGGCGCGACAGAAGCTGGTTGATGGCGCCATTGGCATGGTTGAAGTCGCATTAAAGAATCTCGAGGAAAAACAAATCGTTTCACTGACTCCCGATCAGCGCGCCGTTCTGGTAACCAACATGATGACAGTGTTGCTGTCCGAGTCCGGCGCGCAGCCTGTCATTCAAATGGCACAAACTACTCAGTAGAAAAGTGATGTATTGAAAGCTTGAGGATAAAGGGTCGAACGGTTTACTTGGTCAGAATCGTGTCGTGAGCGGCAGGCAGGGTATAGGGGTAATCCTTGCTATAGTGCAACCCGCGACTTTCGCGACGGAGCATGGCGCTTTTGACGATGAGTTCGGCGCTGTCGACCAAGTTTCTCAGTTCCAGCAAGTCGCTGGTGACACGGAAATGCGTGTAGTATTCATTGATCTCCTCGCGCAACAACTCGATACGGTGCTGCGCGCGCTGCAGGCGCTTCGTTGTTCGAACGATACCGACATAACTCCACATAAAGCGGCGCAATTCATCCCAATTGTGTGCGATGACGATTTCCTCATCGGCATCGGCAACACGACTTTCATCCCAGTCCGGAAACTCCGACAGCACCTCGCGCTGTTGATGATTGATGTCGTTTCCTGCTGACTGCGCTAGTACCAGACATTCAAGCAGGGAATTGCTGGCTAGCCGATTGGCGCCATGCAATCCGGTATGCGCTGTTTCCCCAATGGCATATAAATGATCCAGATCGGTTTTGCCGTACTTGTCGGTTACTACGCCACCGCAAGTGTAGTGAGCGGCAGGGACAATAGGGATCGGTTGTTGCGTAATGTCTATGCCCAATTCCAGACAGCGAGCATGAATGGTTGGAAAGTGTTCCCTCAAGAATTGGGCTGGTTTGTGCGAGATGTCCAGATAGACACAATCCAGCCCCCGTTTTTTCATTTCAAAGTCAATAGCCCGCGCCACAATGTCCCGAGGGGCAAGTTCGGCGCGATCATCGTGCCATGGCATGAAGCGTTCTCCATCTGGTAGTTTCAGTAACCCTCCTTCGCCTCGCACAGCTTCGCTAATCAAGAATGATTTTGCATGTGGGTGATATAGGCAGGTAGGATGAAACTGGATGAATTCCATATTGGCAACTCGACATCCAGCGCGCCAACTCATTGCGATACCATCGCCCGTTGCAGTATCCGGATTGGTGGTGTAAAGATATACCTTGCTCGCGCCACCGGTGGCAAGGATGGTGTTTTGAGCAATGAATGTCTGTACTTTGTCTTCTTGTTTGTCCAGAACATATGCTCCAAAACAACGTCTATGCTGCGTACTGGAATGCTTGGGCATTTTGTCACTGGTTATAAGATCGATGGCGATATGATGTTCTCTGACACTGATATTAGGATGTGATCTGACTTGCTCGGCGAGCGCTTCTTGTACAGCTTTCCCCGTGGCATCGCCGCTGTGGATGATTCTTCGCATGCTGTGCCCACCTTCTTTGGTGAGATGAAAACCGGTTTCATGCTTCTTGTCACTGGAGAAAATCACGCCTTGTGCAACCAGCCAATGAATGGCAGCGGTGGCATTTTCTGCAATAAAGCGTGTCATTTCCTCGTCGCAGAGTCCTGCTCCTGCTATCAGTGTGTCATTGACGTGCCGTGATGGTGAGTCCTCTGAGGACATGGCCGCTGCAATACCTCCTTGCGCCCACGAACTTGCACCAGAATCGATGGTTTGCTTTGTAACGATGCAAACTTTGTTTTTCTGGGCCAAATGAAGTGCCAGTGTGAATCCGGCCAATCCACTGCCGATGATGAGCGTATCAAAAAAGAGATTATTGGACATTTGGTGACTAAGTCTGTCAATTGCATATCGATAATGTGCTTGATGATAGCAGAGTTGAGTGCAATTCAAGGTAAATCGCATTCCTATGAATAGCCCTATTTTTACCTGATTTTTTAAGATGAACTTCTCGAATATTTCAATTGTCTCTAGTGTGATTATGGGAATTACAGGTTCCCGAGCGGTAAATGAACAGCTATACTTCGTTTTTTGCATGGTTTTGCTACATTTAGCTGAATAAGAATAAAATAACAAATTCATTCATAGTGCTCAGGGATCAAGTTGTATGGGTGATCGGGAAATCGATCAACAATTAGTAGAGCGAGTTCAAAGCGGTGACAAGCATGCATTTGATCTACTAGTAATTAAGTATCAACGCAAGCTGGCTCGCTTATTGTCGCATTTCATACGTGATCCGGCCGAGGTTGAGGATGTAACACAAGAAGCGTTTGTTAAGGCGTATAGAGCTTTACCATCGTTTCGAGGTGACAGTGCGTTTTATACGTGGTTGTATCGTATCGGTATCAACACAGCTAAAAATTTCTTGGTGTCTCAAGGACGTAAAGTGCCAACACTACAAGAGTTTGATAACGAGGATGCTGAGACTTTCGAAGATGGTGGCCTCATGAAGGAAGTCAATACACCGGAAAGTGAACTGATGAGTAAACAAATTGCTCAAACAGTCAATCAAACTCTTGATACTTTACCTGAAGAACTAAGAACGGCAATTGTTTTAAGAGAAATTGACGGGTTGAGTTATGAAGAAATTGCAAATATCATGAGTTGTCCTATAGGGACCGTACGTTCGCGAATATTTCGTGCACGTGAAGCCATATCAGAACAGTTACGCCCGTTACTGGGAACAAGTAAAGATAAGAGGTGGTAAAGTGAAAAGCAAGTTATCAATGTTGATGGATGGTGAGCTAGACCATCAAGAAGTCGCTGGAGTTTTGGAAGAATTAAAAATAGACGAAGGATTGCGAGAGAAGTGGAAAAATTATCATGTCATTGGCGATGCACTCCGGCAGTCGTCGCAATTATCCACTAGTGTTGATTTGAATTTTAATAAACCTACAAAAACCAAACCTTTAGTACTTGTCTCAAAGCCAAAATACAAACCTGCAAGAATTTTCGCATTTTCAGTAGCAGCTTCTGTAATCGCAATGGTCTCAGCTTGGGCTTTAATGTATAACCAGACATATCATCCACAGCAATCCATCGTCGCGGAAAATTCTCGTTCTGGAAGTCAAAAAGCGGTACCTGTAATGGGGACTTCTCCTGCATCTCTGGTCAATTATCCAACAATGGATATGAATGATTATTTATTTGTTCATAGAGAGTTCTCACCTGGTACCGGTATGCAGGGTCATGTCACTAACGTCAATACCTTAACTGATTATGACGAAAGATACCCTAGATGATTAATTGGAAAGCAGTCGCAGTTTTCGTCTTAGCAGTTGGTTTTCAAGTAGCATTTGCCCAAGAATTACCTCGTTCTTCTGAAAGTGCGTTGGGATGGTTAAAAAAAATGACCAATGCGCCCAGTTTGCATAATTATGCCGGTACATTTGTTTATTATGCTGACAATCATGTGGAAACTTCCCGTATAACCCATAAGGTGGATCAAGCAGGAGAGCACGAAAAAATCGAGGTTCTGGATGGGATTCAGCGCATTGTATTTCGCGACAACGACGAAATGAAATGCTATCTACCTGAAAGCAAGAGAATTTATACCGAAAAGCGCTGGTTTCGTAAATTTTTTCCTAATTTAATTCCGCACTCATTCGAGAGCATAGACGAAAATTATTATGTTCAAGAACTTAAACAAGAGCGTGTAACTGATCGTCTCAGTCAAGTGCTCTTGCTAAGCCCAAGAGATGTCTTGCGGTATGGGCATCAGTTCTGGATCGATATTGATACTGGTTTGTTGTTGAAAGTTGCCGTTCTGAATGGCAAAGAAATAGTTGAGCAGTTTGCATTTGTGCAACTTGATACCGATATATCGATTGATCCCGATCTATTCAAACCTGGACAAACATTTATTGCAGATGATTGGAAAGTGACTCATCTGGTGACATCAACCCCTAAACAAGGAGAGTTGAAATGGAGGGTAGCAAATCTGCCACCAGGTTTTAAAAAAATAACTGAAATGAAGCGTAACTTGGCTGAGAAGTCAACACTGGTTGACCATATTGCGTTGACGGATAGTCTGGCCACGGTCTCAATCTTCATTGAACCCATTGGTAATGAAAAACCCGCACCCACACCTGGATTTTTCTCAAGCCGAGGTGCAATCAATATTTATGTCCGCGTAATCGATGGCAACAAGATAACTACTGTCGGCGAAGTTCCCTTGGAAACAACAAAATTGATTGGGGATGCAGTGTCCAAGTATTGATAGATTTGGTTATCTAAAAATACAAATTGAGAATGTAAAAAAACATCGCACTAAAAGTGAGATCAATTTGCTCGCTTCCTAGGTAAGTCAATTCAAGGCTTCTTCGGCTTTAATGCCGCACTCTGTCAGCTTGTTAATTTTTGATTCAAAAGCAAAGAATTTTGAGCACAAGGATAGGGAATGATTATGTGTTATTCTTTTTAATGTGCAATATGAATATTTGAAATTGCGGTTTTGTTCGAGGATTTAATAAAAAGGAATAAGAAAAAATGATCCGGTTTGTTTTGGTTTTTTTGTTTTGGATACCCTCATTGGTAGTAGCGGGTAGTATTGAGCTACCTGATTTTACTGGGCTAGTCGAAGAGCAAGGTACAGCCGTAGTGAATATCAGTGCCACGCATAATGCCGTTGCCAATGCCCATCAAGATATTCCAGAATTACCAGGCATTCCTGAAAATTCGCCATTCTATGATTTTTTCAAACGGCATATGCAGCCTTTCCCTGCACCCAAAAAATCTGAACCGAAATCAATGGGCTCTGGTTTTATTATCAGTTCGGATGGTTATATCTTAACAAATGCACATGTGGTTGAAACGGCTGATGAAATTACGGTAAAACTGAACGATAAACGAGAATTTGTGGCTGAAGTTGTGGGGGCCGACCGCAAAACGGATATTGCGTTAATCAAGATCAATGCCACCGATTTACCCAAGGTAGTACAAGGCAACCCAGATAATCTCAAAGTAGGGGAATGGGTAGTTGCAATCGGATCTCCGTTTGGTTTCGAACACAGTGTGACAGCCGGTATTGTCAGTGCCAAAGGGCGTTCATTGGCACAGGAGAATTATGTTCCCTTTATACAGACTGATGTGGCGATCAACCCTGGAAACTCCGGTGGACCGCTGTTTAACATGAAAGGCGAAGTGGTGGGGATCAACTCACAAATCTATAGCCGGACGGGTGGGTTCATGGGGTTATCTTTTGCGATTCCCATCAATGTTGCTACTGAAATTGCAGATCAACTCAAATCTAACGGTAAAGTGAGCCGGGGCAGAATTGGTATCATGATTCAAGAAGTAACCAAAGAGTTGGCGGAATCTTTCGGTTTGCCTAGCCAGACTGGCGCGCTTGTCGTTACGGTAGAAAAAGGTGGAGCAGCAGACAAAGTTGCAATCAAACCACGCGATATTATTCTAAAATTCGATGGAAAAGATGTTGTAACTTCTGCTGATCTCCCTCGTATCGTGGGTAATACCAAACCAGGTTCCAAGGTTTCGATGCAAATCTGGCGGGATGGTAACAAACAATCCGTCGATATCGAAGTGGGAGAGGCTCCATCCGATGAAACAACTGAAGGACGCAAATCCAAACAAGGAAAAAGAGCCAATAATGCTAATCGCCTTGGATTGGTTCTCAGTGAAATTACCGAGGAACAACAAAAACAACTGGAAATTGGTAACGGTCTATTAGTCGAGGAAGTGCAGCCTGGCATAGCCAGTCGTTTTGGAATCCGGGCTGGGGATATCATCCTCGGTTTCAATAGCAAGGATGTAAAAGATATGGCACATTTCAATGAAATGCTTAGTGAAACCAAAAGTGGAAAAAATATTGCTTTGCTTATCAAACGCGGTGATGTAACCACATTCATTACGATGAAGCTGACTGATAATGATAAAAAACAGTGATGACATAAATACAGACCAGCACAGTAAGATGACATTGATCGTTTATGGTCGTGAAGCATGTCATCTCTGTCAGCAGATGATACTTGCATTAAAACAAGTTCAGAAGCAGTCATCACTCGGATTCAAGGTGATTGATATCGATAGCGATCCTGAGCTGGTCCAACGTTATAACGAGAAAATTCCTGTTCTCGTGTCTGCGTTGGATGGACAAGAAATCTGCCATTATTCCTTGGACATGTCTGCTTTAGGTGATTATCTTGATAAATTTCGTTAGAATGCTGCCTTTTTATTACCACTTCACAATTTTATATTGTTGAAACAGGTTCTTTTCTGATACGTGATGCAGCATATTCGTAATTTCTCAATCATTGCTCATATCGACCATGGCAAATCTACGCTTGCTGATCGCATTATCCAGATGTGCGGTGGCTTGTCGGATCGGGAAATGGAAGAGCAAGTTCTCGATTCGATGGACCTGGAGCGTGAGCGAGGTCTCACAAGCAAGGCACAGACTGCCGCGCTGCACTATAAAGCCAAAAACGGTAAAACTTATTTGCTGAATCTGATCGATACACCGGGACATGTCGATTTTTCATATGAAGTTTCTCGTTCTCTGGCAGCTTGTGAAGGAGCACTACTGGTCGTAGATGCTTCACAGGGTGTAGAAGCGCAAACGGTAGCCAATTGTTATACCGCCATAGAACAAGGTGTGGAAGTCATTCCGGTATTGAACAAGATTGATTTGCCTGCCGCAGATCCTGAGCGAGTGATCCAGAATATCGAGGATGTAATTGGAATCGATGCACAGGATGCTGTCCGAGTCAGCGCCAAAACGGGTGTTGGCGTTGGAGATGTTCTTGAGGCGTTGATCGCCAAGATACCTGAACCTACGGGTGATCCCAATGCACCGCTGAAAGCATTGATCATTGATTCGTGGTTTGATAATTATGTAGGAGTCGTGATTCTGGTTCGAGTGATGGATGGCACCATCAAACCTGGCGACAAGATTTTATTGATGGCCAGCAAGGCTGTGCAGCTCTGTGAACAGGTTGGTGTTTTTGTACCTAAGTCTGTATTTAGAGAATCATTGAGTGCGGGAGAAGTCGGTTTTATTATCTCCGGAATCAAGGAGCTGGATATTGCCAAGGTTGGTGATACGGTGACGTCTTCCACACGCCCAGCCGAAAGTCCTTTGCAAGGATTCAAGGAAATCAAGCCCCAAGTGTTTGCAGGGTTATATCCCGTTGAGTCTAATCAATATGACGCCTTACGCTCGGCTTTGGAGAAGCTCAAGTTAAACGATTCATCGTTGCATTTTGAACCAGAAGTATCCCAGGCACTAGGATTCGGTTTCCGCTGCGGTTTTCTTGGGCTCCTGCACATGGATATCGTGCAAGAACGTCTGGAACGTGAATATGACATGGATTTGATCACGACTGCACCGACAGTGGTTTATCAGATTCTAATGCGTGATGGTTCGTTAATCGAAATTGAGAATCCATCCAAAATTCCGGATCTGTCAAAAATTGAAGAAATTCGCGAACCCATTATCACTTCCACCATCATCGTTCCGGAAGAATATGTTGGTGCAGTAATTACATTGTGTACTGGTAAAAGAGGTGTTCAAACCAATATGCAATATATGGGAAAACAGGTCATGCTGACATATGAAATGCCGCTGAACGAAGTAGTGATGGATTTCTTTGATCGACTGAAATCTACCAGCAGAGGTTATGCTTCACTTGACTATGAGTTCAAGGAGTTTCGTGCTTCAGATCTGGTTAAACTGGACATTCTCATTAACGGAGATAAAGTGGATGCCTTGTCCCTGATCATACATCGCAGCAATAGCCAGTATCGTGGCCGTGAGCTGGTGCAGAGAATGCGTCAATTAATTCCACGTCAGATGTTCGATATTGCGGTGCAGGCAGCTATTGGCGCACATGTTGTTGCACGAGAGAATGTGAAAGCCTTGCGCAAGAATGTGCTTGCCAAATGTTATGGCGGGGATATCACACGTAAACGAAAATTATTGGAAAAACAGAAAGCTGGGAAGAAAAGAATGAAAAGGGTGGGGAATGTTGAAATCCCACAGGAAGCTTTCTTGGCTATATTACAGGTTGATAATAAGTAACATATGAATAGTATAGTGAAATCCAAGATTGAAAATGTACCATTGGAAAGCGACAATACAATGAATCGAGAAATTTGTAATACAAAAGGATTAGCATGAATTTTCCTTTGATTTTGTTTGTTTTATTGGCGATTACTGGCAGTATTCTGCTGCTGGATATGCTTTTTTTTAAAAAAAGGCGCGCTGAAGGGGAAAATGAACCCTGGTGGATCGAATATCCAAAAAGTTTTTTCCCCATCATATTGATTGTTTTCAGTTTACGTTCTTTTGTCATTGAGCCATTTAAAATTCCATCGGGTTCCATGATTCCAACTTTACTCGTGGGTGATTTCATTCTGGTCAATAAATACACCTATGGAATACGGTTGCCGGTGATAAACAAAAAAATATGGGATATCAATGAACCGCAACGTGGGGATGTGCTGGTTTTTCGTTATCCTGAAGATCCTGCGATTGATTACATCAAGCGTATCGTTGGTTTGCCGGGTGATATTATTACCTATCACAACAAGCGATTGATTATTAATGGTGAAACCATAAAGACCGTTTACGAAGGTGATTTCAAGTATGTGGAATCCGGATTTGGTTATATCTATTCTGATCGCTATACTGAACATTTGACTCCTGAAGGACATTCGATCTTAATCAATCAGGATGTCAAAGGTATTCAATTTTCCAATGTCAGACAATTCGATTTCCGGGAAAACTGCAAATACAGCCGGACTGGATTTACCTGCGAAGTTCCTCAGGGGCATTATTTTACTCTAGGGGACAATCGTGATAGTAGCAGTGATAGTCGGTATTGGGGGTTCGTGCCAGAGCAGAATATAGTGGGCAAGGCCTTTATGATTTGGTGGAATTTTGGTGATTTTGGTCGCATTGGGCAAACAATAAAATAGCTGTGATTTTATGACAATCAAAAATCAACGTGGACTGAGCTTGTCTAGTTTGCTGGTGTGGTCTGTGTTACTGATTTTATTGGCCATTGCTACTATGAAATTAGCACCAATTTTCATGGAATATTCGGCTATCAAGAAACACATTGCAACCATAGCGCAGGAAGCGAATACGCAAAATCATGATGCCAATGCAATCCGAATGTCTTTTATTAAACGCGCTCAGATCGACAATATTCAGTCTATCGGTGAAAGGGATATCAAAATTTCCCGTCAGGCAAATCGTATCGTGTTGAATACCCAATATAGTAAAACTATTCCACTGTTATCTAATGTGTCGCTGGTGATCGATTTTGAAGCCTCGAGCGAATAACTCCATTGACATGTTGGTGGATGAGTCGAAAGACAGTCATGTACTGCCGTTTGAATCATTCTGCGAGCGACTCGGGTATTCTTTCAAGCGCCCTGAATTATTGCGCGAATCTCTGACGCATCGAAGTCATAGTACTCCCCACAATGAACGCTTGGAATTTCTCGGAGATGCGGTTTTAAATTGTGCGATAGCTGCCTTGATTTATAGACACTTTCCTGAATTACCTGAAGGTCATATGTCACGCCTGCGTGCCAGTATGGTTAATCAGCAGGCGTTATCCGACCAGGCTTTGAATTTACACATGGAAAAGATCATCCGACTGGGGGAAGGTGAAATCAGAAGCGGGGGCAATCGTCGCCCATCAATTCTGGCTGATGCCTTTGAGGCGGTACTGGGTGCGATTTATATCGATTGCGATTATGCGCAGGTGGAAAAGGTGATCACAGCACTTTATGCCAAGCATATCGAGAGTATTGATCTGAAATCTCAAGGTAAGGATCCCAAAACCCTGCTGCAGGAATTTCTGCAAGGTCAGAAGCTGGCGTTACCAGAATACACTGTTGTTACGACAACAGGAAAAGCGCATAAACAGTGGTTCAAGGTAGAATGCCTGTTACCTGCATTTAACATTAGAACCCAGGGAGAGGGTACGAGTCGTCGCAATGCGGAGCAGATGGCGGCCAAACTAGCATATGATGAAGTTTATCCTTATTGACTTGCATGCCAGCTCAAGTTCTTCCCTCAGTAACATGTTGATTGCCCCAGGTGGATATGATGCAAGATAGCGATTTTCGTACTGGGTATGTTGCCATTGTAGGGCGTCCAAATGTCGGTAAATCAACCTTGCTGAACAAGCTGTTACAGCAGAAAATCAGTATTACTTCCAGAAAGGCCCAAACAACGCGTTTTCGCATTCATGGAATCCTAACCGATGATCGGAGCCAATATATTTTTGTAGATACTCCCGGTTTTCAGAAGCAATATACCAATCGTCTGAATACCGCAATGAATCGAGTCGTGACGCAGAGTATTCAGGATGTAGATGTCGTTCTGTTTGTTATCGAAGCTTTACAATTTGATCAGAGAGATGTCGAGGCATTGAAGATTCTGCCGTCTACCGTGCCGGTCATTCTGGTTATCAATAAAATCGATCGAGTATCAGAAAAAAACAGATTATTGCCATTTCTACAGGAGATGGCTCGAGTTTTTGAGTTTGCTTCGGTCGTTCCAATAAGTGCCATGCACAGAATCCAATTGCCCGACTTGCTCGAGGTGATCCGTAAGTATTTGCCAGTTAGTTCGCCGTTATATGATAAAGATGAAATTACAGACCGTAACGAACGATTCATTGTAAGTGAATTTATTCGTGAAAAACTGTTTCGTCTGCTTGGAGACGAGCTTCCCTATTCGACGAGTGTGGTTGTAGATCAATTCCAACAAGTCGACGGATTATACAAAATATACGCCACGATTTTGGTGGAGAAACCAAACCAGAAAGCTATCATCATAGGTAAGAATGGTGAAAAATTAAAACAGATCTCCAGTCAAGCGCGGCTAGACATGGAGGTATTATTAGGTCAGAAGGTATATCTCCAGACCTGGGTGAAAGTCAAGAGTGGCTGGGCAGATAGCGCTAGCGTATTAAAAAGTTTGGGGTATGAGTGAGTTTTGAATCAGTGAATTTTTCTCAGCACACTGGGAGGCTCGAGTGGGAATTGAACTAGGGGTCAATATCGATCATATTGCAACCGTCAGGCAGGCACGCGGCACGACATATCCGGATCCGATCGATGCTGCACTGATTGCCGAAACTGCGGGAGCAGATGCCATAACGCTGCATTTGCGTGAGGATCGACGCCATATCCAAGATCGAGATGTCGAAATATTGCGAAAGAAATTAACTACCCGCATGAATCTGGAAAGCGCGGTAACGGCAGAAATGATCGAGATCGCACTGCGAATCCAGCCTCATGATATTTGTCTGGTGCCCGAACGTCGAGAAGAATTGACGACTGAAGGTGGACTGGATGTGATTCGGCATTTTGATCAAATTAGTCGAGTTTGTCGGCAATTGGCGGCTGCTGGGGTGCGTGTTTCATTGTTCATCAACGCGGATCCGTTGCAGATCGATGCTGCTGCACGGGCTGGAGCACCGGTGATTGAGATCCATACGGGGGGCTATGCCGATGCTTCGACCCTCGAATCCCAGCAAACCCATTTTGCTGAAATACAGGCGGCTGTGAAACTGGGGCTTGAGCTTGGATTGAAAGTCAACGCAGGACATGGATTACATTATGATAACGTTCAGCCTATTGCTGCAATTGCCGGTATTTCCGAGTTAAATATCGGCCATGCTATCGTGGCGCGAGCCTTGTTCGTTGGTTTCAGGCAGGCCGTGCAGGAAATGAAACAGCTCATGCTTGAGGCACGTGCATGATTTATGGTATCGGCACAGACATTGTCGAATCCACACGTATTGCCCAGTCGCTGGATCGCCACGGGGAGCGTTTCGCCCGGCGAATTTTAACGGATTCCGAATGGATGGAATACCATGCCAGCAGTAAGCCTATTTTATATCTTGCCGGACGATTTGCTGCAAAGGAGGCATTGTCCAAGGCGTGTGGAACCGGTTTACGTCATCCGGTCAATTTGAGTTATATCTCGATCGTGCACAATGAGCTTGGAAAACCATACTTCGAGTTTCATCCGGAACTGGTGCAATGGATCAATGCAAAGGGGATCACGCAACATCATCTTTCCATTAGTGACGAACGCAGTATGGTCTGCGCATTTGTAGTACTGGAGACATGAAATGACACTGGGTCCCGTGATGCTGGATATTGCCGGTACACAACTGACCGACGAGGATATCAGGCGATTGAGGCACCCGCTGGTTGGAGGAGTGATATTATTTACCCGGAATTATTCCAATCACCGGCAATTGCGTGAGCTGACGCAACAAATACATGCTTTGCGCACCCCTCGGTTACTGATTGCGGTTGATCATGAAGGCGGGCGAGTGCAGCGCTTTCAGACTGATTTTACCCGGTTGCCTGCCATGCGTGAATTGGGTCGATTATGGGATCACCATGCCGTGCATGCGCGGCATTTAGCAACGCAGGTTGGCTTCGTTCTAGCGTCGGAACTGAATGCTTGTGGTATCGATTTCAGTTTTGCTCCAGTACTGGATGTCGATCATGGTCAGAGTGGTGTCATTGGAGATCGCGCGTTTCATCAAGATCCCAGTGTTGTGGCTGAACTTGCACATCATCTGATGCTAGGATTGCGCAAAGGTGGCATGCCTGCAGTGGGTAAGCACTTTCCTGGGCATGGTTATATTCAGGCCGATTCTCATCATGAAAAATCGATCGATCATCGGTGTTATGCGGATATCGAAATGTGCGATCTGATTCCTTTTAAGCGTATGATTCATTATGGTTTAAATGGCATTATGCCGGCGCATGTCATTTACTCGCAGATTGATCCAGTTCCAGCTGGGTTTTCAAAATTCTGGTTACAGCAGATTTTACGTACCGAATTGCAATTTGCAGGGTGCATTTTCAGCGATGACTTGTCGATGCGTGGTGCCGGTGATTTTTTGCCATCCCTGAGCGAGCGAGTGCAAGCAGCACTTGTTGCTGGATGTGACATGGTACTGGTGTGTAATGATTCGGTCGGTGCCGATGAAGTATTGGCCGACTTGACATGGGAGATGTCCGCCATGAGCTTGTCTCGTCTGGCATGTTTGCATGGTCGAAGTCACTGGGAATCATTGATTAAATTACATGAAAATGGTGAATATGTTCAGGCTGTACGTGAGATCGGCGTGATTGGTTGCGAAAACGGGGACTTGCCACTGCAATAACAAGATTCATGACCTGAAATTGGTTTTTTATTTTAAAATATTCACTGTCTTCATTTTGTTTTTCTCATGAATTTCGATCGCTTCACGAATTCGGATTGTATGAATTGAAGTACGCATCCAATTTCTGAACTCTTTTTCATCTTGATATTTTCAAATGTAATGTCTTTCCCTTTTTTGCGTGTTTGAAAATACGAGAATTCGAATTTTTTATATCAATTTTTGATTATTTAATGCTATGTCATTTGTTTTAAATGCGATATTCAGTGCAGTGCGTGATCTTGTAAGATTCAAAATAGCTTGGATCATGATTTGGCCGATCATGGTGGCAATTGTTGTGTGGTCGAGTGTGGGATATTTGTACTGGGATAGCATTTCGGCGCTGATACTCCAGGGAACAAGTGAATACGGCATTGGCGAATGGTTGAACAATCTTGAATCAGGTTGGGTGGCTAGCAGCATACAGGGATTGCTGCAATTCATCATTTTTACACCGCTGGTAATCATGACTGTGCTGATCATCACGTCAATTTTTGTCATGCCGGCATTGATCAAGATGGTTGCAAATCGTAACTATCCCAATTTAAAACGCGAGTATGGTGGCACCGTAGCCGGCAGCATCATTAACGCAGTGCTCGCCAGCGGTATTTATCTCATTATGTGGGGGATTACATTACCATTATGGGCTGTGGGGGCAGGTATCATCGTTCCTTTTGTGGCAGCAGCATTCATGAATCAGCAATTGTTTCGTTACGATGCATTATCCGAGCACGCAAACAAGCAAGAAATCGAAGTCATTTGTACCGAAAACCGTTATTCGTTATGGATGCTGGGGTTGTTGACCGGTTTGATACAGTTCGTGCCTTTCGTCAATTTGTTGGCTCCGGTTTTTACAGCATTGGCATTTATTCATTTTGGGCTGGATCATTTGCAGTTACTCCGTGTTAAGCAAGAAAAATTGACTGCTGTAAAGCAGGAAGCCTTATCGGATTCGAATTGATTGAATTGCTTTAGATTGGAAAGATTAGGATTTAAAGCAGCCTGAAAACTATGTGATTTATCGATACTTTTTGCGGGTGATCGTTTTCATTGAATGTATTGCAAGATAAGCGAGCAGATTGGGATCCCACTTTTATTCAGAGTTCTCCCATGTTTGCTCCATTTGAGCAGTTTGAATCGTGGATCGGTGATTTCCAATGCTGGCCTAATCAAAACGATTTGAATCAACTCGGAGCCATATATAATAAAATACCGTATACCCGTTCCGGGCAAAAGATCAGTTTTACGACTATGATCAAGGGTAAAACAGATCCGGAACAGAAATACGAAACCTGCATTTATCGTACAGGGCAAGTACAAACCCGGGAAAAGAACTGGCATGATTTTTTTAATGCTCTGGTATGGCAAATTTTTCCACTTGCGAAATCAGTCTTGAATGAGCTGCATTATCGTGAGCTTGCAACTGTATCGGTTCATGATAATCCGACGAGAGGAATGTTGAGAGATGCGGCCACCCTATTCGATGAGTCTGGCATCATTGTGATGTGCAGTAACACAGAACTGATTGGGTTGTTACGCAATTTCCAGTGGAAGCAGTTGTTCTGGGATCAGCGCGAGCTGGTGCAGTCTAGCATGCGTTTTTTCGTATTTGGACATGGATTATATGAAAAAGCTCTGCATCCTTATACCGGAATGACAGGTAAGGCGCTGATATTTGAAGCTAAAGAGATGTCCATGAAAATGTCGATCACCGAACAATTATCTCAAATTGATCGAATCGTCGCTGATTTCCTGTCTCTTGAATTCGCTACTAGTGCTTGTCTTTCTCCAGTTCCGATTTTAGGTTATCCCGGCTGGTGTCAGCAAAATGAGCGGGAAGATTATTATGATAACAAGCAATATTTTCGTGAGCGCTCAAGCAAAATTTGAAGTGATTCGCGAAAAGATTGTGTGCTTTATCACCACTCGTAATTTCCAAGGTGAACGTTGTCAGCGGTGGTCTGGCATCAAGATATGTGTAAATGGATGTGTTGTACACGCGCGAATTCTGTATCGTAAATGACTCAACAAAGCGATAAAAGTACGTGATTTATCGAATCGAAATTAAATTCTTTGTTAAAATGCAGCTTTAATCTACTAATTTATTGGAGTATTTAATGGCAATTGAAAGAACGTTATCCATCATTAAGCCGGATGCGGTAGCGAAAAATGTAATTGGACAAATTTATTCACGTTTTGAATCAAACGGTTTAAAGGTTATTGCGGCACGCATGATACAGTTATCGCAAGCCGATGCGGAACAGTTTTATGCCGTTCATCGTGAACGCCCTTTTTTTGCTGACTTGGTCAAGTTCATGACCTCTGGGCCGGTCATGGTACAAGTTCTGGAAGGCGAAGACGCCATCAAGAAGAACCGAGATCTGATGGGAGCAACGGATCCCAAGAAAGCTGAGCGGGGAACCATTCGCGCTGATTTTGCCGACAGCATTGATGCCAATGCGGTTCACGGATCGGATGCGCCTGAAACGGCTGTAGTAGAAATTGCTTGTTTCTTTCCCGCTTTGAATATCTATTCGCGTTAAAACTGAGGGTTTTATTGAGTTTGGATAATGGCAACGAATCTATTAAATTTTGATGCCAAGGGTCTGGTCGATTTCTGTAACGAAATCGGCGAAAAACCCTTTCGGGCAAAACAATTGTTGCGCTGGATACATCAATTCGGAGTAACTGATTTTGTTGCCATGAGCGATCTGGCCAAGGGATTGCGTGAAAAGTTGTCGACAGTGGCAGTCATTGAGTCGCCGCAGATCCTCTCGGATTATGAGGCTTCTGATGGTACACGTAAGTGGTTACTGGCCGTGGGAGCTGGAAATGGTATTGAAACCGTGTTCATACCCGAAACCAATCGTGGAACCCTGTGTGTTTCCAGTCAAGTTGGGTGTGCACTGGCCTGTACATTTTGCTCTACCGGCAAACAAGGTTTTAATCGCAACCTAACGGTTGCGGAAATTATCGGGCAATTGTGGATGGCCAACAAATTGCTGAAACATGATACAGAAAGCGTTTCTGCTGGAACGCAGCGAGTAGTAACCAACGTCGTCATGATGGGGATGGGGGAACCTTTGGCCAATTTCGATAATGTTGTGATGGCTTTGGATTTGATGCTGGATGATCATGCCTATGGTCTATCCCGGCGCAAGGTTACTGTTAGCACTTCGGGCCTGGTGCCTGCCCTGGATCGTTTACGCGAGCGCTGCCCGGTAGCCTTGGCTGTGTCGCTGCATGCTCCTAATGACGATTTGCGGGATCAATTGGTGCCGATCAATAAAAAGTATCCACTGAAAGTGTTACTGGACGCATGTCAACGTTATTTGGCGGTTGCGCCGAGAGATTTTGTGACATTTGAATATGTGATGCTGGATGGCGTCAATGACAGTGTGTCGCATGCACATGAATTGATTAAGTTGGTGCAGGACATACCATGCAAATTCAATCTGATACCTTTCAATTCGTTTCCCGGATCAGGCTTTAAGCGTTCTTCAGCGGAGTCTGTGCGGGTTTTTAGGGATATATTGCAGCAAGCCGGCCTGGTTACTACCGTGCGAAAAACACGTGGAGACGATATTGCAGCGGCTTGTGGTCAGTTGGCAGGGCAGGTGATGGACAAAACACGCCGAACCGCCAATGCTAGAGCAGCATGTACAAAGTGAGAGAGATACGGTTCACTTTACGGATTTTGATCATCCTGACAGGGTTGAGTGCCTGCGTGCATCAACCGGTTGATGTAGATTTGTCAAATCAGACCAAATTGGAGCGTGCACAATTAAGTGCCAAAGTGCACACCGAACTGGCTGCAGAGTACTTCAACAGGAGGCAATTGGATGTGGCGCTGGAAGAAGTCGAGGAGGCTTTAAAAGCACAACCCAATTATGCACCTGCCTACAATGTACTTGGTCTGGTGAATATGACGCTGAATGAAAATAACAAGGCGCTGGAGAATTTTGAGCAGGCAATTCGGCTTGCTCCAAAGAATTCGGAAATCCATAACAATTATGGATGGTTTTTATGCCAACGCTTTGCGCAACAGATGGATCAGGCCATAGGTCATTTCATGATCGCAGCCAAAGATCCTATGTATTCGACACCCGAAATGTCTTATGCGAATGCAGGATTGTGTGAGCTGAGACGCCAACGGTTTGATGAAGCGCAGTTGTATTTTCAAAGGGCGCTGCAGATTCAATCAAATTACCTTCCCGCTTTGATCGGGCAGGCTGATATGGATTTCCAGCGTGGAAATGTAGTTGAAGCACAATCTAAAATTACTCATTTGTTGCAAAACAACTCGGCATCACCAGAAGGGCTGCTGCTGGCAATTCAAATTGAACATGCCATGGGCGATCAAATGGCTGCCGATAGTTATATTTTTCAATTGCAGAAATATTTTCCCGAATCCAAAGAAGCAGCCATCATACGAGAAGGAAAGATCAAACAATGAATACTATCGATGATAAAACCGCACATCCCTATTCTTCAACACATAATCCATCCAACGGATTGAATTTCACGACCGCAATCCCCAATCCTTTTTTTCGGGATCCTTACAATTCGAGTGTCGATACTACATCAACCTATACCGGAAATCGGCAACCTGGTTATTTTTCCGAACAACAGCCTCCTAATTTCGGAGCGATCTATTCCAGTTTGAATAGTGCGGAAAACTTGCCAGCAGAAGAGACAGCATCCGTTTCTGAGCGTCAGGACATTCCGTCTGCTCGAATCGAATCATCGGATGTGGACCCCGCAAATGTGCTGCAAAGTGTTGGAAATGTCCTGCGTCGTGCTCGTATGGCCAAAGGGCTCAGCATTGAGGAGGTGTCGCGGCAACTTCGATTGACACCTCAGCAAATCGAAGCCATCGAAAAGGAAGATTTCGATAAACTGCCAGGACGCATTTTCATGCGTGGTTTCGTGCGCAATTACGCCAATTTCGTACATCTTGATCCGGCACCACTATTGCTATCGTTACCTGGGTCGGCACCAGTAACCATGGCAAATGAGCAATTGCCATCTTCTGGTGGCAGTCCCGTTGCCTTTACTGCTGCAAAACGCCAGACTTCGAACAATAACCGCTTGGTCAAAGTCATATTCTTGTTTGCTCTTGCAATCGGAGCCTATGCGGTGTACGAAAATACGGACTGGAATAGCAGATTTACACAAAAGACGGCACGTAACGAGGTACACATTAATTCAGATACTGCTTCGGTTGAAATTGATTTGCCGCTGACAGCGAATCCGAAAAACAGCATTCATTTTCAGCAAAGCAAGCCATTGGATATCATCCCGTTACCTGAAACAAAGAAACCAGAAGCGGATGCACAGATCAAGACTGAAGTGATATCGATACCACTGGAGCATAAAATTCCGGTTGTCACCGAGAAAAGTACAACAACTGCACCTGCCATAGATGATTCAGGTAATCTTAGTTTCAAGCTAGGTGCCGATTCCTGGATCAAGGTAGTGGACGGAGCGGGTGTGGCACTCATGGAGCAAATCAAGAAAGCAGGTTCGGAGTTGACATTGACCGGTAAAAAACCCTTATCCATCGTGTTGGGCAATGCAACGGGAGTCAATCTCACCTATAATGGTAACGAAGTTGATTTGGTACCTTATAAAAAGAACGATGGAACGGCGCGCTTTACGCTCAGATGAAGTGATGGAAAATCTAATTTTAAATTTAGTGATATGACGTCTCAAAATAATAATGGTATCCACCGACGACCCAGTGTTGGGGTGCGAGTGGGTACGATCATGGTAGGTGGCGGTGCACCCGTTGTTGTGCAATCGATGACCAATACGGATACGGTTGATGAAAAGTCGACTGTGGAGCAAGTTGCCCAGTTGGCGCGAGCAGGCTCTGAACTGGTCAGAATCACGGTCAATTCGATGGAAGCTGCCAAGGCAGTTCCAGGAATACGCGAACGTCTGGATGCCATGGGGTGTCATGTTCCATTGGTGGGTGATTTTCATTTCAATGGTCACAAATTATTGACCAGTTACCCCGAATGCGCTCAAGCCTTGGCGAAGTTGCGGATCAATCCCGGTAACGTCGGGCATGGAAAGAAACGCGATGAGCAATTTTCGACACTGATTGAAATAGCAAGCAAGTACGATAAGCCGGTGCGTATTGGTGTCAACTGGGGAAGTCTTGATCCGGAAATGCTGGCACGCATCATGGACGAAAATGCTGCTTCCAGCGATCCGCAAGATGCCAAATACGTCATGCGTGAAGCATTGATCACTTCGGCACTGGAAAGTGCTGCCAAGGCAGAAGAGATCGGCTTGCCCCGGCACAAGATCATTCTGTCGTGTAAAGTCAGTGGCGTACAGGATCTGATCATGGTTTATCGAGAGCTGGCTGTGCGCTGTGATTATGCCTTGCACCTTGGCCTGACCGAAGCTGGTATGGGGTCCAAAGGAATTGTGGCATCGACAGCAGCACTTGCGGTTCTGTTGCAGGAAGGTATCGGTGACACCATTCGTATTTCCCTGACACCAGAACCGGGAGGATCGCGTTCACGCGAAGTGATCGTCGCGCAGGAAATTCTGCAAACGATGGGACTGCGTGCATTCGTTCCACTTGTTGCGGCCTGTCCAGGTTGCGGTCGCACTACCAGTACCTATTTCCAGGAATTGGCGGAAAGCATACAAACTTATGTACGTAACGAGATGCCGACTTGGCGTGAACAATACGACGGTGTCGAAAACATGTCACTGGCGGTCATGGGATGCGTGGTCAATGGGCCAGGAGAAAGCAAGCATGCCAATATCGGTATCAGTTTGCCGGGATCGGGAGAAAATCCGGTTGCGCCTGTTTTTGTTGATGGTCAAAAGACAGTCACGCTAAAAGGCGATAATATCGCATCGGAATTTCGCCAGATCATCGATCAGTATGTTAGTGAAAAGTATCCAAGAAAAGTGGTCTGATGACTAAAGGTGTCAAAGCAATTCGCGGAATGAATGACATTCTGCCGGATGAATCGTATTCCTGGATCCAGTTTGAGCAGATCATTCATCACTGGCTCAGTGCGTACGGTTATCGCAACATTCGCACACCCATTGTCGAACAGACGGATTTGTTCGTGCGCTCCATTGGTGAAGTCACCGACATCGTCGAGAAGGAGATGTATACCTTTGTCGATCAACTTAACAACGATAGTCTGACTTTGCGGCCCGAGGGTACGGCATCCTGCGTACGGGCAGCCATTGAACATAACCTGCTGTATGCCGGACCGCAGCGTTTGTATTATTCCGGACCGATGTTTCGGCATGAACGTCCCCAGAAAGGACGTTACCGGCAATTTCACCAAGTGGGTGTGGAAGCATTGGGTTTTTCCGGCCCCGATGTCGATGCGGAATTGATCGTCATGTGCGCGCGTTTGTGGAATCTGCTTGACTTGCCTGGATTGCAATTACAAATCAGTACGTTGGGTAATGCTCAATCCCGGGCAATGCATCGTGCGCGACTGATCCAGTATTTCGAGCAACATCGCAGCATTCTTGATGAAGATGCCTTACGCCGGCTTCATACCAATCCACTGCGGATTCTGGATAGCAAGAATCCTGCAATGCAGGATGTCATCAATGGTGCGCCCAGGTTGATCGACGATCTGGACGAAGAATCGATTGAGCATTTTGAGTCATTGCAGCAGATATTACGTGCTCGCGGAATCGATTTCGAAATCAATACCCGCCTTGTTCGGGGACTCGATTATTACAACCGTACCGTATTTGAATGGGTGACCGACAAGCTAGGTGCGCAGGGGACGGTGTGTGCCGGTGGACGGTATGACGGTCTTGTTGAACAATTAGGAGGCAAACCGGCTCCGGCTTGTGGATTTGCCATGGGAGTGGAACGTTTGCTGGCATTGATGCAGGAAAACAAGATGATTCCGCCCGTTCCCGATGTGTATGTGGTTCATCACGGTGAACAAGTAACTGGTTATGCCTGGCAATGTGCAGAATACTTGCGTGATGAAGGATTCAAAGTAGTGTTGCATTGCGGGGGAGGTAGTTTCAAAAGCCAGATGAAAAAAGCCGACGCATCGGGTGCCAGATTTGCATTGATTATTGGTGAAGATGAAGTCAAAGCCCAAGAAGTTGCGGTCAAACCACTACGCGAGGCTATTGAACAGGCAAATGTCAAATTGACCGCAGTGAGTGAATTGATCCACCGTTCGATGACATGATCATTTACAATGCCATCGGAATGCATAAAGTATAAAATTCATATCTTTCAAAATTTCATTAATTTTTAATCGATTAAATGGCAACCTACAATCACGAAGAACAGGAAAGTATCGACGGACTCAAAAATTTTTGGGACAAGTTTGGCAATGCAATATCGATCGTATTGACCGTCTTTCTGGTAACAATTGGCGCCACTCAGGCCTGGAAATTTTACCAGCAGAAACAGGCTCAGCAGGCAGCCGACCTGTATGCATTACTGTTGCAGGTGCAAACATCGAAAGATGCGGCCAGAATCAATGATGCGGCACAATTGCTTACCGAAGGTTATCCATCCAGTGGTTATGCACCACGCGCTGCACTAGTGGCAGCCCATGCCGATGTAACTGCCGGAAACAGCAAACGCGCGATCCAGAATCTGCAATGGATCATCGATCATGCGAAAGAGCCGGCTTTGCATGATATTGCTCGCTTGAGAATGTCCGCGGTATTGCTCGATGAAGGCAAGAATGATGAGGCTTTGCGGATATTGAGTGGCCAACCGGGTGAAAGCTTTGCTGGACTGTATCTGGATCGCAAGGGCGATATATTGGCGGCATCAGGCAAGATTGCCGAAGCCCGGCTCAGTTATCAGGCGGCAATCGACAAATTGACCAAAAGCAACAATTATTTCAATATCGTCCAGATGAAGCTGGATGCACTGGGTGAATCGGAATAATCATTCAAGTCACTGTGACGCAGTTTTATTCCACTATCAAATCAGCTTTCTGGGCACAGTTGCTCATTTGTACCGCTGTCATGCTGGCTGGTTGTGGTAGTATGCCTAATCCATTCGATATGCGCATTGTGGAGTCGATGAGTACAGGTATTTCTGACCTCATGGCAACCGATGAGCCGATTGTCTATGACAAAGAGGAACTGGCCGACCTCAAAGCCATCGACCGCATTCCACTGAAATGGAAAAGCAAGGTTGGTGAAACTCTCGTAGCGTCTTTCTCACCCGCTTATGATAATGGCGCGCTCTATGTTGCCGACGAGGATGGCAAGCTCACAAAATACGATGCTGCCAGTGGTAAAGAGCTGTGGCGTATCAAAACCAAAAACAAATTCTCTGCCGGTGTAGGTATCGGCGAGGGATTACTTCTGCTTGGTACGTTTGAAGGAGAAGTGCTGGCTTATAACGATGCGGGTAACATGCTGTGGCAATCTTCCGTATCCAGTGAAATACTGAGTCCACCGCAGGTGCAGAGCAATGTCGTGATCGTACGTACGATCGATGGCCGGATTTTTGCATTGGATGCGCTAGATGGCAAACGCAAGTGGATTTATCAAGGCGCCACCCCTTCCTTGACAGTGCGCAGTGCTGCAGGAATTACCTTGGCTCACGGTGCAGTATTCGCCGGTTTTCCAGGAGGTAAACTGGTAGCACTCAGCTTGTTTACTGGCAATATCGGATGGGAAACCACCGTGTCGCAACCTCGTGGCGTCACCGAACTTGAACGCATGACGGATATTACCAGTTTACCGGTAGTCAATAACCGGCTGGTTTGTTCGGTTGCCTATCAAGGTAAGGTGGCATGCTTTGCCCTGAACGACGGTACCCAGATATGGTCACGGGAATCTTCGAGCAGTGCCGGTCTGGTGATGGATAACGATTATGTTTATGTGACGGAAGAAAAAGGGATAGTAGCCGCTTATGATCTGTTGAGTGGCGCCGGTATGTGGAAACAAAGTCGATTAGGCAGCAAGAAACTCACTCGACCAGTCATTGACGGGCAATTTATTGTGGTTGGTGATGATCAGGGGTTCGTTAATATTTTAAGAAACTACGATGGTTCTCTAGTAGCCCGTGCCGGAACCGATGGCAGCGCCATTTTAACGGCACCCAGTGTGTTCACCAATGGAATTGCTGTTCAAACTGCCGATGGTGGTGTTCATTCCTTTAGTACGCAATTTTAGTAACATTACCGATTTTTGGATTCTTATTTTTTGTGTGAACTGAAAATGCAATACTTTCTGCTTTCGTTCGCTATCAATGACGAATCCGGCATTTCAGTTGCCTTGACAACTTAATCATGAAACCCACACTTGTTCTGGTTGGTCGCCCCAATGTGGGCAAATCCACTCTGTTTAACCGGTTAACCCGTACGCGCGATGCCATTGTTGCTGACATGCCGGGGTTGACCCGCGATCGTCATTATGGGCAGGGCAGGGTTGGCGACAAACCTTATCTGGTGATGGATACGGGTGGTTTTGAACCTGTCATTAAGGAAGGCATACTGCATGCCATGGCCAAACAGACCCTGCAAGCTGTCGACGAAGCAGACAAAGTGTTGTTCATCGTTGATGGACGTCAGGGTGTTACCGCTCATGACCGCATTATCGCTGAGCAGTTGCGAAAATCCGGGCAGGATATCTTATTGGTCGTCAATAAGACCGAGGGTATGGCCACTTCGGTGGTAACGGCAGAATTCTTTGAACTGGGTTTGGGGACACCGTGTGCCATTTCGGCTGCACATGGCGACAACATACAGGAACTTGCGGATCTTGCCCTTGCCGATTTCCCGGTAGTCGAGGATGAATCGCCACCAGCGCACCACCCCAAGATTGCCATTGTCGGTCGTCCCAATGTCGGCAAATCGACACTCATCAATACACTGCTGGGGGAGGAGCGGGTTATCGCATTTGATCAACCCGGTACGACACGTGACAGTATCTATATCGATTTTGAACATCGCAACAAGCACTACACACTGATCGACACTGCCGGAATCAGACGCCGTGGCAAGGTATTCGAAGCCGTTGAGAAATTTTCCGTCATCAAGACTCTGCAAGCTATCGAAGATGCCAATGTGGTCGTGCTCATGCTCGATGCCCGAAGCGAAGTATCCGATCAAGATGCCCATATTGCTGGGTTCATCCTGGAAACAGGCCGGGCGCTGGTTCTGGCTGTCAACAAATGGGACGAACTGGATGGTTATCAGCGGGATCTGGTCAAACGGGATACCAACCGCAAACTGGCTTTTCTGGGTTTTGCCGAGTTGCATTATATTTCCGCATTGCATGGCAGCGGTATGCGACATCTGCTCCCCTCTGTCGATCGGGCTTATGAAGCGGCCATGGCGCACTTGCCTACACCGAAACTGACACGTGCGCTGATCGCCGCCGTCGAAAAACACCCGCCGCCTCGAGGTGGCATGTCACGTCCCAAAATGCGTTATGCACACCAGGGAGGTTCCAATCCGCCCTTGATCATCGTGCACGGCACCATGCTTGAGCATGTTTCGGAAACCTATAGACGCTATCTGGAAAACACCTTTCGTGAAGTATTCAAGCTGAAAGGCACCCCTCTGCGAGTCGATTTCAAGGTCGGTCATAACCCCTATGCCGATAAGAAACCCGCTCCACTGACTGAGGATGAACTGCGGCGCGCCCATAACCGCCGCCGGCGCAATCGCAAGAAATACGGCTCGATGTAACTTTTGGAACGTACTGATCCGGAAAAATGGTTTTGCTGGTTTTTGAAAGATGAAATCACATTGTCAAGTTGACTTGTCCAACCTGCGATACTGAATGGCTTCGGCAATGTGCTGATGATTGATGGCGTCGGTACCGGCCAGGTCAGCAATGGTTCGCGCCAACGTCAAAATGCGGTGATAGGCGCGTGCCGACAGATTCAAGCGATTGATCGCTTGTTTCAACAAGTTCTCGCAGGCTTCGTCAACAGCACAAAAACGATCCATTTCCTTGCCGCTCAAACGACCATTGGGTTTTCCTTGCCGATCCAGTTGTCGTTGATACGCCGTTTCAACACGTTTGCGAATGGTGCTGCTTTTTTCACCGGAAGGGCGTTGGCGTAGTATTTCTTCCTGTGGGATGGCTGGAACTTCGATTTGAATGTCGATACGATCCAACAAGGGGCCGGAGATTTTGCCGCGATAGCGGCTGATCTGATCGGGAGTGCAATGACATTTACCGCTCGGGTGTCCCAGATAGCCGCAAGGGCAAGGATTCATTGCGGCAATCAGCAGAAAGCGAGCAGGAAATTCGGTTTGTCGGGCTGCGCGGGATATGGTGATTTTTCCGGATTCCAGGGGTTCGCGCAGTACTTCCAGGTCCTTGCGCTGAAATTCGGTCAATTCATCAAGAAACAGTACGCCGTGCAATGCCAGTGAAATTTCTCCTGGACGTGGATGGCTACCGCCACCAACTAGTGCAATACCGGACGCCGTATGATGAGGTGCACGAAACGGTCGCTGTTGCCACTTGGTGATATCGAAATGTCCATAACCGACGGACTGAATCGTGGCCGATTCCAGTGCTTCATCTTCACTCATGGCGGGCAAAATACCAGGAAAACGCGTGGCCAGCATGGATTTGCCGGTGCCAGGCGGTCCTACCATCAGTAAATTATGAAACCCAGCTGCGGCTATCTCGAGTGCGCGCTTGGCGTGTGCCTGACCTTTAACTTCATCCAGATCCGCGTATTGCGATTCACGTGTTGATTGTTCGAGTGTGCCGGAGTGGGAACATTGCGGTAGTGCAGTCTGACCATGCAGATGCGCACAGATTTGCAGTAGGGTTTGCGCGGCCAGGATTTTTGCCGGCCGCACCAGGGCGGCTTCGGCAGCATTTTGCTGAGGAAGTACGAGGGTTAGTCCCGATTGTGCGGCATAATAGGCCATAGCCAATGCGCCTTTGATGGGACGCAATTCACCGGTTAGGGCCAGTTCCCCAGCCCATTCGTACTGATCGAGTCGGTCGGCTGGAATCTGCCCGGTGGCGGCCAGTATGCCCAATGCAATCGGCAAATCGAAGCGGCCGCTTTCTTTGGGAAGGTCGGCCGGCGCCAGATTGACCGTAATGCGTTGCGCGGGAATCTTGAAGTGTGCATTTTGCAGTGCAGCACGAACCCGATCCTTGCTTTCCTTGACCTCAGTATCCGCCAAACCAACGATGGTAAAACTAGGAAGCCCATTGGCAATGTGTGTTTCTACCGTCACCAGCGGCGCTTGCATGCCAGATAGCGCGCGACTGTACAATACGGCAACAGGCATCGAGTGGGCGGTCTCAGATTGTCAAATGGTTTGAATTCACAACTATCCATTTCGATAGTTGTGGTGGTTGGCCAGATCGCTATTTTTCGTGAATGTCCTCGCTATCTTGCTTGCTATTTGATGTAAAGGCTGTTGTTTCTTCGACCGATTGTGCGGTCCGTGGATTCAGTTGCGCCTCCAGCGTTGCGATTCTACCTTCGAGGATCATTAGTTTTTCGCGTGTGCGTTGAAGGACTTCCTGCTGTACATCGAATTCGTCGCGAGTAACCAGATCGAGTCGTGTAAATGCACCGGAAAGCAGTACCTTGATGTTTCTTTCGATATCTTTGGCTGGACTGTTTTGCAAGATGTCGCTGACTTTGGCATTGATTTCATCGATTACATTTTTATTAAGCATTCCTTTTCTCCTGATTGATTGAGTCATGACGAGATCAGCTGCGGATGACAACGTGATAAAATGGCCTCTAGGCTATGATATTCGCCAGGTTCGATTATCCACTGTTATCGCGATGGCTTCCAGTTTTTGCAGCTAGATAATGACCGGTATTCGGATTATTAGTCAATGCCTCTATGCGAAAGCTTGATTTAATGAATGGTTACTCCTCATGACAGACATGGAACGGTTACAACAACTGGAAAACTGGATCAGGATTCAATTTCCTGAGCAATCCTTTACGCTGCTGCCAGCTTCTGCCGATGCCAGTTTTCGTCGATATTTCCGCATTACCCTAGCGGACGGTCAAACCGCCATCGTCATGGATGCGCCGCCGCAACATGAAGATTGTGTGCCTTTTATACATTGTGCGCATATATTGTCGGATGCGGGAGTGCAGGTACCCAAAATTCAGGCGCAGGATCTGGATGCCGGTTTTTTGTTGCTATCAGATTTAGGGAATCGCACTTATTTGCAAGCTTTACATGATCAGCCAGAATCAGCTGATCGGTTGTACCAGGATGCAACCGATACTCTGGTGCAATTGCAGTTGTCGCAGCGAAATCAGGAATTGCCTGTGTATGATGAAGCCTTATTGTTGCGCGAGTTGAATTTGTTTCCAGAGTGGTATTTGCATCGACATTTGCAAGTTGCTTTGACGTCACAACAAAAAGCGTCATTGGACAGCAGTTTCGCATTGATCGTACAGAATAATCTTGTTCAATCCCGGGTATTGGTGCATCGCGATTATCATTCCAGGAATCTGATGGTGACTACGCCTAATCCGGGTGTGCTGGATTTTCAGGATGCGGTGTTGGGGCCCATTACTTATGACTTGGTATCCTTGTTTAAGGACGCCTACATTCAATGGGATGAAGAGCGTATTCTGGACTGGGTCATCCGTTACTGGGAAAAAGCACGACGTTCCGGGTTGCCACTTAACTCCGATTTTGCGGTTTTTTACCGCGATTTTGAATGGATGGGTGTGCAGCGGCATATCAAGGTACTGGGTATCTTTGCACGTTTGAATCATCGCGATGGCAAAATGGGTTATCTGAACGATATGCCGCGTGTACTGGAATATCTGCGTAAAACTTGCGAACGTTATACGGAGCTCCACCCTCTGTTGTTATTGCTGGATGAGTGGCACGCCGTCGAACCCGGTCAGAAGATTGGCTATACTTTCTGATAAATCGCCCTATGTGGCCATGATACTGGCTGCAGGGCGAGGGGAGCGGATGCGGCCATTAACCGACTCGATACCCAAACCCTTGCTTAAGGTCGGTTCGCATAGTCTGATCGAGCATCAGATTAGTCATCTTGCGCGGAGCGGGTTTACGGATATCGTCATCAATCATGCGTATCTGGGAAGTATGATCGAACAGGCTTTGGGTACAGGGGAGCAATATGGTGTTAAGATTCGGTATTCGCCTGAAAAAACAGTTCTGGAAACAGCCGGGGGCATCATCAATGCCATGCCCATGCTTTGCGGATCCGATCATGATGTTCCATTTCTTGTTGTCAATGCAGATATTTATTGCGAGGTGGATTATGCACATATGCTTTCAGTACTCGAAATGATGCATACGTTGACTCCAAAACACTGGGCGCACCTGATACTGGTCGATAATCCCGAGCATCATCTGCAAGGTGATTTTGCACTGGAGAACAATGGCGTCATGCTGACCGGCGATCACATGCTCACGTTCAGCGGTATCGGCGTTTATCATCCTTGTCTATTCGATAATCTGCAGCCAATCAAAATGAAACTGGCGCCGCTTTTACGTCAGGCTATTGAAGGCGGAAAGGTTACAGGAGAGTTCTTTTCCGGAACCTGGGTAGATGTAGGAACGCCCGAACGTTTGCACTGGTTGGATGAACAGATCAAAAATCAGGCTCTGGAATAAGCGTAAATCGGTTAAATAAATAATTGATTGTAGAAATACCATGACACACAGTAGATCTTTTATGGCGCGGCGGCTACATTTGGCTCAAGCGATGGGAGCTGGCATTGCCATCATTCCCACTGCACCGGAACGTTTGCGTAATCGCGACGCGCATTATCCCTATCGTTTCGACAGTTATTTCTACTACCTGACCGGATTTCGCGAGCCGGAAGCGGTGCTAATCGTAATCGCTGCATCGGATAATAATCCTGCAAAACAGATCCTGTTTTGCAGAGAAAAAGATATCGAACGAGAAGTCTGGGATGGATATCGATATGGTCCGGATGCTGCCAGAGAAGCCTTTGGATTTGATGAAGCTTACTCGATAAATCGACTGGATGAATTGTTGCCGGGTTTGCTTGCAGATCAGTCTGCGATTTATACTGTCCTGGGTCAGGATACGGTCTGGGATCAGCGTATCATGGGCTGGACTAACCGGGTACGGGAACAAGCCCGCAGTGGTGTGACTGCACCGGCTTCGATACACGATTGTTGCGCTCTTCTGGATGAGATGCGCCTGATCAAGGACACGGATGAGCTACAAACCATGCAGCGTGCAGCCGATATTTCGGCGCAAGCACACCAGCGGGCAATGCAAACCGTACAACCGGATATGTATGAATACGAGATTGAAGCGGAATTGCTCTATACCTTCCATCGTCACGGTGCCCAGGCTCCCGCTTACACATCAATTGTGGCCGGTGGGGGAAATGCCTGTGTGCTTCATTATGTCGAGAATAATGCGCGGCTGCGGTCCGGTGATTTACTCCTGATTGATGCGGGTTGTGAATTGAATGGATATGCTTCCGACATTACCCGGACCTTTCCGGTCAATGGTCACTTTAGTGCAGCGCAGAAGGATGTTTATCAGCTGGTGCTGGCAGCTCAGGCTGCCGCATTGGAGCAGGTTAAATCAGGAAATCACTGGAACGATCCGCATCAGGCTGCTTTAGGCGTTCTGGCCAGAGGATTTATCGATTTGGGATTGTGCCGGGGCAGTGTCGATGCGGTACTGGAATCAGAGGATTACAAGCGTTTTTATATGCACCGGACAGGACACTGGCTCGGTATGGACGTGCACGATGTCGGCGCCTACAAGCAACAGGGGGCGTGGCGTCGATTTGAACCTGGCATGGTACTGACCGTCGAGCCGGGTTGCTATATTCGCCCGGCAGATGATGTGCCGCAACATTTCTGGAATATCGGCATCCGGATTGAGGATGATGTGGTTGTTACACAAACCGGTCATGAACTTTTGACGGTCGCCGCACCCAAAACCATTGCCGAAATAGAGGAGTTGATGCAATGAACGACGAACACCGAAAGATTATTATCAGCGAATATCGCCAGGATGCTTCAGGAGAATATCATCAGGTACCCTTGTCCCCGGTCAATCGCTGGTTGACTTATGCCATGTTGGTTCCGGTTCTGGTAGTACTGGTATTGATTGGTATATTCTTTTTTGCCGCTTTTCTGGCTTTGCTGGCGATTGCCGTTGTAGTCGTGGGCTTACGGTTCTGGTGGTTGCATCGCAAATATCAGCAAACGGCGCAGCAATTCGATGAAGGCGGCACGCGCGCGCATGAAAAAGAATCCAGTGTAAATATCGAGGATGCTCAGATTGTCGAGGAGCGAGAATCCTATCAGCCCCATCGACCGCGACAGTGAGTGTGTTTCACCAGATCACGGCTCATAATCGGGGGTACTGAAACTCCGACTGGCTCGAATACCCTCTTTTTCAATCACCGGTTTATATTCATTCCGTGTTTCGATCCATCAATCCTGCAACAGGTGAAATCCGTAGTGAATTTGCACCCTGGACCAATCAACAGATCGATAACGCTCTGCATAACGTAGAGCATGCCCAGTCTCACTGGGCGTCGCTGGATATTACGCAACGGGCCGAGTGTATGCGAAATCTGGCGCAGGTTTTTCGGCTGCATCGCGACGACTATGCCAGTTTGATTACCGAAGAAATGGGCAAATTACTGCGAGAAGCGCAGGCTGAGGTCGATAAATGTGCGTTGGGATGTGATTATTTTGCAGATCATGCCGAAGCTTTTTTGCGTGATGAAGTCATTGCTTCCGATGCAAGTCGCAGCCTGTTAACCTATCAACCGTTAGGCATTTTACTGTGTATCATGCCTTGGAATTTTCCATTCTGGCAGTTGATTCGTGCTGCTGCTCCGGCCATGATGGCAGGCAATGCAGTCGTATTGAAGCACGCATCGAATGTACCGCAATGCGCTCTGGCTCTGGAAGAGGCCTTTTCGCACGCCGGATTTCCACACGATACCTTCCGCACATTGATGATTACTGCGGAACAGACCGAAACTGTAATCACCGATAGGAGAATTGCTGCCGTTACTCTGACCGGGAGCAGTCAGGCAGGGCGCAGAGTTGCAGCAATTGCCGGTCAGCATCTTAAAAAATGTGTACTCGAACTCGGTGGATCGGATCCCTTTATCGTACTGGCCGATGCCGATATTGCATTTACCGCTAAACAGGCCGTATTTGCCCGTTTCCAGAATATGGGGCAAAGCTGTGTTGCAGCCAAACGCTTTTTGGTAATGGAAGAGGTTGCTGATACTTTCATTGCACACTTCACCGATCTCGTTGAAGAGCTCAGATTGGGTGATCCCAAAAGCGAAACCACCGGGATTGCACCGATGGCGCGCGTCGATCTGCGAGATGATTTACATGCACAAGTCATGCGAAGTCAAGAGCTCGGTGCCAGTCTCTTACTTGGTGGTGCGCCATTGGGTGAACAGGGTGCTTATTACGCGCCAACGATACTCGATCAGGTAAAGCCGGGAATGCCGGCATTTGACGAGGAATTATTTGGTCCCGTAGCTGCAATAGTCCGGACTAATAACAAGGAAGAAGCCATTTTACTCGCAAACCAAACCCCGTTTGGATTGGGCGGCAGCGTGTGGACACAGGACGCGCTCCAGGGCGAGGCGCTGGCACGCCAGATCGATGCCGGTTGTACATTTGTCAATGGCGTGGTCAAGAGCGATCCACGACTTCCCTTCGGCGGCATCAAGGATTCGGGATACGGCAGGGAATTGTCATATCTGGGTATACGTGAATTTGTCAATATCAAATCCCTGTGGATTCGATAAATACCTGACATAGCATTTTTCCATGGCCAGTGCAAACCGTTTACGGCTTTGGTACTAAAATTGTTGCTCAATGACGACAATCTTGCCTTGTGAGATGACCCCGAATTCATTTTGAGGCAGAATGTCAGGATTCCCGGATTTGTGCTTTCTCAAGCATTGCATCTAAAAATAATGTCATTGGCACTGTATCAGTTTTTCAAATCCGTTTGGTCCTGAAGTAACCCGCAACGACTGGTTGTGTGCTTGCTGACACCGTTCTTATTTTAGATAAGAATAACTCAAAGGTAAAAGATTTTGAAAAATAAAGGATTGTTTCTGCTTTCTTTTTTGATGTTGTGTTTTTGCCAGCTCGCACGAGGCGATTCGTTATCGGAAACTTCAACGAAACCGGTTCAATCGGTCTTGATCAAGACAATACAGCTTAAAGGCAATACGTTACTTCCGGAAGCGGAATTGATGGAGCTGACGACCCACCTGATGGGGAAAGAACGGACACTGGATGATTTGACGCAAGCTGCGACTGCCATTCAGCAAGCGTATCGCGAAGCGGGTTATGGGGGTGTCGTCGCTTTTATTCCCGAACAAAAACTGGAGAATGGCGATGTAATCATCCAGATCGTGGAAGGAAAAATCGACAGGATCAACCTTTCAGGAAACGAAAGATACGATGACAACAATATCCGTAATAGTTTGCCATCCCTAAAACAAGGTGAAACACCAATAGTTCGGAATATCGATCGCAACATTCAAATGGCTAACGAAAATCCGGCCAAAAAATTACGGGTTTCACTGGTTGCCGGCAGCAAATCCGGTGCAGTCGATGCGGATGTCAAGGTATCAGAAGAAAGACCGCTGCGATTGTTATTTGGTGTGGATAGTGCAGGTACACCCGGTACAGGTAATTTCCGAACGAACATGGGCATTCAGCACGCCAATCTATGGAATCGTGATCATATCGGTACCTTCCAGTTTCAGACTTCTCCAACAGATCCCGGTCGTGCCCAAATTTATAGTGCAGGTTATCGCATTCCTTTTTATAACCAGCATGCTGCTCTGGATGCCTTTTATGCCCATTCCAATGTCGATAGCGTGACAGCTTCGGCGCCAACGGGTCCCTTTGGATTTACCGGGCGTGGCGATGTCGCGGGTTTTCGTGCGCATCGCTTCCTGACGCGCTGGGGAGAATACGACCATCGCATGACTTTCGGCTGGGACTGGCGGCACTTCAACAATAACTGTTCATCACAGGGTGCAAGTGGTTTTGGTGTGTGTCGGGAAATTGCCACGGATGTCACCATTGCCCCCTTGAGTCTGGGTTATACCGGTCAAAAGGAAGGGCAACGATTCTCATGGGGAATCAATACCAATTTCTCGGGAAATGTTGGCGGCAGTGATGAGTCAACATTCAATACCGTTCGTTTGGGAGCGGATAAACACTATGTCGTCTGGCGCTTTTTTGGGTTTAGCAATGTGAATCTGCCGGCCGGCTTTGGGCTGGCGACCCGGGTATCGGCTCAATATAGTCCACATGCACTGGTGCCAGGCGAGCAATTTGGTATTGGCGGTGGAGGGAGTGCCATGGGCGGGATGATCAGTGTGCGGGGTTATCGCGAGCGGGAGATCGTCGGTGATTATGGTGTCTCATTCAATGTGGAAGGTCTGGGACCAGATTTTGCAAAACTAGTCGAATCCGAGAGCTTGAGTTTGCGGCCTATCGGGTTTTTTGATTTTGGCTGGGCGGGTAACAATCATGGCAGGCCATGCGATGCCAAAGGTACGACATGTGAAATTGCCGGTGCGGGTGGTGGCATTCGTTTTGCCATTGGCAAGAAATTTTCAGGGCGACTGGATTTTGGTTATGCACTGATGGATGGCACTCAAAAGATGTCTGGTACGACGCGCGGTCATCTGGCTATCAACTTTCATTATTAGGTTGTGCGGGATTAGAAATCCCGGTCTAAGTTTGAACAATTTTTGCTGCAGAAAAGGATTGAACTCAAAATGATTATCCGCAAATTTCTGACAATCTGGCTGGTTTTGTTGACAACGGCATACTCTATGCACAGTCATGCGCAATTACCCGTTGATCCATCGGTGGTACATGGTCATGCCACCATTCATACCACTGGCGATCATATGACCGTCATCAACGCTCCCAATACCATTCTGAATTGGCAGAACTTTTCAATTGGTACAGACAGCAGCGTTTATTTTCAGCAGCACGATGCAACCAGCATGATTCTGAACCGGGTGACCGGTAGCGACCCTTCGAATATTCTGGGACATCTTGGCAGTAATGGTCATATCTGGCTGATTAATCCCCATGGGGTTTTATTTGGCGACCATGCCCGTATCGATGCAGCCGGCTTGATGGCCTCAACACTGGACATGACCACACTGGATTTTTTGGCCAAGCGGTATCATTTCAATGCCACGGACAATCTGGGACAAGTCAGGAATCAAGGCGAGATTCGGACGAGTATGGGGGGGCAGGTATGGCTACTGGGGAATCAGGTGCAAAATGATGGCCTGATTCTGACACCCGGTGGACAAACTGTTCTGGCTGCCGGGAAAAGTATCGAGTTGGTCGATTCCGGCACACCTAATTTGATTGTGCAAGTCAAGGCGCCAGAAAATCAAACGATTAATCTGGGATCGTTGGTGGCGCCGGGTGGCAAGATCGATTTGCATGGCAGCATCGTGAATCAGGAAGGTATTGTTCGCGCTGATAGCATTGGAACCGATGCAACCGGTCAGGTTGTACTAAAAGCTGATCAAGTCGTGTTGGCCGCAAATAGTCAAACCGCGGCGGAACAAGGTACGGTGAAGATGGAAGCGGAATCGACCTTGAATAACTGGGGTGAAATCAATGCCAAAAACATTGCACTGACAGCCAGTTCCATTTTGCAGCAGGGACAGATGAAATCGCAGGGAGGGCATGTCGATTTGATGGCCCGCTCATCGACTTATCTGAGTGGTATGGTTGATGTATCCAACGCGCAAGGTGCTGGGGGCGACATTCGCCTTTCCACGAACAAGCTGGAAGGCATGGCTGGTGGGCAACTGCGTGCCGATGGCGAGCAAGGTGGTCATATTCGTGTGACCGGCAACGGCATGGTGGGATTTTCTTCTTCGCTGAGTGCGGTCGGCAGCAGGCAGGGTGGTGTTATCGAAGTTACCGGTGACCAATTGTATCTGCTCAATGCCGATGTCAATGCATCTGGGGGTGAGCAAGGTGGAATAGTTCACTTGGGAGGTGGTTGGCAAGGAAGCGGTGACTTGCCTCATGCACGCGAGGTACTGGTTGGAACGGGCAGTGAGGTCAAGGCAAATGGCGGTGTCGGTTCCACAGCCAAAGGAGGAGAAATTGCGGTATGGTCGACGCAGAGTAGTGAACATTATGGTTTTCTTGAAGCCAAAGATGGGGGACGAATAGAATTATCGTCAAAAGAAGCGGTGAAACAAACCGGCAGCATTCAAGCAGGCATTGGGGGAAATATTCTGCTGGATCCCAAGAATCTCATTATCAGTGACAGTCCTCCTGACAGCTTAACGTTGGCAAGAAAATTTACCTTAGGTTCACAAAGCGCCTCTGGATTGACTTTGCAGGATGCAGACCAGTTTGGTACATCGGTTGCAGTGGAAGGTGATTTGCTGGCGGTGGGAGCGCGGCGTGATGATACGGGGGGTACGGATAA
>JAMWZR010000002.1 GCA_024282035.1 Nitrosomonas sp.
ACGCGTATCGGTTTTCCATCGAGATCCAAGATGGGATTGTAAGTCGCCTGGATCCAGATTTTTTTTCCATCCTTGCCGAAGCGTAAATATTCACCTGCATCGAACTGTCCATTACCGAGTTTTTGCCAGAAGGCACGATAGGCGCCGCCACGTGCTTCTTCCTTGTCAACAAAGATGCGGTGATGTTCGCCTTTGATTTCTTCCAGTGTATAACCGGTCAATTTCAGGAAGTTGTCGTTGGCTTCCAGAATGTTGCCGGCCAGATCGAACTCGATGACACCCTGGGAACGCGATATGGCTGCAACTTTGCCTTCATTGGCGATGGAGGCCAGTTTTGCACTGGTGATGTCGCTGGCAAATTTAATAATTTTGTAAGGCTTGCCATCGGCATTGCGTATCGGTGTGTAGGTGGCTTGCAACCACACAGGTCGGCCTTGCCGGTTCATGCGCATGAATTCCCCTTGTTTGGGTTCGCCTGAGCGCAAATCTTTCCAGAAAGTCAGGTAATCTTCACTCTGAACATAGGTTTCATTGCAAAATAGCCGGTGGTGTTGTCCGGTAATTTCTTGCAGGGTGTAATCGAAGGCATCCAGAAATTTCTGATTGGCGGTCAGAACCTTTCCTTCGAGATCGAATTCGATTTCGGCTTGCGTGCGGTTGATGGCGATGATTTTACCATCGTCTTCGAGTGACTTCAGTTTGCTTGCTGTAACGTCGCTGGCTATCAGCATGATTTTGCATGGCTTGTTCTCGGCATCGAGAATCGGGATATAGCAAGCCTGGAGATAAATATCGTGTTCATCGGCCGTAATGCGGCGAAATTCGCCATTGATATACTCATCCGCGCGCAGTTTATCCCAAAACGCCGTGTATTCTTCACTTTCCATGACGCCAGAAACACATAGCTGGGCATGATGTTTGCCGAGGAAATCTTCCAGGGTATAGCCGAATAGCGACAGGGCGCGTGTATTGGCACTGAGTACAACACCATTCAGATCGAATTCGATCATCGCTTGATTGAGCTCGATAGCATTGTAAACACTGGTAATTTTTTGTGAATCGACCTCGGTTACGGTTTTGGTTCGGGCGGACGGTAATGCAGACATTTTGCTGAAATCTCCTTGGGGTTGTCGTGCAAAATCTGTAGCACGTTGTTCGTCTTTATTTCGGCCAAGATCGTGCAGGGTTGAGGGGAAAATTGCAGGAAATTGAAAGCTCTTTTTTTCGATTGCTTTGCCTAAAAAGAGTACAGGTATTCCGTTATGCCAAGGCGTAGGTAGAGCGATTGAGAAGAGGTACATTTCAGCGACATGCATTGTCGCTGAAATGTATTTGTTGAGAGGTTATTGAGTTATCAGAAGAAATGCCGACTTCATCACAAGCGGTTTTACAACCAGACCATGAGTCCCATTTCCAGTGGATGGCTCAGCAGCGGATGATAAGGGTGAATGCGGATGAAGTACTCCTGTTTGCCGCACAGCTCGGGAGTCAGTTTCAATTCGAAAATATGTTCGTCGGCTTCGGTATGACCGGTGAACTTGAAACGGAAATGTTGGAAATTGCACAACCGAGTCTTCTTGAATTGACGGCAGATCAACAGTTCAACAACCACATCCTCCGGTTGCAGGTGATTGAGTTTGGCAGCCACCCGGAGTTGCAGGGCCTCATCGAACTGGATACGTTCGCGTGGGGTATCCAGGCGACGTAGCGAAACTCCTTGCCAGGAGGCGCGAACGCGTGATTTCCATTGAGCAATGTGTCTGGCTTCGGCATGGTCGTTGGCCGTGTACAACTGGCTGCGCTGACTGGCGGATTGATAGAATTTCTTCACATATTCGTCCACCATGCGGGTTGCGTTGTAGCGAGGCAGTAGCGATATCATCGAGTGCTTGGCCATTTTGACCCAAGCCGGGGAATAACCCAGTTTGCCATAGTTGTAGTACAGCGGCACCACCTGATCCTGCAGAATTTCATACAGCGCGCGGCTTTCCTCGCGATCACGCAGTGAACCTTCCATATCTTCCGGACCGGGCTTGATGGCCCAGCCATTCTTTCCATCGTAACCTTCACCCCACCAGCCGTCGAGCACGCTCAGATTGATGGCGCCGTTGATCCCTGCTTTCATGCCTGAGGTACCACTGGCTTCCAGTGGGAAGATCGGGTTGTTGAGCCAGACATCGACACCGGCAACCAGACGGCGTGCCAATCTCAGGTCGTAGCCTTCGATCAGCAGCAGACGCCCCTCGAATTCGGGGAAATGCGCCACCTGACTGATGCGGCGAATCAGATCCTGTCCCGGTATATCTGCTGGATGCGCCTTGCCGGCAAAGATCAGTAGTACCGGGCGGTCCTGATCCAGAATGATTTTGCGGAGCCACTCCAGGTTTTCGAATAACAGGGCGGCACGCTTGTAGGTTGCAAAACGGCGTGCAAAACCCAAAGTCAGAATATTCGGGTTGATGGGGTCGACAAATTTGAGCAAACGGTCCAGATGCGCTTCGGATCCCCGGTTTCTGGTGTTCTGTTCGGTGATGCGGGAACGGATGCCGTAAAACATCTGGGATTTCAGGGACTGGCGCACGCTCCAGAACAAGTGATCGGGGATGGCGTCGATGCGCGACCAGTAATCGAAATCGCACATCTTGCTGCGCCATTCGTGACCCAGATAGCGATCGAATAGGTCTGCCCATTCCTGCGCCAGGAAGGTGGGTACATGTACACCGTTGGTGACGTAGGCCATCGGATTTTCTTCGGGTTCGATCTGTGGCCACAGGTCACGGCAGATATTGGCCGACACGTCGCCGTGTATCTTGCTGACGCCATTGTGTGTGCGTGAGCCATGGATGGCCAGTGCCGTCATGTTGAAATCCGGACTGCCGGGGGCGTGCCCCAGTGCCATGAATGTCTCCTGCGAGATGTTCATGCTGCGATAAAAGTCCTCGAAATAGGTTTGCATCATGTCGGGGCTGAAATGATCATGTCCAGCCGGGACGGCCGTGTGCGTGGTAAACACCGTGTTGACGGCCACACTTTCGAGTGCGCTGGCAAAATCCAATCCCTGCTGGACCAAGTTGTGGATGCGCTCCAGAATCATGAACGCCGCGTGTCCCTCGTTGATATGCCAGATCGTCGGCTGGATGCCCAGTGCCTGCAGGGCGCGCACACCACCCATGCCGAGGACGATTTCCTGTTCGATCCGCATGACCCGATCGCCACCATACAGGTTATGGGTGATGTAGCGGTCCTGCGGCGAGTTTTCCGGCAAGTCGGTATCGAGCAGATACAGCACCACATGACCAATCCTGGCTTGCCAGATTCTGGCGATTACATTGCGTTGCGGCAGGGCAACCTGAATCTGCATGCTACTGCCATCTGCATGCAGTACCGGTGTCACCGGCAAATCCTCGAAATCCGATACGGTGTAGGTAACCTGCTGGTTTCCCTGACTGTCAATGGTTTGCGAAAAGTAGCCCTGGCGATACAACAAACCGATGGCTACGAACGGCAAGCGCAGGTCGCTGGCGGCTTTGCAGTGATCGCCCGCAAGAATGCCGAGGCCGCCGGAATAAATGGGGAGGCTTTCGTGAAAGCCGAATTCAAAACAGAAATAGGCCACCTGATCGGTTGCGGTCAATCCCGAGTCATCGCCGCTGCTTGCCGATGCTTCATGATAGGAGTCATAGGTCGACAGGATACTGTTGTAGGTGGCGAGAAAAACCCTGTCTTCGGTGGCTTTCAACAGGACCGATTCATCGACACGCTTCAGGAAGGCTTTTGGATTGTGTCCCACTGCTTCCCATAAATGAGGATCGAGCCGGGAGAACAGCGTCCGTGTTGCGCGATCCCAGCTATACCACAGATTGTTGGCCAGTTCTTCCAGGCGTTTGAGGCGTGGCGGGATCTTGGGATTGACGGTAATGGTGAAAGCTGTACGCGAAAACATGCCGGTTCTCCTTGCTGGAAATGATCAGATGTACGGGATTTCGTCTATGCGCTGGTTATATTCGCATTGAACGTTGAAATTGCCAAATTTTCAATGTGTGAGCAGGCGCTGCGCTTCCCGCCTGGCGCCAAGCAGGCCAATCTGTGGATTGGTAATCACATGCACCGGGATTTCCTGCATCAGTGCAGAAAACCGGCCTTTGTCGCAAAATGCCTGCATGAATCCGCCGCTGCGTAGTGTCGGGATGATCCTGGGTGCGATACCACCGGCAAGATAGACTCCGCCGCGACATAATCCAGTCAGTGCGAGATTGCCGGCGTAGGCACCATATATTTCCGCAAACAAACGCAGGGATTTGATGGCTAGCGGGTGCTGGTGTGTTTGCGCCAGTGTGGTGATGGTTGCACCGCTGTCTTCCTTGAGTGCGGGGGATGGCGTGCCGGATAGCGTTTTCTGCCGGGATTGCAGGAAATTATAGATCTGCGTCAACCCTGGACCGGACAAGACACGCTCCACCGATACGTGACCGAATTGTTGCTGCAATACATGCCACAAATCGATTTCCTGAAGATTGCGCGGCGCAAAATCGACATGACCTGCTTCGGTGGCGATGGCCAGATCCTGCATGCCGTCGGACACGAGCCAGGCAACGCCCATGCCGGTACCGGCGCCCAGGACGACACGCGTTGCCTGGGCATGGGGTTGTCCGATTTGCAATATTTCCTGGTCTTCTGCTGGCAAAGCCGCGATGCCCAGCGCGGCAGCTTCGAAGTCATTGACGAGTTTGACCCGGGGAATGGAAAACTGGGTGCTAAGTTCGTTGCTGTCAAGTTGCCAGCTTAAATTCGTTAATTGCACGCGTTGCGCAACGATGGGTCCTGCTACGGCAAAACAGGCAGTTTGTGGTGGGCAATCGGTTCCGACCTGTTGCAGGAAATCGCCGAGTACATCGGAAAAAGAGACATAAGCCGTGCTGTCATAGCGTTTGGTCAGCAGTTCCCGAATGTTGCCCGTTTCGATCTGGGCCATTTGTAGAAGTGTCTTGGTGCCGCCGATATCGCCATAGAGAAAATACTCGTTCAACAAACGTCCAGCCCCCCTATTCGTTAGTCAAAACCGCGTTCCTGCGTGATGGAATTGCTGCCAGCGACATAGTATACATCGACTGTAACCCTGTTTCCGGTTTGACATATCCGGGCACATTCAGTACATTTTTTAGTAGATTATTAAACCCAACCTAAAATCGGAACGGTCATTTTGAGCGACACAACGCAATGGATACACTGATTATTGCAAAGACGCAACATACCGAACAGGGCATATTGCCTGCGATGGCGACACGGCATGGCTGTATCACCGGTGCAACCGGAACCGGCAAGACAGTGACCCTGCAGAAACTGGCAGAGGGATTTTCTGGCATGGGGGTGCCGGTTTTCATGGCTGATGTCAAAGGCGATCTGACCGGAATCAGCAAGCCTGGATCGGCAAGCGGCAAGGTACAGGCGCGATTGCAGCAACTGGGCATGGAACAGCCGGACTGGCAGGGCTTCCCGGTGACGTTATGGGACGTATTTCAGCAAGACGGCCATCCCCTGCGGGCCACGATGTCCGATATGGGGCCGCTGTTGCTGGCGCGCTTGCTGAATCTGAATGAAACCCAGGAAGGCGTGCTGTCACTGGTATTCAAAGTGGCCGACGACCATGGTTTGCTGCTGCTGGATCTGAAGGATCTGCGCGCATTGTTGCAGTACGTCGGAGACAATGCGGAACAATTCAGAACCCGCTATGGCAATGTATCCTCTGCCTCCATCGGTGCAATCCAAAGGAGTTTGCTGCAGATCGAAAAACAGGGTGGAGACAAATTTTTCGGCGAACCGATGCTGAATATCGAAGATCTGATGCAGACCGTCGACGGCAAAGGGGTAATCAATATTCTGGCGGCCGACAAGCTGCTCAATTCTCCGCGGTTGTACAGCACCTATCTGCTTTGGATGTTGTCGGAACTCTATGAAAACCTGCCCGAGGTGGGTGATCGCGACAAGCCCAAGCTGGTTTTTTTCTTTGATGAAGCGCATCTGCTGTTCAGCATGGCTTCGCCTGCCTTACTGGAAAAAATCGAACAGGTGGTGCGTTTGATTCGCTCGAAAGGAGTGGGGGTCTATTTCGTTTCGCAAAATCCATTCGATATTCCCGAGAAAGTACTGACCCAACTGGGTAATCGCGTGCAGCACGCGTTGCGAGCCTTCACGCCACGCGATCAGAAAGCAGTCCACACCATTGCGGAAACCATGCGACCCAATCCAAAGCTGAACATCAAACAGGCCATACTCGAATTGTCGGTTGGCGAAGCACTGGTTTCCTTTCTTGATGTCCAAGGTTCGCCCGGCATTACCGAACGAACTTGGATCTTGCCTCCGCTTAGCCAGATCGGGCCGATAACCCGGGACGAGCGGCAGCAATTGCTGGAGACGTCGCTGGTGGCGGGCGTCTATGAACAGGAAATCGATCGCGAGAGCGCTTTCGAAATGCTACAGGCGCGAGCAGGCAGCCGGATGGATACTGTTGCCACTCCAGAGCAGACTGTTGAAAAAACAAACAATTCCGGACAGAGTGGCTTGTTGGATAGCTTGGGGAATCTCGGAGGTCTGGGCGATCTGCTGACGGACAAGCCCAACAGGCGAGGTGGAGCGCGACGCGAAAGCGTGGTGGAAGCGTTTGCCAAAAGTGCCGCACGCTCGGTCGGCTCATCACTGGCGCGCGAAATCACGCGTGGCTTGCTGGGGTCGTTGTTGGGACAGAAACGACGCTGATACGCGATGCAGTGATGGGCCGGTCAGAGGCAATGCGATGCCGGATGGCACGTAGCGTGACAACGCACTGGTGTTCCTCGGCATAATCCTGGCACTTGCCGGAAAAATGGAACCAAGGATTGACGGATACAGACGGATACTGATTTTTTATTCCTCAAATCACTGAAAAATATCCATGCACGATATGTCCTTCTATCAGCAGTTATTTGAGGCCAGTCCCCATCCCTATTTGATTTTAGGAGTGGACGACCGTTTTACCATCTTGGCGGTCAATGAACGTTATCTTCAGGTTACGGGTACACAACGTGCAAACATTGTCGGCCGTGGTTTGTTTGAAGTGTTTCCAGACGACCCGAAAGATCCACAGAGCACCAGTGTCAGTGATCTGCGTGCATCGCTTCGCCGCGTCAGCAGCAGCAGGCAAGCCGATGTGATGAGTGTGCAACAGTACGATATTCCTGATCCGGATGGTGGTGCCGATTTCCTGCGCAAATACTGGAGTCCGGTCAATACGCCGATGCTGGATGCGCAAGGCAACCTGACCTGCATCATTCATTATGCCGAGGATGTGACCGAATTCATCCTCAGTCGCGAGCAGTCACATCAGGGTAATCAAGATAAACAGGCCCGGCTGCATACCGTGTCTGCAAGGGCGGAACGCATCCAAGCCGAGATCATGCATCGCACTGCGGAAGTCAAGACAGCCAACCGCGTCCTGAAAGAAGACATGCAGGAATTGTCGCGCCTCAATCTGCATTTGACCGAGTTGGATCAGCTCAAATCAAAATTTTTTGCCAATATCAGTCACGAATTGCGGACACCTTTGACATTGATTCTGGCACCTCTGGAGAAAAGATTGCAGCAACTCTCAGGAGATGATCAGGCCGTTGCGGAACGGCGTGAGGTCGAGCTGATGCTGCGCAATGCCCGGTTGATTTATCGGCACGTCACCGACCTGCTGGAAGTGGCCAAACTCGAGGCCGGTCGCGTCAAGCCACATTGGGCCCGGTTCGATCTGGCGAAACTGGTGCGCACCACAGCCAGTCATTTTGAATCGCTGGTCAGTGATCGCCAGATTGTCTACGAAATCAGCGCAAACACGACGGTGATGATCGAAAGCGATAGCGAGAGACTGCAACGCGTGTTACTGAATTTGCTGTCCAATGCCTTCAAGTTCACACTCTGTGGCGGCCACATTACCGTTTGCCTGGTGTCAGAGAATGACCAAGCTCGATTGATGGTGCAGGATGACGGACCTGGCATTCCCGCAGAATGGCGGGAACATATTTTTGAACCTTTCATGCAGGTCGAGGGGGCAAACGAGCATCATCAGAAGGGAACCGGTCTGGGACTGGCCATCGTCAAGGAGTTTGTCGAACTGCTTGGTGGCCAAATCGAATTGCGGGAGTCACCCCAAGGGGGAGCATCATTCGACATCGAATTGCCACTCAAGGCGCCTGCCGGTACGGTTTTACTGGATACCCCATCTGCGCTGGATGCCATTTTGTTGCATGAAGCCATCGATGAACTGAAACTACAAGAAACTGCAGTGGTAAAACCGGTATTACCCGCGACTGATGCGTTGCCGCGGGTACTGGTGGTGGAAGACAATGCCGATCTGAACCAGTTCATTTGTGAGGTATTGCAGCCGCATTATCATGTCATGTCGGCCCGGGATGGCCGGCAGGGGCTGGAACAGGCGCTCGCCGTCACACCCGATTTGATCCTGACTGACATCATGATGCCGTACATGAGTGGCGATGAAATGGTGCGGGTTATCCGGCAGCAAGCAGAATTGTCGGATGTGCCGATCGTTGTGATGACGGCCAAGACCGACGATGAGCAGCGCATCGAATTGCTCCGAAGCAGCGTTCAGGATTACCTCAGTAAACCCTTTGTCGTGCCAGAGTTGCTGATGCGGGTGGACCGGTTGATCGCCCAACGCCAGCGTATCAGGGAACAATTGTTCGAGAGCGAAATGCGCTTTCAGGCCACATTCGAGCAAGCGGCCGTGGGTATTGCCATCAAGTCACCGGAAGGGCACTGGATGAAGGTGAATCGCAAATTGTGCGAAATCGTCGGGTATAGCGCAGAGGAATTGACCGGCTTGAATTTCCAGAATCTGACACATCCCGATGATCTGGGCATCGAACTGGAACAAATCAAGGAAATACTGGCTGGTACGAGGACGTCCTATGCACTGGAAAAACGCTATTACCGCAAGAACGGGAGCTGGATCTGGATCAATCTGACAGCTTCCTTGGTGCGGAAGACCGATCAAACACCAAATTATTTCATTGTCATTATCGAAGACATTCAGGACCGCAAGGAGATCGAGGCTGAGTTCAAGGAAGCCAAGCGTATTGCGTATCTGGGGCATTGGAGATGGGATTTGCGCACGAATGTTCATACCTGGTCCGAGGAGGTGTATCGCATTTTCGGTCGGGATTTGCAGTTGCCACCGGCAAGCTATGAAGAAGTGCAGCAGTATTATACCCCTGCCAGTTGGCAGCATCTTGCGGTGGAAGTCGAAAACTGTCTCACACGGGGAGTGGCGCTACAGTTTGACGCCGAATGTATCCGCTCAAACGGTGAGCATCGCTGGATTACGGTGCGCGGAGAAGCCGAGCGGGATGCCGCAGAGCATATCGTGGGATTGCATGGCACGATACAGGACATCACCGGACGCAAACGGGCGGAGATGGCTTTGCAGGAGAGCCGGGAGCAGCTCAAGTTGTTTATTGAGTATGCTCCCGTCGCTCTGGCCATGTTTGACCGTGAAATGCGCTATCTGGCACTGAGTCAGCGCTGGCGTAGAGATTTCCAGCTGGGTGATGGGGAAGTGTTGGGTTTGTCGCATTACACTATCTTTCCGGAAATCGGCGAAGCCTGGAAGGATATCCATCGTCGTGGTCTGGCAGGCGAGATCATACGGGCCGAAGAAGATCTTTTTGAACGTGCCGATGGGCATTCATACTGGTTGCGCTGGGAAGTGCGGCCTTGGTACCAGGCTGAAGGCAGTGTGGGTGGCATCGTCATTTTTAGCGAAGACATCACGGTGAAAAAGGAAGCTGAAGTCGCCATGCGACAGTTCAATGCGACGCTGGAGCAGCGCATTGTCGAGCGCACTGCCGAACTCAGTGCGCTGAATCAGTCGCTGGAAAGCTTTGTCTATCTGGTTTCACACGATCTCAAGGCGCCGCTGCGCGGGGTCGAGGGTTACAGTCGCCTGTTGCAGGAAGATTATGGCGAGCAACTGGATGAAGAAGGACGGTTGTTCATTCAGAACATCCGCTCCGGGGTGGCACGAATGAATGAACTGATTACCGACCTGCTGACGTATTCGCGCATGGAAAGGCGCAAGCTCGAACCGACCATGCTCGATCTGGTTGCGCTGGTCGATCAGGTCTTGCAGGTCTGTGCTCAGGAAATCGCAGCACAAAGGATTGAGGTTGTAAACCAGCTGCCAGCATTGAGCGTGTATGGCGACCGGGAAGGTATGTTACTGGTGCTGCGGAATCTGCTGGAGAATGCAATCAAGTTCAGCAAGCATGCGGTGCATCCACGGATTGAACTGGGCGCTTCCCATGATGATCAATCGGTTACGCTATGGGTACGGGACAATGGTATCGGTTTTGACATGAAGTATAATCAGCGCATTTTTGAAATTTTCGAACGCCTGCACCGGCAGGAGGATTATCCGGGTACCGGGATCGGATTGGCTCTGGTCAAAAAGGCCATGGAACGAATGGGCGGCGCAGTCTGGGCGGAGAGCACGCCCGGGCAGGGAGCAACTTTCTTTTTGCGGCTGCCGGCCGAATCACAAATTCAGAACTGATTGAGAGGATGAGTAGGATGAGTACGTATCCGCCGATTATGTTGGTTGAAGATAATCCACTGGATGTCGATCTGACGCTGCGCGCATTTCAGCGGCGCAAGCTGGCTAATCCGGTAGTGGTGGCGCGTGACGGTGAGGAGGCGCTGGCCTGGGTGGCACGCTGGGAAGCCGGAGAAATGAAGCCGGCCGTCATTCTGCTTGATCTCAACATTCCCCGGATCGATGGCCTGGCTGTATTGCGCACGATGAAAGCGCATCAGACCCTGCGGCGTATACCGATCGTCGTACTCACCACTTCCAGCGAGGATCGGGACATGCATGCCGCCTACGATCTTGGGGTCAATTCGTATATCGTCAAACCCGTCGATTTTGATAATTTCATGGATGTGGCGCAGCAAATCGAGATGTACTGGTGCGCTCTGAATGACCTGCCCAAGTGATCGACATGCGCGTACTGTATATCGAAGATAGCGAAAGCGATGCCGATCTGACCCAACGCATTCTGGCGCGTACTGCCCCCGAAATCGAGTTGCGTGTTGTGACTTCGCTGGCTGCAGCACTGTGTTGTCTCGAGCAGGAAAATGATTACGATGTCGTGCTGACTGATCTGTCATTGCCTGGTGGTTCCGGTCTGGAAGTGCTGGCTCTGATCAGGGAACGGCGACTACCGGTGGCGGTGGTGATTATCACTGGCTCCGGCGATCACGATTCTGCTGTGGCTGCGCTGCGTGCTGGTGCCGATGACTACCTGATCAAGCAGGATGATTATCTGGAACGGTTGCCACGCACCTTGAACGATGCGTTGATGCGGTTCCGCAACAGCAGTCCGAATCATCCCCATCAGGTGTTGCAGGTACTGTGCGTCGAGCACAATGCCTTTGATGTGGATTTGATGCTCAGGCATCTTGCCGTGCATGCGCCACATATTCACCTGACTGTCGTCGCCGATGCGCAGGCAGCGCTGAGTCTGCTACGCAACCGGGATTCGGACAAGATTGAGTTCGATGCAGTGCTGATCGATTACCATCTGCCCGGAATGGATGGTCTTGAATTGGTAACGGTATTGCGTAACGAACTCAAACTGGGCACACCGATCGTGCTGGTGACGGGACAGGGTAGCGAGATGGTGGCGGCGCGTGCGCTGCATCTGGGTGTGGACGAATATCTGTCCAAACATGAAGGCTATTTGTTCGAGATACCGGCTACCGTGGAGAAAGCGCAGCGGCAGAGCGAGCTTGCCCGTGAACGCGTCAATCTGCAGCAGATCAGTCTGCGTCTGTCACGCCTGATGAATGCCAGTCCGACCATTCTGTATAACCTGAAGTTTATCGATGGCACGTTACAGGCGGTTTGGGTCAGTGAGAACATCGAGCGCCTGATGGGGTATGTCCCCGAGGAGGCCCTGATTCCCGGCTGGTGGGATGCGCATGTGTATGCAGATGATCGCGAAACCGTTTTGACCAGGCAGTCGATCCTGATGACTGAAGGTCAGTTGAAGCATGAGTACCGTTTTACGCATCGTGATGGCCGGATCGTCTGGATTCTGGACGAACTTCGACTGATACGCGATAACGCGGGTGCCCCTTCGGAAATCGTCGGTGCCTGGATGGATATCACCGAGCAGAAGCAGACCGAGATGATCAATGAAGCGCGTCAATCCGCCTTGAGTCATATCGTCACGCAGCACTCGCTGAGAGAAGTCCTGAATGACATTGCACAGCATCTGGAGGCGATCAAGCCGGAAATGCTGGTGTCCATCCTGCTGCTCGATGCGCGCAGTGGCCGCATGAAACATGGCGCCGCACCCAGTGTGTCCGCTGACTACATAACGGCAATCGATAATTTCCAGATTGGGATGGGAGTGGGGTCATGTGGTACCGCTGCGTGGCTGGGTGAGCCGGTCATTGTGGCCGATCTGGATCATCATCCCTACTGGCAGCCGTTTCTGAATTTGACGCAAAAGGCCAATCTGCATGCTTGCTGGTCGGTACCCTTCAAAAGTGAAACCGGCGCCGTACTGGGTACATTTGCCATTTACCATCACACTCCACGCGAACCTGCACCGGCTGATCTGGCGCTGATTCACGAATTTGCCTGCCTGTCTGCACTGGCGGTGCAGAAAGTGCATGCAGCCGAGACACTGCGGCAAGCGGCTGCCGTGTTTGAATCCACGCGTGAAGGTGTCGTCATTACCGACTTGCAGCCACGTATTCTGGCGGTCAATCGTGCTTATACCGAAATCACCGGTTACAGCGAAGAGCAGGTGCTGGGGAAGAATCCTAAAATCATCCGCTCCGGACGTCATGATGAAATCTTTTATCAGGCGATGTGGGCCAGCTTGAAGAGTGTCGGGCACTGGCGCGGCGAGATCTGGAATCGCCGCAAGAATGGCGAAGTGTATCCGCAATGGTTGACCATCAGCACCGTGCGTAATGAAATCGGTGAGCCGAGTAACTATGTCGGTGTGTTTACCGACATTACGCAGATGAAACAGTCCGAAGCGCGGTTGACGCACCTGGCGCACTACGATCCACTCACCGGCCTGCCCAATCGCTTGCTGGTGCAATCGCGCCTGCAGCATGCCATCGAGCGGGCACAACGGCATCATCACCGGGTGGCGGCATTGTATGTCGATCTGGATCGCTTCAAAAATATCAACGACAGCCTGGGGCACCCGGTTGGCGATGAGTTGTTGATCATGCTGGCAGCCCGGATGAAGAAACGCTTGCGGGAGGAAGATACGCTGGCCCGTCTCGGTGGGGATGAGTTTTTACTGATGCTGGAAGATATCAAGGAACCCCGCGAGCCGGCCAAACTGGCACAGAATTTGATGAGTCTGCTGTCGGTGCCGTTCGCTCTGCCCAGCGGTCATGAAATTTTTGTCAATGCCAGTATCGGCATCAGCCTGTTTCCGGATGATGCCAGCAGCGTCACCGAGTTGATCCAGCACGCCGACATGGCCATGTATCAGGCCAAGCAGGAAGGGCGCAGTACCTACCGCTATCATACCGAAGCGCTGAGTATTGCTGCCAATGAGCGTTTGCAGATGGAAACACGGTTGCGGCTGGCTCTGGCCAGCGAGGAATTCGTGCTGTATTACCAACCTTTGATCGATGCGCGCAGTCAGCGGGCAGTTGGCGTGGAAGCGTTACTGCGCTGGCAACCACAGGATCGCGAGGACATGGTGGCGCCCGGAAAATTCATTCCGGCTGCTGAAGAAACCGGTTTGATCGTGCCACTGGGAGAATGGGTGCTGCGAGCTGCCTGCATGCAAGGCAAAGCGTGGATCGATGCCGGTCTGCCACCATTGGTGATGGCGGTGAATCTTTCGGTACGGCAGTTCCAATCGGAGAATCTGGTTCGATTCGTTCAGCAGGTGCTGGCCGAAACCAATTTTCCAGCAGCCCTGCTGGAACTCGAACTGACCGAGAGTATGTTCATGGAACATGCCGAGCAATCCATCGACACTTTGAGAACACTCAAGGCGCTCGGGGTGAGTCTGGCGATCGACGATTTCGGCACCGGCTATTCATCACTGACTTATCTGAAGCGTTTTCCGATCGACAAATTGAAAATCGACCAGAGTTTTGTGCATGGACTGGCGGAAGATCTCAATGATCGTGAAATTGCCGCGACCATCATCGCCATGGCACGTGGCCTGAAATTGAAAGTGCTGGCAGAAGGTGTGGAATCGCATCAGCAATTGGTGTTTCTGCAACAGCATGGCTGCGATTATTATCAGGGTTATCTGTTCCATAAACCTGCGCCCGCATCCGAGCTGGAAACTTGGTTGCGTGATGGGAAAATCGTCAAGTAGACGGATCATCAATTTACATGTGCCTGATGGAGAATCATGTCAGCGTTTAGTCGTCTGTTTTATATACACGACCCGATGTGCAGTTGGTGTTATGCCTTCAGCCGGAGCTGGACTGCACTGCGCCGCGATTTGCCGGCGCAGATCGAGGTAGTGTACGTCGTTGGGGGACTGGCGCCGGATACCACGGAGCCCATGCCGCCGGCGGTACGTACCATGGTGCAGCAGGCCTGGCAACGTATCGAGCAAACTGTGCCCGGAGTCCACTTCAATTGGGATTTCTGGTCCAGTGCTACCCCGATGCGTTCGACCTATCCAGCCTGCCGGGCAGCTCTGGCTGCAAAACGGCAACGTGCAGATTGTGATGCCGAGATCATCGGGGCGATTCAAATGGCCTACTACCAAAAGGCCATGAATCCTTCCTTGGTGGAGACCCTGTGTGTTTGCGCTCATGAAATCGGCCTGGATGTCGAGCAATTTCGTACCGATCTGGCCAGCACGCATGTCGAAGCTGCCTTGCAGCGTGATCTGCAACTGGCGCGTGAGATAGGGGTGCATTCCTATCCGTCGTTGCGGCTGGAACATGGTCAATCCGTGGTGCCGATTACAGTCGATTATCTGGATCACCGATCTATGCTCGATGCAATCGATGCGTGTTTACGCACGAAGCCATGATGGATTCTGCGAATGCGTCACGAGTCGAACACAATGCTTACTTCAATGATGGGTCGTATGAGCGAGCATGCGCAGATCATTTTCCCAGCTTTTCAACTTATCCCGGGCGTGATGGCGCTGCACGGTCGTGGTGCTGTTGTGCACTTCAGCAATGAAGGCGCAGTTGTAATCGGCTAACTGTGTTTGGTACGCGCGGTATGGCGGATGGCTGGAGCGTTCGAGGTGTTCGATCAAAGTGCGCAAAACCGCTACGATGGCGTCATTGTCGTCGGGTTCCGAAACAAGCTGGCGCAACGATTGTAGCGTTTCTTGTTGACGCCGCTGGCGCTCATTAAGCCAGGCCTCGGGGTCGTAAGGCGAAGCCTGGATGCGAGCAGCAATGAGCGCGTGCTGTGATTCGCTGATGGGGCCATAGATGTTCTCGACGCGTTTGACGGTCCGCTGGATCGAGGCCTGCAGGCGTTCAGCGGGCTGCGGTTGCAGGAAATCCTGGCGGAATTCTTCGTTGACCTTGGCATAGCGGCGTTCAAGGTGATCGAGTTGCACGGATTCGAGTGTAGGAATCAGCGGCGCACCCAGCGTCAGCATACGATCCAGCGCGGGGGCAATGGTCTGGCGGAACGATTCGACGGTCGTGCAGATCTGCTGCGCAGTGACCAGATCGTCTAGGTTGTGGCGCAAGTCGGCCAGCCATGTTGCATAGCCTGCCAGTTGGGTGCTGCGATGCCAGCGGAACCACTGCTGGATCGCTTCCTTGACCTGCGGCGTTTGCTGCGGATTGAAATCGACATAACTATCGAGCCACCACCAGAACAGATGCGGTCCCTGGCCATAACCCAGGCGCAGCATGCTGCAACTGTTGAGCAGCAGGACCAGGATGATCAGGACAAGCCTGGTGTGCCATGTGGGCTGGTAATACGGTGAAGCGTGTCGCGCTGACGATCGAAGGTCAGCGCGGCGTGGCATCAGGACGGGCATACCGGGGAACATGCATCAGGCACCGGAAAAGAACCGTCTGATCGCTGCCATGAAACCACCTGTGTCGGTTGCCGTATCGGCTACCTTGCTGCGCAGCAATTGTTCCAGTGTGCGCTGGTAGATTGTCGACAACTGTTCCAGATCGCTGACTTCGACATGCTCGTTGAGCTTGTGGATAGTGGCATTGCGTGGTCCGAATTCGATCACCTGCGGGCAGATGTCGGCTATGAAACGCCCGTCCGAGGTGCCGCCGGAGGTGGACAATTGCGGCTCGATCGATGTGACTTCGGTGATTGCAGTGCACAAGGCATCGGCCAGTTCGGCTCTGGGTGTCAGGAACGGTTTGCCAGACAATTCCCAATCCAGGTCGTACTGCAAGCCGTGCCGGTCGAGAATTTCATGCACCCTGCTTTTCAGCGCTTCTACCGTGCTGGCGGTGGAAAAACGGAAGTTGAACAGCAGGTTCAATGTTCCCGGAATGACATTGGTGGCGCCGGTGCCGGCATTGATGTTGGAAATGTGCCACGTGGTCGGTGGAAAATATTCATTGCCCTGATCCCATTCGGTCTGCGCCAGTTCGGCAATCACCGGTGCGGCCAGGTGAATGGGGTTTTTGGCCAGGTGCGGATAGGCGATGTGTCCCTGAATGCCGTGCACGGTCAGGTTACCCGACAGTGAGCCACGGCGGCCGTTTTTGATTGTGTCACCCAGTTTGTCGGAACAGGTGGGTTCGCCAACAATGCAGAAATCCAGTAATTCGTTGCGTGCTTGCAGTGTTTCCACCACCTTGACCGTGCCATCGACTGCAACGCCTTCTTCATCGGAAGTCACCAGCAGGGCGATCGAGCCTTGATGGTTGGGATGCTGCGACAGAAATCCTTCGATGGCGGTGATGAAAGCTGCGAGTGACGATTTCATGTCGGCAGCGCCACGGCCATACAGCCGTCCGTCGCGGATGGTGGGGGTGAATGGATCGCTATCCCATTGTTCCAGCGGACCTGCCGGCACGACATCGGTGTGTCCGGCAAAGCACAGCACTGGGGCTGTTTCGCCGCGTCTAGCCCAGAAATTGTCGACTTCCCCGCAGCGCATGCGCTCAATCCGGAATCCCAGTGCTTCCAGGCGGCCAATCAGGATTTCCTGGCATCCGCCATCGGCTGGAGTCAGCGAGCGACATGAGATCAGGGTTTGGGCAAGTTCTAACGTGTCATTGGACATGGTTTGTTTCCTTTATGCGTGAAGGCGAGTGACGGTAGTCACCATCTGGATTGCACGACAGGCAAGTCACCCAGCCTCGGGATTGATGAAGGATATCAGCGTACTCGCAAGTACATTTGAAACTGTCAGTTTGTTGAGCAGATGATGGATTGTACACATCTGATCGAAGTCTTGCACTGTGGGTACAGACTATGTTTAACTTGATCTGGTTCAACTCATTACGAGGAAATTGATCATGCTCGAATTTCTCTTCACTGTCATCTTGTTTTTGGTTGTAATCGCCGGTGTGGTTCTGGGAATTCCCATGATTCGCCGGTTTCTGGTTTCCAATCATATTCTTAAGCTGTTCCGCACAATGCTTCCGCAAATCTCGCAAACCGAGCAGGAGGCACTGGATGCAGGTACGGTTTGGTGGGAAGGCGACTTGTTCAGTGGCAAACCCGACTGGAAGAAGTTGCTGGCTTATCCAAAACCGCAGTTGACCGCTGAGGAACAGGCTTTTCTCGATGGTCCGGTAGAACAGTTATGCGCCATGCTGGATGAATGGAAAATCACGCACGAGCTGAAGGATCTGCCGCCGGAAGTCTGGCAGTTCATCAAGGACAAAGGATTTTTCAGTCTGATCATTCCCAAGGAATATGGCGGTTACGGTTTTTCGGCGCTGGCGCATTCCGAAGTGGTCATGAAGATGGGTTCGCGCAGCGGCACGGCAGCCGTAACGGTGATGGTGCCCAATTCGCTCGGCCCCGCCGAGCTGCTGCTGCACTATGGTACCGAACAACAGAAAAATCACTATTTGCCGCGACTGGCCAAAGGGCTTGAAGTCCCCTGTTTTGCACTGACCTCGCCCGAAGCCGGTTCGGATGCTGGTGCGATGCCGGATTTTGCGGTGGTATGCCGTGGTGAATTCGAAGGGCAATCCGATGTGCTGGGGATGAAAGTGACTTGGGACAAACGCTACATCACACTCGGACCGGTTGCTACCCTTCTCGGACTGGCATTCCGGCTGCACGATCCGGATCGCTTGCTGGGTAGGGAAGTGGATCTCGGTATTACGCTGGCGCTGATTCCCACGCGCACTCCAGGTGTCAATATCGGACGGCGGCATTATCCACTGAATGGTGCATTCCAGAACGGGCCCAACTGGGGCAAGGAAGTATTCATTCCGATGGACTGGGTCATCGGTGGTCAGGAAGGCGTCGGCCAGGGATGGCGTATGCTGATGAACTGTCTGGCAGCCGGGCGCGCGATTTCATTACCGGCTACCAGTGTGGGTGCAGCCAAGCTGGCGGCGCGCACGAGCGGAGCCTATGGCCGGGTGCGTACACAATTCAAGACGCCGATCGGGTATTTCGAAGGAGTCGAGGAAGCGCTGGCGCGCATTGCCGGCAATACCTACATGATGGATGCCGCACGTGTGATGACGGCAGGTGCAGTCGATCTGGGCGAAAAGCCTTCGGTGGTTTCGGCAATCGTCAAATACCACCTGACCGAGCGCGGTCGTCAGGCTGTCAATGATGCGATGGACGTGCATGGCGGCAAGGGGATCTGTATCGGTCCGCGAAACTATCTGGGGCGCACCTATCAACAGATTCCGGTCAGTATCACCGTTGAAGGCGCCAACATTCTGACGCGCAACATGATCATTTTCGGTCAGGGTGCGATACGCTGCCATCCATTCTTGCTCAAGGAAGTCAACGCAGCACATGACCAAGATAAGGATCGTGCATCGCTGGCTTTCGATGAGGCCTTGGTCGGGCATGTCAAATTTTCGCTGCGCAATACATTCAACAGTGTGTTTTACGCCCTGTTTGGCGCCTACCTGAAAGATAATTCACCGGAGAACTGTCATCCCGAAACGACTGTGTACTATCGTCAGCTTGCGCGGTTTTCCGCCAGCTTTGCGTGTATTGCCGATATCGCCCTGATGATCCTGGGCGGATCGCTGAAGCGCAGAGAGAGATTGTCGGCCCGACTGGGTGACATACTCAGCATGATGTATCTCTGCACGACGACGTTGAAGCGTTTTGAGGACGACGGTCGTCCGGTCAGCGATCTGCCATTGCTGCATTGGAGCATGCAGGATGCGTTGTATCGCCTGCAGCAGGCTTTTGATGAATTTCTGGTCAATTTTCCCGGACATGTGGCATTCAAATGCGTGCTCAGGGCACTGGTGTTTCCACTGGGTAAACGCTGCCAACCACCTACGGACAAACTGTCCCATGATGTTGCCCGGATTCTGATGGAACCCGGTGCCGTGCGTGATCGGTTGACGTCCGGTATTTTTGTGCCTGTTGCTGACGGAGAACCACTGGCCGATCTGGAACAGGCGCTGCAGTGTGTTATCGAATGTGCTGTCATCGAAGCCAAGTTGCGTGAAGCCGTCAAATCGAAGCGTATTCCTGCTCAGGGTGATGAACAGATTGCGCAGGCGCAGCAACAAGGCATCATTTCTGCAGCCGAGGCCGAGCAACTGCACAAGCTCAAGGAACTGCGTGGCCGTGTCATCAAGGTCGATGATTTTCCGGCGGATCTGGGCAATGATGCACAGCAGCGCTCAGGAGGACATTCCGGTGGCGAATCTGCGAGATCTGGTTCCATCGATGCCGGCAGGCGAGACGAGCAGGAGATGACCAGGGTCAAGGCGACCGAGGCTGATGAGGAAGCTGAATTGGCCCATCTTAGCCGGGAAGATATCTCACAGTACATTACGGCGCAGCCGTAACGTGCATTTCTGTATTTTCAAGGGATAGCCAACAACATGACACACACCGAGCCACAGGCGCTACCCAATATCATATCGGTAGAAGCCGCGCATACGCTGGACGGACTGTTTCGCGAGCGCGTCAAGCGGTCTCCGCACAAGGAAGCCTACCGGTATTTCAACTGGATCAGCGAACAATGGAGCAGCTACACCTGGGAGCAGATGTATCAGCAAATTGCACGCTGGCAGGCGGCACTGGAGAAAGAGTCGCTGGTGGCAGGCGATCGGGTGGCGGTGATGATGAAGAGCAGTCCGGAATGGGTCATGTTCGAGCAGGCAGCGCTTGGGTTGGGACTGGTCGTGATTCCGCTGTATACCGATGACCGGGTCGAGAACGCAGCCTATATTCTCGGCGATGGTGGTGTCAAATTGCTGTTGCTGGAAAATATGCGGCAATGGCAGGAATTTCTGGCTATCCACGAACAGATCAGCAGTCTGCAACGTGTCGTCATTCTGCGATCCTTCGATGCCGGTCATGAAGCTGTGCAGAATCATGACTGTGTGGTAGCAGCGCGTGACTGGCTGCCGGCGCATGCCGGGGCGGTCAAGCACTGCAATACCGATGCGCACGCTCTAGCGACGATCATCTACACATCCGGTACTTCGGGGCGTCCCAAAGGGGTGATGCTGAGTCATCACAACATCCTGAGCAATACTCATGCTTGTTTGCAGGTGATTCCAGTGCTTGACGATGATCTGTTTCTGTCTTTTCTTCCGTTGTCGCACACGTTCGAACGTACATCCGGGTATTACGTGCCGATGATGGCTGGCGCCACCATTGCTTATGCGCGTTCGATCCAGCAATTGCAGGAAGATCTGCTGCATATTCGTCCCACACTGCTGATTTCGGTACCGCGTATCTACGAGCGGGTCTATGCCGGGATACGCACTAAGTTGGCCGATGGATCGGGTTTTGCGCGCTGGCTGTTTCATTTCGCAGTGGAAGTCGGTTACAGCCAGTTTGAGTGCCAGCAGGGCCGGGGTTACCGGCGTTTGTCGCATGTGTTGTGGCCGCTGCTGCAGCGGCTGGTGGCTGACAAAGTCATGGCCAAACTGGGTGGGCGGTTGCGTTTCGTCATGAGCGGCGGCGCGGCGTTGTCCGCTGAAATTTCGCGTATTTTCATCGGTCTGGGTTTGCCCATCCTGCAGGGATACGGCATGACCGAAAGCAGTCCGGTGGTCTGCGCCAATCGCCCGACGGACAATGTTCCGGCGAGCGTGGGGCGGCCGATTCCTGGTGTGCAGGTCAAACTGGGCGAGAACAATGCCCTGCTGATCAAGGGCCCCAATGTCATGCTCGGCTATTGGAATAATCCCGAAGCCACGCGCGCGGTGATCGATGCCGATGGCTGGCTCAATTCCGGGGATATTGCATCGATCGACGAACAGGGGCACGTCAGCATCACCGGGCGATTGAAGGAGATCATTGTGCTGTCTACCGGCGAGAAAGTGCCGCCAGCCGATATGGAAGCAGCGATCCTGCGTGATCCCCTGTTCGAGCAAGTCATGCTGATGGGCGAAGCGCGGCCTTACCTGAGTGTCTTGGCTGTGCTCAATACGTCACGATGGCAGAGTTTCTGCGATCAATATGGACTGGATGAACGTCTGGATGCTGACCAACAAAGACAGCAAATCGAAGAAGTGCTGCTGGACAAGATCACCGCGCAGACAAGCGAATTTCCCGGTTACGCCAAGATACGTCGCGTGGCCCTGATTCAGGAACCCTGGACGGTGGAAAACGGTTTGCTGACGCCGACACTGAAACTCAAACGCGCCAAGGTGGTGGAGAAATACCAGGCGGAGATCGACCGGCTCTACGCCGGGCATTGAGAGTGCGGCTGGCTAAATCGGATCGGGATTGACGACAAGGAACTGATGAATGGCAAAAGATACCGGCAAACTGGACAAAGTAGTGATGGAAGCACGTCGCAATGCAGAAAAGCGTGCACAGGGCTATCGCGAGCAGGCACTCAAGCTGTTTCCGTGGGTATGCGGCCGGTGTGCACGTACTTTTGATCACAAGAACCTGCAATTGCTGGAAGTGCATCACAAGAACAGTAATCATGATGACAATCCGCCCGATGGCAGTAACTGGGAACTGCTGTGCACCTATTGTCATGAAAACGAGCATGCCAAGCTGAGGGATGCCATGGGACGAACGGACACGGGGCAATCGACCCAGACCGCCACATTCAATCCGTTTGCCGACCTGCGGGACAGGCTGAAAAACAAGTCCTGATAGCGTAATCAGACGCTCACGGTGGCTTGCCGTCGCGAAAATGGCGGCTCAAAGCTGTATCCGGCTAGCAAGGGGTTCGAATCGATTTTTCACACTAACAGGAGTCTGGTCATGGTCAAGCTAACGGATGTCACTGGAATCGGTCCTGCAACACTGAAAATACTCGCGGAACACAAGATCAAGACCGTTGAAGCACTGGCGGCGTTGAGCGTGGCCGACTTACTCAAGCTGCATGGTTTTAGCGATGTCCGTGCCCGTGCGGTCAAGAAAGCCGCTGCGGAATGCCTGCGCAAGGCCAACTCATCCGCGACTGCTGCTAAAAGCATCGCCACTCCGATTAAAAAAATTCCCGTCAAAAAACAAACTGGTGCCAAGGTAATAACTGCCGCCAAAACAGAACCTGCCCAGGCGGTTGTGGAAGAGGTGGTGAAAGACAAGGCCAAGGTTGACAAAAACAAACCTGACAAAACCAAAAAGAAAAACAAATCCAAGGATAAATCCAAAGATTCGGCCGACGCCAAGAAAAAGAAAAATAAAGTGAAGGAGAAAAAGAAAACAAGGAAGAAAAAGCATAAAAAATAATATGTTACCAATCCAAGTCTTGGATAGTGAAATATATTAAGGGGGGAATAACAGTTCCCGGCTATCATTAGTTGGAAATTAAAGCTTGCATGGATACTAAAACTAGTTAGTTATATATTACAAAAGGAGTTCTTTGTTTCAGTACAACTTTGCTTTTTTATGATCTGATCGAATAGCCTTGGCATCCACCTTATGTACTAGTAAATCGTTTCCACATCCCGAGATGTTCCTATTAATCTATGAAACTTCGTTACAGTAGATGTTTATCGTGAATTTAAGATAGGTTCAAATTTTTTGAGAACGCTATGTCTGACAAGAAGGATTCTTTAGTTCTTCAAATACGCAATATACTTAAAATATCGCTAAATTGTGATGGGATTTTAACAATGCCGACTTTGCTTATTTCTGATGTGGAAAATTCAAAGCTAAAGAGTAAACCGGCTGCTGATAAGGCAATAGACTATTTCAATGAAGCTGGATTTGATTGTGATCGTAGTAGAATGAACCTATATGGTTATCCAGGCCTTCTTCGAAATTTGGCTGAGCCACCACCATGGATTCACGTAGAAATGGAAGATGTGATTGGCGAAGTTTCTTCAGTGAGAAATGCTGAATTGCGCACATTACTCGATTACATACATTCTACTGATGCTGCATTGCTAGATGATCTCTTTATTACTGACTGGAGACAAAATTTTGAAGCAATTTACAGGCAATCATCCATAACGGAATGTGTTGCACCGTTAAGTGACGAATCAAAAGAGTTTATGGAAGTTGAAGCTCATAAATCGTTTTCTAGGCTAGTTAATTTTGGTACTGCGATGACCAATCAGGAATTTTGTAGTATATGGGGTGCGATATTTGATTTTGATGAATTTGCTTTGTATCCTGGGGTGCCAGACTTACTTGTTTGGATATCGAACTCCTCAGTTAGCTTTTGGTTCTTTGTTGAGGTAAAAGCTCATGGGGACTATTTGTCTCGCAAGCAGAAAGAATGGCTTCGTTCCAACTGGAATCTCGTTTGCGGGCATTACCTTCTGTTGTTGATTGAATGAATCTCGTTAGATAACTCCTTCGGCCTAACCAAACACTCAAGCCACGCCTGCCGTTGAGCAAAAAAATCGTTGCAATTGTCGTCATAACCAAGTACCGAAATGGCGGCGGTGGTCATTAGCTTGCCGTTTTGATCGCAGGGCGGTGTGTCTTTGGACAGGTAGCACAGTAGCTGATCCAGTCCCGGGTTGTGGCCGATCAGCATCAAGGTTTGAGTCTGCTGAGTGTGTTTCTGTAGTATGGCCAACAGGTCGTCTGGCGAAGCCTCGTACAAGCTGCTTTCGAAAATCATGTTATCGGATGATAAGCCGAGTTGTTTGCAAATGCATTGTCCGGTTTGCTTGGTTCGTAACGCGGGTGAGCATATAATGCGATCCACATGGTAGTGCTGGTGCTTGAGCCATTTTCCCATGCGTTTTGCTGCTTTTCTGCCCCGTGCTGCCAGAGGGCGCTCAAAATCGGATAGATTGCCGTCCGACCAATCGGATTTGGCATGGCGCATCAGGATAAGTCGTCGTTTCGGCATAAATCAGTTTAATCATACAGGATCACCTTTCAATGCTTATCGTATCACTGCAATGATGTCCACCGTAGATGAATCTTATGCTGCCGTGGATTTGGGGTCCAACAGTTTCCACATGATCGTGGCGAACTGGATGGATGGCCGCCTGCAGATCATCGACCGCATGAAGGAGATGGTGCGGCTGGCCTCCGGACTGAATGACAAACAGGAATTATCGGAGGAGTCGATGCAGCAGGCGCTGGAATGTTTGCAGCGCTTTGGTCAGCGCATCCGAGAGATTCCACGCAGCAATGTCCGGGCGGTAGGAACCAATACCCTGCGTCAGGCGCGTAACGGTGCGGTTTTTCTGGCGCAGGCGCAGCAGGCCCTGGGGCACCCCATCGAAGTCATCGCAGGGCGCGAGGAAGCCAGGTTGATTTACTCGGGGGTGGCACATAGTCTCTACGATGAAGTCAACAAACGACTGGTGGTGGATATCGGTGGCGGGAGTACGGAACTGATCATCGGGCGCGGTTATGATACCTATTGCACGGAAAGCTTGTACATGGGGTGCGTCAATATGGGGCAACGCTTTTTCGAAGATGGCAAGATCAAGGCCAAGAAAATGCGTAAAGCCGTTCTGTTCGCCATGCAGGAGCTGGAATCGATGGAATCAGCTTACAAGCGGCTGGGTTGGGATCAGGCGCTGGGTTCATCGGGAACCATTCTGACCATTCGCGATGTGGTGCAGGGTCAAGGCTGGTGCGAATCGGGAATCAGTCTTTCGGCATTGACCCGGTTGACCGAGACACTGATCGCAGTCGGCGATAGCGCATTACTCGATTTTCCTGGTTTGTCGGAACGTAGGAAGCCGGTATTCGCGAGTGGCGTAGCCATTTTGCAGGGGGTGTTTGAAATTCTGGGCATCGAGAATATGTCCCTGTCTGAAGGCGCTCTGCGCGAGGGGCTGCTCTATGATTTGATCGGTCGTATTCATAACGAAGATATCCGGGAAAAAACCATTACCGCGCTGGCGCAACAATACAATGTCGATATGGAGCAGGCGAACCGTATTCGCCAGACCGCAGAAAACTTTTTTCAGCAGGTGGGTCATGACTGGTCGCTGGATCAGAAGAATGATCTCAAATTGCTGGTGTGGGGCGCGTTGATTCATGAGATTGGTCTGTCGGTCGCGCACAACCAGTATCATCGCCATGGTGCTTATCTGACCGCCAATTCCGATCTGGCGGGATTTTCACGTCAGGAACAAGCGCAACTGGCGTTGCTGGTGCGTAGCCACCGGCGCAAGTTTCCCCGGGAAGAATTTGAAACGGTCGCGGCGTCGACACGGGATTCGATCATCCGGTTGAGCATACTGCTGCGCCTCGCCGTCGTGCTGCATCGCAGCCGTTCCAATTCAGATCTGCCGGAGATTCGCCTGGGTGTGAACCAGAATCGCATGCAACTGGATTTCCCTGCAGATTGGTTGGACAAACATCCATTGACACTCGTGGATTTGAGTACCGAACAGGGCTTTCTGCAAGCGGCCGGCTGGGAACTGTCTTTTGCTTGACGAGTTGTTCTGATTTCATCGGGTAACCGGGTCGGAAACGCTGTTTTTTGCTTCATCCTGCATGTAGTCTGATAAAGTTGATTGAGCTATTGACATCCTGCGAGCTAAGGATAGACTGTCATCGATTGTGTAGAATTCTCTGGTAGTTAGTCCCGGTTTGACATCATTCGACAACTTTTTCGATGTGCGATGTGGCAGTCGTCGCAGGTTCAAGGGGTGCCATGCAATTAAGACGTGTAAATGGTGTTGTCAGTCGTTACTGTTTGTGGATTGTCTTGGCCTTGCTGGCGGTCGTGTCGACGACAACCCTGGCAGCGGAGGAATGGCGCTATACCGTACAACCCGGCGATAATCTCTGGAATCTGACACAGCGTCACCTGAAGGGCATGGAATACGTGCCCAAACTGCAGCAACTGAACAAAATCCACAACCCCTACGTCGTTCCACCCGGAACCCAATTGCGTATTCCCATTGCTTGGACGCGTTATTACAGCAGCGCATCGGCAAAAGTGGTCGGTGTGCATGGCAACGCACTGGTCAAACGTCCGGACCGATCCGAAATGCAGGTCGAACTGGGCATGCAATTGACGAGTGGCGATGAGATCATCAGTGCGGAAGACTCGTTCGTCATGATCGAATTCAGCGACCAGTCGCAACTGCGCGTGCAGGAAAATACCCGTTTGCGTCTGGAAAACATGCAGATACTCGGTGACGAAGGATTGACCGATACGCTGATCGAATTGCACTATGGACGTGCGGAAAGCTCGGTACCCAAGAGAACGGACAAGAGTTCGCGATTCCGGATCAAAACGCCTTCGGCGACCAGTTCCGTGCGCGGCACCGAGTTTCGCGTGGGTACTACCGAGCACAGGTCGATGCACAGCGAAGTGCTTACCGGTTTGGTCGAAGTCGAGGGAAAAAAACGGCAGATTCAGGTTCCCGCAGGTTACGGTACTTTCGTGGTGGGTGATTCCGCGCCGACGCAGCCTGTCAGGTTGCTGGCGGCACCGGATGTGTCCACCACGGCACGTTATTATCAACGCCTGCCGCTGGTTATCAAGCTTCAGCCCGTGCCAGGTGCGCAAGCCTACCGGGCGCAGATTGCCACCGATCGCGAGTTTCGCAATATGTGGAGCGAATTCACAACCTCCAGCCTGCCGTTCCGCGATGGAGACATTCCCGATGGCGACTACTGGCTGCGGATTCGCGCCATCGAAGGCAAGGATGCCGTCATGCCGTTTGCGCTGAATGCGCGCCCGGAAGTGCCCTTTGTCATTGCGCCACAACCTGGTGGCATGGCGGAGCCTGAAAATCAGCAATTCAAATGGGCACGCCAGTCCGAAGCGGCGCATTATGCTGTGATGATCAGCCGCGATGAACAGTTTGCCGACGGCGTCTATTTCAATCCCGAAGTTACGGACAACAGTTTGACATTGCCCAATTCGCTAACACCAGGGCATTATTTCTGGCGACTGTTTTCGGTTTCGGCCGCAGAGGGTGCGGGGCCGATGAGTGATGCCATGGCTTTCAGGGTGCCTTACCCGGCGCCGGCAGTCGGTGATCCGCAGATGGATGAAACCACCATGACTTTTGCCTGGCGGGCGCCTGAAGAGGGGCAGAGCTTTCATTTTCAGTTCGCCCGGGATCAAGAGTTCGCCGAGTTGCTGCATGACGAGGTGACTACGGCATCGCGGATCGACATGTCCAAACCGGAAAGCGGTACCTATTATCTTCGTACCAAGACCATTGAAGCGGATGGTTTTCAGGGGCCCTGGGGCGCGCCCCAGACCATTGAGGTGCCACGCGGTATTTCGCCCTGGTTCATGTTTCTGATGCTGTTACCCCTGCTCGTATTGCTATGATGCCATTGCGCAATCCGCCGGGCGGGCGACAAGTTTTCATGGTGCGGATGCTGGTGTTATTGATTGCGGTAATGCTGCTGGCTTATACGGAAGCGCTGGAGCGCTTCGATTTTATCGTGTATGACAAGCTTTGCCTGTTGCAACAACATCAAATCCGGAACGGCGACGTCGTCATCATCGCCATCGATGACGAAAGTCTGACGACGCTTGGGCCTTGGCCATGGTCACGGGCTGTACATGCCGAGCTGATCGACCGGCTGGCCTCGATCGACAACACAGCCATTGCCCTGGATTTACTGTTCATGGAAGCCCATGACGGCGATCCCGAAGCCGATGCGCTTCTGGCATCGGCCATTGCTGCGCATGGTCGAGTCATTTTGCCGGTGACGGCAGTGTCTGATTCCCAATCGGCGACACTGAGACTGGCTCAACCACTGCCGATGTTTGCGCAGTTTGCCGCACTGGCACATACCGATATCGAACTGGATAGTGATGGTTTGGTGCGCCGAGTTTTTCTTTTTGCGGGTCTGGAGGAACCCTCCTGGCCTACCTTGGGACTGGCATTGACCGATGTGACCGCTGCAAGGAAACTGCGTCACGATTGGGAGGTACGGCAAGCATCGGTAACACAGCCGAGTCATTGGGTACGGGCGCAGCAAAGATTGATACCCTATGTTGGTCAGCCCGGTACTATTCCGAGCATTGCGTATGCTCGTGTGCTGTTCGATGATCAGGCACTTGCCAGTCTGAGCGGCAAAACACTCATCGTAGGCATGACTGCTGCTGGTATGGGAATGCGCTTTGCTACGCCAGCATCCCCATCGAATCGTCAACCCATGACCGGGGCGGAATGGCATGCCAATGTGTACTCGATGATGACTCATCAACGTGCAATCCAGCATGTTTCACCGGGCATGACAGCCATTGTCTCAATAACCTGGATCTTGATCCTGATCGCCTTGATGGCGAGGCTGCGCAAGGATCTGACCGTGCCGCTGTTGCTGGGGGGGCTGGTATTGACGCTACTGGGCTGCGCGCTGCTGCTATTACTGGCCAACTTGTGGTTGCCTCCGGGTGCGGCCTTACTGGGAATCGTGTCGCTGTATCCGTTGTGGAACTGGCGACGAATCAATCGTTTTTTGCATGCGATGTGGATGTCGACATTGCATTCGAGCACGGCACTGGAGTCGATCGACGACGGCGTCATCATCACCGATGCCGGCGACCATGTCATTTACATGAACAAGGGAGCGGAGAAGATTCTGTGCACCGAACTGGACCGCATCAAGGGCCGGCTCTGGCGTGAAATCCTGGATTTCTACACGCAACCGAAAACACTCGCGATGGCGCCAGTGGATTCGTTCCTGCCGAGTGTGCACACCATGGTGCCGGAAATGATCGAGTGTTCGCTCAAAACCATTCATGGCGATGAGCGCACTGTGCGTATTACCCGCAATCAGTTGATGGACGATCATGCCGGCGTCATGGGAGCAGTGATTGCCATGACCGATATCACCGATCGTATCGAGTTGTCACGGCAGGTCGCGCACCAACAGAGCTATGATGCGTTGACCAAGTTACCGAATCGTACCCGTCTGCTGATGCAGTTTGACAACATGATCAAGGTCACTGGGTCTGCCCAGACTATCGTGGTGTTGCTGATCACGCTCGACAATTTCAAGAAAATCAATGACGCCATGGGGCATCATGCGGGCGACAAGCTGCTCAGGATGGTGTCCGACCGATTGTTCGATATTGTCGAGGCGGGTGATATCGTGGCGCGTTGGGGTGGCGATGAGTTTGTGCTGTTGTCTGGCCGTTTGAATCAGGAAAGTATGGTAACCGATACTGCGCAGAAAATTCTGGACAGCATGCAGCAGCGATTCGAGATTGATGGTTTGGACATATTTGTGTCGGTCAGTATCGGTATAAGCCAGTATCCGGACAATGGGATGACCAGCGAGACCGTGCTGGCACGGGCAGGTACGGCAATGTATGGCGTCAAGCAGGATGGTGGCAACCAGTATGCGTTTTATTCGCCCGAGTCTACCGTGGTGTGGACGCGTGACCAGTTGGAACTGGAACGGGAACTGCGCGTGGCGATCAAGAATGATGAGCTGCTGGTGTTGTTTCAGCCGATTGTCGATGCCAAGACACAGCAGATCGTGCGCATGGAAGCGCTGGTGCGCTGGTTGCACCCGAAACGCGGTTTCCTGTCGCCAAGCGAGTTTATCCCATTGGCCGAGGATATCGGGCAAATCGAGCAACTCGGTGAAATCGTGCTACGCAATTCCTGCATCGTGGCGCATCGGCTGATGCAACTCGGATACCCCGTTAAAGTCTCGGTCAATGTGAATCCCCGACAGCTTCTGAACCGCAATTTTTCACAGACGGTTTTTCAGATCCTGCGTGAAACCGGGTTGCCGGCCAAATCGCTGATTCTGGAAATTACGGAGAGTGCCATTGTCAATGACATGGCACGTGTCAGCAAGGTGCTAGAGGAAATAAGACAGCTGGATATCCTGATTGCCCTGGATGATTTTGGCACAGGTTACTCGTCATTGACGCTACTGCGCGAATTGCCGATCGATATCCTGAAAATTGACAAATCCTTTGTGCGCACACTGGACCAGAACTTGAACGATCTGAAAATCGTGCAGGCCATTATCGGTCTGGGCAAGAATCTCGGTCTGACGATCATTGCCGAAGGAGTGGAGACCGAGCAGCAGTCGGCATTGCTGTTGCAGCACGAGTGTTATTTTCATCAGGGATATTATTTCAGCAAGCCCATATCCTACGATAGCCTGTATGAGATGATGAACACATCCGTACATTGATGTACGTGCACAATGGCGTGGAGCTTGTTTCATCGAGCGTCAGGCCAGATCGCAATAATGTTCGAGCAACATCTGCTGTGCACTGCGAGGTTTGGCGGCACCTGGTTTCAGGCGTTTGTACGTGCCATCGCTTTGCAGCACCCAGGCTTGCGTGTTGTCGGAGAGATAATTCAGTAATCCGAATTCGAAGACGGTATCACTGGTGCGCTTTTCCTCGATAGGAAAACATACCTCGACGCGATGATGCAGGTTGCGCGTCATCCAGTCGGCACTGGAACAAAATACTAGCTCCTCGCCACCGTTGTGAAAATAATAGACGCGGGTGTGTTCCAGGAAGCGACCGACGATCGAACGCACGCTGATGTTTTCCGATACGCCCTTGATGCCAGGGCGCAGGCAGCAAATACCTCGGATGATCAGATCGATCTTGACGCCAACCTGGGATGCACGGTATAGCGCCGCAATGATTTCAGGATCCACGAGTGCGTTCATTTTGGCAATGATCCAGGCTTTTTTGCCGTCGCTGGCGGCGGCGATTTCCCTGTCGATGTGGGTCAGAATTCCCTTGTGCAGGGTAAATGGGGACTGCAAGAGCTTTTTCAGTCGACCGGCGCGACCCAGTCCCGTCAATTGGTGAAACAGTTTGTTGACATCCTCGCCGATGGCCTTGTCGCTGCTGAGCAATCCATAATCGGTGTAGATGCGCGCCGTGCGGGCGTGATAGTTGCCAGTGCCTAGATGGACATAGCGACGCAATGTGCGGCCCTCGCGCCTTACCACGAGAATCATCTTGGCATGGGTTTTGTAATTGACTACGCCATATACCACATGTGCACCGGCCTGCTGCAATTCAGTGGCCAGTCCGATATTGGCTTCCTCATCGAAGCGAGCCCGCAATTCGATGACGACGGTGACTTCCTTGCCAGCACGCGCAGCGATTTTCAGTATCTCTACCACGGCGGAATCGACGCCGGTGCGATACAGCGTTTGCTTGATCGACAGTACATTGGGATCCGCTGCGGCCTGACGCAAGAAATCGATGATCGGAGCAAAAGACTGAAACGGATGATGCAACAAGATATCACCATTGTGCAGGGCATCAAAGATATTGGAATTTTTTAGCAGCCGTCGCGGAATGTCGGGGGTAAAGCCGCCATATTTCAGTTCCGGGCGATCGACCAGATCGCAGATGGCCAACAGACGTCCCAAATTGACCGGGCCATTGACCTGATAGAGGTCGCTTGATTGTAGTCCGAATTGTTGCAGCAAGAAATGACTGAGATTATCGGGGCAGTTGTCGGCAACTTCCAGCCGTACGGCATCGCTGAAACGGCGCGATGGCAATTCGCCTTCGAGTGCGCGTCGCAAATCGTCGATTTCTTCATCGTCGATCAGCAGATCACTATCTCGCGTGACCTTGAATTGATGACAGCCGGTGACACTCATGCCCGGAAACAAATCGCCGACATGGGCGTGAATGATCGATGACAACATGACAAAATCATGATTGCCGCCACTGGATTTTGCTGGAATCTGGATGATCCGTGGCAATGAGCGCGGTGCCTGTACAATAGCCAGTCCGGAATCGCGGCCAAATGCATCCTTGCCTTCCAGCGCGATGATGAAGTACAGATTCTTGTTCAGTACGCGGGGAAAAGGATGGGCGGGGTCCAGTCCGATCGGACTCAAAACCGGCAGCACTTCATTCTTGAAATAGCGGTGAATCCAACGACTGGTTTGCGGTTTCCACTGGGAGCGGCGCAGAAGCCGGATTTTGTCCTTGGCCAGAGCGGGAAGGATCATATCGTTCCAGACGCTGTATTGCTCCTCGACAAAACAGTGGGCGGTTTCACTAACCCGTGCCAGCACATCGGCGGGCGACAGATTGTCTGTACCGGTTTGTGTCGATCCATACTTGACCTGGTGCTTCAAACCGGCGACACGGATCTCGAAAAATTCATCCAGATTCGTACTGGCAATGCACAAAAAACGCAACCGTTCCAGCAATGGCAGATTCTCGTCCTTGGCCTGTTCGATCACGCGCCGGTTGAATTCAAGCAGACTCAACTCGCGATTGATATATAGCGCAGGATTCTTGAGATCAATGGTTTCCATCGGTGCGTATCCAGCCTGGACAGGACGAGTGTTAAAGCGCTTTATTCTAGCCTACTCGACGCTGCCAAGCATGTTTCATGACGACCGGGAACGGGGAGTGTTGTATTTAACTCAGTGTTTGGGGATGAGTTTCAACAGTTTTCCGTTTTCATCGTCGGTCAACAGATAGAGTGCACCATCGGGGCCTTGTACGACATCGCGAAAACGCGTGGTTTGCATGAGTAGTTTTTCTTCGCCCAGAATGCGCTTGTCATCGGTCGAAAGCCTTACCAATTGCCGGCCGGCGAGAGCACCGACGAACAGGCTGCCACGCCATCCCGGAAACAGACTGCCGGTGTAAAAGGTCATGCCGGATGGTGCAATGGAAGGTGTCCAGTAGTAAATGGGTTCTTCAAAACCCTGTTCGGCATGTTCATCCTTGATCGGTACGCCGGAATAATGGCTGCCATAACTGGCCTTGGGCCAACCGTAGTTTTTTCCGGGTTGGGGAATGTTGATTTCGTCTCCGCCCTTGGGACCATGTTCATGTATCCATAATGCTCCCGTTTGCGGATGAATGGCCGCACCCTGTACGCTGCGATGTCCATAGGACCAGATTTCCGGTTTGCCTTGTTTGTTCTGGACAAAAGGATTGTCGGACGGCACCGAGCCATCCGGGCGGATACGGATGATCTTGCCGAAGTAATTATCGGTGAATTGTGCCTGATCGGCATAATCCCCGCGATCGCCCAGCGTGATGAACAGATTGCCATCGGGTGCGAATACCAGGCGTGAACCGAAATGTACACCACCCTCGGTTTTGGGGAGCTGGCGGAAGATGACCTGCAATTTTTCCAGGCGGCCATCGTTCAAACGAGCCCGGGCAACAGCGGTGCCGGCCTTGTTGCCATCCGGTTCGGCATAGGACAGGTAGACCAGGCGGTTGCTTGCGAAATTGGGATCCAGTGCAACATCCAGCAATCCACCCTGCTGCTGGACAAATACGGTTGGTACGCCTTGGATGGGCTCGGAAACGCGCCCATCGGGCGTGATCGTGCGTAGTTGGCCTACTCGCTCGGTGACCAGCATATTCCCATCCGGCAGAAACGTCATGCCCCATGGGAATCTCAGGCCACTAGCCAATACTTGCACTTCGAATTCGCTTTGCAGGCGTTGAGCCGATGCGGTGCAGGAGAGGAAAAAAATTATCAGTGCGATGCCGTAGATGTTCAATGTGCGCTTCATGATGTGCCGGGCAGGTTGTCGTTCGAGTAGCAAATGTAGCACTCCTGATCGCTCATCTCAACCGGATGGCAGTCATGCCAGATTGTTTGCTGTCATAGTGATTGCAACAGATTGAGAATGGATGTCGCAGCTGCACGGGGTGACAAGTAATGATCGAACAGCGATGCATTCAATCTGCTCAGTCGCTGGTTTCTCTCGGTATCGTCGGCAAGCTGAATGGCCTGCTGGATCAGCGTATCCGGGTCGGTATGGCCGAACTGTTCTTGCAAGTGCGGATAAGCGGTTTGCATGTCGGGATTGTTTGCCAATGGTTCGCCCACTGCTGGAATGCCCAGAGCCATGGCTAGGCCGAATTTGGAGGACAGGCAGTTTTCCATGCCCTGTGTATAGACGAATACCTTGCAGCGTGCCAGTGTTTCGAGATAGGTCATCTGATTCAGGCGACGTTGTGCCCGGTGAGCGTATCGTGCCGGTAAGGTATGGTTGCTGGCAAATCCAATCACGCTATGGAAACGGGGGATGCTGGCAAGCTTGTCCATGACTCGAAAGCGCTGTTCCATGACCGTGGCATGACGAGGATGATTGCGGTAGCTGGTGACATAGAATATGTCGATGTCCTTTGGGGTGTCACGAAAAGCGAGTATGTGCTCCAGTGACAGGAATTTCTTCAGGTCGCTCCGGCGATAGCGGGCAGCTTGCATATGGCCATCATAGGGCTGGTTGTGGCCCAATCCGGGTTTGTAACCAACCCATGAAGAAGGAAGAGCGAGTCGCAAACCGAGCTGTAATCGGAACGGTGGCTGAATCGGAAAGAACTGGGCGATGCTGTGGATTTTGTCGCGATACGAAAGAAGTGCCGGGGTTTGCGACAGTGTGTCTGAATTCAGATTGACTTTGAAATAGGCATCGACTGCCTGCAGCAAGCGCAGGTGATAGCCACCGATGCGTGTGTTTACATCAATGGCTTTGTCATCGTGTGTGTCGATACAGAAATACAGAACTTTGCTGCCTTGTTGAAACCGGCATAACACCATGGCAAACAACAAATGCTGCCAGTCGCTATCCTGCACTGCGGTTTTCAATTGTTCCGGCAGGGATTGGGCAATGTGCACCCGTAATCCGTGGCTTTTTATCAGTTCATCGAATCCTTTCAGATAATAGCTGGCGTAATAAAGTCGCGAAGTATCGTAAAAAGTCAGAGTGATATCATTCATCGCCGCTCAGCATGAGGCAAGGCTAGGTTTCCGGTCTGCACTTAGACCACCCAGCCAGAAACTTTGGAACGTAGAGCGATCAGGGCGGCTTGCTGATCCTCTTGACTGGCTGTATGCCAGCGATTCAGTGCTGTCCGGGCTGCATGCACTTCCGCCGTCAGATCCAGGCTGTGAAAATCTGGAGAGTAAAAGACGCGTGAAACCAGTGCGCGCGTCGCACCCAGGCGAGGATATTGTGCGTAGATCAGATCGCTAGGGATGGGAAGACGGGCATCATTGACTCGGCCGATACCGGCGAAACCAAAGGGGATTGTGGTTTCCGACATGATTTGTGCGAGCATGTCCAGCAGGCCCGATGTCAGTACCTCGAAGTGATTGGATAATTTCATGTCGAGATAAAGATCGTTCAATCCAAAATGGATTTCGTCGATTCCGGGCAATTGGATGATACTGCGCAGGCGCATGGCCGCAGTGGCAGTCTCGACCAGCAGCGAAACCTGTGCGCGTCTGTCGACGAGTTCGATGAAAGTGGCTGCTTCCTTGACGCTTCTAAACATGGGAAGCATCAACACATCGACACCTTGTTCGATGAGAAGATCGATTTCCTGCTTTAAGCCAGGGTGGACAGGATTGGTGCGTGCAAACAGTTCGGCACGGGTCAATTGTGCCTTGACCGCGGTTATCTCCTCAAATTGATGATCCGAAATCCAGGCCTTGCCGGCATCCTGGCGATGGGCTTTGCCCATTCTTTCCAGATCCAGACCGATCCGGTTGATGCCCGCGGTGTTTGCAGCCTTTGCCAGATCCGGATTGTTGGTGAATAGTGTCAGTACAAAGTTGCTGCCATAATTTTGCATTTAATCTGCCCCTGTAGCGTAAGTCAGATCAATATCGGCAAGCTGAATTCAAGATTGACTGGTAAATCAAAAACGATAAGGAATGTTGTCGGTGTCGACAGGCAATCGCCATTCATCCGGATCATCATAACAATAAGGGCGGTCAAAATAATTGATGAAGCTGCTTTCAATGCTGTCGATGTTTTGCAGGCCGTGCCAGATTCCCGGCGGAATCGTAATCAACTTGGGACGCAGCCGGCTGAGATAGAGAACATTAACTTGCCCTCGCGTATTGGAAGTTTCCCGATCATCGAACAATACGAGTTTGATCGATCCCTGGGTCACAAAAAATGTATCGGTCTGGTGTTCGTGCATGTGCCATGCGCTGATGGCTCCGGCACGCAGGATTACATGGATCATGTGTCGTATCTGATCGGGGCCTACGTCCCATTCAGGACGGTAAAGCTCGGTGGTGATGCCGTTGCGGGTGACGATGTTGGGAATTTCCATTTGCGTTACGCCTTCCAGAAGCGTATGCGTTGGTTTTCCATCTGAGGTGATCGTCTGTCGGTCTTTACTGGCGTCCTTTAGCATTGGAGCATTTCCCATGTGTAATTGATCAATATGATGATTCTATTGTGAATAAATGAAAAAGAAGAACTGGCACTATAGCAAATCTGGAGATTGGGGACGTAAAAAATGTGTTGGGGTGTGAAGGGAGACATATACACGGCTTTGAAGCATGATAACGGATCATTCGATAATAAAATCCCAATCGATGGAGGGAGTATCGATTGGGAAGTTTGCTCATGGCTAAATCAAGAGGGGGGTATTAGCTCATGACACTGACATCATCCCAGCTGACTTGATCGGGTTGTACGCCAACCAGGGTGATTGATACATTAGAACCAAAATTGACGATGAAATTCTGGCCGTCATGATGACTGTCGGTAATGTACTGGGCCAATTGCTCACGCGAGGTGAGTCCGAGTCCGGTATCGAAAATCAGCATGTCATGTTCCGATGAATGGAAATCCTCGATTCGCAGATGATCTGCTTCGCGAAAAATGAAATCATCTGATCCGCTGCCGCCATGGCAATCTTCTCCACCACGAACAGCGATGTGATCATCGCCACTGGTGCCAAAATAGCTGATCGGTCCGGTGAATTTGGGGATGGCGCCGTTGGCGTTTGGCGAAATTTGCCATTGCTCGGAGACTCGTAAATAGAGACCGTCGCCGTCGGTATCCGAATACCGTGTAATTTCCGTGCCGAATGGCTTGATTTCGGTACGAATCACATCCGAACCATCCACGGTGTAGAATTTTCGACCATTGTCATCGAGTGACTTGCGATCCAGTTCACCGTTTTTGAGTTCGTATACAGCGGTGACCTGATTATTGGCAATTTCAAATTTGAAAGCCTTGTGATTTCCTGATGCGTTGTCGTCATTACTATGTCCACCGTGGTCGTCGTTGATGTCATGAAAAATGCCATCGTCATTACTGCGTGAGCTCATTGTATTTCTCCTGTAATCATGGGGGTTGAATTGCATAACTTGCGTTATTTTTTATTTTGCGTGTTATGTTGGAGAGAATTATATGTGGGAAAAAATCCCATGTCAATAAAATGTGGAAAATTTTCACACAATTTAAATGGGATTTTTTGTAGGTGTGAAAATACTATTGGATTTATTGAGAAAAGATGAAAAAGGGAATGTGATGCTCGAGAAATTAGAATGCAACAACCCGTATGCGCACACCGCCAAACACATTGAGCGGTAGTCCGGGTTCATAATATCGTCCCAAAGCTGCATTGATGCGAGTGTTGGCATTATAGTGCGCATCAAAAACATTATTGATGCCCGCAAAGACTGATCCTTCGATACCGTTGCGTTTGAGTTCCCACCCTGCTAGGAGTTGGCCCAGGTTATAAGCCGAATTGGAAGCCGTATTGGTGTCATTGACATAGAAATCACCCACGCGATGCACATGGATCTGCCCAAAAAATCCAAGCGGATGCGCGTAGCGTACCAGCCCTTCCCAGCGGTGTGTCGGGATGCCAGGCAGCATATTGCCTTGCAGGTTGGTGTCGTTGGTGATGTATTTTTCGAACTCGAAATTGGAATAGGTATAACTGATTTCGCCGCGAATTCCTTTCCATTCGGGCGTAGCTAAACGAGTTTCGACACCGATCCGGCGCGATTGTCCGGCATTGCGAAAAAAAGCACGGCCGGGTGAACTGGCGAGTTCGAACGGAATGATTTCATCCCAGGTGCGAATGAAAAATGCAGCAGCGTCATACTGGAAACCCGCCAGCCTGCCGCGTACGCCGATTTCATTGCTGAGTGATGTCTGGGCGTTCAGCTGAGGGTTAAATCCGCCTTTCCCGGCTGGGTTATTGAGTAGTTCGGTTGTGGTTGGTGCTTCGAACACCGTGGCGACATGGGCGTATACCTGCTGCTGATCGGTAACATGGTATACCAAACCGGCCGATCCACTACCTTGGGAAACCAGACGCGAGCCCGATTGGTTGCCGTCACGCCTGAATTTGTCTTCGACCTGATAGTGCAACCAATCCCAGCGGCCGCCGATGACCAAATCCCATTTGTTGGCAATGCGCCATTCATTGCGCAAGAAGGGGCCGACACTTTGCACACGCTCGATCTGGCTAAGATTCAAAGTTTCCCGAGCGCCAAAATTGTTGTTGAAACGCTGCCGGTCGTCATTTTGCACACCGTAATCGACACCCAGCAGAAACCGGTTCGGTCGGCTTAGCAACTGATGATCGTTGACAAATTGCACCATCAGACCTCCTACCAGGCGATCAAACTGCACTTGTCCACCCTCGAAAAATTGCTGTCGGCTATTGAAATCGCGATGCAGCATGTGTGCCGTCATGGTCAGTTCCTTGCCAGCAGATGGTCGGGTACGAAAACGTATTCCCATTTCTTCCTGACGGATTTCCTCTCCAGCACGGTATTGCACATTACGCGCCGAAGCTTGCCGGGGATTGTACTGCACTTCTGCTGCGGTTAACGTCCCCGGATCCTTGGATAACGGAGAATAAAACTCGCGGAACACCCACATCAGATCGGAGTCGTTGCCAGTTTTAATATTGAGCTTGGCTTGCGTGAAAGTGTTCTGCATGCCGCTGAAATCTCGCCAGCCGTCCTGCTGCAAATGTGAGCTGTACAGGCTGTATTGGACATTGCCTTTGCTACCTCCAAAGAACAGTTCGGATTTCAGATAACCAAACTGGCCAATCACCTGGCGGGGCATGATAACCAGTTGCTCTGAAGGCGCGGCACGCGTACTGATATCGATCAATCCACCGGAAGCATTACCATACAACGCAGCCGATGGTCCGCGGACGATATCCATGCGCTCGATTAGCCCTGGATCAATCGAGTCCAGTTGTGTTTGCCCATCAGGCAGTGTTGCCGGAATACCATCCACGCGCAGTTGAATGCCACGCACACCGAACGGTGAGCGCGCCCCAAAACCACGGATCGCAATGCGCAGATCCTGTGTAAAGTTGAACTGATTCTGAAAGAATACGCCCGGTGTACTGCGAGCAAATTCATCCAGCGTTGCGCCGGGTTGATAGCCTTGCTGCGGATCGCGAGTGATCTGCGTGATGCTGTTCGGGATCTGCTCCGGCGAGCGTTTGCTGCGTGTGGCGGTGACGCTGATAGGTTTGAGCAAGATGGAGGCGGCTGCATCGGCGTTTTGCGCCCGCACGGGCGTTGCAACAGCCAAGCTACTCAGCAAAGCCAGAATGAAGGGATTTATCCTGCACATGCGGTCAAGAGAGGGTAAAACGGAAATCTGCAGAACTAAAACGATTAGCGCACGCAAGTGTATCATCATTTTTTATTGCCCTGTCCAACCCAGAACAGCATCCTTACCTAGAACGGCGGATTCCAAAGGCTGGTCGACAATTGGAAGAAATGCCGTGATTGTGTGATGTGCTTCGTGCTTGCGTGCAGAATATGGGCTTCGGCATGGAAAAAGGCTAACATGCGAATTCAGCCAGTATTCTATATTTGTTAATGATCTATATAACCCTGTGTGGTGTCTGATAATCCTGCTGTTTTTACCAATCGCTTCATCCTGCTCGGTGCCAGCAATCTGACGTTATCGCTGCGCCTGGTCATTCACCGGTTGCAGCAGCGCTTTGGTGGACCAAGCGAGGTGCTGGCAGTGGTGGGGCATGGGCGAGCGTATGGATTGACGAGCCAGGCATTGGGGCGTGGATTGTCTGGCATTACCGGCAGCGGGATATGGCATCAGTTGAATCGGTTACCCATGCGACCGACTTATGCTTTGCTGACGGATATTGGCAACGATATTGTATATGGTTCGACACCACAACAGGTCTTGCAGTCGGTTGCATGGAGCGTGACGCAGTTGCAGCGACATGGGGCGCAGGTCGTGGTTACGAATCTACCGCTGGCTGCTATCGAGCTCCTGACGGAGCGTCGCTACCTTTTTTATCGCAGACTCTTTTATCCATCCAGTTGTTTGTCCCGAGACGAAGTACTGAGTTGCGTGCAAGCCGTTCATCGGGGACTGGATGAATTGGCTCTTCGTCAGGATTTCCAGTTATATGAACAGCATCCCCAGTGGTTTGGTGCCGATGGCATTCATGTGCGCTATTGGCGGCGCTCGCAGTTTTATCAGGATATTGTTACTCATTTTCCGCAGTCGAATAGCCTTTCAATACAGCCTACTGGTTACCAGAATGGTATTCAGCCCTGGTTGCAACGAGCGCAGTTTGCGCACAAGACTTTGCTGGGGCACGAGATGCGTTGTGAGCAGCCTAGCGGCAAGCTGGCGGACGGGTCGATCGTCTTCAAGTATTGAGCGAGCACAAGCAATAATTCAAGCATGACACCTTTTCAGTAAATGTTTCGCGGGTTTGACAGTCCATGCGGCTTTCAGTATATTCGCTGCAATCCAATAGTAAGTTTATTTTCCTCAATCCTGCCTTAGCTTTCTGCTCACACTGAACTAATATGCGCGTCGTTGTTACTGGAATGGGAGTCGTTTCACCGATCGGTACCGGCATTGATCAATTCTGGGATGCAGCAACTCGAGGGAAGAGCGGTATCTCGAGTATTCAATGTTTTGATGCTTCCAATCAGCATTCCCGGGTCGCCGGCCAGATACACGAATTTGACCCCACGTCGTTCATGTCGGCCAAGCAGATCGAACAAACCGACCGATTCACGCAACTGGCATTGCGGGCAGCTGGACTTGCGCTGGAGGATGCCGGTAGTCTCGAAAGCTACGAGCCGCGACGCCTGGCTGTCAGCGTGGGATCGGGAATGGGGGGATTTTCAACCTTTGAATCTTCAGCAGCGCGTCGATTTCAGAACAAATCCGTACCGCCATTTACCGTGCCGCGTATCATGGCCAATTCCGCAGCAGGCTGGATCGCGACCAAACATGGTCTGAAAGGAGTCAACTGGACATGCAGCACGGCCTGTTCGTCGGCAGGAAATGCTATCGGCATGGCGTTGGATTTGCTGCGTGTCGGCAAAGCCGATGCGGTCATGGCCGGAGGCGCAGAAGCATGCGTTTTGCCGCTGACGATGGTAGGGTTCGAGGCACTGCATACTTTGTCGACCGGTTTTAATCAGGATCCGGTACGTGCTTCGCGTCCTTTTGCCACTGGGCGCGACGGTTTTGTAATGGGCGAGGGTTCAGCGATGCTGGTTCTGGAAAAGGAAGAGACTGCACTCAAGCGTGGTGCCAGGATTTACGCTTATCTGGAAGGCTACGGTTGTGCCTGTGACGCAACCCATCTGGTGGCGCCGGACATCGATGGACAAGTAGCCGCCATGCAGGCCGCCCTTCAGGATGCGAGAGTTCGACCCGAGCAGGTTGACTATATCAATGCGCATGCAACTTCCACAACGCTTGGTGATGTCATCGAGACGAAAGCTATCAAGAAACTGTTTGGCGATCATGCAGGAGAGCTTACCATCAGCGCCACGAAATCAATGATCGGTCATACCATCGGCGCATCGGCAGCCATCGGCAGCATTGCTGCCATCATGTCGCTGCATACCGGAACTTTACATCCCACGATCAACCTTGACGAAGCGGATCCCGAATGTGATCTGAATTACACACCCAACCAGGCAGTCCAGCGAAAAGTGCAGGTTGCGCTGTGCAATGCATTCGGGTTTGGCGGCAACAACGCCTGCATCGTCTTTACAACGCTCTAACACAGGGAATAGCAGATATGGATACAGCAGAACTAGAAAAACAAGTCATCGAATTTATCGCCTCAAAAGCAGAAAATGCGGACATCTCCAAGATTTCTACTGCAACGACGTTTGAGGATCTCGGATTCGATTCCCTGGATACCGTGCAACTCCTTTTCGATGCAGAGGAGAAATTCGGTGTCAGCTTCGATGGTGAGGAGGTCAAGGGATTGCGTACGGTGGGCGATATCGTTGATTACATGAGTAAGCATCCACCGGCAGCATCATAACTGCTGAACACATTGTCCTGCCTTTGACTCATTAGTCTGGTACCAGTGTGGGTAGTGACATAATAAACGTCTCCAGGTGAGTACTTTTTACGGATACAGCCTGTCCATGTCTTGAAATTCCGACTTCATTTCTCGCTCCGGTGTCACCGGATTATCCGGGGAAGTATTCTGTTACTGGTTGCGATGCTCCCGGCATGTGTACACAGACAGTTTGTTAGCGAACCTTATCCCCGCTGGGGGCAGGAAACGAGCATTACGCAGGCGGATGCGGCGCCTTTAATCCTGCGAACGCTATACCCAGTCGACCCGGAAGGCGCGAAGGCATGTGTTTTGCTGGTGCATGGCATGAACGAGCATATCGGGCGCTATCATGAAACAGCGCAGTATTTTGCACGGCAATACATTGTGACCGGTTTTGACCATCATGCGCATGGACTGTCCAATCCGGTGTTGCAACAGGCTGACAGCGAACTGATGCAAGGTGCGGCTCGAACCGAGGTTAGCGATGCCTATCTGGCACAAGCGCAGCTAAGCGATTTGCAGCCCTTGCGCCGATACCTGCAACAGGCGCTCAGGCAAACCTTCGCGTTGTGCGATTCAACGAATGAAGTAAAACAACCGGTATTCATCATTGCCCACAGCCTGGGTGCATTGGTGACGGCATCCTATCTGCTGCAATCCCTAGTTGAAGACGACCCCGACGGGCGAGTACAGGGTGTGGTTTTTCTGGCGCCCGCGTTTGCGGTGAGCGAACCTCCGGGATGGCGAGGCTGGTTGGCTACGCCATTGATCGCCTTGTCCTTTCATGCCGAAACACATTTTTTGCAGCCGCAGGATGAGCCATTACCCTTGCTGATACTCAATCAGGCGTTCGCGGTGGTTACCGTGCCGCTACTGGATGGCTTGTTTGATGTGTTGTCCTGGCCAGGAATACGAGCCGTCGTGTCGCCCACGTCGCCAGCATGGGTGAGGGGCTATCTGACCGATAGCGAAGCCGAGAAGCAGCGTTTGCACAACGATCACTGGATCGTGCGGCGCACCCTGTTGCGGTTCGTCAAAGGTATCGAAGAGGAAATCGTTCGTTTCCGGCGGCACATGAATACATTCAACATACCTTATTACCTGGTGTACTCCGAACATGACCCGATTACACCGGCCTGGGGTGCGCAGGATTTCGTCGCAGCGACATACCATCATCATGTGCATAATGCCGTCCTGGCACTGCCGATGCACTATCACCAGCATGCTTTTTTGCAGGAACCTACGCGCTCCGCGATTCTGGGCCAAATCGAGCGATGGATGCAGCATCGTGTGCAACAGTATGAGCCGAACGAACAGGAGTAATGTCCGGGCGCGCTATGTGGAATGGACGAGATTGTGGGAGCGTTTTCCGGTTGCAGGCCACCTTCTGATCATGGACAACGCAAGTCAAATGAATGATCATCACATGACATTTTCTTTACTTATTTAGAAGGAATCGCAATGCTGAAAGCTACATTACCCGAATTGATGCAACGCATACCCGGCAAGGCCAGTGCGGAATGGCCTATGGGTGAACCATTTGCGCTGGCTTTTGCGCATGGCACCATGTCGGTTGAAGTCTATGCACCGAAAGGTACTGATATTCAAACACCACACATTCAGGATGAGTTGTATTTCATTCATTCTGGCCAGGGAGAAATCGTCATCGCCGGGGAGCGACATGCGTTCGAACCGGGTATGGTATTTTTCGTGGCAGCGCATGTCGAACACCGCTTCGAAAATTTCTCGTCGGATTTCATCACTTGGGTGGTGTTCTGGGGGCCTAAAGGCGGTGAATAAACTATTCGGCTATAAGCAATGCGGCACGTGCCGCAAGGCAGAACGTTTTTTGCAGCAAACCGGCATCGTCTATGAATTCATCGACATTACCGAGAATCCCCCGGATGCGACGGAACTGGCTGAAATTGCAAAGCTTGCACAGGTCTCGCTGAACAAGCTGTTCAATACCAGTGGCGTGCAATATCGTGAACTGCGCATCAAGGAACAATTGCCGGCTTTGACCGAGCAGCAGATCCTCGAATTGCTGGCTGGCAACGGTCGCCTGATCAAGCGGCCATTGATGACGGATGGCCAAAGAGCGACTGTCGGCTTCGACGAGGAGCGGTTTCGCACTGTCTGGGGATGAAGTTGTCGCTGCCAGTTTACCGGTTAATCGTGAAGCGGAAGACCGACCTTCAGCAAACGGTTCACTGATGGCAAATCACGGGCTCATCCGACGTACGGCGTAGCCAATCAAACTTGCGCTTTCGCCTTCATGCTTGTACTCTTTTTCACCACATAGCGGCATGAACTGAGGTTTATTCGATAACCGGATCAAGCAGGAGGCAAAATTGAGCGATGGAAGTTTTATAGTGCGCAAGGCAGCGGTGCTGGGCGCGGGAGTGATGGGGGCGCAGATCGCAGCGCATCTGGTCAATGCCAATATCGAAACATTGTTGTTCGAATTACCCGCAACGGATGCAGGCGACCCCAATGCCAATGTCGTCAAGGCCGTCGAGAAACTCAAGAAAAAGGAGCCTGCACCCCTTTCAGTCAAGGCCAGGGCACAGGCTATCCAGGCCGCCAATTATGATCAGCATCTGGAATTACTGAAGGACTGCGATTTGGTGATTGAAGCGATTGCCGAACGCATGGACTGGAAACGCGATTTGTATGTCAAAGTTGCGCCGTATCTGGGCGAGCATACGATTTTCGCCAGCAATACTTCCGGCCTGTCCATCAATAAACTAGCCGAAGCCTTTCCGGAAGCCTTGCGGCACCGTTTTTGCGGTATTCATTTTTTCAATCCACCGCGTTACATGCATCTGGTCGAACTGATTCCCTGTCGTGTCAGTGATGCCACCATGCTGGATCATCTGGAAGCCTTTCTGGTGACCAATCTGGGTAAGGGCGTGATTCGCGCCAAGGACACGCCGAACTTTATCGCCAACCGCATTGGTGTGTTCTCACTGCTGGCGACGATGCATCATGGGCGGATGTGCAATTTTGGTTTCGATCTAGTCGATGCGCTGACCGGCACACTGATTGGTCGTCCCAAGAGCGCTACATTCCGTACTGCGGATGTGGTGGGGCTGGATACGCTGGCGCATGTGATCAACACCATGCGCGATACCTTGCCGGATGATCCGTGGCATTCCCATTTCGTCGTGCCGGACTGGTTACAGGGACTGATCGAAGTGGGAGCGCTGGGAGAGAAGGTCAAGCGTGGTGTATACCAAAAAATCAAGAACGAAATCCACGTACTTGACATGGCAGCCAAGGATTATCGTGTATCGGCTGCGGAGGTCAATGACGATTTGAAGCAGCTGCTGAAATACAGCAGTCCTGCAGACAAGTTTGCGACACTGCGCAACAGCCAGGATCCGCAGGCACAGTTTTTATGGTCCATTTTTCGCGATCTGTTTCATTATTGTGCGGTACAACTGGAATCGATTGCCGATAATGCGCGTGATCTGGATTTGGCGGTGCGCTGGGGTTTTGGCTGGAACCAAGGGCCTTTCGAGATTTGGCAAGCGGCGGGATGGAAGCAGATTGCCGATTGGATCCAGCAGGATATTGCTGCTGGCAAGACCATGAGCGCTGCGCCTTTGCCGCAGTGGGTCATGGAGATTGCCGATGGCATCACCCAACATGTACATGGCACGCAGGGATCGTTTGCGCCTGCTACCGGAAAATTGCAGGCACGCTCCAGGTTGCCTGTTTACCGTCGTCAACTTTTCCCGGATCGGTTGATGGGCGAGGAGACAGGATATGGGCAGACCATTTTCGAGACGGATGGCGTGCGGCTGTGGCATACCGGCGATCGCATTGCCATTCTCAGTTTCAAAAGCAAGATGCACACCGTTGGCATGGATGTCCTGCAGGGCATACAACAGGCCATCACCGAAGCCGAGCAAAACTGGCAGGCGCTGGTTATCTGGCAAACCGAGCCACCTTTCTCGGCTGGAGCCAATCTGCAGCAAGCGACCGAACGTCCAAAGGGCCATGCGCAGTCAGGTGATGCACCAGCTCCGGCGCATCGGCCTCCTTCGGCTTTCCAGTCTTTCCTGAAAAAATTCAAGAAATCGGCGCAGGCCAAGGTCTTGCAGGTCGCGCGCGATCTGGATCTGGCCGATGTGTTGATGGCCAAGAAGCTGGCCGAGGTTGAAGGCATGATCAAACTGTTTCAGCAAACATCGCAGCGGTTGCGCTATTCGATGATTCCAACCGTGGCTGCGGTGGATGGCCTGGCGCTGGGAGGGGGGTGCGAGTTCGTCATGCACTGCGACCGTGCGGTGGCTACTTTGGAGACCTACATCGGCCTGGTGGAAACCGGCGTTGGATTGCTGCCAGCGGGAGGAGGTTGCAAGGAATTCGCCATGCGGGCCGCGCAAGCTGCCAAAGATGGCGATCCTTTTCCACAGTTGAAGTACTATTTCCAGACGGTGGCGATGGCGGAACTGGCCAAGAGTGCCGAGCAGGCAAAGGAACTGGGTTATCTGCGACCTGCCGATACCGTGGTGATGCATCGTTTCGAATTGCTGCACGTGGCGAAAGCGCAGGCACTGGCATTGGCGGAATCTGGTTACCGGCCTCCACTTCGAGCCAGGGAAATTCCTGTAGCCGGTAATACGGGCATTGCGACTATTCAAAGCCAACTGGTGAACATGCGCGAAGGCGGATTCATTTCGGAACACGACAATCTGATCGCGAATAAGGTGGCCCATGTAATGTGCGGAGGTGATCTGACTCCGGGCAGCCTGGTCGATGAAGATTGGTTCCTGGAACTGGAGCGCGCAGCCTTCATGGAATTGCTGGCCACCGAAAAAACCCAGGCGCGAATCGAACATACCCTGAAAACCGGTAAACCGCTGAGAAACTGATAGAGACGATCAATGGAGAGGGCAATGAGCAAACAAACACAGGAAGCGTATATCGTAGCTGCAGCACGGACTCCAGTGGGCAAGGCGCCGCGCGGCATGTTCAAGAATGTACGTCCGGATGACATGCTGGTGCATGTGCTGCATGCGGTAATGAAGCAATGTGAGGGACTGGATCCGGCCGCCATCGACGATGTCATTGTCGGTTGTGCCATGCCGGAAGCCGAGCAGGGCATCAATGTCGCCCGTGTGGCATTGTTACTGGCGGGATTACCCAATAGCGTGGCCGGTATGACGGTCAATCGCTTCTGTGCTTCGGGATTGCAATCCGTCGCTCTGGCGGCGGATCGCATTCGCCTTGGCGAAGCCGATGTGATGATTGCCGGCGGTACGGAGAGCATGAGCATGGTGCCGATGATGGGAAACAAGGTGGCAATGAATCCGGCCATGTTCCTGCACGAGGAAAATGTGGCCATAGCCTATGGCATGGGGATGACAGCCGAAAAAGTAGCGGAACAATGGAAGGTATCGCGCGAAGATCAGGATGAATTTGCCCTGACCAGCCACCAGCGCGCACTCAAGGCGATAGCTGACGGAGAATTTCATGACGAAATTGCGCCTTACACTGTCGATGAAAAACGTCCGGATCTGGTGACGCACAAGGTCCATGAGGAAATTGCAGTCAAAACTACCGACGAAGGACCGCGTGCCGATACCAATCCACAGGTATTGGCGAAGCTGAAGCCGGTTTTTGCTGCCAAGGGTTCGGTCACGGCGGGAAACAGCTCGCAGATGTCGGATGGGGCGGGGGCTGTCGTGTTGATGAGCGAAGCTGCGTTGAAACGTTTCAACTTGACACCATTAGGACGATTCATTGGGTTTTCTGTCGCTGGTGTGCCGCCGGAAATCATGGGTGTGGGTCCGATCCAGGCGATTCCCAAGGTGCTCAAACAAACTGGCATCAGGCAGGACGACCTGGACTGGATCGAGCTTAACGAAGCCTTTGCTGCACAGAGCCTTGCCGTGATCCGTGATCTGAATCTGGATCGTAACAAGGTCAATCCACTGGGGGGGGCGATTGCGCTGGGACATCCTCTCGGTGCGACCGGATCGATTCGCGTCGCTACGCTGCTTCATGGGTTGCGTCGTCACAAACTGAAATACGGTATGGTGACGATGTGTATCGGTAGCGGCATGGGCGCCGCCGGAGTATTTGAATCGCTGTAAGCAAGCTGAATGCGCCGGAGGGCAATCCTCCGGTATGTCTAATGGTTTTCCCGGTCTGATTATTCAGTCTTGGGTAACCGGAGTGGGCGAGCATAGTCCGTTTTATCAGACCGTATCTTTCATACAACCGATTCTCTGATTGCTGGATTGGTGCAAAAGCACATTTTTAACAATGCCTTGCGCTTCGATTGGCTGCGATCATTATGCATTGATGTCACTCTGCAAAAAATCCTGGTTACTGGCTGGCAACAGCACCGCTCAAGGGATCGGACTTTGACGCCGATACTCTGGAACCAGCCGATTGTTATTGATGAATTTGCATGCATAGTGAGTGAAACCGGAAAATGATCCAAACAACAACCCTAAGACCAGCCGCGAGCGGGAATCATGCCGATTTTCTCGCACTGTTGGCCATGCGTATGCAGGAGAAGGGTGAGCTTCCGGTTCTGGCCAAATCAATCCGGCATTTCAAGGCGCAGATCGACAATCGAGACAATGTGGGTATCGATATCATCAATGCCATTCTGGGCGATTTTACGCTGATGCAACGTGTCATCCGATTGGCCAATTCCAGTCTGCACTCGATTTCCGGCAACGGCGTTACCACGGTTACGCAGGCCGTGGCTATAGCCGGTCTGGATTCGATCACACGCATGGTGGCCAATTTATCCTTGCTCGATGAACAATCAGCCACATCGGCGGAATCCTATGAGGTGCATTTGGAGCTGGAAAAGGCGATGTTGGCCAGCGACATTGCCCGAAATGTTGCAGCGATGAGCTGTAAGGATCATGTCGAAGGAGCGGTGATTCGCGTCATGATGCAGCATGTGGCGCGTCTGATGGTGGCTTTTTATTGTCCTGAAATATGGTGCAAGATTCGCCGGGTTGCCGCTGGTGATTATGAACGTGAACAATCAGCCGCTCAATGGATTACCGGTGTCAGTCTGGGAGAAGTGACATCGGTTGTTGCCGGGAACTGGCGGTTGCCCAGAAAAATGATTGAACGCGACCTCATGTTATCGATCAATGATGCAATCGATCATCCGGGGTCGGAGGCGTGGTTGCAGGCGTTGAGTCACTTTGCCACCAGAACGGCGTCGCTGTTGATCAACAAGAATGTCGACCAGCGTAGTTTGAAAAATTTTGTGGCGCGTTGCGGTTTGCCTCTGCAAATGACGATTGCCGATTTGCTGCAAGCCATTACCTGCGCACGAAAACAGCCACTGATCAAGCATCTCCCCTTTCAGGCCGAGAAACTATCCATTGTCCCGAGTGATTTTAGGCATCGCCTTACCCTTGGCATCATGGAACTGGGTTTGGCTGGATCGCGCGGATTGGAGTTTGGCAGCGCTTTGGACATTGTGCTGGAAACAATCTATGCCGGCATGCGATTCAACCGGGTCGTGACTTTCTTACGAAGTGCGGGTCATTTCAGAGCGGAATTTCACTTGGGGAAATTGCATGCTTTAGTATTGCCCAAACTGGTTTTTCCCGAGGTCTATGCTGCTGATATCTTTCATTTGTCTTTGCTGCATCAGGCGGATGTATTCGTACAGGATACGTTGCAAAGCCGGGAATGCACGCTACCTGAGTGGTTCAAACAATCTTTACCCGATGCAGGCGCTTTCATTCTTCTGCCGCTGGTTGCGCATGGCCGAAATGTCGGCTTGATCTATGCAGATTGGAGTCTGGGATCAACTCGCAAGATCAAGCCGGACGATTTTCTGTCGCTCGGATCGTTGCGCGATCAATTGATGCAATTCTGGCATAAAGTTTAGTCCCCGACCCCGCCACCTCTCTTGTGGGATGCTATCCCATTCAATCCAGGATGCGCTAAATGGCTTTCAGTACACTATAATCGGTCGTTCTGTTCCGATGGGGTTAATCAGTCGTGTGCGAATGGATTCAATGGGGATTCTGAGAAATTCCCTTTCACATGCAAGCCAAGTTTCATGGATTGTGACAAGTGTATGCCTGATATCGGGTATCCCGGCCGTACATGGTGGCTTTCTGAACACTTCCCCAGCGTAATTGAGTATTTATTCATCTTCAGCAAGGAAACATTTCATGGATTCAATCTGGTTCAAAGACTATACCATCGAGTACCTCGAAGGATTACGTAATGCCAACATGGGCGAGCACGTCGGGATTCATTTCGTCGAACTGGGCACAAATTTTCTGAAAGGGCGCATGCCTGTCGACAAACGTACGACCCAGCCCTTCGGTATCCTGCATGGCGGCGCCAGTTGCGTACTATCCGAAACATTGGGCAGCGTATCGGGCTGGATGACGATCGACCCAGAAAAATATCGTGCGGTGGGATTGGAATTGAACATCAACCATATTCGTGCTGTGACCAAGGGGAATGTGATCGGTATTTGCACGCCGTTGCATACTGGACGTCGCACGCAAGTCTGGCAAACCGATATCGTCGAAGAAGATACCGGTAAGCGCGTGGCTATTTCGCGCCTGACACTGGCTATTATCGAGCAAGGTACGTTGAGTGCTCAAAAACATCACGTCGTTGTGGACAGAGAGTGATGAGTCCTACGTAAGACCACTATAGAGCAATGATCGACGCTCGGCTTGGGCGCAGTCATGGTGATGAATAGAAGGGCAATGACCCTGCTTTGGAAGCAGGGTCAACGGTGATTTTTAGTTATCAGTTTTTTTAGTTGTTTTTCGGTTTGTCCTGGGTTGATGCAAGCGAATTCTCTTGCGTCGATGCGGTGCTATCGGATGGTTTGTCTGTTGCTTTTTCCTGAACCTCACTGGCCAAGTGGGCATCGGTTTGTACCTCGGAAGCTGCAGAACGAACTGGCGCGTTGTCAGGGTGGCCTCCCTTGCTGTTCCACATGAAATAGAAGGCTCCAATGGTAACCACCACGACAGGTAAAGTGATGAAAACCAGCAGGGCATATTCGACAGTGATGTCTGTTCCCTGTGGCGGTGGGCTGCTAACCAGGATATAGGCATGGGTTAGTGCCACAGCATATACCGGTAACAGTGCAGCCAGGTGCCGATTTTTGATCAAGGGGCGTATGGTGAGCATGTTCAGAAGATTAAGGCCGTAATACCCGGCAAAATAGATAAAGATATAAAAGAAAATAGCACCCATGGTGATTGTCCTGTATTGATTGGATTGATGCGAGGATAAAAGTCAGACGCTGCAACAGACTGACGCGATTGCAAATCATGATACACAGATCGGCGTAAAAAATGTACCGCTAATCGAATGATGAGTGAGCAGCAAGATGGATGCAGGGTCGTGTGCCAATTCGATCACCTCGGGACGATTTAGCTGACACGGTTGAGAAGCATCACATCCTATTCACAATAGCTGTGCTAGATTTGTTCACGAATTATCCCAACTGTTAATCAATCAACGCCCTCCCAAGGCGTTGATTCTTTTTTTGTGCACTTGCCGCGACTGTGGCAAGTGATGCTCCCTTTTTCTATTCAGCTTAACAACAGGATTCCCTGTCTGGTAAAAGTTTCATTGATCGGTCATAAAAATTCGGTATGCTAGGCATTGATTGAATCGGATCAGGTACTAGAATATGGAAGATCACACACTATCATCTGCGAAGCAGGATACGGCTCATGCTGTGCTGCAGTCATTGGAAATCCCAGAATATATGCTGCGGCAGGAATTGCACGCCGAACTCAATGCCGTGGCTTACGAGCTATTGGCGCCACCCTTTGAATTATCCCATCTGGTGCTGTTGTCCGAACGCTCTGCGGTCGAACATGAACGAGGATTGCTGCGCGAGTTGTGCGCACGTTACGATGTTGCTCCACCCAATAACTATGACAACGATTTCAGCGCCGATTTTGGCGAGTTTCGCATGCGTTGGGAGCGGCATACCGAATACTCGACATACACCATTTACCGCGCAAAGCCCTTCGCTGCACCTTTCGAGCATCCTGCAATCGAATTTGTACCGCAGGACTGGGTAGCACGTCTGCCAGGCGAATTGCTGGTGGCAACACATATCGCGCTGGAAGATCGTGCACGCCCCAAGCGCAGCCTGCATGAACTGGTAACATTGTTTGCCTCGGGGACGGTAATTGGCTCGAAAGTGGCTGGTGGAGCGGCCAGTGTGTGGAGCGACAATCAGATACACCGTGATAATTTTGGCCGCATCCTGATCCACGATGATAACTTGCGTAGCAGGCAGGTTGGACGGTTGGTGCAGCGACTGCTCGAGATCGAGACCTATCGCATGCTGGCCATGCTGCCATTGCCAATTACACGTGAAATCATTCCGCAACTGGCGCGCGCTGATCAACGTCTGGCCGAGCTGATTGCCAGTAACGTCGAAATGAATTCGATCGAAGATGAACAGCGATTGCTGGATGAGCTGACACGCCTTGCGGCCGAAACGGAGCGCTTGTCGGCGCAGACCGGTCATCGCTTCAATGCTTCGCGGGCTTACTACGACATCGTCAAACTGCGGATTACCGAGCTGCGCGAGGAGCGCATCGAAGGGTTGCAGATGTTGCAGGAATTCATGATCCAGAGATTGTCTTCGGCAATGGGAACGTGCGAACTGGTGCATAGCAAGCTGGAGACGTTGTCGATGCGACTCGGTCGGGCGACGGCGTTATTGCGCACACGGGTTGATTTGTCGATGGAAGGGCAGATTCGCGATTTGCTGAAATCGATGGATCATCGCGCGCATGTGCAGCTGCGCATGCAGGAAACGGTGGAAGGATTGTCTGTGGTGGTACTCAGCTATTATCTGCTGGGCATCGTGGGTTACGGATTGAAAGCACTCAAGGCCGCCGGACAGGACATCAATGTGGAGTTGCTGACCGGTCTGGCGATTCCGGTTGTGTTATTGAGTGTCTACCTGGTTGTTCGTGGTGTACGGCATGTCATTGGCAAGTTGCATCGTGACAAGTAGCAACTGACCCATCGAGAAGCGCAGAGCATGACGGGTGTACGGTATTGCTTCGAGTAACGCCGTGAACCACCAGTCTGCAAGTTGGTGACTGGTGATATCCGCACTTCAGCGTTTCTCTAGCATTCGGTGATGCTGACGGCCAATCCGCCCAATGATGTTTCCTTGTACTTGACCGACATTTCCAATCCGGTTTGTTTCATGGCAGCGATACAATTGTCCAGTGACATGAAATGCTGACCATCGCCACGAATGGCCAACGATGCAGCGGTATACGCCTTGATGGCACCAAAGCCGTTGCGTTCGATACATGGTACCTGTACCAGACTGCCCACCGGATCGCAGGTCATGCCCAGGTGATGTTCCAGCGCGATTTCTGCGGCATTCTCGACTTGCTCGGTCGACCCGCCCTTGATAGCACACAGTCCTGCCGCCGCCATGGCGGATGCCGATCCCACTTCGCCCTGACATCCCACTTCGGCACCGGATATGGAACTGTTGTGTTTGATCAATCCACCAATGGCGCCGGCTACCAGCAGAAAATCGCGCACCTGCTGTTGCGTGGCGCCTTCGTGCCGGACTGCATAATAAATCACGGCTGGAATGACTCCGGCGGCGCCGTTGGTCGGGGCAGTAACCACCATATGTCCTGCGGCGTTTTCTTCATTGACGGCCATTGCATAGGCGCATAGCCAGTCGTTCAGGTTGGCCTGTTGCGGATTATTCTGCAACTGCTGATACAGAGCGTGAGCACGGCGCTTGATGTTCAGACCGCCAGGCAGGCGGCCTTCGGCGATCAGTCCTTTTTCCAAACAGGTTCGCATGGCATCCCAAATGGCATCCAGGCCATCGTTCAATTGTGCCTCGCTTATTCTTTCCTGTTCGTTACTACGTTTCATGGCGGCCACGGACAGCCCGCTGTCTGCGGACATTTTCATCATCTGGTTGGCGGAATCGAATGGATAGCCGCAAGAACGGGTGGTTTCCATCTTGATGGGTGCAACCAGTTGGCCGATTTCCTGTAATGTGCTGATGAATCCACCACCGATTGAAAAGTAGGTTTCAGTCAGAACGGTTTGCCCCGTTCCATCGATGAGCTGGAAAATCATGCCATTGGGATGTTCCGGTAAAGGGTCGCCACGATCGAAAATGATGTCCTGGGCTGGATTGAAGTGAATCTCGACGCGATCATCGATCCGAATCGTAGTCTGCTGCCATAGTCGCTGGAACAATTCGTTGACGTCGGTTTTGGCTAGTGCAGGCGGTGTATAAGCGTGCATTCCCAGAGTAACGGCACGATCGGTGGCATGACCTTTACCGGTAAAAGCCAGCGATCCACGCAGTGTACATCGTACTTGCAGGAATTCAGGTAATGGCTGTTGATTGCCAACATAACTCTGGATACGTCCGAGAAAATCCTTGGCAGCCACCATTGGGCCCATGGTATGAGAGCTGGAAGGACCGATGCCGATTTTAAAAAGATCGAGTACGCTGATGAACATGGAGAAGCCTGTTAATAATATTTTTTAGTAAAATCAGAATGAAATCGTGCGCTCTGGACGAGCAAAAAAACAAAGCGGATTAGTATGCTATATGTCTGAAACCGACTCAACAGATTTTTTCACAATGCCTTTAAATATCTGTGGGTATACTGATGCCGAGTTTGAGCGAATGTGAGAAATGCCACATCCTTCATCGTCCTGTTGACGGTATGATGTCCATGCAATTTTTCTTAATTGTTTCTTCTAATCAGATAGTTCGTATATCAGCTCATTGCCTCGTGCCGGGCGCCATGCGGCGCAGCGGTGAAAGACAATAAACCGTTTTTGTCGACGGCTTCCTGTGCGTGGGAGCCAAAATGTCCATCATTCAAGTGGAATGAGACCTCACAACATGAGTTAGATATGAATGAAAACAATGCAACTTCAATGGCCCTAAAGGGCGTGCAACCGGATGAATTACTTGGGAGCACACGGGTACTGATTCATCGTGTTTCACCAGATGGTCATCTGCTTTTTGTCAATGACGTATGGCTTGAGGCATTGGGTTATGCGGCAGAGGATACGCGAACATTGAACATCTTTGCCTTTCTGCATCCACAGTACCATGAGCATTGGCTGACTTGGATGCAACGTGTGATGGCGGGAGAAGATGTGGGACGGGTTGCGATGGCTTTGCTTGCCAGGGATGGATGGATCGTCTCGGTTGAGGGGTACTTGAATCCGTACCGGACAGAAGGACGGGTTACTGCAGTTCACGGACAATTTCGCTTGGCATCCACACTCTCAAAAGTGAAAAGCAATCTGGCGATCGGCAAGCGGGATACGCTTGCAATTGTAAAGCGGACCGACTCGCAGCAAACCGGCGAGAGACGCTTTGAAGAGCTGATTGAAAGCATGTCAGGCGCGTTGTTCGAAGTTCGCGTGGATGCCCAAGATCAGTACTCACTGATATACGTGAGTGAAGGTATTGCCAGTTTGATCGGATTATCCGCAACAGCCTGCTTGGCTGATGCCAACAATATGCTCGGAGGGGTGTCATCGGCGACATTGTCGGACCTGAAAGCTTCGATTCGGCATTCCGGACAGAATCTGCTGCCCTGGTCGCATGCCTGCCAGGTTCAGACACCTGCCGGTAAAAAATGGTTGCAGGCACATGCTACGCCCAAGCGCCACCAAGACGGCAGTACGCACTGGCTGGGGGTTGTCCTGGATATCACGGTGCAAAAAGAAAGTGAAGCTGCACTGCAAAACCAGGAACAACTCGTTTACAGTCTGACGGAGTCTGTGCCGGTCGGTATTTTTCGCACCGATGTCCTGGGGCGGTGCCTGTATGTCAATGACCGCTGGTGCAGCATCGCGGGACTGAGCAGGGAGGAAGCGCTGGGGTATGGCTGGACGACTGCCGTGCATGTCGAGGACCGGGAGCGCGTCATGAATGAATGGCAGCAAGCGGTACAGAATCAGCAGCAATTCATGTTGGAATATCGTTTCAAAACCCGACAGCAGATCACAACCTGGATTCTGGGGTTGGCTCAGGTGGAACGAAATCAGCAAGGGGAAGTGCAGGGCTATATCGGCACGATTACCGATATTACGCTCCAGAAAGGCAAGGAAGTCGAACTGGCGGCATCCCGTAAATTGCTGCAAAGCATCATCGATACCGCACCTGTTCGAATTTTCTGGAAAGACCGGGAATCGCGCTTCCTGGGATGTAACTCCGCTTTTGCCAGAGATGCCGGAGCGAGTTCCATCCAGGACATGATTGGTACCGATGATTATCAGTGGAGCTGGAAATCGCAGGCGGCCCTGTATCAGCAGGATGATCAGAAAGTGATTCAATCGGGAAAGCCGCATCTCACCTATGAGGAGCCGCAAACCACTCCGAATGGTAAGACAATCTGGTTACGAACCTCCAAGGTTCCATTGCGCAATGGCGACAACGAGATCATCGGCGTGCTGGGCATCTATCAGGATGTTACCAAGCAGAAGCAGATTATCGACTCGATGCGTCTGGCAGCAACCATCTATCAGTCGAGTAATGAAGCCATCATGGTGACTGACGAGAATGATCGGATCATTCAGGTCAATCCCGCATTTACGCGCATTACCGGTTTCGAGATGATCGATGTACTGGGCAAGAGTCCGGAAATATTTCGTTCCGGCCGGCATGACACCGGTTTTTACCAGGAAATGCGGCAGAAATTGATGAATGAGGATCACTGGCAGGGAGAAATCTGGGATTTACGCAAGGATGGCTGTATCCAGGCAAAATGGCTCAGCATCAGCATCATTCGCCATCCAGATGGACGGATTCACTATCATGTAACGCAATTCACCGACATTACCGAGAAGAAAAAGCAGGACGAGCTCATCCTGTCACAAGCCAATTACGATCAGCTGACCGGTTTGCCCAACCGCAATCTGTTCAAGGATCGCTTAGAGATGGAAATCAAGAAGTCGCGCCGCAATGGGGCGCGGCTGGCCGTGCTGTTCCTCGATCTCGATCATTTCAAGGATATCAATGACACCTTGGGACATGACAAAGGCGATGATCTGTTGAGCGAAGTGGCTGCACGCATCAAATCCTGTGTGGATAAACCGGATACGGTGGCTCGGCTGGGTGGCGATGAGTTTGCCATCATCCTGTCGGATTGGTCCGGCGATCAGCGTGTGGAAAGTATCGCCCTGCAGATCATCAAGCGTTTGAACAGACCCTTCCGCTTCAATCAAAGTTTGTCTGACTATCATATTTCCACCAGCATCGGTATCGTGTTTTATCCGCAGGACGGTGCAAACATGAAGTCCTTGATGAAACATGCAGACCAGGCCATGTACGCCGCCAAACTGGAAGGACGTAACCGGTTTTGTTATTTCACCCCGTCGATGCAGCGTCAGGCCAGTGAGAAAATGGCGCTTATTCATGATTTGCGCCAGGCCATTGGCAAGAATGAACTTCAGGTTTACTTCCAGCCCATCCTGGAACTCGCCAGCGGACGTCTGCTCAAGGCCGAAGCCCTGCTGCGCTGGAAACATTCGCGCCGCGGGATGATCAGTCCGGGTACATTCATTCCGCTGGCAGAAGAAAGTGGCTTGATCGTGGAAATTGGCGAAATGGTGTTCAAACAGGCTGTCGCCATGATTGATCGCTGCTTGCAGCGTTCCGGTCATTCCTTGCAGATCAGCATCAATATGTCACCGATCCAGTTCAAGTCGCTGAATTGTTTGCAATGGTTTGATCAGTTGCTCGAGATCGGTTTGCCGGGAAACTGTATCAACGTGGAAATTACCGAAGGATTATTGCTCAGAGACTCACCAGTGGTGCAGCAATCACTGCTGGAATTCAGAAATAATGGCGTCGAAGTTTCGATCGACGATTTTGGAACTGGATTCTCGTCGTTGTCGTATCTCAAGAAATTCGATATTGACTATCTCAAGATCGACCATTCTTTCATCAACCAGCTACTCGATAGTGAAACAGATCGCGCACTGGTTGAAGCCATTATCGTCATGGCGCACAAACTCGATATCAAGACGATCGCCGAGGGAGTAGAAACCCAGGCGCAGCAGGATCTGTTGCAGCATTTCGGATGTGATTACGTACAGGGCTTTCTGTATTCCAAACCTGTCAAAGCACAGGCTTTCGAGAAACTGTTCGGAAAGACAGGAACGCGGGCGACTCGCTAGCGGCTGTTATCCGCTATGGTTTTACCAGTGCTGAGGTTTTCAGCCAATAAATGCTCTCATGCAAGCGACTCAGGCCGCGCTCCCTGAAACGTGGATTCTGTTCCAGTACGTCCTGTTGGTGCAAACAAGTCATGGTGGCACGTCGTGCATACAGTGATTCGACTTCCCCGAGGGGAACGGCGAAAGGCGGGCCAGTCATTTCATGCTGCGGATAGTCCAGCGTAATCAGCAAAATGTCCATTTCTGCCGGCAGAATATCCAGCAGATGTGTGACGTAGCGTTGCCGCATGACAGGGGGTAACGCAACCAGAGCGGCGCGGTCGTACACAGCGTGTATATTGACCAGATCCGCAGCTGTCAATTCGAAAATATCACCGCACCAGATCTGGATCGTGCCGGATGTCAGGCACTCGAATGGGCCGTGGTGTGTGATTGTGGGGTTCAGATGATATTCGTCGAAAAAGGCATGTGCTGCCATGGTACTTAATTCGACGCCCATCACCGCATGACCCTGTTCGTGCAGCCACATCATGTCCCGGCTTTTACCGCACAGTGGCACCAATACCTTGCTCCCAGCGACCCGATGCATCCGTGGCCAGTAATGCTGTAGGTAGGAATTGATTTCATTCTGATGGAAACCGATGTCATTGCGTTGCCACCGAGCCAGCCAGTATTCGTTTTTCATGTCGATCGATCAGTAAGGTCGCTGAGACCGAATTGTAGCGGATTGTGGCATGGTGACGGATACGATGATGGCATCTTTTCGCCGTGCAAAGGTATCGGGGGGACATTTTTCCAGTTGCTTATTATGGTTATTTGTGTGTAAATTGCTCACGATAAAAAGAAAGTAAGTATGAGTCATGTCGCCAAACGATAAGATCAGAACTGATTTCAATCCAGCAGCAACATCGCGCCCAACAGACCGTGTCGCCAATGATTTTTCAGATTTGCAGATTCAGTTCCTGCAAAGTCGGATCGATCAACTGGAAACCATCTTGAATCAGGTGGATGCCTACATTTATACCAAGGACCGGGTCGGGCGGTACACGTATGCCAATCAGCATGTGCTGAATCTATTCGGCAAGACTCTGGAGGAAGTCATCGGTCATGAAGATCGGCAATTTTTTGACCTGACGCTTTCCGACGACCTGGTTTTCAATGACAGTTGTGTGATTGGGCTGGGGCAGACCATCCGGCGGGAAGAAAGGAATGTCATCAAGTCGACCGGAGAAACCCGCATTTACTGGACTGTCAAACAACCCATTTATAGTGCAACCGGAGAAATCATCGGTGAACTCGGTATTTCTACTGATATTACCGAACGCAAGCTGGCGGAGGAGATGTGGCACTTCCACAGTACGGTACTGCATAGTCTGCCTGTCGGCATTTGCCTGGTTCGCGCCAGTGATGAACGAATTATTTTCAGCAACCCGGAGTTCGAGTGCAGATTTGGTTATGGTTCGGAAGAACTGCTGGAACAGCCTCTGCGCCTGATTGCTATGTACACAGTCTCCGGACCCTTGGCGATCACCACCCTGGCCAAGGAACTCGAGCGGACCGGAATCTGGACTGGTGAAGTGTTTGGCAGCAAGAAAGATGGGACCGTATTCTGGTGTGTTGCAACATTGTCCGTCTATCAGCATCCGGTGCATGGCAAGACCTGGGCGCTGGCCTTGATCAATATCACAGCGCACAAGCAGGTCGAAGACATGCTGCGGGTGACTTCACAGCGATTGTCTCTGGCTACGCGCACTGCGGGTATCGGTATCTGGGAGTGGGATGTCGTGCAGGACAAGCTGATCTGGGATGATCAGATGCTTACCCTCTATGGTCTGTCGCGGCACGACTTTCGGGGTAACTACAATAACTGGAGCGAGCGGATTCATCCGGAAGATCTATCGCGTGTCGAAAAGGAAATTCAACTGACGCTGCGTGGCGAAACGGATTTCAACACCGAATTTCGCGTGTGCAGGAATGATGGCAGCGTGCGCCATATTTACGCAATCGCTGCGATCAAGCAGGATGTGTTCGGGCGTCCGGTTTGCATGGTGGGAACAAACTGGGATATCACCAGCCTGCGGGAAACCTATGATTCCATGTTGCTGGCCAACAGTATCTACCAGGCCAGCGGCGAAGCGATCATGGTGATCGATGAATACAAGATGATCAAGCAGGTCAATCCGGCCTTTACCCGTCTGACCGGTTATGAACTATCCGAAGTCATTGAACGGATTCCGCAAATCCTCAACGCCGAATTCCATGACAAATCGTTTTACCAGTCGATATGGCGCAGCATCAGAAAAAAGAAATACTGGCAGGGTGAAATACGCGATCGGCATCGCGATGGCACGATGCATACACGCTGGCTCAGCATAAACGTGATTTTCCGTTCCAGCGGCCAAATTTACGGTTATATCGTGCAGTTCTCCGATATTACCGAGAAAAAGAACAGTGAAGAACTGATCCTGATGCAGACCAATTTCGATCAACTGACGATGCTGCCCAATCGCTTCCTGTTCAAGGACAGGCTGGATCAGGACATGCGCAAGGCGCACCGCAATGTGCAGTCGTTGGCACTGATCTACCTCGATCTGGATCATTTCAAGGACATCAACGACACGCTCGGCCATGCAGCAGGCGATCACCTGCTAAAGGAAGTCGGCAAGCGCATCAAGGCGTGCGTACGTGACACCGATACGGTTGCCCGTCTGGGTGGAGACGAATTCGCCATCATCTTGCCGAATATCGAGTTCAAACATGGGGTCGAGAAAATTGCTCGCCATATTATTCAGGAACTGAACGTGCCATTTCACATCCTGACAGATCAAGCCGAATATCATATTTCCACCAGCATTGGCATTGCATTTTACCCGCAGGATGGTCATGACGTTGACAGCATGATGAAACATGCGGATCAGGCCATGTATGCAGCCAAACAGGCTGGGCGTGACCGTTTCTGTTATTTCACGCCGTTGTTGCAGCAAAAGGCCGATGAAAAAATGATTTTGACCAATGATTTGCGTAAGGCACTGGAGCGCAATGAAATGCAGGTTTACTATCAGCCTATCCTGGATCTGCACGACAAGCGCATCATCAAGGCCGAAGCCTTGCTGCGCTGGCACCACCCCCAGCGTGGCGTGATCAGTCCGCAAGTTTTCATTCCGTTGGCCGAGGAAAATGGTCTGATCATGGAAATCGGTGAATGGGTTTTCAATCAGTCGCTCAAGCACATTCAGCAATGGATCGATCAATCCGGTGTCATGATCCAGGTCAGTATCAATAAATCACCGATACAGTTCCGCGAACACGACGAACCACGCTGGCATAACAAACTGGTGGCAGTGAATCTGCCGGGCAACTGCATCAATGTCGAAATTACCGAAGGCCTGTTGCTGCGTAGTTCGCAGACGGTACAGAATTTTCTGCTGGAATTCCGCAACAAGGGCATCGAGGTGTCAATCGATGATTTCGGTACCGGATTTTCGTCGTTATCCTACCTCAAGGAATTTGATATCGACTATATCAAGATCGACCGTTCCTTCATCAGTAACCTCAGCAGTAACGCCACCGACCGGGCGCTGGTCGAGGCCATCATCGTCATGGCGCACAAACTGGACATCAAAACCATTGCCGAAGGTGTGGAAACCGAAGAACAGCAAGACTTGCTGCATGGATTCGGCTGTGACTATGTCCAGGGTTTTCTGTATTCTCCACCCGTTCCGACCATGGAATTTGAAAAGATGTTGTTGTCTGTCGCACAATAGCCCTGACACGCATGCCGATTGGGCATGATCTGCTATTACAAATATTGCCAATGAGGAGGAAGGGTTGGTGCCTATGCGGATAGCGCTGCTGATTATTTTCCTGTTGACCGGTTGTGCATCGCCGATGGCGCTGAATCGTGCAGTGCTGGCTTACGATGATGCGGTCACCGATGCCCTGTCACAGCAGCTTTTGATCAATATCGTGCGGGCTTATCATCGCCAACCCGTGCATTTTACCGGTGTGTCGAATGTTGCTGCGACCTTCACATTTTCAGCCAGTGCGGGTGCCACGCCAGCGTTGGGCGGACTGGCGGGAGCCAGCATGCTGCCCATTTTTGGTGTGGGAGTGGCTGAAAGCCCGACCATCAGTATTGTGCCGATCGAGGGGGAAGAATTCACCAAGCGCTTACTGACACCGTTTCCGCAAAGCAAATTAACCCTGCTGTTGCGACAGCGCTTTGATGTGGATCTCCTGTTGCGCATGATGACACAGGAAGTGCGTTTGCTGCATGATGGCCAGCATGGTAGCTACCGCAATCATCCGGCAGACAAAGAAGGCTATGAAATGTTTCGTCGCATCGTGTTGCACTTGTCGGCCATTCAGGACAGAAACGAACTGTATGTGGAACCACTGGCGCTGACGCAAACATGGACCATTCCGGCGGGCAATATTTCCGCTGAGGGCTTTCAGTCCTTGCAGCAGGAATTCAATGTGCGCCACAATCCCCAGGATAATACCTACACGCTGCGCAAGCAGGTTCCTGGCCCCATTCTGATCACCAACCACGATCCGGGCACGCTGACGGATGCAGAACGTGCGGAATTGACGCAACTGACCGGCGACTGGAATGTCAGCGACATTGCATTTGATGTTCGCCCGGATCACTATGGTGGTGACTGGCCGATGAGCGGAGTATTCCGGCTCAGGAGCTTCCATTCGATACTGGGTTTTCTCGGCAAGGCATTGGGTGAGGATCGCGGTTATCACGTTGACAAGGATCCCCGGACACCACCGGTGCTCGGCAACGAAAATCCGGATTTGACGATGGAATTCATCGTTTCTGATACGCCGCCTGCCGGAACCGATCTGTCCGTCCGCTGGGAGGGGCGTCATTACGCGGTCGACACCACTGGCAAGCATGCACGCTGGAACCGCGACGCTTTTCAGTTGCTGTTTCTATTGTTTCAGATGACCGTTACCGACATTCCGCGTGCTGGCGTGCCGAGTATCACGATTGCCAAATGATGTCAGAGGGAGGGCGGTTTGCGGGTTTTTTTGACAGGAGCAGCGGGTAGCACGCTGGTGATCGTTTGGTAGCGCTCGAACAGAAACGCCACGCGTTCGGCGTTTCGTCCATGATGTTTTGGAACAGCGAGACGAAAATCGCCGGGGAAATGCCGTTCCAGTCGATCACACAGCAGTACAGCAGTGCGACGCGCATGGTCGGGGTCGAAGCTGGCGAACGGCAGGCGCTCCTCGAACAGTTGTGCCAGTTGCGGAGCCAGGTCGCTGCCGTCCTCGCGCGTTTCCTGCTCGATGAATTCGGTGAACTGTGTACGCTCGAAAACGCCAAGATTCGCCTGTGGTATGATTTTCCCTCATTATCAGGAGCAAGGTATGCGCGCTATTTTTCTGGATTTCGGTTCGGTCACTCGCGGCGATATGGACTGCGCCGCGTTGGAGCGAGCGATTACACCGTGGCGGTTTTATCACGACAGCACTGAGGCGGAAGTGCCCGAGCGCATCTGCGACACTGAAGTGATCGTCAGCAACAAGGTGTACATCGGTCGCGCGGCGATTGCGGCGGCGAAACAACTCAAGCTGATTTGCATTGCCGCAACTGGTTACAACAATGTCGACTTGGCGGCCGCTGCTGAATACGGTGTGCCGGTGTGCAACGTGCGCGGCTACGCTACGCCGTCGGTGGTCGAGCATGTGTTCATGCTGATGCTGAACCTGGCTCGGCAGTTTTCCAATTACCAGGTTCTGGTCAAACGAGGCGGCTGGCAAGAGAGCCAGTTTTTCTGTCCACTCGATTTTCCAGTCATCGAGTTGTCCGGCAAAACGCTTGGTATCATTGGTTATGGCGAACTCGGGCATGCGGTAGCGCAGGTTGCGCGGGCGTTCGGCATGCAGGTGCTGATCGCGGATCACAAGGGCAAGCCGCCGCGCGCCGGTAGAGCCGCGTTTGACGATGTGCTGCGGCAGGCGGATTTCGTCACGCTGCATTGTCCGTTGTCGCCAGATACGCAGCATCTGTTCAGTCGCCGCGAACTGGAGTTGATGCAATCGACCGCTTATCTGATCAATACCGCACGTGGCGGACTGATCAACGAAGCCGATTTGCTGCAGGGTTTGTCTGATGGCCAGATCGCCGGAGCAGCTATCGACGTGATTCAGGGCGAACCGCCCGGTCTGGATAACCCGATCCTGCGCGATTTGCCGCCAAACTTGATCGTCACACCGCACATTGCCTGGGCCAGCCGAGAATCCCGGCAACGGCTGCTGGATCAGTTGGCGGGCAATATCCATAACTTTTTCCAACATCAACCCTTTAATCAGATTATCGATGCGCTGAACTGAACCGCTAACAGCCGAGCGCAGCTTTCAGGAGTGACTCATGCAACACTGGATTTTTCTGGCCTTGGCCATCATTAGCGAAGTAATTGCCACATCTTTTTTGAAAGCCGCAGAAGGGTTTACCCGGTTGTGGCCATCGCTGGTGGTCGTCATTGGTTATCTGCTGGCTTTTTATCTGCTGTCGCTGACGCTGAGAACGATACCGGTTGGTGTGGCCTACGCGATCTGGTCTGGTGTGGGTATCGTGCTGATAGCGTTAAGCGGCTGGTTATTCCTCGGGCAATCGCTGGACCTACCCGCCCTGATCGGGCTGGCGCTGATCATTGTCGGAGTCGTGGTGATCAACTTTTTTTCCAATACGGTTTCGCATTGAAGCCGTCATTTCGCTAGTAACAATCCATCCAGTACCCGTGAATTCGTTTATCTGCTCCGTGAGCAACTCTTTTCAGTCATGGTTCAGGGTGCAAAATCTAAACTCCTTTACTTCGTAAAACCGCATGCACGTGAGGCGCACAAGCGATGGTCAATAAATCATTGGTTTGAGTGGTCTTTCTCACAGAAAAATAAAAGCTCTGCGGGTATATTGAGCAACACTAACGAACGGAGGGATCATGAAAAAGTATGCTGGTGTGATTGTGGGATTGTTATTGCTGGTGGCGAATGGTCACGCATCGTATTTCAATACCGAACGTCCGCAGAAAATCATGGGATTGCTGCTGACCGAGGTGGGGCAGATTGACGAGATATGGGGATTCAGCAATGCGTTTGTGTTCATTCCAAAAAACTCCAGCGAGATCACCGATTATCTGAATGCCAACCAATATGGATTGCTGAATGTAATCAGTATCGACAAGCTGCTGTTTGATCGCGAGCGCGGTATGTATCACACCGATACCCGTGCCATCATGTCAGCGATACACAGCGCCAGTCGGCAGGGAGAGGAAATGCTGTTCATGATGGATGAACCGATGTGGACGGTTCGAAATGCCTGCATGGTCGGAAAGAAAGTGGCTTGCGACGATATCGAAAACGGCTATACCGAAACATTGGCCACTTTGAGAACAATTGGTCAACAGCTGCGCCAGGAATTTCCGGGTTCGGGTGTGATGCATATCGAAGCCTGGGCCGAGTTAGTTTTGCAGAAAAAGAAACATCCTGATGCTAATGTCATCATGCTGGATGATGCTGAGTACCTGGGATTCGATTGCTATGGAAAATTTGATCGCTGTGGATCAGACGAATATGGCTACTACTCTCAGGTTGAGTTTGGTATCGAAGTTTGGAGTACATTACATGCTTTGGAAGCGGATAATCCGATCGGTCGCAAGATGTTTCTGATTCCCGGCGCATTTGCCAATGAGCGTATTTTCAAGAGTACGGACGAGATCAAAGATCAACTGCTCGCCTTTGCGCAAATTCTGGAGCAGTACGATCAAGTCACTGGATTCGGTATTTTTCTATGGGGTGATATGCTGGAAAACAATCAGGTTGTTCAAGGCGCACGTGGGCTTCAGGACGTGGTTGATTACATCGTCGCGATAGCCGATTATTTCAAAATTGGAAGTTCCAGACCCCAGAATGATGCAGTTAACTTGGATTTTCGAGAAATTTGGGGGCAAATCAAGGAAACCCTATCCGGTTTATTCGTGAGTCAGAAATCATGATCCGGTGAGCATATCGCCATCCACATAAAACCAGCGCCCCTGTTCAAATACAAACCGGCTGCGTTCGTGCAGCCGATAGGCTTTGCCGTTCTGCTTGTAGCGTGCAATAAATTCCACCACAGCACAATTAGGTGCAAATGGATCGTGCTGTTTGACGGTCAAGCCGAGCCACTGGTTTTGTTGATGATCGCTCAGTGCCAGTGCTCCCGGTCGTGTAGTGGCATGCCAAGTAGCCAGAAGATAATCTTCCCGACGCAAGACATACGCGGTGTAGCGGGAGCGCATCAATGTTTCAGCCGTTTGTGCCACTTCTCCTCGGTCCAGATACAACCCACAGCAAGCTTCATAGGACAGTGTTTTGCCGCATGGGCAGTTCTGGGGTATCAGGGTGCGTTGTTTCATGATTGAGTGATGAAAGTGTCAGTGTAGCTGCAATTGGGTAACAGTCTCGGTTTTCGTCGATTGTCAGAATAATGATTACATTCGAGTGCTTGACTGATTGTTGCTAGTTTACCGGAAGGTGCCGAACTCAAACCAAGCCGAATTGTAAAATGAAACATGGATTGTCTTGCTACTGACGTTTCGTCGCGATCGTCTGCTTCTCTGATTAGTTTCAAAACGCTTGATGCATAAGTGTTTCCATGGTTGTTCCTGATACTGATCGTTGACCCTTTTCGTAATACAATGTTAGAGTGCTGCCCATAAGTGAATCATGGTTTTACCTGATTCTTTATGGGGGAAGTACTTTTTAATTACAGAGAGAGAGGGAGTTATGCGATATGAATCAAAATATCAAAAACAAATGATTCGCGCGATGACAGCGCTGACAATGCTGTCAGGAATGGGGTTGTCGAGTGTGCAGGCTAATAGCCTGATGACAACCACCAACAGCTTCATGAAAGTGCTGCAGGATAGTGGCATCAAAGCAGGTGGTTGGGTGCAGGGTGGAGCAACATTCAATCCAAGCCAAACGCATGGATTCATGGGGCCAGTTACATTTGCCGACCAGGCCAATCGTTTTCAGTTGAATCAACTGAATTTCTATTTGGAGCGCGGCGTTAAAACCGAAGGTAAAGGTTGGGATATTGGCTTCAGGGCGGATTTCATGTTTGGTACCGATGCCATTTTTACCCAAGCTTATGGTAATCCTGCATTCGATGTGAACAACGGCAGACCTTTGGCAGATCGGGGCAACTGGGATCTGGAAATCTGTTGTAACTCCAGCCGGACTTATGGCATTGCCATTCCCCAAGCTTTTGCAGAGATTTATGCTCCAATTGGCAATGGATTGAATATCAAGGTGGGCCATTTTTATACGCCGATAGGCTATGAAACTGTTCCAGCGCCTAACAATTTCTTTTATACCCACGCCTATACCATGCAATATGGTGAGCCTTTCACCCATACCGGTGTTCTGGGAAACTACACGGTTAGCAAGAACTGGACTGCAATGGCTGGAACGATTGGCGGGAGCGGAACGGGCGGTTGGGATGGCAATTTCGATCGAGAAATGGAGAATTGGGGGGGGATCGGAGGTGTTACCTGGACCAGCGACAACAAACGCACCTCATTTAATGTCAGTGGCACCGGTAGTACGACATCGACCCGTAACAGCAGTTTTTGGGGACTCTACAGCATCGTGCTGAAACACCAGCTAACTGACAAGGCGCATCTGATGCTGCAACATGATCACGGGTTTGCGGATAACGTGTTATTGGCAAACAACGTCTATGCTGGTGTCGTCAAGGATGCCGAATGGTACGGTGTCAACTCGCATTTCTATTATGACCTGACTCAGGATTTGTCCTTGGGTGTGCGGGCAGAATGGTTTCGCGATCGTGACGGATTTCGCGTGTTTGCACCGGGCAGGGTAGCAGCGGGTACCAATTATCTGGGAAGAAGTTACGCCAGTAATATTGGTTTGCTGGCCAGCAGTACACCGGCAGATTATTACGCCGTTACCATTGGTGCCAACTGGAAAGCTGCCAGAACATTGAATATTGGGTGGCAAGGATTGAAGCAACTGAATATTCGTCCCAATATCCGTTATGACCGCGTGGACGCCTTGCACGAATCGTTGCAGGCATCGGCTTACCGGCCATTCGGTGGCAACAAGGATCAAATCGTATTTTCACTGGATGCCATTCTTCCTTTCTGAGGAGATATCTGTTTTATGAATGTACGGATAAAATATGAAGACAAAAATGCGCCTACGGGCGCATTTTTTTTGGTGGTGCTTAGTTCCTAGAATCCAGCTGGTCAGAGATTGGTATGGTTGAGTTGCCGTAGTTGCTGCAAGAGTACTTTCATGTCATCCGGGGAGGGGATCTCCCATTCCAGCGGAAGCTCAGACCGAGGGTGGATCAGCCCCAGTTTCCAGGCATGCAGCGCCTGTCGTGTAAACCGGTGCAGGATATCGGCGGTTTTGCAATCCACTTTTTGAGCTTTTCCGCCATAGACGGGATCACCTGCTAGTGGGTGTCCAATCGCGTGCATGTGTACCCGGATTTGATGGGTACGACCTGTTTCGAGGCGACATTCCAGCAGGGTGCAGCCCCGGAATGATTCGAGAATACGATAATGTGTGCGAGCCGGCTTGCCCTTGTCCGTAATGGCCATTTTCGTGCGGTGTATCGGATGGCGTCCGATGGCGGCATCGACAGTACCGCTTTGTACGACCTCGCCAATAACCAGTGCAATATACTGACGTTTTACGCTACGTTGCTGCAATTGCCGCACCAGACTGGTTTGTGCCTCAAGGGTCTTCGCAACGACCAGTAATCCACTGGTGTCTTTATCCAGTCTGTGCACGATTCCTGCGCGAGGAATGTGGTGCAGCTGAGGGGCGTGATGCAGCAGGGCATTCAGTAATGTGCCTTGCCAGTTGCCATTGCCAGGGTGGGTGACCAGTCCCGCTGGTTTGTTGATGACAATGAGCGATTCATCTTCGAAAATTACGTCAAGACCGATGACTTCGGGCTGATGCACGGTTTCACATCCAGGAATTTCCGGCGGGTTGATGTGCACGGATTCGTTGCCCCACACCTTTTGTTTGATCGTTGTATTGCGGCCATCGAGCAATACATGATTTTCGCTTATCCAGGTTTGCAAGCGACTGCGCGACCATTGCGGCAATAACTTGGCCAATGCCTGGTCGAGACGCTGACCTGCATATTCGGTCGGAATGGTCAGATTGATTGCAGCAGGGGCTTGCTCATCGTGTGCTTGTTGCGGGGGCTTTACGTTATAATGCCCGAATGTGCTTTTGTTATTTACGGAATCAGTCATGTTGCGTAGTTTAGCTTTTCTGCTGACGTTATGGCTTACAGCCTGCAATTTATTTCCCGAACGCCAGGAAGACCAACAGGATTGGTCTGCAAACAAGTTTTATAGCGAAGCGAAAGATAAATTGAACGAAGGCAACTATACGGGGGCCATCAAACTGTTTGAGTCACTGGAATCCCGCTATCCCTATGGCCGTATTGCCCAGCAGGCGCAACTCGAGATTGCTTACGCGCATTACAAGAACGAGGAGCCAGCTTCTGCCATTACGGCAGCTGATCGTTTCATCAAACTCTACCCCAATCATGACAACGTGGATTACGCGTATTACATGAGGGGACTGGCAAGTTTCAACGATAACTGGGGCATGATGGGATTCCTGATGAAAGGCCCCCTCAAGCAGGATATGAGCGAGAGGGATTCCAAGGCGTCACGCGAGTCATTCGAGAACTTCAAGGAGCTGGTGACCCGCTTTCCGGACAGCAAATATGCTGCAGATTCCAGGCAACGCATGGCTTACCTGATCAATGCGGTTGCCATGGGGGAAATTCATACCGCGCGCTACTACATGAAGCGTAAGGCATATGTAGCCGCAGCCAATCGTGCGCAGAATGCCATCAAGGAGTATCCACGTACGCCAGCGACCGAAGAAGCACTCTACATCATGATCAAGGCCTATGAAGCACTGGAAATGTACGATCTGATGGATGATGCGGAACGTGTCATGCGCATCAATTTTCCAGACAGTCATTTTCTCAAGGAATTACCAGAAGTCGGCGCCAAGAAATGGTGGGAAGTTTGGCGCTAGGTGAGCGCTGAGAAGTGCTCGTCAGGTGGGATTGAAATCGGTTCTGCTACGCACCGTGTGCGCAGCCGTGCGATTTTAGCTGGCCAGAATTTCCCACTCTGGGTGGCATTAGTTTTTCCGAATTATCACAAATGAATTGACAGCACGTCACAGTGTGCATGATACAAAATCCCTTTTGCAGTAGATCCCACCAATACACCCAATCCATGGCGACCGTGCGAACCCACAATGATCAAATCGATGTGCTGCGCGGTGGCAAGCTCAGTGATTTCCTGCTGGGTTTCACCCCAGACCATCCAGCGTCGATCGGGTGCAATATCGAGTTGTTCGCAAATCTGGATGAGTTTGTTTTTTTCTGCTTCCAGTAGTGCATCGGCAGTCGTTTCCGCCAACGAAATGATGGTTCCATACGGCATGCCCGGCATCGGAATGTTGTCCAGGACATGAATGACATGCAAACTGGCCTGAAACATCTGCGCGAGGGCTTGGGCTTTGCGGGCGACATGCAGGCCTTCGTCTGAGAAGTCGATAGCGACTAAAATGTTCTGATACTGATTCATTGGAGATTCCTTTCTGTCAATGATGGGTGGTTTTGGAGACGCAATGGGATTGGCTAAGTCGATGAGTATCTTTGAAACTGCATTTACTGTGCATCACGACGCAAGTGCTGCGCAAGAAAAGCCAATACATGACGCTCGTACTCCTTGCCGGCATAATTGTGCATGTTGAAATGCCCAGCTCCGGGAACAATCCAGATTTCCTTTGGCGACCGGGCAGCATTATAAAGGCGTTCGGATTCGGACTGTGTGGTATGTGCATCTTGTGTGCCGGCAATGAACAGGATGGGTGATTGAAGATCATTGATTTTGTCGATGGGATTCAGTTTATCCACAGTACTTCCGGTATAGAAGGATAGTTGGGATAGCATGACAGGCAGCAAAAGTGCTGCATGATCTCCAAAGTGCAGCTTCAGGCGGTTGTGTACGGCTTCTTCGAAAGTAGGGTGTAGGGATTCAAGAATCACGGCATCGAGTTTCAAATTCTGAGGAGCAAGTACGAGAGCAGCTGCACCTAGGGAAGCACCGATGGCGCCCAGTCGTTCATAAGGGTATCTGTTGCGCAGAAATTGCACTGCTGCAACCACACTTTCCGATTCCTGCGCACCAAAAGTGATGCGATCGCCGGCCGTTTCGCCATGTGCATGCAGATCAATCATCAAAACATGATAGCCTGCCGAATGCAAGAATTGGGCGCGGCTTAACATCTCGAGCCGGTTGCTGCGCATGGAATGGACGAGCAGAATGGCTGCGCTACCGGGTCGGCCGTGTGCAAGCCAGCCATGCACCGCGATCCCTTGTGTAGTGGGTATGGTTACGTTTTCGACAGGCAAATCGACAGATAGTGTTCCTACGGCACTGGGGGCAGGTCCGGTGAGCAACGCTCCGAGTCCAAAAATTCCCAGTAATATGGCTAGCAGGAAGGCTAGAAGCTGAATCGAAATTTTTTTTAGCATGGTCATAAAATCAACAAATTTTGCAGGCAATGTGTCATATTGAGGTGACAAAAGGATTGTCATTGCTTTTGATACTTGCCAGTTTATATCCTGATCAATTACTATGCTTGCGGTTTTTTGAATGAGATCGACAAAAGACGGTGATCTGGAGTGTAGTGGGTTGGCGTATCGATTTGCTTTGTTGAGCTTGGAATTACGACTGTATAACGTTATTCAGGGTTACAATGTGCAGTGCAAGGTAAACGGATAGTGGTGGTTTGCTTTGTGGGTGTGCAGATTGGATCGAAAAAGCCGTGTATGAATTTCAGTGCACGCGATGTGGCAAAGTTCTTGAAAACCATTCAATTGCAGGGTTTCGCAATTGAACTAAATAGGGTGCATTACTATGAACACTAGAGATCATAAGCAATTTCAGGAAAGAGTGCGCTTTTTGTTGGATTCGTTTGTGCAGGATTTGCCAGTCAGGATCGATGAAATCGAGCAGCAGTGGAGGCAGTTGCAGACGAAGTGGGATAGTAAGGCTATGCAGGCATTACATAGTTTGGTGCATAACCTGGTCAGCAACAGCATGACATTTGGATTTCCTGCATTGAGTACCGAAGCTCGTGCGCTGGAGCAGCTTTTCAAACGATTGCTGCAGGAAGAAATGTTGCCGAACCCTTCATTGGCCGATGATGTGGACAAACAGGTCTCCGCACTGAAAAAGATCTCTGTTGAAAATTTGCCCGAGCTGGAGAGTCAGATCGCATCGGCAATCGACACCACCGAAAATGTACTGTTCTCGCCTATTCACGATTCCAATCTGATTTTTGTGGTGGAAGATGATGTCGAGGCTGCACAGGAATTGGCCTTGCAGTTGCGTTACTATGGATACGAAGTCGAAGTATTCAATCATCTGGAAAAATTTCGTGCTGCACTCAAGCAGCGACCCAATGCCATCACGCTGATGGATATCGAATTCCCCGGTGATGCCATGGGCGGAATTCATTTCATGGAGAACATACAGAAGGAGTTGCCCTATTCAGCACGGGTCATCTTCATCTCGGTGCACGACGATATGAATTACCGGCTGGGTGCCGTGCGTGCCGGCAGTGTGGCTTTCTTTACCAAACCCATCAATTCCAACGAGTTAATCGACCAGCTTGATCTGATCACCGCTTCGCAGGTGCAGGAGCCGTTTCGCGTGTTACTGGTGAACGATAGTACGATCGAGCTGACCTATCACGCTGCCATTCTGGAACAGGCTGACATGATTGTCCGGTCGGTGTCGGAGCCCTTGAAGCTGGTTGAGGCGCTGAATGATTTCGATCCCGATCTGATCCTGATGGATCTGTACATGCCCGAATGCAATGGCACCGAGCTGTCCAGGGTGATTCGGCAAATGGATGGACTGATTAGTATTCCGATCGTCTATCTGGCTTCCGAGAATGATTTCAACACGCAACCGGAAGCAATGAGTCTTCAGGGCGATGACTTTCTGGTTAAACCGATTGCGCCCTCATTTCTGGTGTCCGCCATTACATCTCGGGTGACGCGTGCACGTGCGCTGCGATCACTGATGATCCACGATGGTCTCACGGGATTGCTCAATCATACCGCCATCAAGGAGGAACTGGCGCGCGAAGTGGTGCGTTCGAGCAGGCTTAAAACATCGCTTTCCTTTGCCATGGTGGATATCGATTATTTCAAGAAGGTCAATGACACGTATGGACATGCAGCGGGCGATCGTGTACTCAAAAGTCTGGCAAGATTGCTCAAGCAGCGTCTGCGTGAAACGGACATAGTCGGACGTTATGGCGGAGAGGAGTTTGCGGTAATCATGAACGATACCGACGCAACGTCAGCAGCCAAGGTAGTCGATGAAATCCGTAACGTATTTTCCCGCTTATTGCATCTCAGTCATGACGAGGAATTCTCAGTGAATTTCAGTTGTGGCATTGCCGATCTGGCGCATTTTCAGGATGCCGTTAGTTTGTGTGAGGCCGCCGATCAGGCTTTGTATCAGGCTAAACAAAGAGGGCGCAACAAGGTAGTCATCAACGTGGGGGATTGATCATTCATGATCCCCTCAAATCTTTGCCGACACTGAAAATTTCTGTTTGCTGAAGTTGGCACGTTCATGTGGTTCCGGGTTGATCGTCGCCAAGGCCTCGATCTGTGCGACCCGGGGCGCCAGTCCGGCATAATTGGCAACCTGGATGGAAAGGCCGGGACGCGCATTCAATTCGATGATCATCGGCCCCTGATCCCGATCCAGCACAAGATCGGCACCGAGATATCCCAGTCCGGTCATTTCATAACAGGCAGCGGCGAGTTGCAGTAGCCTGTCCCAATGCGGCACGGATAGTTCCGCGAAGGTCTTGCGGGTGTCCGGGTGGTGCGATACGGGGTTGCCGAACTGCACTGCATGCAACGCAGCACCGGTTCCCATATCAATGCCCACACCGACGGCACCCTGATGGAGATTTGCCTTGCCATCCGAAGCATGCGTGGTCAGGCGCAACATGGCCATGATCGGATAGCCCCGGAATACAATGACGCGCAGATCAGGGATACCTTCATAACTGTAATCCGAGAATACGGGATCGAGTTGTATCAGTGATTCGATCATAACGGTATCGGGTTTGCCGCCAAGACTGTGCAGTCCGCTGAGAATATTGGAAACATGGCGTTCGATATCGATCAATCGCAACGCTTCTCCACTGGGTTTGAAATATTGGTTCTGGTGGTGTTCGGTAATGACGAGTATGCCTTTGCCGCCACTGCCTTTTACCGGCTTGATGACAAACTGGGCATGCGGTTTCAGTATGTTCCCCAACGTCCTGACGTCATGCTGGTAGCTGACAGTGCCGAGCAATCGCGGTACGGTGATTCCGGCTTTCTGCGCCAACAGTTTCGTTTTCAGTTTGTTATCCACCAAGGGGTAGAGGTGACGGGGGTTGTAACGTGAGATCAAACCGAAATTTCGCTGGTTCATGCCGATAATGCCCAGCTCGCGCAGTTTTTTAGCGCTGGTCAGAAACATCTTGCTTTTCCAGTGAATGAAAACGATACAGTTCGGACAAACGGTAACCGGTGTACTGTCCCAGCACCAGGATGATTGCCAGATTGACCAGCATCAATTCGGGAAAGTTGAAAGTCAGGTATTCGACTGTGCGATTGGTCATGAACAGATACGCAATGATCGCAGTCAACAGGCTGCCGCCACCCTGGATCAGCACTTCTCTGGGACCGTCTTCTTCCCATAAAACCGACATGCGCTCGATGGTCCAGGACAGGATGATCATCGGGAAGAAAGTCACCGTCATGGCTTGATCCAGACCGAGCTTGTTGCTAATGATGCTGATGCTGGCCATGATGGCGATCACCACGATGATGACAGCCGAGATTCGGGCCACGAACAACAGATTGAGCCGCGACAAGTAGGAACGGATCAATAACCCTGTCCCCACAACAAACAGAAAAATGACGATGCCAGCCAGCAATGTCGTTTGAATCAGCGCCAGAGCAATCAATATGGGCATGAATGTGCCGGAAGTGCGAATCCCCACCAGCAAGCGCATGACGACGACGATCAGCGCGCCGATGGGGAGCAGCAGGATCATCTTGAATGCGGTTTGCTGTTCGATCGGTAGGCTATAGATCGAGAAATCGACAATGCCGGCCTGTTTGTGCAGGTTGTCGCGCAGAACCAGATTACGGGTGGGCTGAATATTCTTGATGATGGAAAAAGATATCTGCGAATTCCTGCCGCCCACGACATCGAGCAAGGATAGGTCACCACGCTGCCAAATCAGAAAGTCTTTGGGTTTGCCAGTTTTTCCATTGTTCTGGTTGAATAGCAGCCATTCATCGTCGATATAGACTTCGACAAAATTGGTAAGGGATTGCCGACGCCGGCCATCCTCAAGAAATAAGCCGCGTACGATGCGTGAGCTGATACCTTCGAGTGCCAGTAGGTTGATGATCAACTGAGTCTTGTAGTCTTCGCTGGCACGTTCACTCAACAGCAGGCTCTGGTTCTGGCTGGGCATGCTGGTATTCAATGTGGTGATCAGCTCGCGCGTGAAAATTTCGGCATTGGCAGACCGGCTACGCACCTGATCCAGCAATGTGATGGCCGCAGTGCGGTGTAATTCGTCAAATTCCGGTTTGATGAGATCCGGCGGGAGGTCGGTTGCGGGTACAGGCATATCGGGAGAAATGGAGTCGGTTTCGTACAGACTCAACCGATAAAATGCAGTCTGCTGACCAGTTGCTGTTCGCTTGCTCCATTGTGCGCGCCGTCCATTGGCCGATTGTAATTCGGCGAAACCATAATCAGGTGATGCAAAATCTTCTTCCAGAAAAATAGTGTTTGGAGTTTGCGGGGGTAATGCAAACGATACGACGACCGGATCGCCACGTGCCATAAAATCGATTCTGGCTTCGATGGTCCAGACTGATTTCTTGTCATCCGGCAGCAAGGGAAAACCTAGCGCAAAATGCTTGTAAAGTGTCAACCCGATGCCCAGACTCAGGATCAGCACAACCAGAAAATAAAATCTAAAATTGGATTGCATTACTTGGTTCCACGGGTCTCGGGTAAATCATTTTTCAATGTGGTGTACTTTTTACTGACATCGACTACGGCCAGATCCTGGAGCAGATTGCGTCCGATCAGCACCTGGTGTTTGAAACGGCTGCGATTCTCCAGTGTGAAATTGATCCGTTCGTCGATATTGCCCAGCATGACACGCATTCTGACAACGGGGCGTCGCAGGGATTCCCGGTTTCCCAGTTCCTTGACGCGAACATAGCGGCGCAGGCGTCGGGTCAATTCGATTTTTTCCCCGGTAATCGGGTGTGTCAGGTTGAATTTTACAAAAGGTTTACCGTCACGTTCAAACTCGACGATATTCAACGCGTTGATTGAAGATGTCTGGGCGCCGGTATCGATCCGCGCGCTGAATTCCAATCCGGGGGGATCGAGGTGCACTTGTTCAACGCCACCCAGCACGATCTTGTCATCCTTTTTGCTAACCGGTTCATGGGGCAGCGTTGTTTCCGGTTGTGCTTCGCAGACGCAATCGTGCTCAGAAACCGTGGCGTCGATGGAATCGCTTTCGCTGGTGATGTGGGCTGTGTGCTGCTGCAATGATTTTTTTTGTTCTACCAGTTCGGCAAACAGGGTGACCAGTTCGGATTCCCGGGCGCGGATCCTGGCTTCGCGCTCGGACAAGGCAGTGGTTTGTGAATCACATGCCGAGAGCAGCAGAAGCAAGGCGAAAACAGTAATGATGAGCAGCGGTACTTTGCGTGGATAGAAAATTGAGGAAGTCATAGTTAACATGTGCGTCTCGTAACCTGTCGTAATCCATCACGGGCCAGGGACCACTGCTTTGTTCTTTCGTGATGATCGATACAATCGCCGGGACTGGTTCAATGAGTGGAATTGCGATAGCGGCTATGGGTTTTTCAGGTGAATGGGCAACGTCACATTTTTATACGTGCAGGCGTAGCGGTGACTTTCCAGGCAGTGTGAGGTCACGGTCAGCTGGTAAGTACCATTTTGCTCGTTGCGCGTTTCGAATGTGAACTCGAAATTTCCCTGTGAATCGCTGGGATACGATTGATCGATCGCCACCGATCCATCTGGTCGGGTCAGTCTGAAGTTAAGCAGCACATCGGCAGCAGGTTTGTCGTTATAGTCAACTCGGCCATGTAATGCGATGGTTTGCCCGATGAAATATTGGTTTTGCGGATCGATCAGCACCGGCTGGGAAATGTGGGTTGCAAATGATGTGGACGTCATTGCGCATAGCATCACGAACATCATCGTCGAGATGATCAGATTTGTTCTGGAAATCATCATGTCAAAAAAATAAACCATGGCTTATTGAAAAAAAGAGATATCACTTGGGTACGAAAAGATCGGTAATGGTTCCTTCTGCTGTTTCAGCTGCAAACAGGATCGTTTCGGACAAGGTCGGGTGTGGGTGAATGGTGAGACTAAGGTCTTGCATGTCTGCACCCATTTCCAGAGCCAGAACCGTTTCGGCAATCAGTTCGCCCGCATTGATGCCGGTCACGCCGGCGCCCAGGATGCGTCGGGATTGTTTGTCTAGCAGCAATTGCGTGTATCCTTCCTCGCGTGCCATTGAAATGGCACGACCGCTCGCAGCCCACGGAAATCCGGCCTTTTCGTAATCGATACCCTGTTGCTGGGCTTCTTTTTCCGTCAGCCCCATCCATGCAATTTCCGGGTCGGTATAAGCGACTGACGGAATGGCCCGGGCATCGAAAGCTACTTTGTGCCCTGCAATGACTTCGGCAGCTAGCTTGCCTTCGTAGCTGGCTTTGTGCGCCAGCATGGGTTCGCCGGCAATATCGCCAATGGCATAGATGTGGGGTAGATTGGTGCGCATTTGCCGATCCACGGTGATGAAACCCCGCTCGTTGATCTGGATGCCGATGGTTTCCGCACCGATATGGTGTCCGTTTGGCCGTCGACCGATCGCCAGCAGGACTCGGTCATAAGTTTGTGGTTCAGGCGCCTGTTCGCCATCGAATGTGGCGGTCAACCCGCGCGCACTGGCTTGGATTTTCGTTACCTTGGTCTTGAGGTAAATGGCTTCGTAGCGTTTCTTGATACGGCGATACAGGGGATTGACCAAGACTGGATCGGCTCCTGGGATCAATTGGTCCATCCATTCCACGATGCTGATTTTGCTGCCTAGAGCCGAATAGACGGTTGCCATTTCCAGGCCGATGATGCCACCACCGATGATCAGCAGACGCTCCGGTATGTCCTCTAATGCCAATGCGCCGGTGGAATCGATCAGCCGCGGATCATCATAGGGAAAACCGGGAATGCGCGTGACACTCGAGCCGGCTGCAATAATGCAGTGATCAAAAGATACCGTTTTTTCACCATCCGGTGTGGAGACCTGAAGCAGGTTGGGAGTGGTAAATTTTCCGCTACCCTGAATTACCTGAACCTTGCGTTGCTTGGCCAGAGCCTGTAGACCTCTGGTCAGTTTGCTGATAACCGAAACTTTCCACTCGCGTAACCGTGCCAGATCAATTTGTGGTGCTCCAAAGGTGATGCCATGTGCTGACATATCTTGTGCTTCGGTGATGATTTTGGCGGCATGCAGCAAGGCTTTCGACGGAATGCAACCAACATTCAGGCATACGCCTCCGAGTGTCGGATAACGTTCGATCAGCACAACTTTCTTGCCGAGATCGGCAGCCCGGAATGCTGCGGTGTATCCGCCGGGACCCGCGCCAAGTACAACCACATCGGCATGTACATCACCTTGTGGTACGGCATGCGGTGCGTTTGCTGTCACTGTATGCGGGGTGGCAGCTTTGGCAGAGTCGGCCGTAGCCGTAGTGGATTGGTCAATGGAAGCCACCGGTGATTTGGGTTGAATGCTTGTCGTGTCCTGCGTTACGATTTCCAGTGTTAGGATGATTGAACCTTCGGATACCTTATCACCGGGCTTGACCTTGACATCCCTGATGACTCCGGCTCGCGGCGAGGGGACTTCCATCGAGGCCTTGTCGGTTTCCAGAGTGATCAGTGGCGTTTCCACGGCGACCGTATCGCCTGTTGTAACCAGCACTTCGATTACCGGAACATCCTTGAAATCGCCAATATCCGGAATTTTTATTTCAATTGTCTGTGTCATGGCATACCCATGGTGAAAGAGCTACGTTGGGTGTTGGCGTGCTTCACTGCCGCAACTGGCCGTCGCCCAGCACGATGAATTTCTGACTGGTCAAGCCTTCCAGTCCCACGGGGCCACGCGCATGAATCTTGTCAGTTGAAATGCCGATTTCGGCACCCAAGCCATATTCGAATCCATCCGCAAAACGCGTCGTGGTATTGACCATGACCGAACTGGAGTCGACTTCTCGCAAGAAGCGTCGGGCATGAGTATAGTTTTCGGTGACGATGGCGTCGGTGTGTTGAGAACCGTACTGAGTAATATGATCGATGGCCTGATCCAGTCCGGACACGATGCGTATGCTCAGAATGGGCGCCAGATATTCTTCGTACCAATCCTGCTCGGTAGCGGTATGCATTTGTGAAATGAGACGACAGGCCTCGGTGTCGCCGCGCAATTCCACACCTTTGTCGAGATAGATTTTGCAGAGTGGCGGCAGAATCCGGTCAGCAATGTTGTGATGAACCAGTAGCGTTTCCATGGTATTGCAGGTGCCGTAACGCTGTGTTTTGGCGTTATCCGCAATGCGGATCGCTTTGTCGATGTCGGCCTGTTCGTCGATGTAGACATGACATACACCATCCAGATGCTTGATGACTGGGATACGCGCTTCGCTGGCAATGCGCTCGATCAGTCCCTTACCACCACGGGGCACGATGACGTCGACATAATCCTTCATGGTGATCAGTTCTCCTACAGCTGCGCGATCGGTGGTTTCAATCACCTGCACAGCGGATTCGGGCAATCCGGCCACGCGCAGCCCTTCCCTGACGCAGGCAGCAATGGCTTGGTTGCTGTGTATGGCTTCCGATCCTCCACGCAGAATGGCTGCATTGCCAGCCTTGAGGCACAGACCTGCGGCATCGGCAGTCACATTGGGACGAGCCTCGTAAATGATGCCGATCACACCCAGTGGCACACGCATCTTACCAACCTGAATGCCGGATGGCCGGTAATTCAGTCCACTGATTTCACCCACGGGATCAGCCAGAGCGGCGATTTGCAGCAAACCTTCGGCCATGGTGGCTATGCCTTTGGGAGAAAGGGTGAGCCGATCGATCATGGCAGACTCCAAACCTTTTGCGCGTGCAGCGTCGAGATCCTTGGCATTGGCCGACAGTAGCGTGGATTCATCGCGGCGGATGGCGTCAGCCATGGCTATGAGGGCCCGATTCTTGGAAGCCGTGTCGGCTTTGGCGACTTGTCGTGAGGCTGAGCGTGCTTCCTGCCCTACGGATTGCATGTAACTTTTGATGTCGATGGTGTTCATGGGTTGAGTGGGATAAATAAACCGGTTCAATCAATATCGAGGATGAAATTATAGTACAGATAAGTCAGTCATTATAGGCTGCTACCATAGCAGTGACTGCACAGAATTATTCTCCTGAGAATGGGAAATAGCTTCCAATATCCGCTTTTTTTGAGACATGCACTGGGGTTGACTTGGCGTAACCTGTCACACAGGGATGGCGTATGTCGTTGTGATTTAGGTCAGAGTAGAGGAGTGGTGGATGGAGAAAAGTGCGATTTTGAGTGCGTTGGCGGCTGAAGTAGAACAAGGAAGGCTGATTTTTCCAACCTCGGCGAATACGGCCATTCGTACTCGAAGAATGCTCGAGGATCCAGATTGTGGAATTGAAACCGTGACCAAGCTGATTCAGGCTGATCCCCTATTGTCGACAAAGGTTGTAGCGGTGGCCAATTCCAGTGTGTTCAATCGCTCGGGAAAAAGAATAACCGATGTTAAATCCGCGATCACGCTCATCGGTTTTCGTACCGTGCGCAACCTGGCTACGGTGATTGTAGTGCAGCAATTGTCCGGGCGCCATGCCAAGAGCGAGAAAGTCACGCAATTATGGAAGCACTCGGCGCATGTGGCTGCCCTGGCTCAGGTCATCGCCCGGCGTATCACGCACCAGGATCCGGATACGGCCTTGTTTGCCGGAATGATCCACGAAATAAGCTGGTTTTATTTGCTGGCTCGCGAAGACTCCTATCCGGGGCTGGTCGATGACGATGTGGCGAGTTCCTGGTCCAGTGATGAAGACCTGGAGGACGGTGGTGAACTGGATTGTGAAATCAAGATTGGTACTGCAATACTGAATGCACTGTCAGTGCCTCAACCTGTGATCGAGGGCATCGTTTGCATGTGGGAAGGTTATCTGGCTTTTCCACCGACGACATTGGGAGATACATTGTTGTTTGCCGATCAACTCGCTCCGGTCAAATCTCCATTCATATTGCCATCACATCAAACAGGCGACGATATCAAGGCGCAAATCGACATAATGACCGATAAGTCGACATTGTCCGAAATTCTGCAGGATTCGGCGGCAGAGGTGAAATCACTGACCGATGCCTTGTGTGGATGAAGGCGATCTGAATTGTTATTTTGTATTTTCCCGGGAACCGGATTGTTGTTTGTAACGGTTGTAGGGCGTGTCGGTGCTCGATAAACATTGCGCGCGCTGCGATTGATCGATGATATTGCTGCATTGATTGCGCTGCCAGCATTGCCCGGTGTCATAAATCTGCTGGGCCGAGCAACCCAGTAGGGTCATGAAGATCCATGAAGTTAGAGTGATTTTGAGCAGTCCATTCATCGCGTAAATCCGGAGTAATTTCTGGAGTTTAAGGTCAAGTATAAGCCTAACTGCAGCAGGGCTTCCCAAGCATCTCCCAACTCGACACCCTTGATGATACGGTCGATTACTGCGGCTTTGGCTATCCCCTGAAATAACCGAGGTAAAGACTGGGAACGAACAGCGTTCATCACCAGTTTCTGCCGGTCGCCCCAGATTCGCCCAGATTGTAATAACTGGGCAGCAGTTTGCCCTCTAGCCAAACCTTGCTGCAGGTGAATCAACTGTCGGATTTGCTCGGTCAGTGTCGCCAGAATCACCAGAGGAGGCGTACCTTCGCCTTGCAGTCCATTCAGGATGCGGATATAACGCGCTGCATCTGCCGCCAGCATGGCGTCGGCCAACTGGTAGGCGTCATAGCGTGCGACATCCAGTACTGCCGATTTGATCTGTTCAAGTGTCAGATGACCGCTGGGATAAAGCAATGCTAGTTTCTGGATTTCCTGATGTGCAGCGAGCAGATTCCCTTCAACCCGATCGGCGAAAAACTGCAATGCCGGAGGATCGGCCGTTTGCTGCTGTCGCGACAGGCGCTGTTCTATCCAGTGCGGTAACTGTTGCCGTTCAATGGCATAAAATGGAATAACGACACCGCAGGCTTCGAGCGTTTTGAACCATTTGCTGGCTTGCCCCTGTTTGTCCATGCGCGGTAAGGTCACCAGTGTTAGGGTGTCCGCTGGCAGAGCCGTACAGAAGGCTTCGATGCTTTTCCCACCTTCCTTGCCAGGTTTACCGGAAGGAATACGCAAATCGATGATTTTGCGTTCGCTGAACAGGGACAGGTTGCTGCCTGTCGTAAGCAGGGCAGACCAATCAAAATGCTGATCAGCACTCAAAACCACGCGTTCGGTGTAGCCTTCGCGCTGGGCGTGGGTGCGGATCGAGTCGGCAGCTTCCTGAATCAGCAAGGGCTCGTTGCCAAACAGGACGTAGAGCGCAGCGGAGTGTTGCCGCAGTTGCTGGGAAAGCTGTTCGAGTTTGATTCGCATGCTGACCGGTAGAATCGGCGGAAAGAAGCGCCAGCACTCAGGAAGCCGGTAACTTGATCGCGGACAGACGCCAGATGATTTGTTGCACGACATCGGACTGCATGTCTTTCTGTAGTAATTTTTCTTCTGCTTCCTTGGCCAGGATCTGTGCATCCAGGAATGGCAGCACGCGCGTAATGGCAATTTCGGTTTTAGGTACTACTTCGACTCCCTGCTGATCGATCACACGATAGGCGACGCGATAGATCAGGTTGAAGTCACGCACCCGACCGCCGCCGGATAGTGACAGAATGGCTCTTTCATTGACTGCACTGATGATTTCAAGCGTGGCTTCTGCTTCAGTCGCCGAGCTGACAATCTTGGTTGTCGGTGACGTACTGATCATGCGTTCCAGATCCATGCCGATGGTGTGGCCGTCGGGGGCAGTGACATACATGGATTTAAAAGGCAGCGATGTAGCCTGACCACGTAACTTGAAACCGCATGCGGACAGGAGCAGCATCAGCGCTAGTATCAGCAAGGCTGAATTGAGTCGGAGCGGGTGATAGGGTAATGATTTCATTGTGCTACACCACGATGTTGACGAGTCGACCAGGTACGACGATGATTTTCTTGATTGCCTGTCCTTCGATAAATTTCTGTACATGTTCATTGTTCAGCGCTGCCTGTTCGATGGTTTCCTTTGTGGCGTCTTTGGCGATGTTGATCTGTCCGCGCAACTTACCATTGACCTGCACGATCAGTTTGACCTCATCCTGTGTCATCGCAGCACTATCGGCCTGCGGCCAGGGCTGATCGGACAGCACAGTGCCGGGACGGAGTTCGCGCCATAGCTCGTGACAGATGTGCGGCACGATCGGTGACAGCAACAGCACGATGTTTTCCAGTGCTTCCTGCATCAGGTTGCGGCTGGCGGCGTCGGTGTCCTGGCATTTGGTCAGGCCGTTCATCAGTTCCATCACCGCGGCGATGGCGGTATTGAAAGTATGGCGGCGCTCCAGATCGTCGGTCACCTTGGCGATGGTTTGGTGTAACTGACAACGCAGAGCCTTGAGTTCTGCCGGTAATGCCGCATGCAACTCCGCATCGACTTTGACCACGCCGGATTGCAGGTGAACGAAGGCTTGCCGCCACAAGCGCTTGAGAAAACGATAGGCGCCATCGACGCCGGCATCCGCCCATTCCAGCGTTTGTGTCGGCGGACTGGCAAACATCATGAACAGGCGCGCAGTATCGGCGCCATATTCTTCCACCAGCTTCTGCGGATCGACGCCGTTGTTCTTGGATTTCGACATGGTGCCGATGCCACCGGATTCCACTGGCTGATTGTCGGCTTGCAGTATCGCTCCGCAGCGTTTGCCCTGATCATCGAACTGCAAGTTGATTTCCGCTGGATTGTAATACGTGATGCGCCCGCTGCCGGATTTGCGGTAAAAAATCTCGTTTAGCACCATGCCCTGAGTCAGTAGATTGGTGAATGGCTCATCCAGTTTTAGCAATCCCAGATCGCGCATGATCTTGCTCCAGAAGCGCGAGTACAGCAGATGCAAAATGGCGTGCTCGATACCACCGATGTACTGATCGGCTGGCAGCCAGTAATTGGCGCGCTCGTCAGTCATGGCCTGATGCTGATCCGGGCAGGTATAACGGGCGTAGTACCACGAGGAATCGACGAAGGTATCCATGGTATCGGTCTCGCGCCGTGCCGCTTTGCCGCATTTCGGGCAGGTGCACTCGTAAAACGACGGTGTTTTGGCCAGCGGATTGCCGGAACCATCCGGCACCAGATCCTGCGGCAGCACCACAGGCAATTGATCGTCGGGTACCGGCACCACGCCGCAATCGCTGCAGTGGATCAATGGAATTGGACAACCCCAGTAGCGCTGACGGGAAATGCCCCAGTCACGCAAACGGAACTGCACGCGTTTGTTGCCCAGTCCCTTTTGCTCCAATGCCGATGCAATGGCATCGATCGCCTGCTCAAAATTGAGTTCCGAGAATGCGCCGGAATCGAAAGTTATGCCGTGTTCCACATAGGCTTCTGTCAAAGGCAGTGTCAGATTCTCTTCGATCGGCTTGATGACAGCCTTGATAGGTAAGTGGTATTGCGTAGCAAAGGCGAAATCGCGTTCGTCATGCGCAGGCACGGCCATCACGGCGCCTTCGCCGTAACCCATCAACACGTAGTTGGCGACCCAGACTGGCAGTTTTTCACAGTTGAAAGGGTGAACGACAAACAAGCCGGTGTCCATGCCTTTCTTTTCTTGCGTGGCGAGGTCGGCTTCCTTGGCCGAGCCCAGCTTGCATTCCTGAATGAAGGCCTGCAGCGCTGGATTGTTTTGCGCGGCGTGCAGGGCAATGGGATGTTCCGCGGCGACGGCTACATAGGTTGCCCCCATCAGTGTATCCGCACGTGTGGTGAATACTTTCAGATCTTGCGGCGTGCCGGATTCCTGGTCGGCTGGGAAGGTGATGTCGACGCCGTAACTTTTGCCGATCCAGTTGGCCTGCATGGTTCTGACCCGTTCCGGCCAGCCTTGCAGGTTATCCAGCGCAGCCAGCAGTTCGTCGGCGTACTGCGTGATTTTCAAGTAGTACATCGGGATTTCGCGTTTTTCCACCGGTGCGCCAGTGCGCCAGCCGCAGCCGTCGATGACCTGTTCGTTGGCCAGTACGGTTTGATCGATCGGATCCCAATTGACCACGCCGGTGGTTTGATATGCCAGCCCTTTTTCCAGCATGCGCAGAAACAGCCATTGATTCCAGTGATAATAGCTCGGATCGCAGGTCGCGATTTCGCGTGTCCAGTCGATGCTCAACCCCAGACTTTTGAGTTGCTTGCGCATGTAGGCGATGTTGTCGTAGGTCCATTTGGCCGGTGACACGTTGTTATGCATGGCGGCATTTTCAGCCGGCAATCCGAACGCATCCCAACCCATCGGTTGCATGACGTTGTAGCCCTGCATGCGCCGGTAACGCGACAGCACGTCGCCAATGGTATAGTTGCGTACATGCCCCATGTGCAACTTGCCGGACGGATAGGGAAACATCGATAGACAGTAGTATTTGGGCTTGTCAGGCAACTCTACAGCTTTGAATGCTGAATTTTCCTCCCAGAATCGCTGTGCGTTTTGTTCGATTTCCTGAGGGTGGTATTTTTCTTGCATGGATCGGGGGTTTATGAGTAAAAGTAAAAGGCGAATTATAGCGCGAAGTATGTGCTTTCGCGCTTTTCGAGCAGCATGAGATGGAGCACCGCGCTAAGCTTTCGTGAGCATCCTGTGCACCCCGAACGCTTTGGTGCTTAGGAGATCGCTGATTTCCGCTAATGGCTCGAACAGGATCCAAGGGAAATCAGCATGGATTTCCATTAATCCAACCGAAAACCGATCTTGATTTTGACCTGAAAATGGGCAACCTTGGCATCGACGATATGTCCACGGGTTTCCACGACTTCAAACCAATCCAGGTTACGCAGACTTTTACCGGATTTTGTAATGGCTTGCTGGATGGCGTCGTCACTGCTTTTGGTAGAAGAACCGACGACTTCGATGATTTTATAGACATGATCGTTCATTTCGGATCCTTTGCGGGCTATTTGTCGAGAGAAACGTTATATCATATTTTCCGGCAGCGTTAATGCGAGAATCTTGCCTTGAGATGGTGAAGGATTTGAGTGGTATTGTGTTTGTAACTTGTTTGTATCGGAATACTCCTCGATGAGGAATGATTCATTAAAAGAGTAAAAGAGGTGCTTATGAAATTGAACTGGATATTGCTATGTGTACTGATTCATTTGTTGACGGCTTGTGCCACGACACCAACCGGCAGAAGCCAATTGGTATTCATGCCCGATGATAAGCTCAATAGTATGGGGCTACAGGCTTTTGCGGATTTGAAGAAAGAAAAGCCGATCAGTCAGGATGTCAAGGAAAATACATTCGTTCGATGTGTAGCCAATGCGATCACCCACGAAGTGGGAGGGAACTGGGAGGTCATTGTATTCGAAGATAAGACTTTGAATGCATTTGCCCTGCCGGGGAGCAAGATAGGCGTGCATACCGGACTGATCGATCTGGTGGATAATCAGCATCAGCTCGCGGCAGTGATTGGGCATGAAATTGGTCATGTGCTGGCACGGCACAGTAATGAGCGTATGTCGCAGAAACTGGGTGCGCAAATGGGCATATCGTTGATCGCGGCAGTAGCTGCACCGCAAACCCCGCTGGGGCAGACTGCCGTGAGTCTACTGGGAGTGGGGGCGCAATATGGGGTGATTATGCCATTCAGCCGATTGCATGAAAGTGAAGCCGATCTGATTGGTCTCGAGTTGATGGCAAAGGCAGGCTTCAATCCTGCCGAGAGTGTGACGTTGTGGCAGAAAATGGCGCAGGCCAGTCAGGGTGAACAGCCTGCCGAGTTTTTATCGACTCACCCATCGCACGAGACACGCATCGATGATTTGCGAGAGAATTTGCCGAAATCGACCAAATTGATGCAGCAGGCGCAGGCAGCGGGTAAAAAACCCAATTGCATTAAATAGTCAATCAATGATTGGGTTCGGGTTCGTCGGACGGGAAATCCAGTTCGATTTTTGCGCCATCCGGATCATAAAAAAATAATTGCCAGATTCCCAATCCCTGTAAACGGTGTAATTGATAGCTGATGCCTTGTTGTTTAAGGGTATCGATTGCCGCTTGCAGATTGGATGCGGTGAATGCCATGTGGTCGATGACTCCTGCAGCATTCGTGGGCATGGGTTTGCCCGACATGATGTGCAGGATGGCCTGATTGCCGGCATATAGCCATGCACCCGGAAAAGAAAAAGCGGGTCTGAAGCCCTCTCTCAATCCGAGAATGTGAATATAAAAAGCGGTGCTTTTTTCAAGATCGCTACTGAGTACCGTGAAGTGATTCATACCTGAAATGTTCATTGAAGCAGCTCCTATTGACGATGCTGCTTTCTAGCATAAATTTTCAAGGTCATCTAGTTGTGACTGACCGTCACCTTTTTTAGTTTGCCACAGTCCGGGATTGCGGGAATTTCAGTGGATGACATTCAAGAAAATGCCACTTTGCTCCGTTAAATAAAAAAATTCATTTATACCAGATCAAAGGCAGTGTGCAGTTTGTCGAGGATGAATCCCTGCTGCTAGAGAAAAAATATCTTGTGATGGATGGATGAAAAAATTTTATTGCCTCTATTGTTGGGAACCGTGTCCACTTTTTGTATAGCGTAAACGAAAGGATTATTGATAATGCAAGCTCAAGCACTCAATGTGGCTGCTGAAACATCTGTTGTAAGCGGTAATAATCTGGCTAATGAATTTCTGACTTTCCGATTGGGGCGGGAAGAGTATGGCATCGAGATTCTCAAGGTGCAGGAAATCCGGGGTTATGATGCGATTACCCAAATTGCCAATGCACCCGAATTTATCAAGGGTGTAATCAATTTACGCGGAATCATCGTTCCAATCGTGGACATGCGGATCAAGTTTTACTTGAGTGATGTGCAATATGATCAATTTACCGTGGTCATCATTCTCAATGTGGCTGGTCGCGTGATGGGTATGGTGGTCGATGGTGTGTCCGATGTCATTTCGCTGCAGAAAGAGCATATGCGTCCGGCTCCCGGATTGAATTCGGTCATTGAAGCCGAGTACATCATGGGGTTGGGGACAATCGATGAACGCATGCTGATACTGATCGACATCGAGCAACTCATGAGCAGTGATGACATGGGGTTAATTGATCACACTGTATTGTTGTAGAGCTCGTTGCTTATCGTTTAGTCATTTAATTGGCTCGACGAGTTTGCCGTAAACGTCCAATTCCTGAATTGGGTGCCGTTTGATCTCTCATCCCTACAAGCGAATCTGATCGGAAATGCGATCAGATCCGTCGAGAACTTCAGCCTAGAATCCAATCAAAACCAGCATTCCAGCTTTGGATGAATAGACTTTTTGCGTGACCTGTGTGTTGCAAACCGAAACGGGTCGGGTGTTTTACTCATAGTGATCTAGGAATATTCTTACATTTTATGCAAAGAATATCCTATGGTCGAATAGGACACTGCCGACAAAAAATATTTTTTTATATTCCGTAAGAACTTCTGTTTCAAAAATAAGAAATTGAAAAAAAAGAATAAGTGCAAGGAGCCATGGAGATAAAACATTTCCCACGATTTCCAGGTTCCTGATCAATTTTAGTTACTCAATTAAAGCCCAGCAAAAAAGACAAAGCTGGAATAAAGCTAAAACAAAGGAAAATCAAACGTGATGCATGAACAAACAACCGATAAGGCTGTTGAACTTTCTTGTGCGGAAGTGAATATGGGAGCCAATGAATTCCTGACATTTCGACTGGGTGACGAAGAATATGGGATTGAAATTCTCAAAGTACAGGAAATTCGTGGTTACGACTCGATTACCCAAATCGCCAATGCTCCGGAATTCATCAAAGGGGTCATTAACCTGCGTGGAATCATCGTTCCGATTGTCGATATGCGCATTCGCTTCAATCTGGAAAAAGTGGATTACGATCAATTCACGGTCGTAATCATCCTCAATATTGCCGGGCGTGTGGTGGGTATGGTGGTTGATGGTGTATCGGATGTGATTGCCTTGAGCGGGGATCAAGTTCGTCCGGCACCGGGTTTGGGATCAGCTATCGAAACGGAGTATATCCTCGGTTTGGGAACGGTGGACGGAAGGATGCTGATTTTGGTTGATATCGAGAAATTGATGAGTAGCAATGAAATGGGGCTGATTGATCAAATATAACAACGTTTTCTGGGTTTACATTCATTTTTGGGAGAATTTGATGTTGAATAACATGACGATTAAATCGCGGCTGATTTTTGTGATTAGCTTTCTGTCATTGCTGCTTGCCATTGTGGGAAGCCTTGGCATGTATAGCTTGAACGAGACCAATAAATCCTTTAAAGGGGTTTATGAAGATCGTACCGTGCCCTTGGGGGATCTGGGCATGATACTGGATCGCATGCAGCGTGTACGTCTCAATGCAGCGATATCGGCTTATGCCAGAAAGCCAGAACTGGTCAAGGAACGGCAGAATATGACTGACCAGAGGGATGCCGAGATTGCCAGTTTCTGGCAAAAGTACATGGCAACCAGATTTGTACCTGAAGAAGCATCGATTGCCGAGAATTTCATTAATCAGTGGCGGATCTATACGGAATCGCGAAACCGCACCATGGCTTTGGCTACTGCAGGAGATTTTGATGCTGCCGTGGCCAACATGATCGGTGATGCCGGAGCGAAATTTGATGCGGCGCACACTACCATGCTCAAATTACTGGAGTTTCAGCGCACAGAATCTCAGAAACAGTATGAAACCGCACAAGACAGTTTTGAGACCATTTCCATGTTTTCAAGCGTGACGATGGTGTTGGGTATCTTTATGGCAATTCTTATCGGGGTCGTGATCATACGCGCCATTCTTAAAGCGCTGAATGAAGCCATTACCATAGCCAATGCCGTGGCATCCAGTGATCTGACCAGTCAGATCGATGTGACTTCAACAAATGAAACCGGTCGCTTGTTACAAGCGCTAAAAGCCATGAATGACAATTTGGTCGACCTGGTTAGCAAAGTGCGTGTGAGTACCGAATCGATCTCCACGGCCACAGGTGAAATTGCGTCCGGTAACTCTGATTTGAGTCAACGTACGGAAGAACAGGCATCCAGTCTGGAGGAGACGGCTTCCTCGATGGAGGAATTGACGTCCACCGTCAGGCAGAATGCGGACAATGCGCGTCAGGCTAACCAGCTTGCAGCCGGTGCGTCGGAAGTAGCCGTCAAGGGTGGGGCCGTAGTTGGGCAGGTTGTGCAAACCATGAGTTCGATCAACGAAAGCTCGAAGAAAATTGTCGAAATCATTAGCGTCATTGACGGTATCGCATTCCAGACCAATATCCTGGCACTGAATGCCGCTGTTGAGGCTGCTCGTGCGGGTGAACAGGGGCGGGGTTTTGCAGTGGTGGCAACGGAAGTGCGCACTTTGGCGCAGCGTTCGGCGGCTGCAGCAAAGGAAATCAAGGAACTGATCAATGACTCGGTGGGTAAGGTGGAAGAAGGTACGCGACTGGTCGACGAAGCTGGCTCAACGATGGATGAAATCGTCAGTGCGGTAAAACGTGTGACCGATATCATGAGCGAGATTTCCGCCGCCTCGCAGGAACAAAGCTCGGGTATCGAACAAGTCAACCAGGCTGTTACACAAATGGACGAAGTGACCCAGCAGAATGCTGCGCTGGTTGAAGAAGCAGCGGCAGCAGCGGAGTCGATGAAAGAACAGGCGCACGTCCTATCGCAAGCGGTGACCATTTTCAAACTGACGCACGGCAACCATCAGACCGCGCCGATGATGGCCAAGCGCACTAATCGTCCCAGTGTAAACAAGCTGCCCAATCGCGGACCGGCTACTAAAAAGGCTAGTGCAAGAATGAACTCGGAAGTGGAGACCATGCCGTCACAACCTCGTAAAGTCGCTGCTGGTGGGAGCAATAACGACTGGGAAGAATTTTAATCTTCAATTCTAAACTGTGTGGTGAATCACAAAACCCTCGAGTCATTGGCTCGAGGGTTTTTTATTTATGAACCAGTTCAGTTGCATTGGTCAGTTTTAATTGGCTAATCGATTGGGTTTAGGAATATTCCTATCAGGAATTTTCTTTTTTTACCGATAAGGTCAGGAGCAAACTGACAGAATCGGCTCTCAAGTCACTAGTAACACTATCATTTCTGTGAATTTCAAATTTAAGAATCCAGCGGATTTCATTGCCAAATCGCCTAAATCAGGGATGGATGATTTGTAGATTCACGATGTTGCGAGATAGGTTGGCTACATCAGTCAGTTAGATCGAAAATGTGAGTGAGTAAAGAGATTTAATAGAAAGTACTTATAGGAGACAATGATGTTTAGAGACACAACGGTCAGGTTTCGTATGATGTTCGTGATTGGTATGTCGACTCTGCTGATGGTCGGTGTCGGTTCTTTTGGTTTATACAACTATTATGATGCCAATGAACGGCTAAAGTCTCTGCATGAAAACCGCACCATGGCATTAACTTATCTGGGAACCATTCTCGATCGTTGGTATATGGTTCGTTTGAATGGTCTGGATTCCGTTACGAAGAAAGACGTAAACAATGCCAAGACCAAATCTGATCAAAGCATGGTTTTGATTAAAGAGATCGAAGAGCTTTGGGCAAAATACCTGCCCACCATAGTCACCGATGAAGAAGCTATGTTGTCCAGGAATCTGACCGATCAGACCAAAGATTACATCTAGGCGCTGAAGCTAACCTACCAGTATTCCATAGCCGGTGATTTCGAAGCGGCTGTTAACAATGCAGCCAACAATGGCGGACCAAAATTCGCAGCATTGCGTACAACGGTATTTAAGCTGCTTGACCTGCAGGGGATCGATGGTTCTAAAGAATATGCGGTCGCACAAAGTACGTTTGAACGGATTTCCACTACTCTGATTGCCGTGATGATAATCGGTGCGATACTGGCCATTATTTTGGGATTGTTGCTATTGCGCTCGATTATTAATCCATTAAATGAAGCGGTGGAAATAGCAAACCGGGTGGCTTCTGGCGATCTCACTAACCAGATCGAGGTAAATTCCACAAATGAAACTGGAAAGCTGTTGCAAGCACTGAAATCAATGAACGATAACCTGGTCGATCTGATCGGTAAAGTTCGCATGAGTACCGATTCGATTTCCACGGCTACCAGTGAAATCGCTTCGGGTAATACTGACTTGAGCCAACGCACGGAAGAACAGGCATCCAGTCTGGAAGAAACAGCCTCATCGATGGAAGAACTGACATCGACAGTCAGGCAGAATGCGGACAACGCGCATCAGGCCAACCAGCTAGCGGCGGGTGCATCCGAAGTAGCTGTGAAGGGCGGCACTGTGGTTGGGCAAGTCGTGCAGACCATGAGCTCAATCAATGCAAGCTCGAAAAAGATTGTCGAAATTATCGCCGTCATCGATGGCATCGCATTCCAGACCAATATTCTGGCACTGAATGCTGCTGTTGAAGCTGCCCGTGCAGGAGAACAGGGTCGTGGTTTTGCCGTGGTGGCAACGGAAGTGCGCACATTGGCGCAACGTTCTGCAGCAGCAGCGAAGGAAATCAAGGAACTGATCAATGACTCGGTAACCAAGGTGGAAGAAGGTACGAGACTGGTCGACGAGGCCGGCTCAACGATGGATGAAATCGTCAGTGCGGTGAAGCGTGTGACCGATATCATGAGCGAAATTTCTGCCGCTTCACAGGAACAAAGTTCGGGTATCGAACAGGTCAATCAGGCGGTAACACAGATGGACGAGGCGACCCAGCAAAATGCTGCGCTGGTCGAAGAGGCAGCAGCAGCAGCGGAATCAATGATAGAACAAGCACACGTTCTATCGCAAGCGGTGACCATTTTCAAACTGGCGCACGGAAACCATCAGTCTGCACCGATGATGGTCAAACGCACCAATCGACCTAATGTAAACAAGCTTCCCAATCGTGGACCGGCTACCAAAAAATCCAGTGTAAGAACGAGTTCGGAGGGAGCGGAAACCATGCCGTCACAACCGCGCAAGGTCGCAGCCGGTGGAAGCAATAACGACTGGGAAGAGTTTTAGTTCGTTATTTAGGGATTGAGTGAAAATACAAAACCCTCGAGTCTATGACTCGGGGGTTTTTATTTTTATTGCACGGATACTAAACTCAAAAGTTTGGATGGTGATTGCGGGTGTGATTACATCATCAATTAGTGACTCCAGGGTGCGATATTACGTTCGTCTAGCAACCTGTGCCGCTTGATACCCATTTCGTCAAAATCCGCTTGTTCCAGTGCATTGATCTGATAGATGCCCGATGGCATGTAAATTTTGATGTGGCCATCAGCGACGGCAATATTATGCGTACCATCCTTGTGCATGCGGATACTGAAGCGTGTACCGGTATCCTTGATCATGGCACTGCCAACCTTGATTTCGAGCTTGTTTAAAGCGCCTGGCTGGACGTCAAAATAAACATTTCCCTTAAAAATTTCGACTTGCAGTGGTTCACCTTCCTTGACAGCAACGGAGCTTTGCAGATCAAGTACCATGTTGATTTCTGGGGTCAGACTCGTTACCAGGTTTTGTTCGGTTTTGGTTTCATAAAAACGGATGCTGTGTGGTTTGCCAAAATACCAGGTTAGCAATCCCAATAGGATACAAAAACCCATGATCAGGCAGTGAATCAGAAAGCGCCGCCAGCTAAAAACAAAAGTAAATGGTTCTATGACCGGTGGTTCTGGTTTGTGCATGAGAAGTCTAAAGAAACAATGAAAGCGGATTAATATACTGAGCTGGATCGGGATTGGCAAGCCTTCGAAATCCTCGTCGAGAGTGTGAGTTTGCTCGATTTATATTTAAGCTGGTTGGATTGAATGCCAACTAAATCAGTTGATTGAAACATAATAAGCAATCGAGAAAATCTCGATTGCTTATGGATACCGCTTGGCGGATTGTTGGATTTGCCGACAACGATTCGGAATAATCTCAGATCATGGATTGACTACTTCAAGACTGACACGTGCCCGTCCTTTTTTCAGAAAACCGAGTTCTTCTGCCGCACGTTTGGTTACATCGATAAGATTGCGATTGCGGGTACGCATGCGGTCATTGATTTTAACGACGACACTCTGATTGTTCTGTAAGTTGGTCACTTTCACATGTGTTCCATAGGGAAGTTTTTTGTGTGCTGCAGTCAATCCGCCTTGATCGAATATTTCATTGTTTGCGGTTTTCTTGCCCTGGAATTTATCACTATAGTGAACGGCAGTACCTGTTTCTGCCGAGGCCAAGCCAGGTATGAGAACTAAATATGCCGTCAAAGCGGTAACGATTAGTTTATTGATACTTTTTTTCATTGCATTCTCCTTATCTGTCAATGCGTGATGTATTGTCTTGGAATGTGTGTAAGCATTGTATTGCGATCACTTTATCAAGACTAGAGCAAATCCGAATTGATTTGCTGGGGTTATCTGTAATGGTAACGTTACGGATCATAATGGTTGAGCGGTAGTTGAGCCTTGATCCAGCTTAAGTTTTTAACCAGTTCTCGCGAAGGGCGCGGGCTGCTATAAAAGTCTGCTGAAGTGTTTCGCCATCTTTTTCATGCAGAAGTTTTTGCAGAGTCAGTAATTCATCCCGGTAGGCATCAATCTGTTTGATCAGGGTTTCACGATTGGCCAGACAGATATCCCGCCACATTTCCGGTGAACTGCCGGCAATTCGTGTGAAATCGCGTAGACCGCTACCGGCAAAATGCAGTAACTGATCTGGTTCGGGGGTGCTGTGACGAATATGATTCATCATGGCAAAAGCCAGGATGTGGGGAAGGTGGCTGGTGATGGCGAGTATCCGATCATGTTCGTCGGCGGACATATGCGAAACAGATGCTCCGCATGCCTGCCATAACTGTTTCACCTGTTCAACCGCGTCAGTGCTGGTTTCTGCAAGGGGAGTCAGTATGACATGCTTGTTGTGATAGAGATCGGCTTGCGCTGCTTTGACACCGCTGAGCTCAGCACCGGCGATAGGATGACCGGGAACGAAATGATGCCGGTTTGCCATCGGCAAATGATGTTGGGCTGCGGCGATGACATCCTGTTTGGTGCTGCCGGCGTCGGTGATGATGGTATTGGCCTGTAGATACGGCGCAATCTGTTCCAGAGTATGCGCAGTTTGAGCCACGGGCATGGCCAGGAAAACCATGTCTGCCTGATGCAATGCGTGAGCAAGATCCGTTGCGATTTCATCGATGACCTGTAACTCAACTGCTGCCTGCAGATTCTGCGTATTGCGTCCGATTCCAACGATGTGTTTGACCTTGCCGACACGCCTCAATGCCAGCGCAAAGGAACCACCAATGAGTCCCACACCGATGATAACCAGCTTGTTGATCACAGTCGTCATGGTATCGATTACACAGTTTCCAGTCCTAAAGCGTGCGACCGATGACTTCGGCGATACCTTTCAACGTACCCATCAATTCCTTCAATTCATTGGGATTCAGAGCCTGATCGGCGTCACACCAGGCCTCACATGGATTCGGGTGCATTTCGACCAGTAATCCATCCGCACCGGCAGCAATGGCAGCACGCGCCAGAGCCGGTACCATCCAAGCCTTGCCGCCAGCGTGAGAAGGATCGATGATGACGGGCAAGTGGGTTTCACGTTTGAGTACCGGTATGCACGTTACATCCAGTACATTGCGATAAGCGGTTTCGAAGGTACGGATGCCGCGTTCGCAGAAAATGATGTTGTGATTGCCGCCGGCCGCGATGTACTCGGCTGCCATGAGCCACTCGGAAATGGTGGCGGACAGACCGCGTTTGAGGATCACGGGTTTGTTGATACGGCCGACTTCCTTCAGCAGATCGAAGTTCTGCATGTTGCGGGTGCCGATCTGAATGACGTCGACATCATGTTCAAGGAATGTGTCGAGCATACGTACATCCATCAGCTCGGTGACGATGGGCAAATGGTATTTGTCGGCAGCCTTACGAAAGATACCGAGACCGTCGACGCCCTTGCCCTGAAAAGTGTATGGACTGGTACGGGGTTTGAAGGCACCGCCACGCATTAGCCGACAACCGGCTGCTGCGACCTGTTGTGCGGCCAGGTCCATCTGTTCCTGAGTTTCAACGGAGCAGGGGCCGCCGATGATTTGTACCTGCTTGCCACCGATGGGGATACCCCTGACATCAATGACCGAATCCTGGCGATGCGATTCTCGCGATACGATCTTGTATTGCTTGACGATATGCATCGAATATTCCACGCCAGGCATGGTGTCGAACAATTCCGGATCGAGTTTGCTTTCATCGCCGATGGCGCCGATGACGATACGTTTGGTGCCTCGTGAAATATTGACTTCGTGTCCCAGGTCCTGGATTTTCTTGACTACGGCTCCGATTTGATCTTCGGATACATCTTTGTTCATGATGATGATCACGCTAATTCTCCCAGTGCATGCTCCAGCGATTCCAGGAATCGCTGATTTTGTGATTGCAGTCCTACCGTGACCCGAAGGTGATGCGGCATTTCGTAGATTCCCAGAGGACGTACTATGATTCCTTGTCGTAACAGACTTTGATATACCTTGGGTGTATTGGCCGCATCGCCGGCCACACGAAAGGTAATGAAATTGCCGTACGATGGGATATATTCAATTCCCATTTTGCGAAAACCATCGGTGAGTTGCAACATACCGGCACGGTTAAGTGCATAGGATTTCTGCACGAACTCGGCATCTTGCAGTGCTGCCAACGCACCCACCAAACCGATGCTGCTGACATTGAACGGTTGACGCACACGATTCATCAGATTGGCGACGTCAGGGTGGGTCAGACCGAAACCGACGCGCACACCTGCCAGACCATAAACCTTGGAAAACGTGCGGGTGATCAAAAGATTGGAAAATTGTTTGAGCCATTTGATACTGTCGGGCTTATTCGCTTCCGGCAAGTATTCGTAATAAGCTTCATCCATTACCACCAGCACATCACGAGAAACACGTTCCATGAAACGGAATAACTCGTTTTCCGGAGACAACGTACCGGTCGGGTTGTTGGGGCTGGCAATGAACACGATCCGGGTTTCCGGAGTAATGGCGTCCAGCATCGCAAGCAGGTCATGGCCGTAGTCTCGCGCAGGCACGGCTATGCCATGGGCGCCGATCATCTGCACCACCAAGGGATAGACGGCAAAGGCATGTTGAGAATAGACTGCCGCGGCACCGGGCTTGAGAAAGACGCGTGCCGCCAGATCCAGGATGTCATTGGAGCCGTTTCCCAGAATGATTTGATCAGGGGAAACACCATAACGTTTGGAAAGCTCGGACTTCAGTTCATAGCCGCTTCCATCCGGGTACAGCGCCACGTCATGCAATGTGCTGACCATGGCTTCCAGTGCCAGTGGACTGGTGCCGAGAGGATTTTCATTGGAAGCCAGTTTGATGACAAGGGCTTCATTCAGCCCCATTTCCCGGGCCAATTCCGAAATGGGCTTGCCGGGCTGGTAAGGTTGAATGGAGCGGATATATTCCGGCGCAAAATCACAGAGATTCATAAAAGCTTTGGTATGAGTTGGCAAAAAATGATTATTGAATGTAGAGTATCGGTATGAGAGTGGCCTGCTAGGCAGCCGGATAGGAACCAAGAATTTTCAGGAAACTGGCTTTATTGAGCAGATCACCGAGAGCGGCTGCCACGTTCGCATCTTCCTGATGACCTTCGATATCGATAAAGAAAACATACCGCCATAGACCTGTGCGAGATGGTCGAGACTCCAGACGGCTCATGCTGACGCCATGAAAGGCCAGTGGCTCCAGTAGCTGATAGATCGCACCAGAACGATTGTTGGTCGACATGACCAAGGAAGTCTTGTCCTTTCCCGAAGGACTAACCAATTGCCTGCCCAGAATGACGAAACGGGTCGTGTTTTGTGGATCATCCTCAATGTTCTCTGCACGAATCGGTAGTCCGAATAGCGCGGCTGCTCGGTTGCCGGCAATGGCAGCCGCATGATTGTCGGCTGCAGCCTGCTGTGCTGCATCGGCATTGCTATTGGCGTGAATGCAGGCCACATGAGACAAATGTGGCAGATTGTTTCTCAGCCAATGATGACACTGTGCCAAGGATTGCGGATGGGAATAAATTTTATTGATCTGACTCCACTCACTTTGCTGTGACATCAAGAACTGATGGATTGGCAATTGCAATTCACCACAAATGAGGAGTGGAGTTTGCAACAATAGGTCCATGGTTCTGCCAACGGCTCCTTCCGTGGAATTTTCCACGGGGACGACCCCATAATGAGCCGTTTCGGATTCAACGGCACGAAAAACATCATCGATCGAATCGCAAGCCAGTGCAGTAATTGCACTGCCAAAATGTTTGAATGCGGCTTCCTCGGAGAATGTGCCGCTAGGGCCGAGATAAGCTATAGTCACCGGTTTTTCCAGCGCACGGCAGATCGACATGATCTCGGTGAACAGAGCTTTGATATGCGCATTATCGATGGGACCGGTGTTCTGTTTCTGCATGCGCGCCAGTATCTGCGCTTCGCGTTCGGGGCGGTAGATGATGTCGGTATTCTTGATCCTGCCGATTTCCTGTGCCAACCCAGCGCGTTGATTGACCAGACGAAGTAGTTCGTCGTCAATGGCATCGATCTGGTTGCGTAATTGTTTCAATAACTCTGACATGGATACTTGTTGTAATTCTGGTTTGACGATAAATGTTGCGATTTACTCCGGAATGGGCAAGTAGCGCGCCATCAGAACACCATCGATGGCTGAAATTTCGACCAGTACCGATGTGGGAACCGGACTGTCGACATCGACCATGGTATACGCCATTTCGCCGCGGGATTTGTTGATCATGTTGTGAATGTTCAACCCTGCGCGAGCCATGCCGGTGGAGATTTGACCGACGATATTGGGTACATTGGCATTGGCAACTGCGATGCGGAAGGGGGATTCGCGTTCCATCTGGATGTCGGGGAAATTGACGGTGTTGGTGATGTTGCCATTCTGCAGGAAGTCGATCAACTGATTGACCACCATTACAGCGCAATTCTCTTCTGCTTCGTGTGTGGACGCACCCAGGTGCGGTAACGTAATGACTCCGGGCTGGTGTTGTAAACGATTGCTGGGGAAATCACTGACATAGCTCTTTAGTTTTCCGCCGGTAATGGCATCCAGAATGGCTGTTTCGTCGACAATCGCACCACGGGAGAAATTCAACAGGATGGCGTGATGCTTCATGATCGCGAGTTCTTTCCCGGCAATCAGATGGCGTGTCGAATCCAGTAACGGCACATGCACACTGACAAATTCACTGTGTCGCAGCAAGTCCTCCATGCTGTTAGCTTTCTTTACTTCTGCAGAGAGACTCCAGGCCGATTCGACAGTTATTTTGGGGTCATAACCGATGACTTTCATGCCCAGCTTGATGGCAGAGTTGGCAACCAGTCGACCGATTTCACCGAGGCCGATAATGCCCAGGGTACGGCTTGGCAATTCGATTCCGGAAAATCGTTTCTTGCCTTCCTCAGCCTGCTTGTTCAGTTCCTCGTCGCTACCTGTCAGCGCAGTGGTGAATTGCAGTGCTGGAACGATATTGCGAGCCGCCATGAACAGACATGCCATGACCAGTTCCTTGACCGCATTGGCATTGGCTCCAGGCGTATTGAATACCGGAATGCCACGTCGACTCATCTCTTGCACCGGGATGTTGTTGGTACCGGCGCCGGCACGGCCAATGGCAGTGATTGTTGATGGAATGGTCATGTTCAGCATGTTGTGCGAACGTACCAATATCGCGTCAGGTTGTTCTACATCATGTCCGACCTGATAGGCGTGGGCGGGAAAACGGTTCAACCCTGTGCTGGAGATATGATTCAGTGTCTGTATTCTGAATATTTTGGATTGATGATCAAGCATGCTGACTGGCAAACTCCTCCATAAACGCTGCCAATTTTGCCACACCTTCTAGTGGCATGGCATTATAGATTGACGCGCGCATGCCGCCGACCGAACGGTGTCCCTTTAGCTGTATCAGTCCATTGGCTTGTGCCTGCTTTAGGAATGCATCATCGAGTTCCGGATTTTTCAGAGTAAATGGAACATTCATGCGAGACCGATCCTGATGTGCAACCGGGCAGTGATAAAAATCAGTTCTGTCGAGCAGATCATACAAAATCTGGGCTTTGGCAATATTGTTTTTTTCCACGGCTACCAATCCACCCTGCCGTTTCAGCCATTCGAACACCAAGCCCGTGATATACATGGCATAAGTGGGCGGGGTATTGTACATGGAGTCGTTTTTGGCATGAATCTGATAGTCGAATAGTGTCGGCGTGAAGGGTAATGCATTTCCCAGCAAATCTTCGCGAACGATTACCAGTGTCAGTCCGGCTGGCCCGAGATTCTTTTGTGCACCGGCATATATCAGTCCAAAACGAGTGACATCCATTGGGCGTGACAGAATGTTGGAAGACATGTCAGCAACCAGCGGTACAGCAGACTCCGGATCCATCTCCGGAATCCAGTGGAACTCCACGCCGCCAATGGTTTCGTTTGTCGTGTAGTGCACATACGCTGCCTGCGGATCCAGGCGCCACTGCTGTTGGGGCGGGACCGATGTAAAACGATCGGATTCGGATGAAGCAGCTACATTGACCGTGCAATACCGACCTGCTTCTTCAATGGCCTTGGCGGACCACTGGCCGGTGTGGATATAATCAGCCCGGGTTTTGCCGCGCAACAAATTCATGGGCACCATGGCGAACTGACTGGAAGCACCGCCTTGCAAGAACAATACGCGATAATGCTTGGGGATGCCGATCAGTTCGCGTAAATCGCTCTCGGTTTTTTCCGCGATGGACATGAATTCCTTGCCACGATGACTCATTTCCATGACCGACATGCCGCTGCCATGCCAGTCGAGCATTTCATCGCGTGCCTGCTGCAGTACTTCCTGCGGAAGGACAGCGGGTCCGGCGCTGAAGTTATAAATCGGTTTCATGGTTGTATTCGTGAGTAAGGATAATTAACCATCAGTGGAGTCACTATCTTCACTTTCGGCCACACGCTCCAACCCTGCCAGTTTCTCACCGGCATCCAGATTGATCAACGTGACGCCCTGCGTGGCGCGACTCATTTCACGTACTTCGTTGACACGGGTGCGAATCAGGACACCACCTGATGTAATCAGCATGATCTCATCTTCCGGTTTGACCAGCTTGGCCGTAACTACTTTGCCGTTGCGCGGGCTGGTGATGATGGCAATCATGCCTTGGGTACCACGATTGTGCCGTGTGTACTCACCGATTGGAGTGCGTTTGCCAAAGCCATTTTCCGTTGCAGTGAGCACTGCCAGTTCCTCGTTTTCAGCAACCAGCATGGAAATGACCTGTTGTCCCGATCCCAGTTTCATGCCACGAACACCACGGGCGCCACGTCCCATCGGCCGTACATCGTTTTCGCTGAATCGTGTAGCCTTGCCATTATCCGAGAACAGCATGACATCATGTTTGCCCTCAGTCAGCTCCACGCCAATCAGGTAGTCACCTTCATCCAGCCCGATAGCGATGATGCCATTGTTGCGTGGACGGGAAAATTCCGAGAGCGGGGTTTTCTTGACTGTGCCAAAGGCGGTTGCCATGAAGACAAAACGATTTTCGTCAAAAGTCTTGACCGGCAGGATGGCATTGATTTTCTCGCCTTCTTCCAGTTGTACCCAGTTGATGATGGGTTTACCGCGGGATTGCCGGCCGCCCTGGGGCACTTCGTAGACCTTGATCCAATACACCCGCCCAAGACTGGAGAAACACAGGATATAGTCATGTGTGTTGGCGATGAACAACTTGTCGATAAAGTCGTCTTCCTTGGTGCTGGTGGCCAGTTTGCCGCGACCGCCTCGTTTCTGCGCGCGATAGTCATCCAGGAGCTGCGATTTGATATAGCCGCTGTGAGATAGCGTGACTACGACATCAGCCGGTGCGATCAGGTCTTCCATGCTCAGATGCTGCGCATCAAGAATGATTTCGCTGCGACGGCCATCACCGAATTGCAGTTTGATGGCATTCAGTTCTTCGGAAATGATGCTGGTTATCCGCTCCGGATTGGCCAGAATATCCAGAAAATCAATAATCTTGTCGATGACTTCCCGGTATTCGTCAACAATCTTTTCCTGCTCCAAGCCGGTCAGGCGTTGCAGGCGAAGTTCCAGAATGGCCTGTGCCTGAGCATCGGACAACCGATAGCCTTGTGCCTGCAAGCCAAATGCCTGATCCAGTCCCTCTGGCCGCAGGGCTTGAGCATCGGCCAGTGCTCGGCTCAGCATTTCTTTTACCAGGTTCGAATGCCAGGTTCGCGCCATTAGGGCTTCCTTGGCATCGGCAGGTGTGGGTGCAGCCTTGATCAATGCAATGATTTCATCGACATTGGAAAGCGCTACCGCCAGTCCTTCGAGTAAATGCCCGCGTTCACGTGCTTTTTTGAGTTCGAATACCGTGCGTCGTGTCACCACTTCGCGACGGTGACGCAGGAAGGCATCGAGAATTTGTTTCAGGTTCAACAGACGTGGCTGGCCATCCAGCAGGGCCACCATGTTCATGCCGAACGTGTCCTGCATTTGTGTTTCCTTGAACAGATTGTTCAGGATGACATCCGGAATTTCACTGCGCTTTAGCTCGATGACCACACGCATGCCGGATTTATCGGATTCGTCGCGCAGGTCGGATATGCCTTCGATTTTTTTGTCACGCACCAGTTCACCGATGCGAATCAGCAGATTGGCTTTATTGACCTGATAAGGCAATTCGTCGATGACGATGCACTGACGACTACCTTTTTCCATATCTTCGAAGTGAGTGCGTGCACGCATGATGACGCGCCCACGGCCGGTACGATAACCATCCCTGACACCTTCGACACCGTAAATGATGCCGGCAGTGGGAAAGTCGGGAGCAGGTATGTGATCGATGAGTTCGTCAATGCTGATTTCCGGATTGGCGAGCAATGCCAGGCAGGCTTCAACCACTTCCCCTAAATTGTGCGGCGGTATGTTAGTGGCCATGCCGACAGCAATACCAGATGAACCATTGATCAGCAGGTTAGGAATTCGGGTTGGCAGAATCAGGGGTTCTTGTTCCGAACCATCGTAGTTGGGTCCGAAATCGACGGTTTCCTTGTCGAGGTCCATCAGCAATTCATGCGCAATGCGTGACATGCGGATCTCGGTGTAACGCATGGCCGCTGCGTTGTCTCCGTCCACCGATCCAAAATTGCCTTGTCCGTCGATCAGCATGTAACGCAACGAGAAATCCTGAGCCATGCGGACGATGGTGTCGTAGACCGCCGTATCGCCATGCGGGTGATATTTACCAATCACATCACCGACGATACGCGCAGATTTCTTGTAAGGCCGATTCCAGTCATTGGAAAGCTCGTGCATCGCAAACAGTACACGGCGGTGTACCGGTTTCAGGCCATCGCGGACATCAGGAAGCGCGCGGCCAACAATCACACTCATGGCATAATCAAGATAGGAACGCCTCATCTCCTCTTCGAGACTGATGGGCAGGGTTTCCTTGGCGAATTGATTCATGTCTTTTTTATTCAGGAATAAAGATGGAGATTGTGTTCAGGGTATATCCGTGCCGTGCAGAAGAATATACAAATTATTTCATTCTAACATGTTGCTGGAATTTCACAGGTAACTTTACACGAATGGCCATGTAAAACAGCAGAGGGATTACGGTGCGCAAGGAAAAAAGCTTGAAAAAGCGGATTAAATGAGTGAATATAGCCACTTTTCAATTTTTCCTACCTGTTGTTCTGGTGGAATATCTTAATTGTTTCTCATCCGAAAGTGCGAGTGCTAGTTTGTGTCTAACTTGATGAATACCTATTCCCGGCTGCCCGTAACCTTTGTCAAGGGGAGCGGTGTGTGGTTATGGGATGATCATGGGGAAAAATACTTGGATGCATTGTCCGGTGTCGCAGTGTGCGGCTTGGGTCATTGCCATCCCCGTCTATCCAAAGCCATTTGTGAGCAAGCGAGTACGCTGATACACACTTCCAATCTTTATCACATTGAAAAGCAGGAGCGTTTGGCGGAACGGTTAACGCAATTATCCGGTATGGATAATGCCTTCTTCTGCAATTCCGGAGCGGAAGCCAATGAAGCTGCAATCAAACTGGCCCGATTGCATGGACATAACAAAGGCATTGCTGTGCCGACGATAGTGGTGATGGAGCGTTCATTCCACGGGCGAACCATGGCGACTCTTACGGCAAGTGGAAATCGCAAGGTGCAGGCAGGGTTTGAGCCCTTGCTGTCCGGTTTTGTTCGTGTTCCTTACAATAACATTGAAGCCGTTGCTCAAGTTGCAGCTAATAACAAAGATGTGGTGGCTGTCTTGGTGGAACCGTTCCAAGGGGAAGGGGGAGTCAACATTCCCGAAGCGCATTATTTACGCGAGTTACGTCATCTATGTGACCAGAACGGATGGTTGCTGATGCTGGATGAAGTGCAATCCGGTATTGGAAGAAGTGGAAAATGGTTTGCCTTTCAGCATAGCCAAATCATGCCAGATGTGGTGACGTTGGCCAAAGGGCTGGGCGGAGGCGTTGCAATCGGAGCCTGTATGGCAAAGGGAACGGCTGCCGAAGTATTTAAACCTGGCAATCATGCATCTACTTTTGGGGGGAATCCCTTGGCCTGTGCAGCAGCATTGGAGACGCTGGCGGTCATAGAGGATGAGCATTTGCTGGAACATGCCACAGAATTAGGTGATTTTCTGCGTAACCATTTCAGGCAGCGATTATCCGATGTCTCGAAAGTTGTGCAAATTCGTGGTCAGGGATTGATTGTGGGTATTGAACTTTCCGTGCCTTGTGTCGATTTAGTGAAGAAAGCCTTAGAAAAGAAGTTGTTGATTAATGTAACATCCGAGAAAGTCGTGCGTTTACTGCCGGCATTTGTGATGCAACAAAACGAAGCCGAGCAGGTAGTCGACATCACTTGCCTGTTGATAAAGGAGTTTCTAAATAGCTGACCGGTCATGGTTCGTTTATGGTTCGAGCAGTTATTTGTCTTGATATGTCACTTAAGCATTTTTTGCAATTCAATGATTTCAGTCGTGAGGAGTATGAGTATCTGTTCGAACGTGCGCGCTGGATAAAGCAGGAATTCAAAGCGTATCGACAATACTGGCCGCTGACGGATCGTACACTGGCCATGATATTCGACAAGAGTTCTACGCGTACGCGCTTATCCTTTGAAGCCGGAATGCATCAGTTGGGAGGCGCTGCCATCTATTTGTCGACCCGAGATACGCAGCTTGGACGTGGCGAACCGGTGGAAGATGCCGCGCGTGTCATTTCCCGCATGGTTGACCTCGTCATGATCCGGACATTCCAACATGAAACCGTGCAACATTTCGCACAGTATTCGCGAGTTCCCGTTATCAATGGTCTGACGGATGAATACCATCCCTGTCAAATTATGAGTGATATTTTCACCTATATGGAGCATCGAGGTCGAATCGAGGGTAAAACGGTGGCCTGGATTGGAGATTCGAACAATATGTGCAACACATGGTTGCAAGCCGCTGAAATTTTCAATTTCAAGGTCAATGTGTCAACTCCGCCAGGGTATGATATTGACCCAGCACAGATCGGACTGGCAGGAAGTCTGCACTATGAAAAATTTGTGAGTCCGCATGAGGCCGTAGCAGGTGTCGATTTGGTGACTACTGATGTTTGGACGAGCATGGGGTTTGAAGCGGAAGCTGAACAGAGGAAAAATGATTTCGCAGAATTCTGTGTAGATGCCGAGATGCTGGCTTTGGCCAAGAAAGACGCGCTATTCATGCATTGCTTGCCAGCTCACCGTGGTGAAGAGGTCAGCGCAGAAGTTCTGGATGGGCCTCAATCCGTGGTTTGGGATGAGGCTGAGAATCGCCTGCATACACAGAAAGCATTGATGGAATATTTATTGCTCGGCAAATTAGAAACAGCAACTTGAAGTCATGCAACATACAGGTTGTATGGTTGCTCATGATTGTGCTTAATCGTTAAATTAATAAAAGAATGAAAAAAATTAACAAAGTGGTATTGGCGTTTTCAGGTGGGTTGGATACTTCAGTCATTCTTAAGTGGTTGCAGGATACTTATCAATGTGAGGTGGTTACCTTTACAGCGGATATTGGCCAGGGTGAAGAAGTTGAGCCCGCTCGTGCGAAAGCGAAACAACTGGGCATCAAAGAAATTTTTATTGACGATCTTCGGGAAGAATTCGTACGTGATTTCGTATTTCCGATGTTTCGAGCCAACACGATTTATGAAGGGGAGTATTTGCTGGGTACCAGCATTGCACGTCCATTGATTGCAAAGCGGCAGATTGAAATCGCCAAAGCAACGGGAGCCGATGCAGTTTCGCATGGTGCCACAGGAAAAGGAAATGATCAGGTTCGGTTTGAACTGGGTTACTATGCTTTGCAACCTGATATTCAGGTGATTGCACCATGGCGTGAGTGGGATCTTACATCTCGAGAACGTTTGTTGCAGTATGCCGAGAGTCATGGAATTCCAGTGGAGATGAAAAAAAAGACTGGGTCACCTTACAGCATGGATGCCAATTTGCTGCATATTTCCTATGAAGGAAGGGCGCTTGAAGATCCAGCTATAGAACCCGAGGAATCGATGTGGCGTTGGACGGTGTCACCTGAGCAAGCACCGGACCAACCGGAATATTTGACCATGGAGTTTAAGGGGGGTGATCCCGTGGCACTCGATGGGCAATTCTTGACGCCCGCAGCGTTACTAGCTAAGTTGAATCAGGTGGGGGGTAAGCATGGTATTGGCAGACTCGACCTAGTAGAGAATCGTTATGTTGGCATGAAATCACGCGGTTGTTATGAAACACCGGGCGGGACGATTTTGCTGCGTGCCCATCGTGCAATCGAATCCATTACGCTGGATCGCGAAGTGACACACCTCAAAGATGATCTGATGCCACGCTATGCTTCATTGATCTATAACGGCTACTGGTGGAGTCCAGAGCGCAAGATTCTGCAAACACTTATTGATGCGACGCAAGAGAGAGTCAACGGATGGGTCAAGTTGAAGCTATACAAGGGTAATGTCACTGTCGTGGGCAGAGATTCATCCAGTGATTCATTATTCGATTCAAAGATTGCTACATTTGAAGATGATGCGGGAGCCTATCATCAGGCCGATGCAGCAGGTTTTATCAAACTGAATGCTTTACGGATGCGGATTGCGGCGGGTCTGGAAAAAAGGAATGAGAGAAAATAAAGGTTCAGGTTTTTGCGGTACAGATTACACACCGTGCGTTGAACGTTTTGCAGCACATATATGAAAAGCTACAAGACAGATTTAGATTTCTTCAATCAGAGTTCAAATTAACGTTCATAACTAATGCCAACATTTGATATCGTTTCGGAAGTAGATAAGCAGGAAGTACGTAACGCAGTAGAACAAGCGAACAAGGAAGTTGGCGCGCGTTTTGACTTCAAGGGTTCTGACGCACGAATCGAGCAAGTTGATTATCAGTTGACAGTTTACGCAGACGATGATTTTAAGCTTGAACAAGTTCAGGATATTCTTAGAACGAAATTGACCAAGCGCGGTGTTGATGTTCGCTGCTTGGAAAAAGGATCGATTGAAAAAATCAGTGGCAATAAAGTTAAGCAGAAACTTACAGTCAAGGTAGGTTTGGAAACAGAATTGGCGAAAAGAATCATAAAATTGATAAAGGATGGCAAGATGAAGGCACAGGCTAGTATTCAAGGAGATTTGGTTAGAGTAACAGGCAGTAAAAAGGATGTTTTACAGGAAGTAATTCAGTTCGTAAAAAAATCGGTGGATGATTTTCCATTGCAATTTCAAAATTTCAGAGATTAAAAATTCGAATAGACGAGCAGATAGATTCAATCAGATGTGAACATAAGATCAATTGACAACAAACAGTACCAACGAACTAGGCTGATGTTTATCTTGACACAACCACCTAAACAACCTAGAATCCGCAGTCTTTTTTGTCGCATCTGCAAAGTGTGATGGCGAACAAATAAAAATCACGATTTGAAAAATCATAAATATAATTAGGAACAGTGCGGTCTGTTCTTGTTATTCAGGATACAGTTTAAATGCCAACAATAAGTCAGTTAGTACGAAAGCCACGTGTGGCAAAACGAATCAAAAGTAATGTTCCTGCTTTGGAGAATAGTCCGCAGAAGCGTGGAGTTTGTACTCGGGTATATACGACAACACCAAAAAAACCAAATTCTGCACTTCGGAAAGTAGCTAGAGTGAGATTGACTAATGGCTTCGAGGTGTCAAGTTATATTGGTGGCGAGGGACACAATCTTCAAGAGCACTCGGTAGTGCTGATACGTGGTGGTCGTGTTAAAGATTTGCCAGGTGTGCGATATCACACGGTTCGTGGTAGTTTGGATACGGCCGGCGTTAAAGATCGTAAACAAGGTCGCTCGAAGTATGGTTCTAAGAAGCCAAAGAGCGCTTAGAAGCAATAAGAAGATTGTAAAAATTAATGCATAAAAGAGGTTAAAAGGTATGCCAAGACGTAGAGAAGTTCCTAAGCGCGAAATTTTGCCAGATCCAAAATATCATAATGTGGAATTGGCAAAATTTGTTAATGTGTTAATGACACGTGGAAAAAAATCAGTGGCTGAAAGGATTATCTACGGTGCGTTGAAGCATATCGAGAAAAAAACGGGTGGAGATCCGCTGGAAGTATTTACGCAGGCACTAACCAATGTTCGTCCGATTGTTGAAGTAAAAAGTCGACGAGTGGGAGGAGCAAACTATCAGGTGCCAGTAGAAGTAAGATCAGTGCGTAGAAATGCACTTGCAATGCGTTGGCTTAGAGATGCGGCCAGAAAAAGAAGTGAAAAATCGATGGACGCTCGGTTGGCGGGTGAATTAGCTGAAGCAGCTGAAGGGCGTGGAGGTGCTGTGAAGAAGCGCGAAGAAGTTCATAGAATGGCAGAATCGAATAAAGCATTCTCTCATTTTAGGTTTTGATTTGTGTATAGAATAAGTAGAAAAGTTAACAATTCATTTTGAAACAAATTTAAGGCATTAAATCGTGGCAAGAAAAACACCCATAGAACGTTATAGAAACATCGGTATCATGGCGCATATCGATGCCGGAAAAACGACTACTACAGAACGCGTGTTATTTTACACGGGTGTATCGCATAAACTTGGCGAAGTGCACGATGGTGCAGCAACGATGGATTGGATGGAGCAGGAGCAGGAAAGGGGAATTACGATTACTTCCGCTGCCACTACTTGTTTCTGGAAAGGAATGGCTAGTAACTATCCTGAACATCGCATCAACATCATTGATACACCAGGTCACGTGGATTTTACTATCGAAGTTGAACGCTCATTGCGTGTGCTTGATGGTGCGTGTACTGTGTTTTGTGCGGTGGGTGGTGTGCAACCTCAGACCGAAACAGTTTGGCGCCAAGCTAACAAATATAAAGTGCCGCGCTTGGCATTTGTAAATAAGATGGATCGCTCTGGTGCAAATTTCATGCGCGTTTATGAGCAGATCAAAGCAAGATTAAAAGCAGTGCCAGTGCCAATACAGCTTCCAATTGGAGCGGAAGATCAATTCGAAGGGGTCGTAGATTTGATCAAGATGAAAGCAATCTATTGGGATGATGAAAGTCGTGGAATGAAGTTCGAGGAACGCGATATTCCCGCTAATTTGCAAAAGGATGCTTCCGAATGGCGAGAAAAAATGGTCGAGTCGGCGGCTGAGGCAAATGAAGACTTAATGAATAAATATCTCGAAAGTGGTGGTCTTGAAGTCGAGGATGTTAAGAAAGGTCTTCGTATACGTACGATTAATAACGAAATTGTTCCTATGATGTGCGGTACCGCTTTTAAAAATAAAGGGGTGCAGGCAATGTTGGATGCTGTGATAGATTTCATGCCATCACCAATCGATATTGTGGCGATACAAGGTGAAAATGACAACGGAGAGCCGGATAAGAGAATAGCTGATGACAACGAACCGTTTTCCGCGTTAGCTTTTAAAATTGCTACTGATCCTTATGTGGGGCAATTAATCTTTTTTAGAGTGTATTCCGGTGTGGTGACATCAGGTGACACGGTTTTTAATCCTGTTAAAGGTAAAAAAGAGCGCATCGGTCGTATCTTGCAGATGCACGCAAATCAGCGTGAAGAGATCAAAGAAGTTAGAGCAGGCGATATTGCAGCAGCCGTTGGTTTGAAAGAGGCTGTTACTGGAGATACATTGTGTGATCCTCAGAAGATAATCACACTAGAAAGAATGGACTTTCCGGAGCCGGTTATACATGTAGCGGTGGAGCCCAAGACGAAATTAGATCAAGAAAAGATGGGAATTGCACTAAATCGATTGGCGCAAGAAGATCCTTCTTTTCGAGTAAGAACCGATGAAGAATCAGGGCAAACTATTATTTCAGGAATGGGTGAGCTGCATCTGGAAATTATTGTTGATCGGATGAAAAGAGAGTTTGGTGTTGAGGCTAATGTTGGTGCTCCCCAAGTAGCTTATCGTGAGGCGATACGAAAACAAATAGAAATAGAAGGTAAATTTGTTAAGCAATCAGGTGGTAGAGGGCAGTATGGTCATGTTTGGTTAAGAATGGAACCCAATGAGGCAGGAAAAGGCTTTGAATTCGTAGATGAGATTAAAGGTGGTTCTGTGCCTCGAGAATATATTCCGGCTGTAGAAAAAGGACTGCAAGAAACGCTACCAAGTGGGGTTTTGGCAGGCTATCCTGTTGTTGATGTCAAGGTGACACTATTTGATGGTTCATATCATGATGTTGATTCAAATGAGAATGCATTTAAAATGGCTGCATCCATAGCATTCAAAGATGGTATGCGTAAGGCAAATCCAGTTCTATTAGAACCGATGATGGCGGTTGAAGTGGAAACACCGGAAGATTTCATGGGTAATGTTGTTGGTGATTTATCCTCGAGGCGTGGCATGATTCAAGGAATGGAAGATGTTCCAGGTTTAAAAGTGGTGCGGGCTGAAGTTCCATTAGCTGAAATGTTTGGATATTCAACGGCATTGCGATCAGCTACACAAGGAAGAGCAACATATTCAATGGAATTCAAGCATTATTCTGAAGCGCCTAAAAATGTGGCAGAAGCAATCATCAATAAAAAATAGTTTTTAATATAGAGAGCAAGAGGAACGAAACATGGCAAAGAGTAAATTTGAGAGATCGAAGCCACACGTGAATGTAGGTACGATAGGACACGTAGATCACGGTAAGACGACGCTTACAGCGGCGATTACGACGATATTGACGAAGAAGTTCGGCGGAGAGGCGAAGAGCTACGATCAAATTGACTCGGCACCAGAAGAACGTGCGCGTGGAATAACGATTAATACGGCACACGTGGAATATGAGACATCGCAGCGACATTACGCGCACATCAATTGTCCGGGGCATGCGGATTATGTGAAGAATGTCTGACACCGGTACCCGCGCAGGATGGACAGAGCGGTACGTGGTATCGGCAGCGGATGGGCCGATGCCTGAACACGCAGCGTTATACTGTCAGCTCGTCAGGTTAATGTTACCCATCTCTAACTCTTTCTTGAACAAAGCTGATATGGTTCAAGACGATGCCAAATTCAATTTAGAAGAATTAACTGAAGTGGAAAATTGGTGAAATATTTATGAAATGCTATGAGTTTGCAAGAAAGATGACACACAAATCATTTGTCGATTTGAGCATTGAAAGCTCTGGAAGATTATTAAGAAAGCAACATCAGGTAAAGTGCCTAGATTCTGAAATTGGCGAAGCATATTCTCGATAGCTACACTGTACCGCAACAGAAGAACCATGCAATAGACAGGTGCCTTCTTATGCCGGTTGAAGACAGTATTTGGATATACAGAAAGGGGGTATGTTGTTACGGGGCATGGTGGCGTCAAATGGTCAAGATTCAAGGATCGAGATTGAGATTGTAGGTTAAAGCAACACTGGACAGTGTGTGCAGGTGTGGAAATGTTCACCAAGTTACCTGGATACAAGGGCAGTATGTCACGATAACATCGTGTTTGTTGCGTGATTTTACGAAAGCCAAGAAGAAGGTAGACGCTGGTCAGTGCTGGCGAAGCGCAGCAGCATATCACGCACACCAAATTCACCAGCTGAGGACGCATTTATGTAACAAGGAAGAAGGGGTTCGACGGCCACTCGCCACGTTCTTACGGGTCTGAAAGCCACAGATTTTATTTCGAAACAACCGATGTTACCGGAGCAATGGTGCCAGCAGGAACGACAACGTCAGTTGCCTGAGAGATTGATGTGTGGTTACCGGTGGGATTTTGATTGCACGATTAAGATGGTTTGAGATTTGCAATCCGGGAAGGCGGGCGTACTGTTGGTGCGGGTGTCGTTGCTAAAATTATTGAGTAATTATTCAACTTAATGTGTTGCAACTAAGAAATTAAGACAAAAAAGATTTCTTAGAATTAGGATTGCTAATATGCAAAATCAAAAAATTAGAATTAGACTCAAAGCATTTGATTATCGGTTAATAGATAAATCTGCTTTGGAAATTGTTGAGACTGCAAAGCGAACTGGGGCTGTTGTGAAGGGACCAGTTCCTTTGCCAACTCGAATAGAACGTTTTGATGTGCTGCGTTCTCCTCATGTCAATAAAACGTCAAGAGATCAGTTTGAAATTAGGACACATTTGCGATTAATGGATATTATTGATCCAACAGATAAGACTGTTGACGCTTTAATGAAATTAGATTTGCCAGCGGGAGTGGATGTGGAAATTAAGCTCTGAGTATATAGGCAAAAGTTTTAGTAAAAATTAAGAATGAAATCCTGACAAGGAAAAGAAATGAGCTTAGGTTTGATTGGTCGAAAAGTAGGTATGATGCGAATCTTTACAGATAGTGGTGAAAGCTTACCGGTTACTGTGATTGATGTGTCAAATAATAAGGTAGTTCAAATTAAGAATACTAAAACTGACGGATACTCAGCAATTCAACTTGTTTATGGTCATAAAAAAGCTAGTAGATTAAATAAATCATTGAGTGGACATTTTGCGAAAGCTGGAGTGGAAGCTGGTAGTGTACTCAAAGAATTTAGAATTAGTGAAGAATCTCAGGATGAAGAACTGAAAGTAGGCACTGCAATAAGTGCTAGTATTTTTTCAATAGGTCAAAAAGTAGATGTATCAGGGACAACCATAGGTAAAGGTTATGCCGGAACAATTAAGCGACACAATTTCTCTTCTAATCGGGCGAGTCACGGAAACTCCAAAGCACATAACAAGCCAGGATCAATAGGTATGGCACAAGATCCCGGAAGAATATTTCCGGGCAAAAAAATGTCAGGTCAGCTTGGTAATGTGAAAAAAACAATACAGAATTTAGAAATTATAAGAGTAGATGCAGAAAGAAGTCTATTGCTATTAAAAGGTGCGGTTCCGGGTTTTAGTGGTGGAAATGTCATAGTGCGACCAAGTGTAAAAATAAGAAAAAAAATTGATAAGTAAAGTAGATATAAAGAAGGTTATGTAATGAAACTTAAACTTGTTGGTAAAGATGGGACGCATAACAGCATTGCTGTTTCTGATTCTCTTTTTAATCGGAACTTTAACGAAGCACTTGTTCATCAGATAGTTATCTCGTACTTGTCTAATGCGAGAAATGGAACAAGAGCTCAAAAGGGAAGATCAGATATTGCTAAGTCAACACGAAAACCCTGGAGACAGAAAGGTACTGGACGGGCACGTGCAGGAATGGCATCAAGTCCAATTTGGCGTGGTGGAGGAAAAATATTCCCAAGTAGTCCAACCGAGAATTTTAAGAAAAAGATTAACAGAAAAATGTATCGGGTTGGAATGAGCGTAATATTTTCACAGCTCATAAGAGATCAAAGGTTACTTGTAACTGAAGATTTTAACGTTGATACACATAAAACAAAAAATTTTATAGAGAAAATTAAAAGCTTTAACTTGAATGATGTTTTAATAGTAACGCATCAATTAGATGATAATCTGTATCTTTCCTCACGTAATGTTCCCAGAGTGGCTGTTGTAGATGTAAAAGATGTAGATCCTGTGAGTCTCCTTAAATTCGAAAAAATATTGATAACATGCGATAGTTTAAAAAGAATAGAGGAGCAACTAGGATGAAAAGTAAAAACAATAACAATCCAGAAAGATTGTTAAAGATTATATTAGCGCCCTATGTATCTGAAAAAGGTACATTTATAGCAGATAAAAATAATCAGACAATTTTTAAGGTTATGACAGATGCAAACAAAAATGAAATTAAAGCAGCTGTTGAATTGCTATGGAAAGAACAAAAAGTAGAAGTAACTAGCGTTCAAACAATGAATGTTAAAGGAAAACAAAAAAGATTTGGTCGTTTTATGGGACGCAGGAGCGACTGGAAAAAAGCTATTGTAAATCTCAAGCAAGGTCAAGAGTTAAATTTAAATAACTATACAACTTCTGAGGTGAAATAATGGCTTTAGTTAAATTAAGACCAACATCGCCAGGGCAGCGTGCAGTAGTTAAACTAGTCAATAAAGATTTGTTTAAAGGATCGCCCTATCATCAGTTAATAGAAAAGAAAGTTAAATCAGCAGGTAGAAACAATCAAGGTAGAATTACTATAAGACACCGTGGCGGTGGTCATAAGCAGCATTATAGAATTATTGATTTTAAAAGAGATAAAATAGATATTCCAGCAACTGTTGAACGTATCGAATATGATCCAAACAGGACAGCAAATATAGCTTTACTATGCTACAGAGATGGAGAAAGAAGATACATTATTTCTCCAAAAGGTTTGATAGTTGGAGCACAGGTAATGAGTGGCAAAAATGCTCAGATAAAGCCTGGTGATGCTTTACCTTTAAAGTCGATTCCTATGGGGACCATGATTCATTGTGTTGAGTTATTACCGGGAAAAGGAGCTCAATTGGCTAGATCTGCCGGTACCTGTGTACAATTACAGTCTCGTGATGGTAATTATGCTCAATTAAAATTACGATCAGGGGAAATTCGAAAAGTACACATTAATTGTTATGCCACGATAGGGGAAGTAGGAAATTCTGAGCATAATTTACGATCAATTGGCAAAGCAGGTGCAGTACGCTGGCGTGGTATTAGGCCCACAGTTAGAGGTGTGGCGATGAATCCAATAGATCATCCTCATGGTGGAGGCGAAGGTAGAACATCAGCAGGTCGCCATCCTGTTAGTCCATGGGGAACACCTGCTAAAGGTTATCGGACAAGAAATAATAAGCGAACCGATGCCATGATCGTAAGGCATCGTTATTCGAAAAAAGGATAATATAAATGGCACGTTCAATCAAAAAAGGCCCTTTTGTTGATCTTCATTTAGTTGATAAGATCAAAAAAGCACGCGAAACGAATGATAAGCGTCCGATTAAAACTTGGTCCAGAAGATCAACAATTCTGCCGGAATTTATTGGATTGACAGTTGCAGTTCACAATGGAAAGCAACATATTCCAGTTTTTGTTACTGAAAATATGGTAGGTCACAAATTTGGGGAATTTGCACTAACAAGGACATTCAAAGGGCATGCTGGCGACAAGAAAGCAGTCGTGAAACGTTAAGGAAAAATCATGGAAACTACTGCGAAATTAAGAGGAGTAAGATTGTCAGCTCAGAAAGGGCGTCTTGTTGCAGATCAAATAAGAGGATTGTCTGTTGATAGGGCATTGAATATTCTTAATTTTAGCCCGAAGAAAGGTGCGGGAATCATTAAGAAACTTCTAGAATCCGCAATTGCCAATGCGGAACATAATGATGGTGCAGATATAGACGAATTAAAGGTGTCATCTGTGTACGTCGACCGTGGTACTTTACTTAAACGAACAAGTGCTAGGGCAAAAGGTCGTGGCAATAGAATCTCTAAACCTACTTGCCACATTTTTGTTACAGTAGGCGATAAAATTAGTCGAAACAAATAAGGCATTTACTGAAATGGGACAAAAAATTAATCCTGTCGGATTTCGTCTTTCTGTGCAAAGAAATTGGTTATCTAGATGGTATGCAAATAGTAACGATTTTGCATCTATGCTTAATGAAGATATCAAGGTTAGAGAGTTTTTAAATGAAAAATTGAAAAATGCATCAGTTGGTCGAATATTGATAGAGCGACCATCGAAAAATGCAAGAATAACAATATATAGTTCTCGACCAGGAATAGTAATTGGAAAAAAAGGCGAAGACATTGAAGTTTTAAGAAATGAACTTCAAAAGAGGATGGGAGTTCCGGTTCATGTAAATATAGAGGAAATACGTAAACCTGAACTTGATGCTCAGTTAATTGCAGATAATATTGCGCAGCAATTAGAGAAACGAATCATGTTTCGACGAGCAATGAAACGGGCCATGCAAAATGCAATGCGCCTTGGCGCACAAGGTATTAAGATAATGAGTTCAGGTAGATTGAATGGAATTGAAATTGCAAGAACTGAATGGTACAGGGAAGGAAGAGTTCCCTTGCATACACTTAGAGCAGATTTGGATTATGGTACAGCAGAAGCAAAAACCACCTATGGCATAATTGGAATAAAAGTATGGATTTTCAAGGGGGAGGTCTTAGGCAAAGCACTGGATCATGCCGGTAAAAATAATGGTGTAACGCCTGTTTCTGAAACTGAAAAGAGGAAGTTTGTAAAAAAACCAGGATCGAATTTAAATCGATCATTGACAACTTCTAGTGATATGTCAAATTTAGGCTCAAAAGAAAAAATCAATAATTTAGAAGATTCTGGAGATAGTAATGCTTCAGCCAGCTAGAACAAAATATCGAAAACAGCAAAAAGGAAGAAATACTGGAATTGCTGTTCGTGGATCAAAAGTAAGTTTTGGTGAATTTGGATTAAAGGCTATCGGTAGAGGAAGACTTACGGCTAGACAAATTGAAGCTGCGCGTCGTGCTATGACAAGACATATTAAAAGAGGTGGCAGAATTTGGATTAGAATTTTCCCTGATAAACCAATTTCGAGTAAGCCAGCTGAAGTTCGCATGGGAAATGGTAAAGGTAGTCCAGAATACTATGTTGCTGAGATTCAACCTGGAAAGGTTTTATATGAAATGGATGGCGTTACTGAAGAGTTAGCTAGGGAGGCGTTTAGTCTTGCTGCTGCTAAACTTCCTATCCGAACAACATTTGCAGTAAGACAATTAGGCTAATGAGATGAAAGTTGATGAATTAAGAAAAATGTCGATTAGTGAATTAAATACAGAGCTTATTTCATTACTCAAAGTGCAATTTGGACTAAGAATGCAAAAGGCCACACAACAATTGACTAATACTCAACAGATTAGTAAAGTGAAAAAAGATGTAGCTCGCATCAAAACAATAATATCTGAAAAGTTGAATGGACAACATGGAAAATAAAAAGAATAATCGTACTTTGAGTGGAAGAGTAACTAGTAATAAAACTGACAAAACAATTACTGTTCTCGTTGAGCGACGAATCAAGCACTCACTGTACGGGAAAATAATTACAAGATCAAAAAAATATCATGTGCATGATGAAATAAATCAATTTGCAATCGGAGACCTAGTATTAATAGAAGAGTGTCGTCCTATTTCTAGAACGAAAGCATGGAAAGCGATTAAACTATTAAATTAATATTGTTTATTATTAGTATTGAATGTAGAATTAACGGTTTATTTAAATAGATTAAGAGTTGATTTATGATTCAAATGCAATCAATTTTGAAAGTTGCCGATAATACCGGCGCTAAATCAATAATGTGTATTAAAGTACTTGGTGGATCTAAACGTCAATATGCAGGTATCGGAGATGTCATTAAAGTTAGCGTAAAAGATGCAGCACCTAGAGGTAGAGTGAAAAAGGGTGAGGTTTACAACGCAGTGATAGTGCGTACATCGAAAGGTGTAAGGAGGTCTGATGGTTCACTCCTGCGTTTTGATGATAATGCTGCTGTGCTATTAAATAATAAACTCGAGCCTATCGGTACCCGTATTTTTGGACCTGTAACTAGAGAATTGAGAAATGCTCGCTATATGAAAATAGTATCGCTTGCACCTGAAGTGCTTTAATGCCTGGGTAAATGAATATGAAAAAATTAATCAAAGGCGATGATGTAGTGGTGATAACGGGTAAAGATAAAGGCAAGCGAGGCTCTATAATTAAGGTTGTAGATTCATATGTAATTGTGCAAGGCATTAATCTCGCAAAAAAGCATGAAAAACCTAATCCTATCAACGGCAGTGTTGGGGGGATAGTTAGTAAGGAAATGCCCATTCATATTTCTAATGTAGCTATTTTCAATTATTCAACTTCAAAACCTGACAGAGTTGGTTTCATTTTAAATGAAAAGAATAAAAAAGTTAGAATTTATAAATCAACGAATGAGCCGATCAAATCTTAAAAATTTGGATATTTCGTAATGACGCGATTGCAAGAATATTACAAAGATAATGTTACAAAACGCATGATGGATCAATTCAAATATAAATCCGTCATGGAAGTCCCTAGAATAACCAAGATTACTTTAAATATAGGTTTGGGAGAGGCTACCTCTGATAAAAAAATAATCGAAAATGCCTTATCAGATTTAAAAAAAATTAGTGGTCAACAGCCTATTGTAACAAAAGCAAAAAAATCCATTGCTACATTTAAAGTGCGCGAAGGATACCCTATTGGTTGCATGGTTACCCTAAGAAAAGTTCGTATGTACGAATTTCTCGATAGGTTAATTACAATCGCTATACCGCGTATCAGAGACTTCCGTGGAATTTCTGGGAAATCATTCGATGGAAGAGGCAATTACAATATGGGTATTAAGGAGCAGATTATATTTCCTGAAATTGATTATGATAAAATTGATGCAATTCGAGGTTTAAATATTTCTATAACTACCACAGCTAAAACTGATCTTGAAGCAAAGGCTTTATTGGCTGCATTTAGCTTTCCTTTTAAAAATTGAGGTTATAATGGCTAAAACAGCTATAGTTAATAGAAATATAAAAAGAATGAAGTTAGTGAAAAAATTTTCAGTTCAACGTGCTAATTTGAAAAAAATTATTACTGATTTGAATTTAACAGAAGATGAAAGAATGATTGCTCGCTTTAAGTTGCAGAAGCTTCCAAAAGATTCATGCTCTGTTAGATTGAGAAATCGTTGCTTATTAACAGGAAGGCCTCGAGGGGTTTTCTCTAAGTTTGGACTTGGCAGAATCAAACTAAGAGATATAGCAATGAGTGGAAAAATCCCCGGTATAATTAAAGCCAGTTGGTAATTTTCTTTTTTTAAAATTCAGGTGAAATTATGAGTCTAAGTGATCCAATTGCAGATATGTTAACTAGAATTAGAAATGCGCAATTGGTAAAAAAGAAAAGAGTGAATATTCCTTTTTCAAGAATGAAAAAATCAATAGCCCAAGTTTTGAAGGATGAAGGTTATATTGATGATTTTTCGATCGAGAAAAATGAAGAAAAACAAACTATCGAGATTTCTCTAAAATACTATGCGGGAAAATCTGTAATTGAGAATATTAAGCGTATAAGTAAACCAGGCCTAAGAATATATAGCACTTGCAAGGATCTGCCTGTAGTTATGAATGGGTTAGGTATTACCATTGTTTCTACCTCTAGCGGTGTGATGACGGAAAAGAAAGCAAAGATAGCTGGTATAGGCGGTGAACTTATTTGTTGTGTTTCGTAAGGATAAGGTATGTCTAGAGTCAGTAATAATCCAATTAGTGTTCCTGCAAACGTGCAAATTGAATCTACACCTAATGAAATTACAGTTAAAGGTCCACTGGGTTCGTTAATTCAAAAGAGTACAGGAGATGTTTCCTTTGAATTAAATGAAATGATAGTAAAGGTTAATGCTACTAACAGTACAAAGCATGCAAACTCTATGTCAGGCACACTGAGAGCTATACTTGCGAATATGATTACTGGAGTAACTAGTGGGTTTGAAAAAAAATTGTTGCTTGTTGGTGTTGGATATAGAGCCCAGGCTGGCTCTGATAAATTGAATTTAACTTTGGGATACTCTCATCCTATTGAATATAAAATTCCCGATGGAATAAAAATTGAAACTCCTTCTCAAACTGAAATAGTCATAAAAGGGATTGACAAGCAAAAAGTTGGTCAAGTATCAGCAGAAATACGATCATTTCGATTGCCAGAACCTTATAAGGGAAAAGGAATACGCTATTCTGACGAAGTGATTCAGTTAAAAGAAACCAAGAAAAAATAAGTATCAATTATGTTAAATTTAAAAGAAAAAAGAATCAAACGTTCATTAAAAACACGTAAGAAGATTGCACAGTTAAACACTTTGCGCTTATCCGTTCACAGAACTAATCTTCATATTTATGCCCAATTGATTGATGATAATAAAAATAAAGTAATAACTAGTGCTTCTACTCTTGATGAGCAAGCGAAAAAGATATTAACTTCAGGTTCAAATAAGCTGGCTGCTAGTTATGTTGGAAAAACGATTGCAGAAAGAGCTAAACAAATGGGTGTAGATCATATCGCTTTTGATCGATCTGGTTTCAAGTATCATGGTAGGATTAAAGCGCTAGCCGAAGCTGCTAGAGAGAATGGACTCAAATTTTAATGGGATTTTTTGATTATGGCTCGTTCTAATAAAGCTAGTGACAAATTGATAGCCACAGAAGAAGCAGGTGATGATCTTCGTGAGAAGATGGTAGCAATCAATAGAGTTACTAAAGTAGTAAAAGGTGGGCGCATTCTTGGTTTTGCTGCTTTAACCGTAGTGGGAGATGGTGATGGTGGTGTGGGAATGGGTAAAGGAAAATCTCGTGAAGTGCCAGTTGCTGTCCAAAAAGCCATGAGCGAAGCTAGACGTAAAATGCTTAAAATTAAATTAAAGAAGGGTACAATTTACCACTCTGTTATAGGTACACATGGTGCTGCGAAAGTTTACATGCAACCAGCGCCAACTGGAACCGGGATTATTGCAGGGGGGCCAATGCGAGCTATATTTGAAGTCATGGGAATGACAGACATTTTGGCTAAATGTATCGGTTCTACCAATCCATACAACGTAGTAAGAGCTACTTTGGATGGTTTAAATAAAATTAATACACCGGCAGAAATTGCTGCAAAACGTGGTAAATCTATAGATGAGATTCTAGGACGTTGATATGAGTGAGAAAACTAAAGAAAGCACAATAAAGATAAAATTAATTAGAAGCTTAATTGGAACTAAAAAATCTCACCGTGCTACTGTTAAAGGTTTGGGCTTGAGGAAAATAAACAGTACATCAATATTACAAGATTCTGCTGAAACTCGTGGAATGATTAAGAAAGTAAATTATCTTTTGAAACTTAATTAATATGTATTTAAATGCGATTAGACCTAATGAAAAGTCTTTTAAGAATAGAAGAAGAGTGGGGCGAGGTATAGGATCCGGTTTGGGTAAAACATGTGGTCGTGGACATAAAGGTCAAAAATCAAGAACAGGTGGGTTTCATAAAATAGGATTTGAAGGCGGGCAAATGCCAATTCAACGACGATTACCTAAAAGAGGATTTATTTCAATAAATACTGACAAATGTTATAGTTTGCGATTATCTGATCTCCAAAAATTAAGTGATTCAGAAATAGATATACAAACTCTCAAGAGAGTAAAATTAATTCCTTCGTATACACGAAAGGTTAAGATATATAACTCCGGTGTATTAAGCAGAAAAATTGTTATTAGTAACATTAAGGTTAGCGTCGGAGTTAAAGCTATGGTAGAGCAAGTTGGGGGTTCAGTTTTGTGAGTCAAAGCTGAGATTATTTATGCTAAATAAATCAATTGACAAATTTGCAGAGCTTAAAAAAAGACTGTTTTTTTTGTTGGCAGCATTAATCGTTTATCGCATTGGTGCACATGTACCTGTACCAGGAATTGATCCTGTGGTACTGAAAGATTTATTCGACTCTCAAGACAGTGGTGTTCTTGGAATGTTCAATATGTTTTCAGGAGGAGCGCTATCAAGATTCTCAATATTTGCTTTAGGTATAATGCCCTATATTTCAGCCTCCATCATAATGCAACTTGGCACAGTTGCAATTCCAAGTCTCGAATCTCTTAAAAAAGAAGGGGAATCTGGTCGAAGAAAGATTACTCAATATACTAGATATGGAACTTTTTTCCTTGCTTTAATCCAGAGTTATGGTATTTCAATTGCTCTGCAGTCTCAGATAGGATTAGTTATTACTCCGGGTTCAATGTTTTTGATAACGACTGTGATTACACTAGTAACTGGAACTATTTTTTTGATGTGGCTTGGTGAGCAAATTACTGAAAGAGGTTTAGGTAATGGCATCTCATTAATAATTTTTGCGGGTATTGCGGCTGGTTTGCCAAGTGCTATTGGTGGTACATTAGATTTGGTAGGTACTGGCTCAATGCATTTTTTAGTTGCTTTGGGAATATTTTTAGCAGCTGGGCTTATAACTGCATTTGTTGTGTTTGTTGAAAAAGGACAGCGTAAGATTTTAGTTAATTACGCAAAACGACAAGTAGGTCGAAAAGTATATGGTGGTCAAAGCTCTCATTTACCTTTAAAAATTAATATGGCTGGAGTCATTCCACCTATATTTGCATCAAGTATTATTTTGTTTCCTGCGACATTAGCTGGGTGGTTTGCAACTAATGAATCTCTTATCTGGTTAAAAGACATAAGTAGTGCATTAGGGCCGGGCCAGCCATTATATGTTGTTTTATATGCTATAATGATAGTCTTTTTTTGTTTTTTCTATACTGCATTGGTATTTAATCCTAAAGAAACTGCAGAAAATCTTAAAAAGAGCGGCGCTTTTATTCCAGGAATAAGACCCGGCGATCATACAACAGCTTACATCGAAAATATCATGTTGAGGTTAACTTTGATAGGGTCTATATATGTAACTCTCGTTTGTTTGTTGCCTGAATTTCTAATTTTAAAATGGAATGTCCCTTTTTATTTTGGAGGCACTTCGCTTCTGATTATAGTTATTGTTACTATGGATTTTATGTCTCAAGTTCAGTCTCATATTATGTCTTCTCAATATGAAAATCTCTTGCGTAAAGCAAATTTAAAAACTAACTCACTAAAGATGAAATAATTTTCATTTTTATGCTAATTTTGTAATTAGATGACAAAAGAAGATACAATTCAAATGCAAGGGGAGATTTTGGAAACCCTTCCTAACGCGACCTTTCGTGTTAAATTAGAAAATGGACACATAGTTTTAGGGCATATCTCTGGAAAAATGCGTATGCATTATATAAGAATACTTCCAGGTGATAAAGTAACTGTTGATCTTACACCTTATGATCTCACTCGTGCCAGAATTACATTTCGAGCTAAATAGAATTATATTAAGGGATTTTTATGAAAGTAAATGCTTCTGTTAAGAAATTATGTAGAAATTGCAAGATTATAAGAAGAAACCGAGTTCTTCGTGTCATATGTTCAGATAGTCGACATAAACAGAGACAGGGATAGTATAAGTGAATAATTTGAGTTTTTTAACTAGGATATTCAATTAAATGGCGCGCATAGCAGGTGTTAATATACCGAATAATCAACATGTAGGTGTTGGTCTTACAGCAATTTATGGAATTGGGCGATCGAGTTCTTTAAATATTTGCAAATCATTGGGATTAACTTCAAGTTTAAAAATTAAAGAACTTAGTGATGATCAAATTGATTTGATACGTGAAGCTGTTAGTAAACTCACTATTGAAGGCGATCTTAGACGAGAGATATCTATGAATATTAAGCGTCTAATTGATTTAGGGTGTTATAGAGGCATGAGGCATAGGCGGGGCTTGCCTGTTAGAGGGCAGCGAACACGCACTAACGCTCGAACTAGAAAAGGTCCACGAAAAGCCATGCGTGTAAAATAAATTTCAAGGAAATCTAAATAAATGGTTAAAGCTTTAACGCGAATAAAGAAAAAAACTAAAAAAAATATTTCTGAAGGCATAGCATATATTCACGCTTCTTTTAATAATACAATTGTAACTATTACGGATAGACAAGGTAATGCATTATCATGGGCAACAGCGGGAGGAGCAGGATTTAAAGGATCGAGAAAAAGCACACCGTTTGCGGCTCAAGTAGCAGCTGAAACTGCAAGTAAGGCCGCTATTGATTGTGGTGTTAAAAATTTGGAAGTTAGAATCAAGGGTCCTGGACCAGGAAGAGATTCTGCTATCAGAGCGCTAAATGCTGCTGGTTTTAAAATTACAAGTATCGCGGATGTTACTCCCGTGCCACATAATGGATGTCGTCCACCAAAGAAGAGACGAATTTAAGGAGATTCTCTTGGCAAGAAATATCGATCCTAAATGTAAGCAATGTCGCCGTGAAGGTGAAAAACTATTCCTCAAAGGTGAGAAGTGCTTTACAGATAAATGTTCTATAGAAAGAAGAAATTATCCCCCAGGTCAGCATGGACAAAAAAAGGGACGTTTATCTGATTATGGTGTTCAACTACGTGAAAAGCAAAAGGTTAGAAGAGTATATGGGTTATTAGAACGACAGTTCAGAAATATATACAAAAGTGCCGATAACAATAAAGGTATAACAGGTGATGTACTCTTACAATTTCTAGAAAGTAGATTAGATAATGTAGTTTATCATATGGGTTTCGGTTCATCACGTTCGGAAGCTAGGCAAATTGTGAGACATAATTGTGTCGTAGTGAATGGAAGACGCGTTAATATACCTTCTTTTTTTGTAAAACCTGGTGATGAAATAGCGATTGTTGATAAAGCTAAAAAACAACTGAGAATAACTTCTTCAGTTTTAGCTGCTGAATCACGAAACTTCCCTGCTTGGATTGAAATGAACGTTAAGGAGCTTAAGGGTATTTATAAATCAAAACCTGAACGAATAGATTTACCTGCAACAATTAATGAATCATTGATTGTTGAATTATATTCAAAATAGTTTTTCTTATTTATAGGTTATCTATTTTTTAAAGGACCTCGCGATGCTAGGATTTGATTTATTAACTCCTCGTATAATAGATGTTCAGAATTTGACGCCATTGCACGCTAAAGTTATTATGGAGCCTTTCGAACGAGGTTACGGACATACACTTGGCAATGCATTAAGACGCATTCTGTTATCTTCTATGGAAGGATTTGCACCAACTGAGGTTAAGATATCTGGTGTTGTGCATGAATATTCTTCTTTAGATGGAGTGCAAGAGGACGTTGTTGACATTCTGTTAAACTTAAAAGGGATTGTACTCAAATTGTACAATATCAATGACTCTGTACTTTCATTGTCTAAATCAGGCGGTGGGATAGTTTCTGCTGCTGATTTTGAAGTTGGACATGGTGTTGAAATCATCAATCCTGATCATGTGATTGCTCATTTAACACCTGGAGGAAGTATTGATCTTCAACTTAAAATTGAAAGAGGACGGGGATATAAACCTGCTGTTAGTAGAAAGAATAAAGATTCAGATAAATCTGTCGGTACACTTTTATTAGATGCTTCCTTTAGCCCTATAAAGCGTGTTAGTTATATCGTCGAAAGTGCTCGTGTTGAACAACGAACTGATTTAGATAAATTAGTTATGGATTTAGAAACAAATGGAGTAGTTGACCCTGAAGAGGCTATTCGATACGCTGCTCGCATATTAGTTCAACAGTTATCTGTATTCGCCGATCTTGAAAGCACCCCTGTTGCAAAAGAGTTACCTCAAACACCTCAAATAGATCCAATTTTGTTACGACCTGTTGATGATTTGGAGTTAACTGTAAGATCAGCTAACTGTCTAAAAGTTGAAAATATTTATTATATTGGAGACTTAATTCAGAGAACTGAGGCTGAGTTATTACGAACTCCTAATCTTGGTAGAAAATCATTAAATGAAATAAAAGAAGTATTAGCTGCCCGTGAGTTGACACTGGGTATGAAATTAGATAATTGGCCACCTACTAATCTGGATAATCTAACAAAGGATTTGAATCATGCGTCATAACAATGGTCTAAGAAAGCTTAATCGCTCTTCTAGTCATAGATTGGCAATGTTTAGAAATATGAGCAATTCATTGCTCAAGCATGAGATAATAACTACAACCTTACCAAAAGCTAAAGAACTAAGAAGATATGTAGAGCCAGTAATAACGCTAGGCAAGACACCATCTCTTTCTAATAAAAGATTAGCATTCAGTAAGCTACGCGATAGAGATAATGTTGTTAAAATATTTAATGAATTAGGTCCTAGATATATTGCGAGACCTGGTGGATATTTGCGAATTCTAAAATGTGGTTTTCGTAAAGGTGACAATGCACCCATGGCAATTATAGAATTGATTGACCGCCCAGTTGGTGATGTTATTGAGACTACATCAGGCATGGACAAAGCTGATTAACTAATTTTTTTCGAATAATCCTGCTGTTTTGAATAAAACTAGCAGGTTTTTTTCAAAATTTTCTTTAATGCTTAAATGATAGCGATAAAGAATATTCATTCTAAATTTCATATTATCAGTTGCATACCTCCTCAGATTGATTTTCAACTAGTTAAATCTACAATAAAATATATTGATGATTTGTCTCATTTAAATGTTGAGATATTTAAATATCTCGATTCTACAAATAACTACCTTCTTCGAAGAAAGAATTACGATTTCAACCAGCAATGCATAGATATCGTTATTGCTGAAGTCCAAACCCAAGGCCGTGGACGTTATGGTCGCAGTTGGACTTGCGGATTAGGTGAAGGTTTAACTTTTTCTTTATCGAAATTCTTTAAACTTAACTCGGTTGCAATGAGTGGTTTGAGCCTTGTTATTGGTATTGCAGTTATAAGAGTGCTAAATCAGTTTGGAATTTTAGTAGTAGGTTTAAAATGGCCGAATGATGTTATTGTTGCAGATAATTTACAAAAAATTGCCGGGATTCTAATCGATTTACAGCACGTTTCTCCTTGTATTTCACGTGCGATTATTGGCATAGGAATTAATTTTGACCTTTCTCAAACTACTATAAATCTTGTAAATAAGAATATTACTGATTTATCAATGCTTGTTGATTTCAAACTGAATAAGAATATTTTTCTCGGAAATCTCCTGATCGAATTAAAGCGAATTCTTGATTCTTATGAGACCCTTGGATTTCATGCTTTCAAAGATGAGTGGATTAAATATCATTTGTATGAGGGAAAACGAGTAAATCTGGTACATAGTAACCGTGATAAGTTTTGTGGTTTCGTCTGCGGTGTTGGTGATGACGGCGCACTCTGTCTAAATATTGACGGGAAACAACATTTCTTTCACGTTGGTGAATATTCTCTTTCGCTCGGTGAGCGTATTTAACAAATGTTCAATTTGCTCGCAATTGATTGTGGAAATTCTTTTGTTAAATGGGGGTTGCATGATGGTGATTCTTGGATAACTAAACATAAAGTTTCATGGAATGAAATTGATTCTTTGCATTCCAAATTTTTGAATATTTCCAAACCATCTCATATATATATATCTTTTGTTGCTCGAGATGATCTAAAAATATACATCGATAAGCTCATATTCTCATGGCAAGTTGATGTACATTGGATTGTGAGTCGTTCATCTCAATGTCATGTTACTAATTCTTATGTTAATCCAGTTCAGCTTGGATGTGATCGATGGGCGGCATTAATTGCTTCTTGGATTCGACTGCGCGAAGCTTGTCTAGTTATAAATGTTGGTACTGCGATGACTGTTGATGTTCTTACAAATGATGGAATATTTTATGGTGGAATTATTCTGCCTGGTGTTTTTTCTATGCAGAACTGTTTGCTATCTAATACTAAGCTCATTTATTCCCATGATGGTCAATTCCATGATTTTCCGCGATCTACAGAAGATGGACTCATTAGTGGCACTATTCATGCTTTAATCGGTGCAATAGAGCGTATGCATAATCTGATGGCTGTTCAATTGAAGATTCCCATCAATCAGTGTGTCATTAGTGGTGGAGGGGCTTGTCAGATAATTCCCTTTTTGAAATTATCATATATCTGGATTGAAGATTCGGTCCTCGAAGGACTTGTTGTTATTGCTAAAGATGATATTTTGAATACTCAATTATAAATAAGAACATTTCTTCGATAGATGACTCGATTTCAAAATGTTGCATTTTATACTTCTGTAAATGATGTGCGTCATTTACCAATTCATGCAGGTGTTGAAGTTGCATTTGCCGGTCGTTCTAATGCAGGTAAATCTAGTGCTATCAATGCGTTATCTCAACGTAACAGACTTGCATTTGTCAGTAAAACACCAGGAAGAACACAATTAATTAATTTTTTTAAACTGGATGATGAACGATATCTCGTTGATCTTCCGGGATACGGCTACGCCAAGACACCGCTAGCAATACGCTTGCATTGGGAACAATTGCTAGGGCAGTATCTTCAAAAGCGTTCAGCATTACATGGCTTAGTATTGATTATGGATATCCGTCATCCTCTAAAGCCACTAGATCTTCAGATGTTGAATTGGTTTAGGCCGACTGGAAAAGCAATTCATATTCTTTTGACTAAGTCTGACAAATTGAGTAAACAACGAGCAAACATCACTTTGAAAGAAGTAGCATGCTTTCTGAAAAACAATTATCCAAATTGCAGTGTACAGTTGTTTTCCAGTTTAAATGCAACAGGAATAGTTGAGGCATGTGAAGTCATTGAAAATTGGTTGGACATGAAAAAACCCCCGGTTAAAGGGGAGTAAAACCGGGGGGGCCTTAATATCACTTAAGGTCCTGTCTTAGGGAGGAAAGACAGGGGACACTATCAATACTGTCCTGCGTTTAAGATTCAAATGTAATCAATTTAGTTCCTTAAGAAAGTTAAATATATTTATTTCTCTGATAATTCTACTTTTTAAATTATTAAAAGATTTATGTTTTCATATAGTCAATTTCCACAAAAAAGAATGCGTCGCATGCGTCGCGATTTATTTTCTCGACGACTGATGCGTGAAAATCACCTGAGTGTCGATGATTTGATTTATCCTGTTTTTGTACTGGATGGCAAGAATCGAATAGAAAAAGTTGAGTCTATGCCAGGTGTTTTGAGACAAAGCATCGATGTTTTACTCGCCCAAGCTGAAAGATGTGTGCAACTAGGAATTCCTGCGCTGGCCATTTTCCCTGTCATTGACACTGATCTCAAGAATCTAACTGCTAGTGAAGCTTACAACCCAGATGGACTTGTTCCACGAGTTGTGCAACAGTTGAAAAGAAATTTTCCGGAACTGGGTGTTATCACCGATGTGGCTTTAGATCCATACACCAGTCATGGACAAGATGGTTTGATCGATGATACTGGTTACGTCATCAATGATACGACTGTTGAAGTACTATGTCGGCAGGCACTCATACATGCGCAAGCTGGCGCTGATGTTGTTGCTCCGTCTGACATGATGGATGGACGAATTGGAGCGGTACGTAGTGCTTTGGATAGTCAGCAGTTTATTCACACACGTATTCTGGCCTATTCTGCCAAGTATGCGTCCAGTTTCTATGGTCCATTTCGTGATGCTGTAGGGTCTGCAGCAAATCTTGGTGCGGGCAATAAGTACACATACCAGATGGACCCAGCCAATACCGATGAAGCACTGTGGGAAATCAATCTGGACTTGAATGAAGGAGCTGACATGGTGATGATAAAGCCAGGTATGCCTTACCTAGATATCGTTCGTCGTGCAAAAGACGAATTTGGTGCGCCAACATTCGTTTATCAAGTCAGTGGTGAATATGCCATGTTGAAAGCAGCGAGTCAAAATGGCTGGTTGAATGAGGAAGCTTGCGTACTGGAAGCGCTGCTTGCCTTCAAGCGAGCTGGCGCAGACGGAATCTTGACATACTACGCTGTTGAGGCGGCGCAATGGATTAATAAGAGTATTTAATCCGTTCGATCTCACTATGTATTTAAAAAAGCTGATCCTTTAAATCACCTGAAGTTTTAGGATTAACCGTAGAGGAATCAATGGGGGGATTTTCAAGTAGCGGGGGGAGCTGCTCCTTGAAAAAGTACTCATTGATATCTCCGTTTTGCTCTCTGAATCCAGTAGTAGAACTGATTCGAGTCGCTATGATTCCATTGGGTGGAGTGTAGGTTGCCATCGAAATTCCTTTCAAGATGGGGCCCATGTAATCCATCCAAATCGGTAATGCAACTTTGCCACCAGTTTCATTATTACCAAGTGATTTAGGTTCATCAAAACCGATCCATGCTATGGTGACCAAATCCTTTTGAAATCCACAAAACCACGCATCGATAAAGTTGCTGGTGGTTCCGGTTTTACCCGCGAGGTCGGTCCTTCCTAATTGTTTTGCTTTGGCAGCTGTTCCATGATTGACGACATCCTGCATCATGCTGGTCATGATGAATGCATTGCGTGGATCAATGACACGTTTTGCGCCATTGGTGATGGATACAGGCTGGAATTCATCCAGAACATTACCTTTCTCATCTTCAATACGCTTGATGAAATAGGGAGCAATACGATAACCACCGTTGGCGAAAATGGCATATCCAGCAGCCATCTGCATTGGGGTAACTGAGCCGGCACCCAATGCCATGGGTAAATAGGGAGGGTGTCGATTGGCTTCGAATCCAAAACGGGTAATATAATCTTGAGCATATTGAATGCCAATGGCCTGCAAAATGCGAATCGATACAAGATTTTTGGACTTGGTTAGTGCAGTGCGCATGCGCATTGGACCTTCAAATTTTCCATCGAAGTTTTTCGGTTCCCAAGCCTGGCTACCGGTTTGTGTGGCGCTGAAGGAGAGTGGTGCATCATTGATGATGGTGGCCGGTGTAAAGCCTTTCTCCAGTGCAGCGGAATAAATGAAAGGTTTGAAGCTCGAGCCGGGTTGCCGCCAGGCTTGTGTTACATGATTAAATTGGTTTTTGTAAAAATCGAATCCGCCAACCAGCGCATGAATTGCACCGTCATTGGGATCCAATGACACCAGCGCCGCTTCGATCTCAGGTAGCTGGGCAATGTGCCATAAGTTATTTTTGTCCTTCTGTACGCGAATGAGAGCACCTGGTGTGATTCGTTTTTTTCCGGCATTTTTGTTATCGGGTAAAAATTTCTGCGCGAACTTGAGCCTGTCCCCATTGATCTCAATGAGCTCTCCGCCTTTGCGATAGGCCTGAATCAAATTGGATTTGACGGTCAACACAATTGCTGCATGCATATCTTCACTATCGCCAATTTCATCTAGGGCATCATCGAGTGCTCTTTCGGGGCTATTGCCGTATTTCCTCAAATCTATCTGCTTTTCGGGACCGCGATAACCGTGACGTCTGTCATACTCGATGACATTCTTACGAAGTGCTTGGTAGGCAATCTGCTGATCTTGTTGGCGGATTGTCGTATATACCTTGATTCCTTTACTGTAGGCATCCTCTTGATAGCGTTCAAAAATAACCTGCCGAACCATTTCAGCAACATATTCCGCCGGCATGGTCACATTGGTGGTTTGTCTCTTTACCGGAACAGGCTGATTTTCCAAAGCGGCAAATTCCTCATCGCTTATCTGGTTGAGCTTGTGCAGGCGGCCTAATACATATACTTGTCTGCTTTTGGCGCGCTTTGGATTGCTGATGGGATTATAGGTCGAGGGAGCCTTAGGTAGTCCAGCCAGCATGGCAGCTTCGGCGATATTGATTTCTTGCAGGGACTTGCCGAAGTAGGTTTGGGCGGCTGCAGCAAAGCCATAGCTGCGTTGGCCCAGGTAAATTTGATTGATGTACAGTTCCAGAATGTTATCTTTACTCAAATTGCTTTCAATTTTGTAGGCGAGAAGTGCTTCGCTCAATTTACGGGTAATCGTTTTTTCTCGTGTTAGAAAAAAATTTCGCGCAACCTGCATGGTAATGGTGCTGGCACCCTGGCGCACCGATCCAGCAGAGAAATTGGAGTAGGCCGCACGCAACACACCCATGAAATCAACGCCTCCATGCTCATAAAAGCGATCATCCTCGGCAGCGAGAATGGCTTGCTTGAGATGTAGGGGTACTTCGGAAATTTTGACGACATTTCGACGTTCAGCGCCGAATTCTCCAATAAGTAAACCTTCGTTGCTGTACACCCGCAATGGGATTTTAGGACGGTAGTCCGTTAGAGCATCCAGCGATGGCAGACTGGAATAAATGACCAGTGCAGCAAAACCAGCAAGTAGGATACCAATTAGACCAAGTGCAGAAACTGCAAAGAAACAGTAATACAACCAGCGAGCTAACATGAACTAAGAATGATTAAGTGATGCAAATGTTATTAATTTAGAGGGTAATAAGTATCGTTTTTCCAAGCTTCGGAACATCGGGAATTCTGTCAGAATTTACCCAAGTTGCAAAATCGATAAAGTACGTTTTGCCTTAAAGATTGAGAAACCAGGTTAAAACTTTTTTGGTGCACATGATTTTACATTACGAGTATCGCTTCTAATAAGCCAATGTACAAGGAAAATTTTGCCATTGATTTGGATTTCCTCAAGATGAAATCGCCGCCTCTGATCGGCATAGATATCAGCTCATCTTCTGTGAAGATAGTCGAGCTATCGAAAGTTGGCAGAGGAAACCAGGGTTATCGCATCGAGAGATATGTCATTGAATCCATGCCCTATGATGCCATGCAAGATGGCGCTATCGTCAATCTGCAGGCTGTTGGTGAATCTATTCACCGTGGCTGGAAGCGCATGGGAACTCGACGCAAGAACGTTGCACTGGCATTACCCGCCACTGATGTTATTACAAAGCGAATTACCGTTCCTGCAGGCCAGCATGAAGATGATATGGCATTTCAGGTTGAAAATGAGGCCAGCCAGTATATACCCTTTCCACTGGATGAAGTGGATCTGGATTTCCAGGTGGTTAAAACGCTCCCAGATAGTCCGGAAGAAGTAGAGGTATTGATTGCAGTGTCACGTAAAGAGAAAGTGGAAGATCGAGTTGCAGTTGCGTTGACAGCAGGTCTTAAAGCCATTGTTGTGGATGTCGAGCCCTATGCAGCACAAGCTGCATTTGAAATGACGTTGAATCAGTTGCCCGATAACGGTAAAAATCAGGTAATTGCACTGGTGGACATTGGTGCAACAGTAATGAAAGTCAATGTTTTGCACAATGGTGAATCGGTGTATACGCGCGACCAGCCCTTCGGAGGTAACCAACTTACCCAAGAAATCAGTAACCAGTTCAATTTGACAATTGAGGATTCTGAAATTGCCAAAAAGAACGGAGGGTTGCCATCGAATTATAAAAACGATGTGCTGCAACCGTTCTGTGAAACACTGGCGATAGAAGTGATGCGGGCAATTCAGTTTTTTTACACTTCTACACAATATACAGAGGTGAATTATATTTTCATCGCCGGTGGGAGTGCCGTAATTCCAGGATTGAGTGAGATCATCGCATCACGAACGCATGTCAGTACCATGATCGTGAATCCATTTCAGAGTATGGAATTATCAAGTCGTATCATTCCGCGACAACTCAATTTGGACGCTCCTTCCTTGCTAATTGCGTGTGGTTTGGCGCTACGCAGCTTTGACCCATCATGATACGAATTAATCTATTACCACACCGTGAATTAAAACGTAAACTGAGGCAGCAGCAGATGGCTGTATTTGCAGGCCTGGTTTCTGTTATTGCAGGTTTCTTTGTCTGGGGAATTTATTCACTGGTTGCGGGTGAAATTGAGTACCAAAACAGCCGGAATGAGTTTCTAAATAGTCGAATTGCAGCATTGGACAAGGAAATTGCAGAAATCAAGGACATCAAGGCACGTACAAAAGAATTGTTGTCTCGTAAAGAAACTGTTGAATTACTTCAGAATAGTAGATCAGAAGTAGTACATTTACTGGATCAACTTGTCAGGCTATTACCTGATGGGGTCTACCTGCAAAGTGTGAAACAGGTCGACGATGATATCAATCTGATTGGTTACGCTCAATCCAATGCCTGGGTTTCAACATTGATGCGTAATCTAGAATCCTCACCGTGGTTGCAGTCTGCTTTGTTAATTGAAATTAAGGCGATAACTGTCAATAACACGCGGCAGAACGAATTCAATATGAAAGTAAGGCTCAAGCGAACAGCTTGAACTTACTGTCTTGTCCTTCGCTTTTTTGACCAACTTGCAAGAGGCTGGTGTCCTATGAACTTCCTTACCGAATTGCGTCAACTTGATGTGAATAATGCAGGTAACTGGCCTGTTCCATTCAAGGCCGGTGCATTGATAATAATATTCCTGGCTATCGTCGTGGCCAGTTACTTCCTGATTGTCAAAGATCAAATGGTGGCTTTAGAGGCCGCTGAAGCGCAAGAAGAAACATTGAAGAATAGTTATCTGGTCAAGAAAAGGAGCGCAGTGAACTTGCCTGAATTAAGGCAACAACTTAAGGAAATCGAGCAATCCTTGAGTGCTTTATTGAGACAACTCCCGGATAAATCTGAAATGGAAGCCTTGTTGGTTGATATCAATCAGGCGGGCCTGGGGCGTGGTTTGCAGTTTGAATTATTTAAACCTGCTGCTCAGGAAACAATCAATGCTTTCTATGCAGAATTGCCTATCTCGTTGCGAGTAGTGGGTGGATATCATGATTTTGGGGCATTTGCGAGTGATGTTGCACAATTACCACGCATCGTCACATTAAACAATATCAGTATAACTCACGGAAATGATGGGAAATTGGTTCTGGATGCAACCGCCAAGACGTTTCGGTACCTGGATGATGAAGAAATAACTAGGCAAAACAAAGGAAAATAAATTATGATTCACAAAAAACTTGCACTGGCATTGCTAACTGTCTTTTTTATAACGATGACTGCTTGTAGTCAAAACGATTATGGTGACTTGGAGTCATTCATAGTTGATGCGGGTAGGGGGTTGCAAGGCAAAGTTGAGCCAGTGCCGGAAGTTAAATTTTATCAACATTTTACATATCAGGCTTTTGATACACCCAATCCGTTTTCACCAAGAAAAACGGATCAAGCAAACAGTGCGGGAAATGGCATAAAACCTGATTTGAATCGCCGCAAGGAAGCACTTGAAGCGTACACATTGGAAAGTCTTTCCATGGTTGGAACGCTGCAGCAAGACAATAAAATTTATGCATTGATTAAATCTCCAGACGGTACGCTATACCGGGTTAATACTGGTAATTATCTGGGACAGAATTTTGGAAGGATTGATACAATCTCTGATTCAGAAGTTGAATTAATCGAGATTGTGCAGGGTGGGGCGAATGAGTGGATAGAGAGGGTGAGTACACTCATGTTGAAAAACTAGACTTCGAGTAAACAACTATCGAGAATGAATAAAAATATCCGGCGGTTGGGAATAGCACTACTGTTAGTTTCTTTTTTTACCACGGTTTTAGCTGAGCAAGTTCAGTTGACGGAACAACCTCACAATAGTATTCAGTCTCTTGAAGTATCCAATATTCAAAATGGGGAAGTGGTTGTCAAGATCACTTTGGATCAACCCCTTCAAACTCTTCCAGCCGGTATATCTTTAAGCAATCCATTCCGAATATATTTCGATCTATACAATGTCATCAACGGATTGGGTAGAAATATTCAGGAAACTGCCGAGGGTGATTTACGCAGTATCAATGTTGTTCAGGTAAGTGACCGGACTCGTTTGGTTCTGAATTCATCGAAACTGATGAAGCACGAAATCAGGGCCAAAGACAACTTGTTGTTGATCAAGCTTGTAACCGTTGCCGAGAACCAGGCCACAAGTACAGTCGTCCGATTTGCAGAGAATTCAGGGAACAAGCAGACCAATATCCTGCGTGATATTGATTTCAGACGTGGAACCAATGGTGAGGGGCGTATCATTGTCGATATGACTAAAACCAATGCTAGTGTCGATGTCAAACAGCAGGGGGATCAAATTTTTGTGGATTTCGTTGATACTTCCTTGCCTAGTAGCTTAAAACGCCGTTTGGACGTGATTGATTTTGCAACACCCATGCAAATCATCGAGACATCTAAGAAGGGCGACAACGTACGTATGGTAATCAAGACACATGGCCGCTGGGAACACTCTGCCAGACAATCCGGTTCACAGTTTGTGCTTGAAGTTCGTGCATTATCCGAGGATGAAGAGGAGTCGGCCAAGCGTAAGCGGGTAAGTGGTGGCTATACCGGCGAACGACTATCGCTCAATTTTCAGGATGTGGAAGTGCGTGCCATCCTTCAGGTCATAGCCGACTTCACCAACCTGAATATCATTGCAAGTGATTCTGTCAAAGGAAATCTCACATTGCGGCTCAAGGACGTGCCCTGGGATCAGGCGCTCGATATTGTGCTGCAAGTGCAGGGACTGGACAAACGCAAGACCGGCAATGTCATTTTTGTGGCGCCCCATAAGGAAATGGCTGACCGTGAGCTGCTTGATCTGGAGGCACAACTACAGATATCTGAAATGGAGCCCATCCGTTCGGAAATCTTCCACCTCAATCATCGGCGGGTCAATTCAATATCGTTTGACGGCATGCTCAGCAAACGCGGCACCATCAGCCTGGATGAAATCAGTAATACCATTACGGTTTCGGATATTCCGGTGCGTATCAACGAAATCAGAAAACGTATCGAACAACTCGACGTTTTTGAAAGACAAGTCATGATTGAGGCTCGTATCGTCGAAGCCACGGAGTCGTTCAGCCGCAACCTGGGTGCACGTTTTGGCGTTCAGAACTCAACGAATCTGGGGAGTCAAGGGCTTGGTATTTCGGGTAATCTGGCGGATTCAAGCGCACTGGCTGCAGGAGGTTCTGCAGGTGGATCAAATAACCTGAATGTCAACTTGCCGGCAGCAGCGGCAACTGGACTTCTCGGCGGACCTGCCGCACTGGGATTGAGTTTGCTGAAGTTCAATAATAATCGGTTGATCAACTTGGAGTTGTCTGCACTGGAAACCGATCAGAAAGGCAGAATCATCGCCAGTCCGCGTGTAGTCACCGCGCATGGGATTGAAGCCATTATCGAACAGGGTGATCGTATACCCTACCAACAGGCCACCAGCAGCGGTGCTACCAGTATCCGTTTTATGGATGCCACTCTGCGCCTCAAAGTCAAACCGTTGATTACCTACAATGGTCAGATCGATATGGAGTTGAACGTCAATCAGGACAAGATTGGCACACCGATCAACCAGTTCTTGCCGCCACCCATCAACACCAAACAGGTGACGACCAAGATTCTAGTAGAAAATGGCGGTACGGTGGTCATCGGCGGAATTTTTGATCGAACAGAGAATGAGGTCGTCAACAAAGTGCCGTTGCTTGGAAACATTCCCGTGCTGGGACATGTTTTTCGCAATACCACCAAGGTCGACAACAAGCGCGAGCTGCTCATTTTCGTAACGCCCCGTATCCTGAGCGAAAATCTCAATATTCAGTAATCTATAAATTATTTACCGTTCAGAAAGTTGTTCTGGCGCCAAGCTTCATAGGTCATGATCGCCACGGCATTGGATAAATTCAAGCTGCGGCTGGCAGCCACCATGGGAATACGGAGGCGGTGGTTTTCCGGAATGGATTCCAGAACAGCCAAGGGTAAGCCACAACTTTCCGAGCCAAACAAAAAAACATCACCCGCTACAAATTGAACTTCGTCGTATCGTTGTTGCCCCTTGGTTGTGATGGCGAACATGCGATGTCCCTGAAAATTCTGTCGACAGTCAGACCAGCTATCGTGTACTTTCATTCGGGCGAATTCGTGATAATCGAGTCCGGCCCGGATCATCTGCTTGTCCTGGAGCGGAAATCCCAAGGGCTTGACAAGATGTAGCTGCATGCCGGTATTGGCACAAAGCCGAATGACATTGCCGGTGTTGGGCGGAATTTCGGGTTGATGCAGGATAATATGAAACATGTGCCGCTAAAAAATTTAATCAATCAATGTGAAGGGTCCAACAGGCTGGTTTCCGGCAAAGTTCGTGCGACGATCCAGTTACTGACCTCGGTTGCACCCTGTCTGCGGAGAATGATAGCCAGCTCGTTGAGAGTTGTTCCGGTTGTCATGACATCATCCACGACGGCAACATGCTTGCCGGAAAGTGCTATTGTACATTCAAAAGCATTGCGAATATTGCTGCGCCTTGCATTCCAGGGCAACCCGGCTTGAGGGGGAGTATTTTGGATGCGCTGACAACCATTGGCCAGAATGGGTATGTTCATTTGCCCCGAAATGACACGACCCAATTCCATGGCTTGATTGAAGCCACGCTCGCACAAGCGTGCAGGATGCAGTGGCATAGGTATCAAAATATCTGGTTTGTATGGTGTGTTATGTAGTTTTTTGATGATCAATCGGGCGAGTATGGGTGCCATGGCAAGGTTGGCCTGATATTTCAATGCTTGAATTAGCGCATCAACAGGAAAGGCATAAGACAAAGCAGCGACGGTACGTGTATAAGCAGGTGGTTTTTGCAAGCAGGGGCCGCATATCTGACCATCGGGAGTCGGCCACAAGCAGACAGGACAGTGTTGCTGCGATAGCCAAGGTAAGTGTGCAGTGCAAGGTTCACAAAAATCTTCAGTACTGATGCTATCGCATAAAATACAATTTTTCTGATTGGAAAAGAGCATGTTATTCAGACCTTGCGGCGACATTGAGGAGCGGAAATTTGACAGCGTGAATTGAATCCTTGATCATCCGGAAAAACGGCTTGTAGAAACAAACCGGTTTCATCTAAACAGAATGACAGGTAAATACGGCATGAATTGGAATTCTCTTACAGCAGACAGTGAAACGATTGGCAATACAGATAACCTTACTGCACAGAATCAGGATGCCACACGGTGGCATGTGGCAGACGTCGAAGCGCTATTGAATATGCCCTTCAACGATTTGCTTTTTCGTGCACAGGAAGTACACCGGCAGTTTCACGATCCGAACGGTGTGCAATTGTCCACCCTGATTTCGGTGAAAACTGGTGGATGCCCGGAGGATTGCGGTTACTGCCCGCAGGCAGCGCGCTATCATACGGGTGTCGAGAATCAGGACATGCTGTCAGTGGATGAAGTGCTGACAGCAGCGGCCGCAGCCAAGTCCAAGGGAGCTTCACGGTTCTGCATGGGAGCAGCATGGCGGGGTCCGAAACAGAGAGACATCGAAAAGATGACTGAAATGGTTCGTGCCGTGAAATCGCTGGGAATGGAGACCTGTGCGACACTTGGTCTGTTGAAATCGGGACAGGCACAACAGCTGAAAGACGCTGGGCTGGATTACTATAATCACAATCTCGATACTGCACCGGAATATTACGAGGAAATCATCACGACACGCCAGTACGAGGATCGACTCGATACGTTGCAGGAAGTCCGTCAGGCAGGCATCAATGTCTGCTGTGGCGGTATCGTGGGCATGGGGGAGACTCGACGTTCGCGCGCCGGATTGATTGCGCAACTGGCCAATCTGAATCCCTATCCGGAATCGGTACCCATCAATCATCTGGTACAGGTGGAAGGAACGCCGCTATACGGTACCGCGGCACTGGATCCGCTCGAATTCGTCCGTACCATCGCGGCAGCACGGATCACCATGCCGAAGGCCATGGTGCGTCTGTCAGCCGGACGGCAGGAAATGTCCGATGCCGTGCAGGCGTTGTGCTTTCTGGCCGGTGCGAATTCCATTTTTTATGGCGACAAGTTATTGACCACGGGCAATCCGGAAACCGATCGTGATCGGGTTCTGCTGGAAAAACTGGGGTTACACGCACTAACCTAGATGTTTTCTGATCTGGTTGAACAATTACATGCACGCGAACAAAAGGGTTTGCGGCGTGTGCGGCAAATTATTGACAGTCCGCAGGCAACGCATATTGCGATTGATGGCCGCGACTATTTGGCTTTTTCCAGCAATGATTATCTGGGTCTGGCAAATCATCCGGAGTTAGTACAAGCAGCATGCGAGGGCGCACAGCTTTATGGTATCGGTGCCGGTGCCTCACATCTGATTAATGGTCACTCTGCTGCACACCATGCCGTTGAGGAAGCGGTCGCTGCATTCACGAGCTTCCCACGCGCGTTGCTGTTTTCGACGGGCTATATGGCCAATATCGGTATCGTTACTGCGCTGACTGGACGCGAGGATGCCATTTTTGCCGACAAGCTGAATCACGCTTCCCTGAATGACGCCGCTTTGTTGTCTCGAGCCCGGTTCATCCGTTATCCCCATCTCGACTTGGTCACACTCGAGCGGCGTCTGGCAGAAACACCGGCACGGCGCAAGCTGGTGATTTCCGATGCCATGTTCAGCATGGAAGGTGACGTTGCGCCGATTGCCGAACTTATCGCCCTGTGCGAGCGTCATCAGGCCTGGCTGTTACTGGATGATGCGCATGGTTTTGGTGTATTGGGACAACAGGGCAGGGGTAGCCTGAATGCGGCGCAGCATGATCCAGTTCGTTCGCCGCACGTGATCTACATGGCCACGCTGGGCAAAGCCGCTGGCGTGTTTGGTGCTTTTGTCGCAGCACAGCCGGAAATCATTGAAACCCTAATACAGTCGGCGCGCAGCTATATTTACACTACGGCAACGCCATCCCTGTTGTCGCATGCACTGCTGACCAGTCTTAGATTGATCGAGCAGGATCAGTGGCGGCGCGATGCGCTGATGCAAAATATCACCTGGCTGCAACAGGCTACGCACAATTTACCGTGGAAGTTACTACCTTCCACCACGCCCATTCAGCCATTGCTGATCGGCGACAGTACTGAAGCGGTACGCATCAGTCTGGCACTGCGCGAACGCGGCATCCTGGTGCCGGCGATTCGGCCGCCGACTGTTCCGCAAGGCACGGCGCGATTGCGTATTTCGTTATCTGCCACGCATCAGCAACAGGATATGGTGCGACTGACAGAAGCGTTGAATGAACTGGCATAGCACTCATGAACAAAGTGCATGTCGACATTCACGGGCAAGGTCCCGATCTGGTATTGCTACATGGCTGGGCAATGCATGGTGGTATCTGGGATTGTGTTCGTGAGGCGCTAGCGCAGCAGTTTCGTCTGCATCTGATCGATCTACCCGGGCACGGTCTGAGTCCGGGCTGTGAGCCTGGATCGCTGGAGCAATTGACCGAACTGATTGCGGAATTGTTGCCGCAACGCTGTATGCTCGGCGGCTGGTCACTGGGAGGGCAAATCGCCATGCAACTGGCATTGCGGGAACCGCAGCGCGTGGAGAGCCTAGTGCTGATTTCCACCACACCGTGTTTTGCACGTCGCGACGACTGGCAATGGGGTATGGAGCACAAGCTGTTGCAATTGTTTCTGGAGAATCTGAAACTGAACTATGCTACTACGATCAATCGTTTTATGACGTTGCAGATGAATGGCGATCGCGATGCCAGCAAGATTCTGTCGCGTTTGCGCAAACAGTTTTTTCAGCGCGCCGAACCCGATCCCGATGCGCTGGAAAAGGGATTAAAGATTCTGCAGCACAGCGATTTGCGGGAATTCTTTGGTCAAATCCAGCAACCGGTATTGCTGATGCACGGAGAAAACGATGTCATCACACACCCGGCTTCAGCCGACTGGATGCATCAGCAATTGCCGCAATCGCAGCGCGTCATGTTTGCCCACTGTGGACATGCCCCTTTTTTGTCTTATCCTGAAACATTTGTAGCGCACCTCAATGCATTCCGAACAATTACTCGATAAAAAGCAACTGCGACTGGCATTTGATCGTGCGGCCGGCAGTTATGACCAGGCTGCCGTTCTGCAGCGCGAAATCAGCAATCGCATGCAGGCGCGCCTGGAATACATCAAATATCGTCCCGATGTCATCCTCGATGCAGGCAGTGGCACTGGTTATGGCACACAGCAATTGGCCAGACGTTATCCGCAGAGCCGCTTGATTGCGGTCGATCTAGCTCGGGCGATGCTGATGCAGGCACGTCCCAACACGACCTGGTGGCAGCGCATGCTACCGCTGCAACAGCATACGGATTATGTGTGCGCCGACATCGAGCAACTGCCGTTCGGCAATGAAAGTGTCGGCTTGATCTGGTCGAATCTGGCGTTGCAATGGTGCAATGATCTGCAGCATACCTTTGCTGAAATGCACCGGATTTTGCGAACTGATGGTTTACTCATGTTTAGCACTTTTGGTCCGGATACGCTGAAGGAATTGCGTCAATCCTTTGCATCGATCGATCGTTATAGCCATGTCAATCGTTTTGTCGACATGCACGACATCGGCGATCTGTTGCTCAATAACCGTTTTTCTACACCGGTGATGGACATGGAATACATTACGCTGACTTATGACGATGTGATCAGTGTGATGCGCGACCTGAAGGCGATTGGCGCACATAATGTCACGCAAACGCGTCGCCGCGGTTTGATGGGGAAAAAACAGTGGCAGCAGGTTATCGATGCCTATGAAACTCTGCGTCGTGATGGCAAGTTGCCTGCGACATTTGAAGTGGTATACGGCCATGCATGGAAGCCACATGATCCACGGTCCATCCTGACGCCGGAAACGCGCCGGCAACTGGGTTTGCCACCATGAGGCAGCTGCCATGGCCGGTCCGCTCGATGAATGCCGTGGGTCGGTATTTGTTCGGGGGGCGTCCTTTTCCGTCGCTTGAACCCGAGGAATTGCTGACTAAAGCAACTCGGCTGACTGGATTGATTGATTTCTTACCCGATGAGGATTTTAACCAGGGACTGGCCGTGCTGTGTGCATCAATCGAGCATGATGTGAAGCCGACCCTGCTGGGACGAATTGCGTTGCAACAAATGATCGTGCGCATTTTATGCAATCGCCTGTTGTGGGTTTACTGGCGCAGCGCTGCACCGCAGCGTTTTGCAGGCGTGCTGTTACCGCCGCTGATTGTTATCGGCTTGCCACGATCGGGAACGACGTTCTTGCATCGGCTGCTGGCGTTGGATCCTGCTGCCAGGGCGCCCATGCTGTGGGAACTGCAGCGGCCTTTTCCTGCACTGGGTCATGACCATCGCAGACAACAGACACAGCGTGAGATCGGCATGATTCACTGGCTGGCTGGGCATCTCGATACGATGCATGTTACTTCCGCCGATGCTGTCGAGGAGTGCATGTTGCTGCTGGATACCACGATGGTAAGTCTGTCGTTCTGGGTGATGAGTCCGGTTTATACCTATCTCGACTGGTGGTTGGCCCGGGATAAAACCCATGCTTACCGGATTTATCGCGAGCATTTATTGTGGTTGCAGTCCCAGACGCCGCAGGCACGCCTGACTCTGAAAGCCCCTGCACATACCGGTTGTCTTGATGCTCTGTTGGCAGCGATACCCGATGCGATGATCGTGCAAACCCATCGTGATCCCGCTGCGGCACTGACGAGTGCGAACAGTCTGATCAGTTCGATACAGCGGATGGCAACTGATGCAGTGGATCTGCCGCGTATGGCCGAAATCAATGTCAGCATGTTGCTGCAATTGCACCAAAACAGTGTGGAGACACGCAAGCAGATCGGCCAGGAACGGATCGTCGATGTGCACTACGACGCATTCGTCAATGATCCGATTGGCATGATCCAGAACATATACCGGCATTTCAATCTCGAGTTCACGGCTGATTACGCAAACCGGTTGCAGGTTGCATTGAACAATGACGGGCACACCAAACGAGATCGCCACCGCTATCACGCCGAGGCATACGGTCAAACCGACAGTGAGCTCAGGCAGCGGTATGCCCGTATTCGTTAAAATGCCTGTAAACAGGAACGGCAATATGGAGTGCAGGGATGGCTAAAGGTTACTTTGTAACCGGAACCGACACCGGAGTCGGCAAAACCACCGTCAGTTGCGCCTTACTCCGGAGTCTGGGTGCGCAAGGCCGGAAAGTCGTGGGCATGAAACCGGTTGTAGCGGGCAGTGAGCATGGTCGATGGCAGGATGTGGAGCAACTGACCGCCGCAAGTAACGTCAATGCACCTCATGAATGGATCAATCCCTATGCCTTCGATCCTCCAGTTTCTCCCCATATCGCCGCGCAACAAGCCGGCGTCGAAATCGATCTGACCGTGATACGACAGGCCTATCAACATCTCTGCAACTTGGCGGATGTGATCATTGTCGAAGGTGCTGGGGGTTTTCTGGTGCCGATCGGACCGCAGCAGACTGGTGCAGACCTGGCATGTGCACTAAATTTACCAGTCATTTTGGTGGTAGGCATGCGCCTGGGGTGCCTGAATCACGCACTGCTGACTGCACAGGCAATACACTCGACTGGTTTGCCGTTGGCAGGCTGGGTTGCAAATTGCATCGATCCGGAAATGTTGGCGTTGCAGGAAAATAGGGTGACATTGGAGCAGCGGTTGGATTGTCCATTATTGGGGACAGTGCCCTTTGGCGGGAAAATCGACGAAGAGCGAGCTATGCATTACTTGGATAAACTCGTTTCCACAATCTGAGTCAGGTCCATTATGATTGCGCACTGAACTACTGATCAAATGTCTCATATCAATAGCATGATTCGAAAACCGCCACCGCATTGGTCGCAACATGTCACTGAAACCAGCAACGCCTTGGATCTCGAACCCGGTTTGTTCACCTGGAGCGATCCGCACAAAATTGCACTGTCGCTGAAGCATTCCGCCGACAGTAGCGAGCGGCGCAAATCGGAGCCGTTTGTGTCGGCGATGGCGATGCTGAATTTGTATATCAACCGTGCAGGGAAGCATTTGCCCGTTCATCAGCGCGAGATGCTAGAGCAAGTCAAGAATGAGTTGCGGGTATTGTATGGAAAACCTCGTCATGGTGCTTAGCTGCCGAGCCTGGTGCTGATTCGTAGCTTTTTTTGATTTGGCCTGTCACAATCTGCTCGTTTATTTTTAACCTCTTTATTCCAAGAATTTTTGTCCATGAGTTACCTTGAGTTAACCGATCATCAATTCAATCCCAACGGTTACTGGGAATGCCCCTTGGAGACCGCGAGCACACCCTTGGCGCGCGATCTGGCGCTGTTTGATCAGAATGGATACGATCTGACCGATCTCGAACAGCGTTACGCTGCAGCCAACCACGCACAGGCACACTCACATCGGGAACACCGACATGCCGTAAAGGCACCGTGGTTTACGCAAGGCGAGCGGGTCGAAGGTGCGGTATTGAATCATAGCCTGCTGTTTGAACGTAAAGGCTATGCCGGAACAGCGTTGCAACAATTGGAATACTGGGCGAGAGCAAATCCGCTGATTTACAAAATCATCCGTATCCGTCCGAAATGGGGACTCGATTTGAGTATCGACTATGCCGACCGCGACGGTAACGTATTCGAGGTGTTACATTGGGAATATGACGGTTTCGATTATGCCGAGGTCGACGATCGCAAGCAGGAACTGGAACCGAGATTCGCCGCCATGGACTGGGATGATGCTGCGGCTCGTATCCTGAAACAGAAAGACCACTGGCATCACCTCGATTTTTTTGCGCAAAGTGACTGGAAATGCAATTACTTTGGCATTGTCAAGGAACGCTTCAAGATGGTGATCTGGGAGTAGGATTTCGCCAAATTTGGGGCTGCGACTAGGTCAGTATGATAAGCAGCAGTAAATTTGCTGTCAGACTGAACCAATCGGAGACAACATACTCTCATACGCTTTCCTTTTTTATGAAGCTTACCCAAAAGACATGTCATACAAAGAAACGCTCAGCTTTTTTGCCATTGCGATTACTTTGGCTGCGTTCATTCCCTATATCCGGGAAATTTTTCGTGGATCCATCAGACCCCATTTCTTTTCATGGGTGATCTGGGCGGTAACCACGCTGCTTATTTTCCTGGCGCAGCTGGAAGATAACGGGGGAGCGGGAACATGGCCGATCGGCGTGTCGGCGGGTATCACTTTTTTCATCGCTTATCTGGCTTACCAGAAGCGTGCAGCTATAACCATCACGCGAATGGATTGGCTGTTTTTTGTTTCAGCACTATTGTCCTTACCATTGTGGTACTGGACTTCCGATCCATTGTGGGCGGTGGTGTTGTTGACTGCCATCGATGTGGCTGGTTTTGGTCCTACCATCAGAAAGGCTTACCAGTTTCCCTATTCCGAATCGATCCAGTTTTTTGCGTTGTTTACGTTGCGTAATGTGCTGGTGATGCTGGCGCTGGAGAATGTTTCGGTGACCACCGCGTTGTTTCCGGTGGCCATGGCGGTTATATGCATCTTCATGATGACCATGCTTGCCTATCGCAGGAAAGTCGTACCGGTGTAAGTGCAAACAGTGAGTCGATTGATCCGACTAGGTCGCCTTGCTATTGCATAGAATTCGGATTCTGGCTATAACTTTTAAACTGAGCCCAATAACTGGAGAATGATATGGCCTATAAGGAATACAAGGTGTTGTATGTGACGGAGGGTGGACTGGGAACGATTCTTCTCGGTGCATCGGGCATACCGGTCAAGCGACTGGAGACGACCCTGAACAAGGAAGCGGCAGATGGCTGGACACTGGTGTTCCAGTTTGTCGAGCAGAAGCGGTTCATGCTGTTCTGGAGGCGAGAAGCTGTCATCATCACACTGGCCCGCTGATTTTGGGCATAGGGTTCGTCACATGATGAAAACGGAAGAGAGAGTGCAGCAGGATGAAGAGCGTATCCGCAAACTGGTGCGTGCGTTGCCAGATGAACAACGTTTGCTTTTTTTTACCCAAACGGAAAAGGAACTGAAGGATCCGGACACGTACGCTACGCTGAATTATCTGTTTATTGCCGGACTGCATCATTTTTACTTGGGCAAGTGGCTGCGTGGAAGCCTCAATCTGGGTGTGTTTTTGTGTGGTGTAATATTGCTGATGCTGGGGGTGACGCTGCTCGGAGCGGTTTTGCTGATTGCCATTACGCTGGTTGAATTGAAGGCTTTGTTTCAATCACAGGTCATTGTGCAGGAATACAACAATGCGGTGATGGAAGCGATTTATCACCGGGTTTCGCAGGATGGGTAATTCAGCCAATGACTTGCAAGTGGAACCGGGAAACATTCATTTCCCGGTTGAATGGCTGGATTAATGCATTGAGTGCAACTTCTTCCGGTGCTGCGTTAAGCAAGAACCCTGCGCATAGCCTGTGCCAGTTCTTCTGCGGCGAACTTGGCTACATAGGCATCGGCGCCAACCGATCTCACATGATTTTCATTGGCTTCGCCGGTAAGTGAGGAATGTATGACAACCGGAATCGACTTAAAGCGCTGATCGTTCTTGATATTGCGTGTCAGTGTAAAACCATCCATCTCGGGCATTTCCAGGTCGGTTAGCACCAGAGCCACTTTGTCGTGGATCGTCTTGCCTTCGGCAACTGCAGCATCGGAAATCGACTGAATCTTAGTCCAGGCTTCCATTCCGGTCTTGGTCATGATGAAGGGTACATTCAACGCATTCAGTCCACTTTCGATCATCGTGCGTGCCAGTGGTGAATCATCTGCAGCCAGAACAACCGTTCCAGATGGGAGATTGATCTTCGGACTATTCTGATCGGGGGTCGTTTCCTCGGATGAACCAGGCAGCACATCACGCAGAATCTGCTCGACATCGAGTACCTGTGCCAGTCGGGAATTTTCCGTGTCACCATCGAGGCGGGCGATACTGGTGATCAGGTTGCCACCGCTGTTGTCGGCTGCAATAACCTGATTCCAGTCCAGTCGTGCTATCTCGTTGACTTCCTCAATGGCAAAAGCTTGCGTCGAACGAGCGTATTCGGTAACCAGCAAAATAGGTGTTCCTTTTCTGGGGGTACAACCGACGATTCTGGGAAGATCGATGACTGTGATCACCTGTCCGCGGATATTGGCTACGCCCAGTATGTTGGGTGGGGCATTGGCGATTGCGGTGATGGTTGGCATGACCAGTATTTCACGAATCTTGAACACGTTGATGCCAAATAGCTCCCTGTGGCCATTGCCCGGCGCTTCACCCAATCGGAACAGCAACAATTCGAATTTGTTGTTGGATGTCAGGTTGGTGCGTTCGTCAATTTCGTGAAATGCGGTCGAATTCATGGAATATCCTTGGTTCGCGTTAATGGTGATGATTCGGTCAGCATTATCAAACGGAAAAAAACGGCCGAGCTTTAATCCCGTGACGAAAATGTAACGCCTGTTACTTGCCTGCCCGGTTTATCCCCGGGATTGTCTTTGTGCTGCTCCTGTCAAACAGCGTTTTACTCGTCTAGTTGATCGTTTCGCTAGTTTCTTGCACCCAAGACATGGCTTGCGTCTCAAAGTCCAGCAGATCATGCAGGCTGAGAAAATCCAGTTCATCCAGGATGGCGTAAATGGAATGGATTTCACCTTTCTCTTTGGCTTCGATTAGTTTGAGCGCCTGCCCTAATCGTCCCTGGCGGGCCAGAAGCGCCTGACTCATGTCTTCGGAAATACCCAGCCTGTCGACGATTTGCTGCATTTCGATGCCAAGCAATTCATCCAGCTGGGATAGAATGCCGACCATATATGCCCGTTCCTGATAATTTTTTTCGTAAGGGCGTTCAATGGTGGCGATGAGTTCCATCAGCTTGCCTCTCGCGACGGCATTCTGAGCGATGGAATCAGATACGTCATCCTCGGTATGGCTTGATGTATACAGCAGTAGTTGTATCCATTTTTGCAGTTGCTTGCTGCCCATCAGTTGTATCGCATGCCGGATGGAGTTGATTTTTTGCGGTAAGCCATCGACACTCGTATTTACCATTCGTAGCAGGTTGTAACTCAAGCCGGGCTGGCGTTTGAATTCCATCTCAATAGCCTGGATGTTGCTGTCATCCTGGCCATTCTTAATCAACAGTGACGACAGTTTCATCAGATGCATTTTTCCAGGATCGGCGCGTTTGACCGACATGACTTCGGGTTTGGCGAAGTAATAGCCTTGGAACATTTCAAATCCCAATTTCCTGCAACGTGATTCCTGATCCTCATTCTCGACCTTGAGTGCCAGCAGCAATACCGGCCAGCGTTTGAGTTCCGTCACCAGTGCGGTCAGATCGTTCTCGTCCAGTGTGAGTACATCCACCTTCACGACGCTGACGAGTGGCAACAGGCGCTTGACTTTGTCATTGATCGAGACGATATTGTCCAGCGCGAACTGATAGCCTTTTTGCTTGAGTTTGGCACAGCGTTCCAGAAAAGCCGGCGTGATGGAAGCGGATTCCTTGACCTCCAGTACGACATGTTTATTGGGTAGCAGGCTGATGATGTCGCTCATGATGAGATCAGGGTCGGCATTGATAAAACCGCGCTGTTGCCCCAGTACATTATGAATTCCGAATTTGCCATAAGCATTGACGATGACATTGGCCGAAGCCGACAAATCATTGGTAACCCGTGCCGATTCTTCAGCTTCTTCCTGTCTGAAAAGCAACTCGAACGCTACCAAATTATGATTCCGATCTAAAATTGGCTGTCTACCAAGAAAGACACTCATGGACTCCTCCGTTTGTATCGATTGCAGTGTTTGAAAATTTCACATTTAACTTCACCGCATATGAAGTGGTTTTGCATGCGGCACTGGCTATTCAGTGCGGCCAGCATAGCGTATCGTCAGCGCTATCCTGTTATTAATAAAGCAGTCTTTTATGGCTCAATATCGAATTTGTAAACTTGGAATGGCTTGGGAGCAGGATGTCAGAGCAACTGGATCACCCGATGAAGCAGGGTGAACGATGAGGGATGTTCTACGCTATGTACGAGAATTCTTCGCTGTCATCGACCGGCGATTTCTTGCAGCTTGCTGTCTATGGATGGCTGTTTTGATAACGCTCAATTACCAGCTGCAGCTGGAAAGAGTCTGGATTGCGCAGCTCGAGTCACGGTTTCAGCAGGGTATGGCATTGAGTTTGATTTACGGCAGTGCTTTTGTGGTTCCGTACTTGCTCATGATTCGCTTCAAGTGGCATCCCGTATTCGTGTCCTGGGATTTTGCACTGTTGCTGCTGATTGCGCCGTTATTGTTTGCGCTCAAAGTCATGATTCCCAATCCGCTGGAGAATCTGATCGCAGGGGATTGGGGGAGTTATCTGACGATGGTGACAGTCTTACCATTCAAATTTCTGGTGGTGACGATCGCACTATTGATTTTGTACCGCTGGTTACCCGCGCAGCAGAATTTCTTTGGCGTAACCCTGGATGGTGTGGTTTGGCGACCCTATTGGCAGATGCTGGCATGTATGCTGCCGCTGATTGCTTTCGCCAGTACACAGGCGGATTTTCTCAGCGCCTATCCGCGACTGAAACAAATGGCGTTTATGTCATTGGTTACGGATAATCCGTGGGGGTATCGATTACTATATGAGCTGGGTTACGGTGTCGATTTCCTAACGATAGAGCTATTTTTTCGCGGTTTTCTGGTATTCGCTTTCATTCGCTATGCCGGAGTTGCAGCGATTCTACCCATGGCTACATTCTATTGCAGCATTCACTTCGGTAAACCGGTGCTCGAGTGCATTTCCTCTTTTGCCGGTGGATTGATTCTCGGTGTGCTGGCCTATCGAACACGTTCCATCATGGGCGGTTTGCTGGTGCATCTGGGCATAGCCTGGATGATGGAAGTCGGGGGATACCTTGGAAATCTCCGGTTCGGGTGAGAGAAGAAACAGTCCTTACCGGGGAGCAAGCAAGGCAACGTGGTTTTGTGCAGTATCTGAAAAAATCAAACTCACAGAACCGTCTCGATGAGGTTGCGTGAGTTTGATCGAACCCAGTTTATCCGGGTTGGAACCAGATGCTATTATTTGTGTGAGATTCTGACTGTGCCAGCGCTATCCAGATAATCGCCGAGACGTTTGGCGACGTAGCTTTCAATGGTGTTGTCGGTGGTGCTGCGTTTGGTTTCCACACCTACGCCGCAGTCGTACAGTTGGCTGTCCAGAATCGAAATGCGGGTGTTGTGGTTTTCATTGATGGTTTTGGCTTTGAAATTGTTGTAGGTATTGCCTGCACCTTTCGAGGTATCGACTACTACCGTGCCATCAGGCAGTGTGACCACGATGCGGCCATTGGCGATCAGCGCTGCGGTGGCATTGGCTTCTGTCAGCAGTGTGGCGTAGGTAGGTTGATCCTTGACAGCGTTCAGCTTGGTTTTGAAGGTATTGAGCTTGGCAGCGGTCAGAATGGCATTCATGGTGTCATACGGAGGAGCAACGACTTTTGTTTGCACTTGAGGTGCACAAGCAGCCATGGCTTGGATACTGGTGAAACACAGAGCAACGATGACGAGAAGCAATGACGTTTTTTTCATTTTGTAATCTCCAATGATGTTTGAATGATCCCTAGTACATGCTGATCTCGGCATGATTCTGCTCTGATCCTCAGCACCGGGTTGATTCGCACGAGACGAATCGATGCGGATTCGTTTCATGCCCGGTCATGCTAACAACCCAAAATGACAGGCTCGTGTCAGTATCGTGACACTGTCATTAAGGTTTCGGGAAATACTGGAATGTCACTGGAAAATCTGCACAAGTGGTACTATGAATGCTTTCTAAAGCAAGAGTATTCGTCATGTCAGAAGTTGTATTGTCCGCGCCCGATGCAAGCAATAGCGCTGGTTTGAATGCGCAGGAAATAGAAGCGTTGAATGAGCGCTACCGTCCACTGGATTTTGAAGCCCGTTTGCACAAGCTGTACACCGATTTTGCACCTGAGAAAGTCATGGTGACATCGTCATTTGCCGCCACCTCGGCCTATTTTCTTCACATCATTTCGCGTATCCGGCCCGAGCAGGTTATTTTTTTTATCGATACCGGTTTTCATTTTCCGGAAACACTGCTTTACCGTGATTATCTGATCGGCCTCTATCATTTGCGGGTGCAGGATCTGAAAGCGGACGAATATCAGCATCAGTACAGCGAAAAGGAGAAGCTATACGAAAGCGATCCGGATTTTTGCTGTACGATCAACAAGATCAATCCGCTGGAAGCTATCAAGCCGAATTACGATATCTGGGTGTCCAGTCTGATGAACTGGCAGACCGATCATCGTGCCGGACTCAAAATATTTGAAGAGCGTCGCGGTATCATCAAGTTCAACCCGATGATCGACGTGTCGCGTGAGCAACGGGATGCGTATATCCTTGAGCACAAGCTGCCGTTTCATCCTTTGGTCAATGAAGGCTATTCATCCATCGGCTGCACGCATTGCACGGTCAAGGGTGAAGGGCGAAGCGGCCGCTGGCTGGGTAAACCCAAAACCGAGTGCGGCCTGCATCTTTAGGGAAAGTCTGAATGCTTTTACAGGACTCTAGCCCAGGTACTTACGATGAGGGATGGCGTGTTTTCAGTCGCTCCATGGTTTGGATCAGAGCGGCTTGTATGCCGGGCTCCCAGACCGAGTGACCGGCGTCGTCGATGGTGATGTACTCGGCTTGTGGCCAGGCGTGGTGCAGGTCGTCTGCACTGATGATCGGACAAACGGCGTCATACCGACCTTGCACGATGGTAGCGGGAATGGCATGCAATTTGTGCACATTATCCAGCAGTGCGTTATCCGGTAGAAAAATGTTGTGCATGAAGTAATGTGCTTCCATACGCGCCAATCCCAGTGCCACGGTATCGCTGGCAAAATAATTGACTGTCGCCGGACTGGGCAAGAGAGTCGAGCACGACCCCTCATAGGTGCTCCATGCTCGTGCTGCTGGCATGTGTATGGCTGGATCGGGATGCATCAGGCGCTGATGGTAGGCGCCCAGAATATCTTCCCGCTCGGCAGGCGATAGTGGCGCAACCAGTTCCCGCCAGGGCTCGGGGAACAGGTTGCGTAGTCCATACAAAAACCAGTCGATTTCTGTCTTGCGGCACAGAAAAATACCCCGCAGGATCAGGTATTGGCAGCGTTCCGGGTGGGCCTCTGCATAAGCCAATGCCAGCGTGCTACCCCATGATCCGCCAAATACCAGCCATCGTTCGATACCCAGATGCTGTCGCAGTAGTTCCAGATCGGCAATCAGATGCGGGGTGGTGTTGTCACGGGTTTCACCCAGTGGCGTGGATCGTCCCGCGCCTCTTTGATCGTAGATGACAATGCGATAAGATGACGGATCGAAAAAGCGCCGGTGCGACGGGGATGATCCTGCACCGGGACCGCCGTGTAAGAATACGACCGGTATGCCTTCGGGATTACCGGATTCTTCCCAGTACATGGTGTGGATGGAATCTAGTGTCAACATGCCTTGACGATGCGGTTGAATTTCAGGGTATAGTGTGGTCCTGCTGGGTGTGTTCATGGTTATGCTTCACTCACTGTGAATGGAATTCATCGAAAATAGCAGAAAAAGGTGGCAATTAGCACAGAGTTTCAAAATTTAGGCAGATTATAGTTCTGATATATTGCTTTACAGGTCAAAGACTGTATCAATCCCATATAAGGAACGAATAAGTGCCGAATACTATACTGAAAGGACAAGAAGTTTCCATGTTACGTGAAGAAATGGAGATATTGATGAATGAACGTCAGTGTCTACTGGATGCCACGGGCGCTGCAGCCGTTTTTGTAGCCAGCCTGGATGGTAAGTCATTGCCGGATTCGGCTCGCCAGGCCGCTAGAATCCTGTCAAACAGCCTCAATAATCTGCCGGAAGAAACCTTGCGCGATGCGCTGGAGAGGGTGAAAGCTGAGTTTGCAGTCCGTGCATGAAAAAAATTCAGATTTAGTCGTACCTAAAGTCGGGCTGGTTCTCACCGGAGGCGGTGCGCGCGCAGCCTATCAGGTTGGGGTATTGCGGGCCATCGTGGAGTTGTTGCCGGACAAGACTCGCAATCCTTTTCCGGTTATCTGCGGCACTTCGGCAGGCGCCATCAATGCCGCCAGTATTGCCGTATCGGCCAATGATTTTGCCGAGGGTGTCAAACAGCTCGAGTCGGTCTGGTCCAATTTTCATGTCGACCAGATCTATCGCTCGGATCTGCTGGGCGTGACGCACAATACACTACGTTGTCTGCTGTCACTGGTATCCAGTGAATATGGCAAACATAACGCGATTTCCCTGCTGGATAACGCGCCGCTTGAGGCCCTGCTGCGTGACCGCTTTCCGTTTCGGTCCATTCAATATGGGATTCGTACCGGTGCATTGCATGCACTCGGTTTGACGGCTTGGGGCTATACTTCTGGTCAATCCGTTACCTTTTATCAGGCCGCGCGGGAAGTCATGCCTTGGAAGCGTGCCCAGCGACTGGGTATACCGGTGGAAATCGGTCTGGAGCATCTGATGGCTTCATCTTCCATTCCTTTCATTTTCCCTGCCGTGCGCCTCAATCGTGAGTATTTCGGTGATGGTTCCATGCGCCAGCTGGCACCCATCAGTCCCGCGCTGCACCTTGGCGCCGACAAAGTATTGATCATTGGTGTGCGTAAACCGGTTACGGACGAACCCAAGCGTGTCAGTTCCTCGAGCTATCCACCATTTGCGCAGATCGCCGGACATGCACTGAACAGTATTTTCGTGGATAGCCTGGATGTCGATCTGGAGCGTTTGCTGCGCATCAATGAGACACTCAAGCTGATTCCGCGTGAAGCCTTCAAGGAAAAGAACATTTCGCTGCGCCCTGTCGATGCCATGATGATTGCACCCAGTGAGGGCATCAACGAAATTGCACAAAAGTATGCACATACCCTGCCGTGGATCATGCGCTATCTGTATCGTGCCATTGGTGCCATGGGGCCCAATGGGTCGACGCTGTTGAGTTATGTGCTGTTCGAAGCACCATTCTGCAGGGATTTGATTCAGTTGGGTTACGACGATACATTGAAACAAAAGGATGAACTTTTACAGTTCATCGGCGTTCAACAATAGTAAGAAAGTTTATTCACATTTATTTCATCGAGTTCAACTTCTGTTAGGAAAAATCACATGGATTTTGATAATCCGCAATTCTGGATTGCCGTGGTACAAATTATTGCGATCGATATCGTGCTGGGAGGGGACAACGCCGTTGTCATCGCCCTGGCTTGCCGGCGTCTGCCTGAGCAGCAGCGCAAGCTCGGCATTATGTGGGGTGTTGCAGGTGCCATAGCGTTGCGCGTGGTATTGATTTTCTTTGCGCTCAATCTGCTGGCCGTACCCTACCTGAAAGTGGTTGGAGCAGCCTTGCTGATCTGGATTGGCGTCAAATTGCTGCAACCCGAATCCGAAGGAGAACATGAAATCGATGCCAGCACGACCTTGTTGGGCGCCATCAAGACCATCATCGTGGCCGATGCCGTGATGAGTCTCGACAATGTCATTGCCATCGCCGGTGCAGCCAAAGACGATCTTGGCTTGGTCGTTTTCGGGCTGGTGATCAGCGTCCCCATCATTGTCTGGGGTAGCCAGTTGGTCATGCGCATGATGGACCGTTTCCCGGTGACGATCATGATCGGTGCCGGATTGCTGGGATGGATTGCGGGTGACATGGCGGTTACCGATGTGGTCACCAAGGACTGGGTCGATACGCAAGCTCGTTACCTGCACTGGGTGGCACCAGCCGCTTTGGCGTTGCTCGTCATTGGCACCGGAAAGATGCTGGCAGCGCGGAAGCAACCGGAAATCCGGCCTGTGGTCGATTTGGTTGATGACGAGTCGGCGAAGAAATAATCCATTCATTACAACACGTAGGGAAATGACATGTTAAAAATCCTGTTGCCTTTCGATGGTTCCGAAAACGCTTTCAAGGCAGTGAGTGATTTCCTGCCCTTGCTGGACTGGTACCGCGAAAAACCAGAGTTACATTTGCTGAATGTGCAATATCCGTTGCATGGCAACGTGGCCTTGTTTATCAACCAGGCCGATATCAAGCAGTATCATCAGGAGGAAGGCTTGAAATGCCTGCAAAAAGCCCGTGATTTTCTCGATCAGAATGGAACGGCATACCAGTATCATATTACTGTGGGTGATCCAGCCGAAATGATCGTGCGTTTTGCATCGGAGAAACAATACGATCAGATCGTCATGGGACCCCGGGGTGCAGGAAATATTCAGGGCTTGCTGCTGGGATCGGTGACCAACAAGGTCATGCAGCTCTCGAATATTCCGGTGTTATTGGTCAAATGATGAATTGGGGCAAATTTTTTGAGACTCAGAGTTCTCGGATGTAGTGGCGGCATTGGCGGTGGTGAGCAAACGACAGCTTTGCTACTCGACGATGATGTACTGATCGATGCCGGTACGGGTATAGGGTGTCTGACCATCGAAGAAATGGTTCGGATCGATCATATATTTGTCACGCATGCGCACCTGGATCATGTCGCATTCATTCCCTTTCTGGTCGATACGGTCGGTTCGATGCGCAGCAAGCCCATCACGGTGCATGCCCTGCAGGCTACGCTGGAAACCTTGCAAGCACATCTGTTCAACTGGCAACTGTGGCCGGATTTCACCAAAATTCCGAATATTCACGATCCTTACATGCGGTATGAAGCGCTTGCGCAAGGCGATACGCTTGTTATCGATGGGCGCAGGATCACGGCGCTTCCTGCAAATCATGTGGTCCCGACTGTCGGTTATCAATTGGATTCGGGAAAATCGAGCCTGATCTTCAGTGCCGATACGACGATCAACGATGCATTCTGGCCGATTGCCAATCGGATCGAGAATCTCAAATATCTGATCATCGAATCGGCATTCAGCAATCACAAGCGGGACATTGCCATACGATCCAAACACCTATGTCCCGACATGTTGATGGACGAGCTACAGAAACTGACCCGCCCAGCCGAAATTTTCATCACGCATCTCAAGCCTGGCGAGGCCGATCTGACCATGCGGGAAATTCAACAGAGTATGGCGCAGCTGAATCTGCGCAGACTCGGAAACAACCAATTGTTCGAATTCTAGTATTGCAAGCACGGGAGAAACATCATGAATACGACTGTTGCAGCATCATCTGCTCACAAGAATCTCAATGATGTCAATCAGGAACTGAACTTCACCCGAAACTTGCAGGCGGTCATTGGCAAAATCCAGGCAGCCACGGATTTTGACGAAATCATGCTGGATGTCAGCAAGACGATGTGCGCGTTGTTCGATGCAGAGCGATTGATCATCTACACCCTGAGTGATGATCAGACGTCACTGGTCACCAAGGCGAAAACCGGCCCGGATACCTTCCAGGCGATCAAGTTGCCGATTATGGACAATACGATCACCGGGCATGTTTGTGCGACCAAGAAACTGGTCCATTTCGAGGATGTGTATAACAAGAGTGAATTGCGGCAGACCAATCCGCAATTGAGTTTTTCCCATGATATGGATAAACGCACTGGCTATCGCACCAAACAAATGCTGGTGGCGCCGATCGTGCATGCCGAGAGTCAGGCCTTGCTGGGACTGGTGCAGATCATCAATCACCGCAAAGGGCAGCCTTTTTCGACTGTCGCCGTCGAAGGAATCGTGGAAATTTGCCGCACGCTGGCAGCGATTATCAGAAAACCGCAGAAAACGGCGCAAACGCCCAAATCCAGATACGAACAACTGGTTTTTGACACGATTATTTCTTCTGCCGAACTCGAGCTGGCTACCCGCTCTGCGCGTAAAAAGGGGTGTGATGTCGAGGATGTGTTGATCGACGATCTGCATATCGATACCGCGAAAATCGGCAATGCCTTGTCGGCTTTTTTCGGTGTGCGCTACGAGCCTTTCAAGAAGGATCGCATCAAGCCGCTGGATCTACTGAAGAATCTCAAGCGCGATTACGTGGAAAGCAATGCCTGGATGCCGATCGATGAAACCAAGGAAGGGCTGCTGGTCTTGACTATCGATCCCGAGCATATTCAATCGCAGCGTATCGCCAGTACCATTTTTTCCAAACACAAGATCATTTATGCGGTGACGACGCGGCGTGAATTTAACGCCACGATCGAGCAGTTCTATGGCGGCAAGCAGGATGAGATCGCGCCAGGTGACATCAGCGAAATGCTGTTCAATCTCGAAGGCGGCGAAGTCGAGGATGAAACCGGTGAAAACGAGGAGACATCATCGGCCTCCGATAACGAACTGGTCAAGCTGGTCAACAAGATCATTTTCGATGCCTACAAGATGGGGGTATCGGATATTCATATCGAACCATTTCCCGGCAAGGAAAAAACCAAGATCCGGTTTCGCAAGGATGGTTCGCTGATGTCCTACATCGAAGTTCCAGCCAGTTACCGCAGTCCGCTGGTGACACGGATCAAGATCATGTGCGACATGGACATCTCAGAAAAGCGCAAACCGCAGGATGGCAAGATCAAGTTCAGAAAATATGCACCGCTCGATATCGAACTGCGGGTGGCGACCATTCCGTCAGCCGGAGGTGTGGAAGATATCGTGATGCGGATATTGGCGGCCGGTGAGCCGATTCCGCTGGATAACATGGGTTTTACCACGCGCAATCTGGAAGAGTTGAAAAAAATCATCAGCAAACCCTACGGCTTATTTTTTGTCTGCGGCCCGACCGGTTCCGGTAAAACGACGACGTTGCACTCGATCCTGAAATACCTCAATCGTGAAGATACCAAGATCTGGACTGCCGAGGATCCGGTGGAAATCACGCAGAAAGGCTTGCGTCAGGTGCAGATCAATGTCAAGGCAGGGCTGACTTTTCCCGCCATCATGCGCTCGTTTCTGCGTGCCGATCCCGACATCATCATGGTCGGTGAGATGCGTGACAAGGAGACCACCAGCATCGGTATCGAGGCTTCCTTGACCGGACACCTGGTGTTTGCGACTTTGCACACCAACAGTGCGCCGGAATCGGTGATCCGTCTGCTGGACATGGGCATGGATCCGTTCAATTTTTCCGATGCCTTGCTGGGTATTCTGGCGCAGCGTCTGGCCAAGCGTCTGTGTAAGAAATGCAAACGATCGTATGTGGCCAGCGAGCGTGAAATCAAGACATTATTGACTGAATATTGTGAGGAGCTGATTCCGACCCAGATGTTCAAACTCGATGCAGGTGCGGCTTATCAGGATATTTATGAACGCTGGATTAAACAATATGGTGATGAGAATGGACAGATCATACTGTATGAAGCGGTGGGGTGCGATGAATGTAATGGCAGTGGATTTGCTGGCCGTGTGGGTCTGCACGAACTGATGACCGCCACCGATGTGCTAAAAAAGAATGTGCAGGAACGTGCGCGCGTGGCGGATATGATGATTACGGCACTAAACGATGGTATGCGCACACTGAAACAGGATGGTATCGAGAAGGTCTTGCAGGGTATTACCGATATTCACCAGGTCCGGGTGGTGTGTATTAAATAAAGTATTCAAGGGTAATAAAAAAACCGCCTTGATTTCTCAAGACGGCTTTTTTGTATGTTACTAAATACTGATTTACTTGCTAACTCGATTAACACAGGGCAGCTGCAACACATCCACCACCTTTGGTCCATGTAATTGGTCTGCCAGCAGCTGGAGCGGCAGCTGTCAAGGTGTAAGTAACTGCCGCTGCAAAACCATCTCCAGCAATAGAGGTCATTGTGATCACTGCAGCAGTTGCAGTATTTCCAGTTACAGCACCAGAACCAGAAGCAACTCTACCATTGTCTTGTGCTGTTGCAGCAGGTACGCCATTGGCTCCATTGGTGCAGTTTGCTAAAGTTCCTTGTTCTTGGAAGCAGGTTTCAATTCCAAGTTTAAATGGAGCTACTGCTGAAACGACTTCGCTAAATTTAGCTTTTTGTGTATAGGTTTGATAAGCAGGTACGGCTACTGCAGCTAAAACACCAACAATCGCTACAACAATCATCAGTTCGATTAATGTGAAACCTTTTTGTGCATGCATGAATATTTCTCCTTGTGGTTGATTAGATCACACCAGTTGTGTGTTTCGAGTACCAGCGATAATCGTGTCAACATGTTGGGTTGCAGAGTATTTGACTGGAACTGGATTTGTAACGGTCAATTCCGGAATAAATTGAGTATGAATTGCAGATTCTTTCATCGTGGAATCATTTTCTTCAGTTTGATTCGATAAGTATTTGTCAGGATTGAAATACCGTCTCCCATAATTGTAGCACTGCCAGACGATCCTGATTCAGGTGATCGGCTTCGATGCGGGCAAACTTTTGCAATTTGTCCCGGGGCATGTCAGTGTCAGCAAGCTCGGATTTGCCGCCCAGCCTGAGACGATGTTGCAGGCGCCGGTATTCCCGGTAAACAGTAAATACCTGGGTGGCAAGGTCAGCAGGGACCAGTCCGAGTTCTCCGGCCATTTTCAGCAGAGCGATATTGCCCTTGTTGCCCGTTAACTGGGGATACTGGTGGGCATAACCCAGTACCAGATACTGCACGATGAATTCCACATCAATGATGCCGCCGCGATCGTGTTTGATGTCGAACAGTGTGGTCGGGTTGGGGTGGGCATCGAGCATTTTTTCCCGCATTTTCAGGATTTCCTGTTTCAGCGACGTCAGATCGCGAGGCCGGCATAATATTTCCCGGCGCGTATGTTCAAATCTGTCACCGACCAGCGGATCGCCAGCAATAAAACGCGCCCGCGTAAGCGCCTGGTGTTCCCATACCCAGGCTTGCTCGTGCTGGTACTGCGCAAATGACTCCATCGAGTTGACAAGCAGGCCAGTCGCGCCATTCGGCCGCAGACGCAGGTCGGTTTCATATAGAAAACCAGCCGAAGTATGACGTGTCAGCCAGGCATTGATGCTTTGTCCGAGTTTGGTGTAGATCTCGTCGGCATCCGCATCCTCATCGGCGTGCAGGAAGATCAAGTCGAGGTCGGAGGCGTAGCCTAATTCCTTGCCACCCAGTTTGCCGTAGCCGATGATGGCGAAGGCCGGTTTGTCGCGATGGCGTTTTTTTAGTCCACTCCAGGCCAGATTGAGTACCGTGTCCAGAATCAGGTCTGCCAGTGCAGTCAGATGGTCGCTCAATGTTTCCAGCAACAATGACCCTTCGAGATCGGTGACCAGTAACCGGAATATCTGCGCATGCTGAAAATGCCGCAGTACGTCCATCTGCCATTCCAGCACGTCATTCTTGGGATTGTTCACGTGATTCAACTGATAAATCAGGTTGCTTCTGAGTGCATCCCAATCTGGAACGGGGTGTGGCTTATCCTGCCGCAGCAATTCATCCATCAGAATGGGATGCCGGCCGAGATAATCGCTAGCCCACTGACTGATACTGGCGAGTTCGGCGACACGCTTCAAGGTGTGCGGGTGTTCCAATAGCAGCGCCAGATATGAAGCCTGGTTGCTGATTTTTTCCAGTAGCTGCAACATCCGCTCCAGTATCGTGTCGACCGATGGGAGGTTGGCGACGGCTTCGATCACCAACGGCACCAGGGCATGGATCTGCTGCTGATTGAATTCGGGGAGCTGATGATAAAAACTGCTTTGATAAAACAGTCGCAGGCGTTCGGAAATCTTTTCTGGTTCGGTGAAACCCAGTGTGCTGAGTTGTGTCGTGGCGGCTTGCGTGTGTGAGACATCCTGATTCTCGGTTTGCCACAGATAGGCCAGCATGTCGTGGGCAGCGGATTTTCTCGGTGCGGCGAAAATCAGTTCGAAGTGGCGCGTGACGTTGTTGCGGTGCACATCGAGTACGTGCATGAAATGGTCGAAATCCGGAAAACTCATGGATGTGGCGATCAAGTTCTGATCCGCCGGATTCAGTGGTAGTGTCTGCGTCTGCTGATCGTCCAAGTATTGCAGGCGGTGTTCGAGCTTGCGCAGAAAGTGATAGGCCTGGATCAGTTCGGTGACGGTTTGTGACGGGAGCTGCTGTTTTTGTTGCAGCCGCTGCAGCACACCGAGAGTGGGGCGAATGCACAGATCGACATCGCGGCCACCGCGAATCAATTGGAATACCTGCGTGATGAATTCGATTTCGCGTATTCCACCCGGCCCCAGTTTGATGTTGTCATGCATTTCGCGACGCTCCACTTCCTTGCGCAGTTGGGCGTGCAAACGGCGCATGGCTTCATAAGCGCCGAAGTCGAGGTATTTGCGGAATACGAAGGGCCTGACGATTTTTTCCATCAGGGTGAACTGCACCTCGTTGTCGGTTTGACCGGCGATGATCCGGCCTTTGATCCAAGCATGGCGTTCCCATTCCCGACCCTGCTTGAGAAAGTATTCCTCCAGCATCGGAAAGCTGATGGCCAGGGGACTGTGTTCGCCATGGGGGCGTAAACGCATGTCGACGCGGAATACGTAACCATCGACAGTGTAATCGTTGAGGCTGGCAATCAGCTTGCGGCCCAGTCGAGCGAAGAATTCATGATTGGAGATCGGCTTGGCGCCATTGGTTTCGCCATCTTCCGGATACACAAAAACCAGATCCACATCGGAAGAGACATTCAGCTCACCGCCGCCCAGTTTGCCCATGGCCACCACCAGCAGGTGCTGAATGGTCTGACTGTGCTCCCCGATCGGCGAACCAAAGCGGCTGTCGTGAGTCAACCATTTTTCATGATACTGGAGAGCATATTGAATACTGACTTCTGCCAGTTCAGTCATGCTGGTCATGATTTCGGAGAGCTCGGACAAGCCTCCGAGATCTCGAATGGCGACACGCAACATGACTTGTTTGCGCAGGCTGCGCAATACGCTGTTCAGGGTTTCCTCACTGGTGATGTGTGCGGATTGGGTATCGAGAAAAGCCTGCATCTCATCACTACGAAAAGGTCTGTCGAGTGTAAGGTGTAAGTCGGTCCTGCGATCCGGTTCGCATTCCAGAATGCGTTGTAGGTAGCGACTGAAAGTTACCGAAGATTCAATAAGCGTCGTTATGGATGGCAGTTCAGTGGACATAGATGAGTAATCGTGCATGATTTGTGCCATAGCATAGCAAAGACATCCCCTGCTGGCATCAGTCTAACCCCAAATCTAATTAGAACCTTGCGTGACTAAGATGCTAGAATCCGGTATCACATCGCACGTACGATGATAAGGATTGCAATGACGCCTGATTTCGGGCATTTGAAGGTTTAGTCGTTAAAAAAACATTGAAGTGATGATCGAGTCGAATCCAACCCAAATCGAAGCAAGGAGCAAAGTGAATTTCCGCGTTGCCGCCATACAAATGGCATCCGGACCGAGCGTAACCGCTAATCTGGAGGAAGCAGCACGTTTGATCGAAGAAGCGGCTGCCCAGGAAGCCAAGCTGGTGGTGTTACCGGAATATTTTTGCATCATGGGCATGAAGGATACCGACAAGCTGACGGTTCGAGAGCAGCCCGGGTCAGGGCAGATTCAGGACTTTCTCAGTCAGACGGCGAAGCGGCTGGGGATATGGCTGGTGGGAGGGTCGGTGCCCTTGGCATCGCCGGATCCGGATCGAGTCTATAATAGTTGCCTGGTTTATGATGATCGTGGCATGCAGGTTGCACGTTACGACAAGATTCACTTGTTTGGTTTGCAAATGGGCAACGAGCGTTATGCCGAGGAACGGACGATTAAAGCAGGCAGCCAGGTGGTGACCGTGGATTCGCCGTTTGGGCGGATTGGACTGTCCATTTGTTATGATTTGCGTTTTCCCGAACTGTTTCGCATGATGAATGGTGTCGACATCATTCTGGCACCCGCGGCGTTTACCGCCATTACCGGCAAGGCGCACTGGGAGGTTCTGGTGCGCGCACGCGCGGTAGAGAATATGGCGTATGTCATTGCGCCGGGGCAAGGGGGATACCATGTCAATGGCCGTGAGACCAATGGAGACAGTATGATCGTCGATCCCTGGGGAGTGGTGATCGAACGCTTGCCTCGCGGTCCGGGTGCCGTAGTGGCGACGATCGATCCAGGTTATCAAAGCAGCTTGCGCACGAATCTGCCCGCGCTGAGCCATCGTACCCTGCAAGCGTGTTGAAACCCCAAAAACAGAGAATCCGATAATATCATCAGCACTATGACAATCGAACACATCACTGAAAAGCAGGATTTTTATACGATCGCAGACCAATGTCTGCTGGCGCCTTACGATATCGATGCCACGGGTTTGCAGCGTGTGCTGGACCAGATTCTGACTCACCGGATCGATTATGCCGATTTGTACTTCCAGTACAGCCGTTCTGAGGGCTGGATACTCGAGGAAGGTATCGTAAAATCGGGTAGTTTCAATATCGAGCAGGGCGTTGGTGTGCGTGCCGTCAGCGGGGAAAAAACGGGTTTTGCCTATTCCGACGACATCAGCATGCCCGCGCTTGTCTCAGCAGCGCAGGCAACACGCGCCATTGCGCATCATGGTAAGGTAATGACCGGGCAAATTGCACATCGCAACGTCATGGATGGTTCGGCAAGATTGTATTTGCCGGAAGATCCACTGGCCAGCCTGAAAGATGCGGAGAAAGTGGCACTGCTGGAAAAACTGGAGCGCATCACGCGTGCCGTGGATCCCCGAGTGTCGCAAGTCATTGCTTCGCTTGCCGGAGAATACGAAGTGATTCTGGTGATGCGCAGTGACGGTTTGCTGGCCGCTGATGTCCGGCCGCTGGTGCGATTGTCCTTGCAGGTCATTGCTGAGGAAAAGGGGCGGCGTGAACAAGGTGTTGCAGGCGGTGGCGGGCGTTTCAATTATGCCTACTTTACCGACGATATGCTGCGAGACTACGCGCAAAAGGCGGTGCACCAGGCGATCGTGAATCTCGATGCACGCCCGGCGCCGGCTGGTACCATGACCGTCGTGCTAGGCAGTGGTTGGCCTGGTATTCTGTTGCATGAGGCCATCGGTCACGGACTGGAGGGTGATTTCAATCGCAAGGGCAGCTCTGCTTTTTCAGGTCGTGTGGGTCAGCAGGTTGCAGCTCGGGGGGTAACCGTTGTGGATGATGGCACCATTCCGCAAAGGCGCGGATCATTGAATATCGACGATGAAGGCAATCCGACACAATGTACCGTGCTGATCGAAGACGGCATCCTCAAGGGCTATCTCCAGGATAGCCTGAATGCCCGGTTGATGAATGCAGCCGTGACCGGTAACGGACGGCGTGAATCGTTTGCACATATTCCCATGCCGCGCATGACGAATACGTATATGCTGAATGGCGACAAAGATCCGGCTGAGATCATTGCATCGGTCAAGCATGGTTTGTATGCGGCGAATTTTGGTGGCGGACAGGTTGATATCACCAGCGGAAAATTTGTGTTTTCTGCGGCTGAAGCTTATATGATAGAGGATGGAAAAATAACCTATCCGGTGAAAGGGGCTACGCTGATTGGCAATGGCCCGGATGTGCTGACGCGGGTGTCGATGGTGGGAAATGATATGTCACTGGATTCCGGTGTCGGAACCTGTGGCAAGGATGGTCAGAGCGTACCGGTTGGTGTGGGGCAACCCACGTTGCGTATCGATGGATTGACAGTGGGTGGTACAGGAGGTTGACGGTTGGATAAGAAAACGTTACCGTCAGATTTTTTATAACTTGTTGAAATTGATATTGGGATTTGGAAAAGCATGAGTGTGGAATTGACCGGCGCTGAAATTACGATACGCTGTTTGCAGGAAGAAGGGGTGCAGTGTATTTTTGGCTATCCCGGTGGGGCGGTATTGTTCATTTATGATGAGATATTCAAGCAGGACAAGGTTAGGCATATTCTGGTGCGCCACGAGCAGGCTGCGATACATGCCGCCGATGGTTATGCGCGTTCCAGTGATAAGGTCGGTGTGGCGCTGGTGACATCAGGGCCTGGCGTCACTAATGCCGTGACTGGGATTGCAACCGCTTACATGGATTCCATTCCGCTTGTGGTCATCAGTGGACAGGTGCCAACCAGTGCCATTGGGCTGGATGCTTTCCAGGAAGTCGATACCGTGGGGATCACCCGTCCTTGCGTCAAACACAATTTTCTGGTCAAGGATGTATCCGAGCTGGCTGAAACTATCAAAAAAGCATTTTATATTGCATCGACCGGCCGACCCGGGCCTGTTCTGGTGGATATACCCAAGGATGTGTCGCAGCAGAAATTCAAATTCAGCTACCCTGATAAAGTTTCGATGCGCTCTTACAATCCTGTCGTCAAGGGGCACACCAAGCAGATCAAAAAGGCAGTGGAGCTAATTCTGAGCGCCAAGCGCCCAATGATTTACAGCGGTGGAGGCGTGATTCTGAGTGATGCCGCCTCGCAGTTGACCGAACTGACGCAGATGCTGGATTTTCCCTGTACCAACACCCTGATGGGGCTGGGTGGCTATCCTGCTACTGACAAGCAGTTTCTGGGCATGCTGGGGATGCATGGCACGTACGAGGCCAACATGGCGATGCAATATTGCGATGTTCTGGTGGCAGTTGGGGCGCGTTTTGACGATCGTGTGATTGGTAATCCCAAACATTTTTTTAATGAGAATCGCAAGATCATTCATATCGACATCGATCCGTCGTCGATTTCAAAACGTGTCAAGGTGGATGTCCCCATCGTTGGTGATGTGCTGGATGTACTGAAGGAATTGATCAAGTTGTTGAAGACCGAGAAGGAAAAACTCGATCCGGTCGCCTTGAAGGAGTGGTGGAAACAGATTGATCTGTGGCGCGAGCGCGACTGTCTCAAATATGATCGTAACAGCAAGGTGATCAAACCGCAGATGGTGATCGAGAAGCTGTATCAGATTACCAAGGGCGATGCCTTCATTACGTCTGATGTCGGACAGCATCAGATGTGGGCGGCGCAGTTCTATAAATTCGATAAACCACGGCGGTGGATCAATTCAGGTGGTCTGGGAACCATGGGGTTCGGCATGCCTTCGGCTATGGGAGTGCAATTGGCCAATCCCAAAGGCAAGGTTGCCTGTATCACTGGTGAAGCCAGTATCCAGATGTGTATCCAGGAATTATCAACCTGCAAACAGTACAAGCTACCCCTGAAAATTGTCAATTTGAACAATCGCTACATGGGTATGGTTAGGCAGTGGCAGGAGTTTTTTCATGGTAATCGCTATGCAGAATCCTACATGGATGCATTGCCCGACTTTGTCAAGCTGGCCGAGAGTTACGGTCATGTCGGCATGCGAATCGAACGTCCCGAAGATGTTGAAGGCGCACTGAAGGAGGCTTTCAAACTCAAGGACCAACTGGTGTTCATGGACTTTATCACTGACCAGACTGAAAATGTATTCCCGATGGTGCCGGGTGGTAAAGGCCTTTCTGAAATGATTCTAGTGTAAAAATAAATGCGACATATTATTTCTTTATTGATGGAAAACGAGGCGGGTGCCCTATCTCGTGTGGCGGGTCTGTTTTCTGCGCGAGGTTACAACATTGAGTCTCTTTCGGTTGCACCTACCGAAGATCCGACTCTGTCACGAATGACGCTGGTTACGATTGGATCCGACGACGTGGTGGAGCAAGTGACCAAGCAATTGAACAAATTGATCGAAGTCGTAAAAATAATCGATTTGAATGACGGCAATCATATCGAACGTGAACTGATGTTGGTCAAGGTTCGTGCTGTGGGTGCAGACCGGGAGGAAATCAAACGTCTCGCGGAGATTTTCCGGGGATGTATTATTGATGTCACAGACAAGTCTTACACTATTGAATTAACGGGCACCAGCTCGAAGCTGGATGCTTTTCTCGAAGCGGTTGAACGTAGCGCGGTTCTGGAAACCGTGCGTACTGGAGCTTCCGGTATAGGGCGCGGTGAATGGATTTTGAAGGTATAATCCACGCACTTGATGCAAACCTGAAGCCTGTTTGAATCCAAATCTCTTCAAGCTGCCTGATTTGCCTATTCACTTCTACTCAAATTTTGTTTAAAAGGAAAATAATGAAAGTTTATTACGATAAAGACGCAGACCTGTCCCTGATCAAAGGAAAAAAAGTGGCCATACTGGGTTATGGTTCGCAAGGACATGCCCATGCGAACAATTTGACCGAATCGGGAGTGAAAGTGACGGTGGGATTGCGCAAGGGAGGTGCATCCTGGGGCAAGGCAGAGAAAGCCGGGTTGAAAGTCAAAGAAGTGGCCGATGCCGTCAAGAATGCCGATGTCGTCATGGTTCTGTTGCCTGATGAACAGATCGCTAGTGTGTACAAATCGGAAGTCGAGCCCGTGCTGAAGAAAAATGCCACATTGGCCTTTGCACACGGTTTCTGTATTCATTATGGACAGGTAGTACCGCGTGAGGATCTGGATGTCATCATGATTGCGCCTAAAGGACCAGGTCATCTGGTGCGCTCAACCTATCTTCAGGGCGGAGGTGTGCCATCCCTGATAGCGGTTTACCAAAACAAATCCGGCAAGGCGAGGGATCTGGCGCTGTCTTATGCAGCGGCTAATGGCGGTACGCGTGGTGGAGTCATTGAAACCAGTTTCCGTGAAGAGACGGAAACAGATCTGTTTGGTGAACAGGTCGTTCTTTGCGGTGGTTTGACTGCGTTGATTCAAGCTGGTTTTGAAACACTGGTGGAAGCAGGTTATGCACCTGAAATGGCTTATTTCGAATGTCTGCATGAAGTGAAACTGATCGTCGATCTGATCTATGAGGGTGGTATTGCCAACATGCGCTATTCGATTTCCAATAATGCCGAATATGGTGATGTATCCCGCGGACCGCGCATCATTACGGATGAGACGCGTGCAGAAATGCGCGAAATCCTGCGGCAGATCCAGACCGGTGAGTATGCCCGTGAATTCATTCTGGAAAATCAGGCCGGTGCACCAGTTCTTAAAGCAAGCCGTCGCATTGCTTCCGAACATCAGATCGAACAAGTGGGGGCAAAATTGCGCGATATGATGCCATGGATCAAGAAAAACAAGTTGGTGGATCAGGGCAAAAACTAACACATACACAAGTCATGTTCATGTTCCGGTTTGTTTATTTTTAAATCCAGGTTTCTTTATTTATGGCTTATTATCCTCATCCCATTATCGCTAGAGAAGGCTGGCTGCACATACTGATCGCCTTTACCGTGGCTATCAGTGTCACGGTCTTTGCTGACTGGCCATGGGCCATCCCATGCTGGATCATCGCGATGTTTGTATTGCAGTTTTTTCGTGATCCAGCCAGGGAAGTGCCCAACAACCGCAATGCCATTCTGGCTCCTGCAGATGGCAGGATCGTCGCTGTGGAGAAAGTTCAAGATCCTTTCCTGAATCGTGAAGCGATCAAGGTGAGTGTTTTCATGAATGTATTCAATGTGCATTCCAATCGTAGTCCGATTGATGGTGAAGTGCGGGAAAAATGGTATTTTCCCGGAAAATTCATCAATGCCGATTTACCCAAGGCATCGCTGGAAAATGAACGCAATGCACTGTGGATCAAAGCTGATAACGGTGCGGACGTGACCTGCGTGCAAGTGGCAGGTCTGGTTGCCAAGCGTATCATCTGCAGCGTTGTGCCAGGTGCACACCTGCAACGTGGGCAGCGCTTTGGCTTTATCCGGTTTGGATCGCGCGTAGACGTTTATGTGCCACTTAACACTCAAATCAATGTCAATATCGGTGACAGAGTATCGGCAACGACGACCGTATTGGCAGAATTTCGTGAAGAATATCGAATAAACTGACGAGCGAGGAGAGCTATGATTTCCTTGCATAAAAATAGTATTTGAATGATTGAGCATAGTCGATGCTCTTTTTTACGGCCATATTGTTTTTTTGACTTGTTCAGCCTAGGTTATTGACGATGCTTGATCCTTCTCCAGAACGTGTGGTAATGAAATCGCGCTTACGTCGCCGGGGCATTTATCTGTTGCCCAATCTGTTTACCACAGCAGCGCTGTTCGCCGGGTTCTATGCCATTGTGCAAGCCATGAATGGTCATTTTGAATATTCCGCGATTGCAATTTTCATTGCCATGGTGCTGGATGGGTTGGATGGTCGTGTAGCTAGAATGACCGGTACGCAGAGTGAGTTTGGAGCTGAGTACGATAGCATGTCCGACATGGTGTCATTTGGGATTGCTCCATCATTGATCGTTTATGAATGGGCTCTGAAGGATATCGGTCAGTGGGGCTGGATCATTGCATTCATTTACTGTACGTGTGCTGCTTTACGTTTGGCGCGGTTTAACACCAACATCAATGTTGTCGATAAGCGTTTCTTCCAGGGTTTACCCAGTCCGGCCGCTGCTGCATTGATTGCCGGGTTGGTGTGGGTTACATTTAATTTCGACATTCAGGGCACGGATGTCAAATTTCTGGCGTGTATCATCACGTTGTTTGCAGCGCTGTCGATGGTCAGCAACATTCCTTATTACAGTGGTAAGGAAATCAATCTGCGCAGGCGGGTGCCATTTGTCACGATCCTGCTGCTGGTGCTGTTCTTTTTCGTTCTAATTCCCAGTCATCCGCCGCTGGTGTTGTTCTGCCTGTTTACTGCCTATGCTTTCTCCGGATATGTCATCAAACTGTGGCGTTTGGGGCGTAACAGGAAAAGCAACGAGTCTTCCCAACCCTGACAACTGGTACGATTGACCTGATCCACTCGCTGTGCGAAGGCGCAGAGAAATCGTAATCTTGAACTTTCGATCCTTATTCCACTCGATTATTCTGGAGGCGATGCCTGAATATTGGCTTCGACTGGAGACTGATTTTTTTCCGGGCTTATCGCACTCCTATCCGGTTAATCAATAAAATATACTTTTGCTTGTTACGGCAATCATAATGACTTGGGGAGATTTACGATGCGAATATATCTTGCACTCATACTGTTTTTTCTGATGCATCCGGTTCATGCTGCATGCAACAGCGCGTTACTGGATCAGAATTTTCGCAAATTGGCAGGCACCGAAATGGTGAACCTGTGCGAAGCCTATTCCGGCAAGGTGTTGCTGGTTGTCAATACTGCCAGCAAATGCGGATATACACCGCAGTACGAAAGCCTGGAGCAATTACACGAGAAATATGAGAAGCAAGGATTGGTGGTACTCGGGTTTCCATCCAATGATTTTCTGGGTCAAGAACCCGGTACGGAAGCCGAGATTCAGGATTTCTGTCGGCTGACCTATGATGTCAAGTTTCCCATGTTTGAAAAAACTGTCGTGAAGAAAGGAGAAGCTCATCCTTTCTATGTTCAGTTGGCGCAGTTGTCTGGAACGTATCCGACATGGAATTTCCAGAAGTATCTGATTGGTCGCGATGGAAAATTCATTGCACAATTCAGCCCACACACCAAACCAACCGATGCAAGTGTGGTAACAGCCATTGAGAAGGCTCTACAGCCATAAAACAATGAATTCCAAAACTGATTCGTCGCATGACGAGCAGAAACCGAAAATTAGCATTTTGTCGATTCTGGTGCTCTCTTTGTTTTTTGGACTCATCGTGGGGGCCGGAACCGACAAAATGCATATTCTGCCCGTGACACTTGTTGCAGCAGTCATTCTCTATACCAATCGAGAAAAGATTGCAGCGCAATCCACGGCGCAGAAGCGGCATGCAAGATCAGAACCGGATCCACAGCTTCATTACGTTTGGCCGCAGAACAATCGGTTCGATTGTATCGTGACAGCCAAACCTTACCAGCCAGTCATTCGGCAAATCGTGCAGCAGCAGGGTGCAGGAACATCGGTCCCGGTTTTGCAGGCCTCTCTGATACCCGATGAAAGCAATCCATTCGATAGCGATATGGTTTATGTTAGCATCCACAACCACACGGTTGCTTTTCTGGACCGTATCCAGGCGCAGCATTTCCTTGATTTGCTGAAAGAAAAAGGATTGTCAAACCAGACTACATTCTGTAACGCCATCATTTCCAATAATCACGCTGGAGAGAGTGACAACCCGCAATATATTATCAAACTCGACCTGGCATTACCGGAAAACGTAACATCTGATTCGTCGAATTGAGCGTCAATAGTGGAAGCGTATCCATGACTAAACCACCGAATGGATGGGAATCAGGGTGAGTAAGCAATATCATCGAAGCTGATTAGTCATGTCAAACAAGGTGTTGATCGATTCCCTGAAAATCTTGCTCGGTCGCGCAAGATAAAATAAAAAAAATACGCTACAATCAGACGCCTCACGATTCCATTCCGATAAGCTATGAAGCTAGAAACTCCACTACGATATCCTGGCGGCAAAGGCGAATTAACAGATTTTGTCAAAATGGCTTATGAGCGTAATCAACTGCTTGATGGTCATTATGCGGAACCTTACGCCGGGGGAGCGGAGATAGCACTGAATTTGCTGACGCAAGGTTATGCATCCAATATCCATCTGAATGACTTGAATCCGGGAGTATTTGCTTTCTGGCATAGCGTCATTCATGAGCCTGAAGCACTGTGCATGGCTATTCGTGATGTGAATGTCAACCGCGATGAATGGTTCAAGCAGGAAGCCATTTTGAATTGTCCATCGAAACACAGTTTGCTGGAAATAGGTTTTGCTGTTTTCTTTCTGAATCGCATTAATCGCACGACTTTACTGTGGCAAGGACAAGCTGACAAAGTGGGATCAGACACGTTCCGTAAGCTTGATCCGCGATTCAACAAGGATGATCTGATTCGCCGGATAGAATGGATAGCCATGTTTCGTTCCGGAATTCACCTCACCAATCTCGATACCACCGAGTGGATCAAAACGAAATTGCCGCTTTTGCCTGAGAACACCCTTGTTTATTTTGATCCGCCATACTACGGAAGCGCAACAGATGACAAGTCAGGTTCTTCTTCAGTAGATCATAAACAGCTTTCCATGCTTATTGGGGAGTACTTGCGGGACCGGCACTGGATCGTCTCCTACAACCAGTCCAGTGAGATCAATGCTCTCTACAGTGATTATCCCAGCCTGGAGTACAGCATCAAGTATGGCAAACAGGGTAATCACAGAAGCGCAGAAACAATGTACCTGAGTAACAAGCTGATCATTCCTGCCGTCCATAACCCGGTAAATCTCAAGGCAGCCTGATCGCGCTGCTGTAAAACGGGCATTTTTCTTGAAATCAAAGCAATGCTCGGACTGAGTGTCGTAAAGTTTTAGTGAGCAAGCATCACCTTGATGCATCTCTCATGGCTCCAAGTCAATCAAACATAACCCGGTCATGAATCAATCTCCTGAGTTGTAATTCATCCGTTACAATTTTATTTTGCTTGGTGCCATCGATTGCTCATGCTCCAAGTCATTAGGCTGCTCGAGTAACCTGAAAGCGGATCTCACTCAGATCCTATCTGGGAATCATCGAGAATGGTTACTGCGGCAACTTGTCGCATGTGACGATTTGTCGCATTGACGCCCTAGACAGTCGGTTTTAACCTTAGAGAGAATCCAATTCCACCATTTGCTTTGATTTTCTTAAACCGAATTAGCAGCATTATTCAATATGTCACTCCCAAATCTGGGTTTACATTTCAATGGCAATCTACTCCGTGAATTGCCAGATAAACTACGGCTAGACTTGTCACATCAATTAAATGATTCTTTTACCAAAGTGCAATTCGTCTCGTGAGTGAAGGTATTGCAGTTGATGCCATCACTCGATCATGCCAATCATTGATGATTTTTCCTTAACGACGAACAGTTATTGTGCATAGCATTGAGCCCTTATCGCTACCCAAATCAGTGCCGACCGGTATTGAGGTTTGGCAGATCCGGTTCAATCTGCAGGCTCCCATTTCCAGAGAAGATTTGTTGCTGCTGAGCGAACAGGAACGTGCGCAAGCACTGCGCTTTCACCGGCATGCCGATCAGCTGCGATCCATTGTGACCCGGGCAATATTGCGCAGAATTCTCGGTGAAAAGGTAATGTGTTCTCCCGGCAAACTCCGGTTTTCGGTCCATCCGCATGGAAAACCCTATTTGCTGGGTGATACAAGTCTGGAATTCAATGTGTCGCATGCGGGCCGGTTTGCCTTGATTGCCTTGTCAGTACAGGGACAAATCGGAGTCGATATCGAGGATTGTAACCGTCAGGTGGATTTTGAAAGTTTGAGTCAATATGTTTTTACGTCGACCGAACAACAGTTGAGATTGTCGACCAATGAGGATTTCATCCGGCGCTGGGTTGCCAAGGAAGCGGTGATGAAGGCACTGGGAGTTGGTATTACGGAACATTTACGAGATGTGTCAGTCATTCCTGATTGTGCCGACGAGTACAACGTGAAATGTGAGAATCAGGAATGGCTGGGTGTCAAGGCATGGTCGCTTGCCGCGCCAGTCGATTATGCGGCGGCTCTGGCAGCCCGACATCCGCAAGCGTCACAAGGTGAAATGGAACGACAGCAGGTTTCAAAGTGAGTATTTATGTTTCTTTTCATGGCAAAACACTTTTGCAGATACCTGATCGGGCTCCTGAGAATATCGACTGAATGCGTGGAAAATCGTCATATGCCATACGTTTGGCCGGTTTTGCGATGAGGATAATCCACAGTGTTGGCGTGCATGTTGGGGTTTGTAAATTTTGAAATGTCAAGATGGCAAAATGCCGCAGAATTAGAATGTTAAATTATTAGTCAATCCAACCAAAATCATTAAGAATGCTTGAGTTGTTTGCTCAAGTACAGTCTTTATTCACAAAGTTATTCACAGGAACTGTGGACAAGTTTTTTTAGCGTTGATCCCATTCCAGGGAAGATGTAAGCCAGAGTGGCGGAGTGCATTGCGGTGCTACAGTATGGCAAAGAAAACCTGATGTGGATGTCACGTAACAATCGGATTGGTCGACTGGATTCAATCCTGCCACACGTTGGCCTACATGCAAAAATCACCCTGAAGCGGTTTGACGGTAGGCGGTAACGTCAAGAAATACTGCGTCATTGCATAGCAACAAGCTGAAAATTGTTCAGCTGTATAAATATACCGATTCAATCAATGCGTGGCCTCATCAAGATCTATGGGCCAGGGGGAGTTAGGGTGGTTTCTTGTCTTGAACGAAGGAGAAATGGTTTTCAAAGTGAAGTGTTAAGTTTGGTGAATTCTCCTTTTTATGAGGTATATTCGCTTTTTTTATTAGGAAAAAGATTATGGAATGGCAAGGTTGGTTTACGCTGTGTTTGTGTATCGCTGTTCTCGCTGCACTGATTCTTACAAAGGTTGGGCCGCATTTGATCATGGTAGGTGCGTTGACCATATTGAGCGTCACTGGCATTCTCAGCAGCTCGGATGCATTGAGTGGCTTCAGTAACGCAGGTCTCATTACCGTTGCCGGTATGTTCGTCGTGGCGGCCGGGATGCATGCTTCGGGCGCCATCGATTTGCTGGTCAATGTACTCCTGGGTAGGCCTAAGGATGCACAAGCTGCGCTCAATCGTATGTTCTGGCCGGTGGCTTTTCTGAGTAGTTTTCTGAACAATACGCCGGTTGTGGCAACCATGATTCCGGCAATTTATAGCTGGTCACGTAAGATTGGTGTATCTCCTTCCAAGCTGATGATTCCATTAAGCTACACGGCCATTCTCGGTGGGACGGTGACTTTGATCGGCACCAGTACCAACCTGATCGTGAATGGTCAGTATCAGGTCTTGACCGGTCAGCCCGGATTTTCACTGTTTTCTATTACTGCTGTGGGGCTGCCCGTGGCAATTGCCGGTTTTTTACTGATGTGGTTGTTTTTTCACAGACTGCTGCCGGATCGCACACAGGGGCAGGCATTCTCCAATTTGCGGGAATTCACACTGGAAGTTTCCATCGCACCAAATGGGCCACTGGTCGGTAAAACCATCGAACAGGCAGGATTGAGGCATCTCCAACGCGTCTATTTGATTGAAATCGAGCGCAACGAAATTGCCCTAACAGCCGTGCCACCGGAAGAGGTGCTGCAAGGTGGGGATCGGTTGGTTTTTGCGGGTGATACCGACGCGATTTCTGATTTGCTGCGGATCAAAGGAATAGTGCCTTCGACTGATGATGCGCATACTTTTACCGAACGCCACCCTGAAAGACGGCTGGTGGAGGCGGTGGTGTCACCGCATTGCACCGCGATTGGTTTTGCCATTCGCGACGCCCGGTTCCGCGCCCGCTATGGTGCGGCAGTGCTGGCCGTGGCTCGAAATGGCGAGCGCATCAAGGGAAATCTCGGAAGCATTATCCTGCAAGCCGGAGATACGCTGCTATTGGAAGCCAGACCAGCATTTGTAACGCGGCAGCGCTATAACAAGGATTTTTTGTTGATCAATGATCTAAATACGGAGTCGCCTCGTCATGAACGAGCTTATGTGGCTTGGGCAATTCTGATTGGGATCATCACGGCAGCCAGTTTTGAGGTAATCAGTATGTTAAATGGCGCCTTGATTGGTGCCGGATTGATGATTCTGACGGGATGTTGTTCTGCCAATCAGGCTGAGCGAAGCCTTGATTTGACGGTTATCATCACGATTGCATCGTCCTTCGCGCTTGGAATGGCTCTGGAGAAAACCGGGGTAGCAAAATATCTGGCGAATAATATCGTCGAACTCAGCGGCGGAACACCGTGGCTTTTGCTGATTCTGACCTATGTTTCCATATCCATATTGACGGAAGTGATCACCAATAATGCGGCGGCCTTATTGATGCTGCCCATCGTTCTGGAGATTACTGAAAAAGCCGATTTAAACAATGTACCGTTTGTGTTCGCCATCATGATGGCGGCTTCAGCCAGTTTTGCCACTCCTTTGGGTTATCAGACCAATATGATGGTATATGGTCCGGGTGAATACCGGTTTTCCGATTTTCTGCGAGTCGGGATTCCGATGAATATCGTAGCGGCTGTGGTTACCCTATCTGTGCTGCTCATTGGCTGGCCGCTGTCAAAATAGGCTACTTTTTCCGGATGCAGGACGGATGTGCCGGCATGGATTTAAGTGGACATGAACTGCAAGTCAGATATCCAATGCGTACTGGCGGAAAGTATAGTATTTGGGTTTTCGTTCCAGCCGCACGTGCAACCAGCTTACACCACCTCCCGCTGTACTGATCCACAGCGGTTTGTCATTCAGTTGGGCCTGTGCGGTTTTGGCGACCAGAATCCAGAGAGCATGAAGCTGTGTTTCGGGTGCTTTAGCCAGGAAAGATTTCAGATGCGCATACTTTTGGGCATCGTCGAGTTTTCTGGGTACGATCAGGGTGGCGGTGCGCCCGAGGTTGAGCACGGCTTTACACGTCACTTCTTCCGCTTCCTCGGTGAAATACGGTGAAAACACGTTTTCATCGGGAGACGTAACGAGAAAAGGGGAATCGACCAGTACGAACTCGAACGGTTTGACCAGTGTTGTGACCGAAATAGCCGGGGTTTCCCATCGCAGTGTCTTGTAGGGTGATTCCACAATGATGCGACTCAGAAAATGTCTAAATGCCTGCGATTCAACTAGCAGTTGCAGTGCCTCACCATAACTGATTGGCTTGTCAGCCATAGAAACTTGATAATGGGTAACGAGTCCGTGCAGTATGGGTTGTTGTTGTGTGATCCAAGGCGTCATGTTGTAAGGTTTGCATCTAAAGATAGAATGGTCAAGTCCGAATTGATATCATTTTCTGTGTTATTAGTTTATGTGATATCAATACTTTGTTATTCCCAATGTCTAGAAACTTTCGAGAAGTACACGATTGAATGATTTTTCTGCGAAAACAGAAAGTGCTCTCATTCGTGGTGTGAATGAACAAGGTACTCGCGGATTTTCAGACTCCATGGTCGAATAAACACAAGGCAATTTTGCGCTAGCCTGGTTTTATTTTTTCTTTTGATTGGTTCCAGTAAATTGAGACTTTAACGGAATGATTGTTTTTTTGGGGTAATGTTTAATGCCTGCTGTTCTCAAATTGGGCAGATCGATGCGACAATTTGTCACATTGTGCACCCAAAAAGCATGATCGATAATGTTTTCCTGTCAGCGAAACAGACATTCAATGCACACACACTGAGGTGTTGAACAAGTGCTTGCCTATTAGCGATTTTCCCGTCTGGTACTCATTAATCTTCCGCTTATCAAGGAAATATTATGCAATCAATTCAGTTGAAGTCATTTGTCGTTCCCAGTTTTTTTGTATT
>JAMWZR010000020.1 GCA_024282035.1 Nitrosomonas sp.
AGTTTTCGCACATGAGGTTTCCTTTGGTCATTCTAAAATGTGATCCGAAGCTGCCATAACAAGTAAATCAGCTTTCCCCTCGAGTACTTTGATCCGCACGCCTGTTGGATCAGGGAAAGCGGTGGTTTTAAACGTGTGCTGATGCAGCGCACATGATCGCGCCTCGCCATCCGGAGTAATGCAATGACCGAACAAACCAGGGTTGGGAATGCGCCTGCAGTTACCATGCAGGCATCTGATGAACTTTATCAGTGGCTGGAGGCTGAGCACATCAGCTTCGGATTTACAACCTACCAGGCCAATCGGTTATTTCTGGTTGGCCGTAACGATAATGGTCGTCTAGCGGTAAACGAACGCCTGTTCGATAAACCTATGGGGCTATACGCTCATGACAGCCGGCTATACCTGTCGACGCGATATCAGATATGGCAGCTCGAGGATCGCTTGAGTCCCGGTGAGCGCTATCAGGATTGCGATCGGCTGTATATTCCCAGTCAATCCCACACCACTGGCGACATGAATGTTCACGATCTGGCCGTGTCGGATGCCCAGGAAATTTTTTTTATCAACTCCGATTTCAGTTGTCTGGGGCGATTGCAGACTGGATTCAGTTTTGCGCCAGTCTGGATGCCCCCATTTATCTCCAAGTTAGTACCCGAGGATCGCTGTCACCTGAATGGTCTCGCGATGCAGGATGGGCAGCCGGCTTATGTTACGGCTTGTAGTACATCCGATGTGGCTACTGGTTGGCGTAATCAGCGCACGGATGGCGGTGTCGTGATGCATATCCCGACCAATGAGATCGTAGTGGCTGGGCTGTCGATGCCGCATTCGCCGCGCTGGTATCAGGGCAAATTGTGGGTACTGAATTCCGGTACCGGAGAATTTGGTTACATCGATGGAAATCGCTTCAGACCGGTGATCTTCTGCCCTGGATTCGTGCGTGGATTAGCCTTTTGGAAACAGTATGCTCTGGTTGGTCTGTCCAAGCTGCGCTCCCAAGTTTTTACCGGATTGGCGCTGGAGCAGAAATTGATCGATGGCAATATGACATCGCAATGCGGTCTCGCCATCATTGATCTCGATAGCGGAAAACTGTTGCATGTTCTGCATATTGAAGGCGTAGTGGAGGAATTGTTTGATGTCGTGGTGATACCTAATGTGATACGGCCCAAGGCACTGGGGTTTCAAGATGATGAAATCGATCGTCTGATTTCCTTTCCCGGTTCGAATGGTCTGTTGATCACCAAACCCACGGTTAACCGCCCTGGTTTGAGCCAGCCGGTGCAGAAACCGGGTGTGCCTCGAATCTCCAAAAAGGATCAGCCTGAACTACCTGACGTGAGGTATCAGAAAGTACTCAATCTAACCCCGGAAAACCTGCTTGCCTATGAACACATGAGTCAGCCAAGTCTGCGCGGACGCTGGTCGACGCATCCCCAACGTGGAGCATTGTTGGGCATGTCGGCATCAGTGGATGGCAAAATGATTGGTTTCGTCGTGGCGGAATCCTGGCAGGAGAACGATCAACTGACGAACGAGATCATTTCCTCTTATGTATCACCGGCATTCCGCCACTATCCGATCGAACAAAAGCTGCATGTGCATCTGCAGCGTGTGCTGCAGGAAAATCAAAATCAAGTTTCTATCAATCAATCTGGAGAATAAACAATGTCAGAACCTGTTTTTGAATTTTCTGGTAGCAATCCATTTGGTATGAGTAGCTTGTCGAATCTGGCGGATATCGATCATGACGGCGATCTGGATGCCTTTGCTGCAGGAACTGGAAATAGCACATTGTTTTATCGCAACACCGGAACCGCTAGCAATCCTGTTTTTGCAGCGCCGCAAACCAATCCGTTCGGTTTGACGAATGCCGGTGAAAAGAATGCCTTTGTCGACATCGACAACGATGACGATCTGGATGTGTTTGCCGGAGACTTTTCCGGCAACACACGATTTTTCAAGAATACCGGTACGGCAACCAATCCTGCTTTTGCCGCCCCCGTCAACAACCCGTTTGGTCTAGCCAATGTCGGCACCCCGCGTTGTGTGCAGCGGGGTGTTAAATTGCATAATTTTGAGAATTGACTGATTTCATGAATACCAATAATAAAGGGGCGCGATATGGCTGATCCAATATTTGCATCTGGAGCTTTACCACCGATGGCGTTGAGCTTTACGCCAGAAAACGTAGTGGATATCGATGGCGATGGCGATCTGGATGTTTTCTCGATTGATGGAAATGGCAATACACTTTTTTCCAGAAATACCGGTACAGCGACCAATCCAGTATTTGCCACACCACAAACCAATCCGTTTGGTATTGTGAACATGGGACATGCGGAAACTTTCGCAGATATCGACAATGATGGTGATCTGGATACGTTCATCGGTCAATATGACGGTACCATGCAGTTTCTCAGAAATACTGGCACCAGCAGTAATCCACAATTTGCCGCACCGCAAACCAATCCATTTGGCTTGAGCACGATAACTGGTTTCGGTCCTAATCCGGTTTTTGCTGATATCGACGGCGATGGCGATCTGGATGCATTTGTCGGCAACTACATGGGCGATACACTTTTTTTTAAGAATATTGGAACGGCGCAGAATCCGGCTTTCGCTGCCGTAGTTGCCAATCCATTCGGTTTGTTCAATTTGGGTTCGTTCTATATCGATCCCACCTTTGTTGATATCGATAGTGATGGCGATCTGGATGCATTCATTGGAGGAGGTGGGTTTCTAGGGAATTATAATTTCTTTTATCGGAATATTGGAACGGTCCAGGATCCAAAGTTTTATGCTAATGGAAATTCATTCGGTATTGTTGTATCAAGCACAGCTTTTGCAGATATCGATAGTGATGGTGATCAGGATCAGCTCGTCGGAAATTATAAAAATATAGGTACTGGGTTCAGTCCCTTTTTCTCTTGGAATGGGGTTGGATTACCTGATTCTGGTTACTACATGGATCCCACTTTTGTGGATATCGATGGCGATGGTGACCTGGATGCTTTTGTCGGCATGGGTTATTCTTATTTCCATGATTATGAAGGCGATACACTTTTTTTTCGAAATACAGGAACAGCAAAACAAGCTGTATTCAGTGATGCTCCGATAGTCAATCCATTTGGGTTGAGTGATATAGGCGACTTTGCTAATCCTACATTTGTGGATATCGATAATGACCAGGATTTGGATGCGTTTGTCGGGGATGCAGCGGGTAATACGCAGTTTTACCGGAACACTGGAACAGCACACAACCCGGTGTTCACCATACCCCAGACCAATCCGTTTGGATTAAGCGATGCGGGTAGCAATGCACAACCCAGTTTTATCGATATCGATAATGACAAGGATCTGGATGTTTTCGTCAACAACCTGTTTTTTAGAAATACCGGAACAACCAGCAATCCGGTGTTTGCTGTGCCGCAAGTCGATGCTTTAGGTTTGAACGGATCGCCCAATTTTATCGATGCCGATCGCGATGGTGACTGGGATGCCTTCGTAGGCAACAAATTCATGAGAAATACGGGCACCACAAGCACTCCTTCTTTTTCTTTTGAACTGAGTGGCAGTATTCTTTATGATGGATATCGTACGAGCTTTTCTCTTAGTTCATTAGCAGATATTGACGGCGATGGCGATCTGGATGCATATATCTCTTCAGCTTATGATTATGGAGGAAGTTTTCCTGACTATGATTCAGGATTCTATATCAACAACAATGCCCCAAATGTCTCCAATCTGACAGTTGCTGAAAAGTACACCAAAGGCACGCCACTGAATTTACAGAACATCGTGGTGAGCGATCCTGATAGCGCAACGATCACGGCAACGCTAAAACTGTCGAATGCCGCTGCAGGCAGCTTGAGCACGGATAATTCTGGCGCGGTGACTTCGACGTACAACGCCGCAAATGGCACCTGGAATGCAACGGGTGCGCTGGCCGATGTAAATGCGTTGCTTGCCAGAGTTATTTTCATCCCGGCGGCCAATTTCAATGGCAATTTCACCGTCGATGCGAGTATCTCCGATGGTGCTGCGACAGCACTGACAGCGACCAAGAATTTCACCTCAGGCGCTGGGTCGTTTCTGACTGCAACGGCAGCAAACAATGTACTGACCGGCACCGTATCGAACAACGATGCCGTGACGTATGTTTCGGCTGCGTCGGCGGTAACGGTCAATCTGAATTTGACCACGCAGCAGAATACCGGTGGCTCGGGACTGGATACGCTGGGCAAGGTGGAAAATCTGATCGGCAGTGCATTCAATGACAACCTGACCGGCAACGACGCCAGTAATGTGCTGGTGGGTAATGCCGGCAACGACACGCTGGCGGGCTGGTCCGGTGCGGATACGATGCTCGGCGGTACCGGCAATGACACCTATTTGATTGAAAATACTGGCGATGTGGTGTTCGAGAAGTCCAACGAGGGTGCCGATACCGCCAGCAGTCGCTTGACTTACAACTTGACTGCCAACGTCGAAAACCTGATCCTGACCGGCACTGCGGCAGTGAATGGCACCGGTAATGCACTCAATAACATCATTACCGGCAACAATGCTGCCAATCAGTTGAATGGCGGCGGCAACGATAAGCTGGATGGTGGTCTGGGTGCAAACCGTTTCACCGGTGGCACGGGTAATGACATTTTCAAATTTACGACGAAGGGACATGTCGACACGATTACAGATTTCAGCGTCGCCAATGACACAATCCAGCTCGATAACGCCGTTTTTACGGCGCTAGGACCAGTTGGCACGCTGCCAGCCGCGCAATTCAGGGTCGGCACCAAAGCGCTGGATGCCAACGACCATATCATCTATAACAGTACGACCGGTGCACTGCTGTACGATGCCGACGGCAATGGTGCCGGTGCGGCTCAGCAAGTTGCTACGCTGACAGCTGGACTGGCGATGACCAATACGGAATTCGTGGTGATTTGATCCGAGTAGAAATGGTGACTTTTAGAACAAATGTTTCACAAAATATGGTGATGTGCTGTTGACCGATCTATGCAATGAATCAATTTCAATACACCGATAATGGAGGGGTAAAAGATGGCCGATCCAATTTTTGTTTTGGGTGATTTGAGACCGATGGGAGGAAATAATTCTCCAGATAGCTTGGTTGATATTGACCATGATGGTGATCTAGATGCTTTCGCTTATTGGGGAGGAGATACACTATTTTCCAAGAATACCGGAACATCGACTAACCCTGTGTTCGAGGTACCACTGGTCAATCCATTTGGTATTGTGAGCCTGGGTTCGGAGGGAGGATCGGCAACATTTGTCGATATTGATGGTGATGGGGATTTGGATGGTTTCATGAGTGGTTATAGCGGTACCATAGATTTTTTTAGAAATACGGGAACAGTCAGTAATCCACAATTTGACGCACCACAATCCAGTCCGTTTGGTTTAAATGGCAACTCCGACAATATTGCATTTGCAGATATTGATGGTGATGGTGACATGGATGCTTTTATCGATTTCTACTTTCTCAAAAATATCGGGACAGCCAATGCCCCAGTATTTGCAGCCGCTGTCTCTGCCAGCACATTAGGTTTAGATGGAGTGCGTGGCTACCCCAGTCCGACTTTTGTGGATATCGACGGGGACGGTGACATGGATGCTTTTGTTGGCTCATCCAGCTATAACTTTGGTTCGGATGTGTTTTTCTTTAGAAATATAGGTACTGTGAACAATCCACGATTTTATCGTGTTGGTGATGATCCCTTTGGGATTGGCAATCCTTCTGATTTCCCTGATCCTCTTTTTGCAGATATCGACAATGATGGCGATCAGGATGCATTTATTAATCAAGGTTCCCAAACTATCTTTTACAAAAATGACGGTATTGGATACACGCCTTCTTTTTCTTCTGATGGTGTTTCATTTGGTTTGAGTTATGTTGGTTATGCTCCTGATCCATTTTTTGTTGATATCGATGGTGATGGTGATTTGGATGCTTTTGCAGGACAGGGGCTTTTTAGTGGCTATAGTGATGATGCTGGTAAGACACTTTATTTTGAAAATACCGGAACGGCCAAGAATCCGAATTTTGCTGCTGTTACTCTAACCAATCCATTTGGTCTGATAGATGTTGGTGATTTTGCTAGCTCGGCATTTTTCGATATCGATGGGGACAAGGACATGGATGCCTTCATCGGTGATGCCAACGGTAACACTCAGTTTTTCAGAAATACAGGAACACAAAGCAATCCAGTTTTTGCTTTATCGCAAACCAACCCATTTGGTTTAAAAAATGTAGGGGAGAAAGCTACACCAACTTTTGTTGATATTGACAAGGATGGTGACCTGGACGCGTTCGTGGGCAATGCAGCCGGCGGTACCCTGTTTTTCCGCAACAACGGAACCGCCACCAATCCCTTATTCGCAGCACCGCAAACCAATCCCTTCGGTTTGGGTGGTGTCAATCCCACCTTTGTCGACATTGACAAGGATGGCGATCAGGATGTATTCACGGGCAGTAATGCAACAGGTTTTCACAGGAATACCGGTACCGCAAATAATCCACAGTTTGATTTTGGTGGTGAATCCCCTTTTGGTTTGCCAGCTGAACTTCGTGAACTTCATATTACTAATCAATCATTTGTGGATATTGATGGCGATGGTGATTTGGATGCTTATGCGACTAATCTTCTTAGTTTTTATGGGGATACTATTGCTGGTGGAAGATTCTACCTCAACAACAATGCCCCGAATGTCTCCAATTTGACAGCTGCGGAAAAGTACACCAAAGGCACGCCACTGAATCTGCAGAACATCGTGGCGAGCGATCCTGATAGCGCAACGATCACGGCAACGCTAAAACTGTCGAATGCGGCTGCGGGTAGTCTGAGTACCGACACTTCTGGCGCGGTGACTTCGACGTACAACGCCGCAAATGGCAACTGGAGTGCGACGGGCGCGCTGGCCGATGTGAATGCGCTGCTCGCACGGGTCATTTTCACCCCGGCAGCCAGTTTCAATGGCAATTTCACCGTCGATGCGAGTATCTCCGATGGTGCTGCGACAGCACTGACAGCGACCAAGAATTTCACCTCAGGCGCTGGGTCGTTCCTGACTGCAACGTCAGCAAACAATGTGTTGACCGGTACCGCAGCGAACAACGATGCCGTGACGTATGTTTCGGCAGCGTCGGCGGTAACGGTCAATCTGAACTTGACCACGCAGCAGAATACCGGTGGCTCGGGGCTGGATACGCTGAGCAAGGTGGAAAATCTGACCGGCAGTGCATTCAATGACAATTTGACAGGCAACGACGCCAGTAATGTGCTGGTGGGTAATGCCGGCAACGACACGCTGGCGGGCTGGTCCGGTGCGGATACGATGCTCGGCGGTGCTGGGAATGACACTTATTTTATTGAGAATGCCGGTGATGTGGTGTTCGAGAAAGCCAACGAGGGTGCCGATACCGCCAGCAGCCGCGTGACTTACAACTTGACTGCCAATGTGGAGAACCTGCGCCTGACTGGCACTGTGGCAGTGAATGGCACCGGTAATGCGCTCAATAATATCCTGACTGGCAACAATGCTGCCAATCAGTTGAATGGCGGCGGCGGCAACGATAAGCTGGATGGTGGTCTGGGTGCAAACCGTATCACCGGTGGCACGGGTAATGACATTTTCAAATTCACGACGAAGGGACATGTCGACACGATCACCGATTACAACGTCGCCAATGACACGATTCAGCTCGATAACTCCGTTTTTACGGCGCTAGGACCGGTTGGCACGCTGCCAGCTGCGCAATTCAGGGTCGGCATCAAGGCACTGGATGCCAATGACCATATCATCTATAACAGTACAAACGGTGCAGTGCTGTACGATGCTGACGGCAATGGCGCTGTAGCGGCACAGCAGATCGCAACGCTATCGGCTGGACTGGCGATGACCAATACGGAATTCGTGGTGATTTGAACAGGAGGAAGCAATATGAACAGGATTCAGGATGGATAAGTAGGGTAGTAAAAGTTGTGCTGGTTGCGGGAGGATCAATAATCTTCTCATCAGGGATTACCGAAGTGGATTTAAATTAGATATCATTCCGAGCCGTGTCAATGCATGCTCTTCATGGTGTTTTCCCTTTTCACGGGGATTGTTTTTTTCGCAATTTGCGGCGACGGAAACAGGGAGAGTCATGATTAAAGTAATCAATCAATGGAAAGGGAAAATGGGTGGAGCCAGGTGGTATGGGTGAGTCATTTTCTTCATGTAATGAATTGATTCATATCAATGAATTGTGTTTGATTGCTTATAAAATCGAGATATCCGGGTAACAAAATGAGTAATGTGATCATGACTGAAAAGGAATTGGTCACAACATGCGACTGTTAAGAGTCATATAATTCGTTTAGGGTAATGCACTGGAGAATCCCAGTATGCATTGCATATTCCAGTTTTCGTCGATGGAATTCCAACCTAGCAGCTTCACCTATCAAGCAGCAACCTATTGAACTTACAACAGCAAGTCAATTGCCAGGAACGAAAATGCATAATGCAGCTCCAGGCGTTGATTTGCACATTTTGGAGTAACTTCATGTCAAATTCAGTATTTACTTTTATCAAAACCAATGCATTTGGATTGAGTGACAGTGGCACCTTGAGTACACCAACTTTTGCAGATATCGATAACGATGGTGATCAGGATGCTTTTATCGGTGATGGTTTTGGTGGTTTGTATTTTTATCGCAATACCGGAACAGCGGTCAATCCGACATTTGCTGCAGCGATCAAGAATCCTTTTGGACTCAATAATGCGAGTTTTTACACTCGCCCCGATTTTGTCGATATCGACAATGATGGTGATCTGGATGCTTTTGTCGGTAATTTCGACGGTATTACACAGTTCTATCGTAACACCGGCACGATCACTAATCCGGCTTTTGCAGCGGCTGTTAGTAACCCATTTGGTTTAGGCGATGTGGGTTTGCAGGCCAGTCCGTTTTTTGCGGATATCGATAACGATGGCGACCAAGACGCATTCATTGGGAATTTGGCAGGCGACATTCTTTTTAGTCGAAATACTGGGACTGTCAATGCACCAGCGTTTGCGGCAGCAACCACCAATCCATTCGGTTTGGCAAATGTGGGATCACAGGCGAGCCCGGCATTTCTGGATAGTGATGGAGATGGAGATCTGGATCTGTTCGTGGGTAATCTGGGTGGGGATATTCTGTTTTTCAAGAATAATGGCAACGTCAATACACCGGTATTTGCGGCTGGCACCCTCAATCCTCTGGGCATGATTAATGTGGACTCGAATGCGACGCCGTCTTTTGCGGACACCGATAACGATGGCGATATGGATGCTTTCATCGGTACCAAAGCCGGTACGATAAACTTTCTGCTGAATGATAGTGCTGCGGTGTTTCTCACCAGCGGTGCGGGTACCGATACCCTGACTGGAACGACAGCTACGCACGATACTGTGAATTATGCCGGTGCGAACTCTGCTGTTACCGTCGCCCTGGGGGTTACCACACAACAGAATACGGGCGGAGCTGGGCTCGATACGCTGAGTAGTATTGAGAATCTGGTTGGCAGTAACTTTGCTGACGATCTGACCGGTAATGGCAGCAATAATGTGCTGAATGGTGGAGCTGGTGATGATGTCATGGAAGGCGGGGCAGGCACAGATACGGTGCTGGGAGGTCAAGGAAACGATACGGTTTATGTCAACGGCATCACCGACATCGTCATCGAGTATGCGGGTGAAGGAATTGACAAGATCAGCAGCAATGTCACGTATACGCTTCCCGATCATGTCGAGAATCTGACACTGACCGGTGCCGTGGCCATCAATGGCACCGGTAATGGACTGGCCAATACCATGATTGGCAATTCCGCTGCCAATCAACTGAATGGAGGCGACGGTAATGATGTCTTGAATGGCTTTACCGGCGCGGACACGATGATAGGTGGATTGGGGTTCGATACTTATGTTGTCGATAATGTCGGTGATGTCGTGACCGAGACATCGGGTACAGGGAACGATACGATCAACAGCAATGTGACCTATACCTTGCCGGTGAATGTGGAAAACCTGTTTCTGACCGGAGCGACAACCATCAATGGCACTGGCAACGGCATTGCCAATACGATCAAGGGTAATTCAGCCAATAACCTGCTCAATGGCGGCGCGGCAAACGATATTCTGGACGGCGGAACGGGAACCAATACCCTGACAGGAGGATTAGGTAACGATGCTTTCCGGTTTACCACGACGGGTCACACCGATACGATCACGGATTATAGTGTTCCGGAAGATACGATACAGTTGGATAATGCCGTGTTCACAGCATTGGGGGCGACAGGCACCTTGGCGGCCACCAAATTCAAGGTTGGTGCCGCAGCCGCAGACGCAGATGATTTCGTGATTTATAACAGCACAACCGGAAAATTGCTCTACGATGCCGATGGGAGTGGAGCCGGTGCCGCAATTCAGGTGGCTACAATTGGAACCGGAAAAGCGATGACCAACTTGGAAATTGTCATCGTTTAAATGGTGCTAATGCAATGACCATATTCCAGTATCCCTCAGATCAAGGTATGCGCTTGCATGCCTTGCAAGGGTATTGATCATTCCGGAACTGCCACATCCGAGAAAAATTTTTCCTGACGTATTCGTGCACTGAAGTACAAAGGTTCGATGGGTTCGAGGCGATGACCCAGTTTCTGGATTTGTATCCAGATATCGGGGTATTGGCCCAGTCTTTTAAATCGTCTGGCGTTTTTCTTGAAGTCAGCTTTGTTGCCCGAATGATACAGAAGTTCGAAGAGTAGCAGCCATCCAGGCACATCCAGCGGGTTGATGACCAGTTGTTTTTGCAGAAAGTCGATGGTTGCTTCAGCTTCGCCTTGTTCGAGCATCAACTTGGCATTGATGGCTACGGTTTCATGAGTTAATTCTGCGTCGAACGAGCTTTGTTTCTGTACTGTGGTTCGATTCCGAGTTTGTGAAAAGGAGGGATCTCCGTTCAATCGCTCCGTCAGTTCAGGCGATATCGCTGTCATCGAAGATTCCGTAGCCTGTAGCCGGGCGCGACGATGGCGGCGCAAGATCAGAACCAGGATCAGTATCACCAGAATGCCAACAGGCGTCGTCAGCGTATCCAGATCGATCATGTTGAAAGAAGCAGGTTGCACAGGTTCTGTCGGTGTAGGTGCAAGTTTTGGCTCAGGCTCCAGTGTTTGGTCTGTTGCACTGTTTGCCGGTTTGGGCTGTTGATTGGTTACGATGTCCTGCAGCTGGGGCTTGGCACTTTGAACCTCATCATTCTGCTGCGGGGTAATCGGGATCGGTTTGGCTGCAAGCTGGGATTGCAAAGTGGCAATTTGCAGTGCCAGGGCTTCGAGGTGGTGATTCAGTCGATCGATTTCCTGACTCTCGCTTTCGATTTTTTTTTCGAGTTGTACGAGTAACTTGTATTCCAGCGTGTCATTGTTGAATTCGGATGTCGGTGTAGATTGAGGCTGTTGTGGTTTCCTGATTGCAGGTTGTTGTTTAATTTCAGGTCCTGCCCGCTTGGTGCCTACAGGCGGACGAGCATACGCATCCAAAGTTCGCAGATCGGGTAAATGAATGACGATGCCCGGCGTGAGTGCACGATAACGCCCATCAGGAAAATACTCGGGATTGCTCCGGATAATCGCTCGAATCAGTTTTTCCCTGGTCAGTTTGTCATTGGGGAACATGGATCGGGCAATATACAGAATGTCTTCACCGGGTAGCAGTTCCCAAGCAAACCCCGATGGGAGTGTATCAAGATCAGAATCGGGTTTTGAAGGATAGAAATCGTTTGCTCCAGCAAATGCTGAAACGGTTGAGAGTAATACGATAGCAACGAAAATGAATCTGCTAGCAATGATAGCCATCAAGTTGTCGTGTATACGTTATTTACAGAATTTCGCAATGGCTTTATTGGCTTCCTCAACTTTTTTCTGACGCACATCGTCGTCTATGAATTTGATTCCACCAGCACCATCCGGGACCGTTATTCGCGGTGAATCCGTATATATTCTAAGTTGGCCTTGCGCGTCAATACATTTTTTCTTGTTCTCATCGGCTTGCGCTTGCTGTTTGGTAGCTTCTTCTTTCCGTTTTTGCTGGCGTTGGTCGAATTCAAGCCGGTCTTCCGCTACTGAACGGGATGGAGCAGAACTGTTGTTATTTGTGCCTGTGGCTGGCTTTACCTGCAAGCGTTGGCCTGGATGTTTAATGTTTGGAGGAGGAGGGTGATCGGTGTATTGTACTTTGCCATTTTCATCAACCCACTTGTAAATCTGTGCTTCTGCTGTTGCAAAAAAAAAGGTCATACCTACTGCGAGAACCAGCCATTTCATCGAATACTCCTGCATGAGAATAATCTGAAATACATCGACACAGCGTAGTGCAATTGTTAGCACAGTGACATTACATCACATTTGGGCGGAAATATGCAGAAGGGAGTGCTAAATTGGAGCAAAAATTGCGCCCGGTTTGGCTATAATGTCGTTTTGCAAAGGATCGATACATTATGCAGTTGATTCAAAAAGCACTCACCTTTGATGATGTTCTCCTGATTCCAGCCCATTCCACCGTTTTGCCGCGCGATGTCAGCCTGAGTACCCAGTTGACTCGGACGATTGCGTTGAATATTCCGTTGGTTTCGGCAGCCATGGATACCGTCACCGAAGCGCCGCTGGCCATTGCGTTGGCTCAGGAAGGTGGCATCGGTATCATCCACAAGAATATGTCGATCGAAGCGCAGGCAGCGCATGTTGCACAGGTCAAGCGTTTCGAGAGTGGGGTGGTGAAGGATCCAGTTACCATACATCAGAACATGACTGTGCGCGAGGTGTTGGAACTGATTCGTCGCCATAGAATTTCGGGTTTGCCGGTAGTGAACGGCAGTAAGGTCGTTGGTATCGTGACCAATCGCGACTTGCGTTTTGAAACCAATCTCGATCAGGCTGTGAAACATATCATGACGCCTAAGAGCAAACTGGTGACCGTGAAGGAAGAAACTTCCCGTGCCGATGTGCTGGCGCTTTTGCACAAACACCGGCTGGAGCGAGTGCTGGTGGTCAATGACCGATTTGAGTTGTGTGGTCTGATCACTGTCAAGGACATCATCAAGACCTCGGAGTATCCGCTGGCCTGCAAGGATGAACAGGAACGACTGCGTGTCGGGGCAGCGATCGGAGTGGGTGAAGGTAGCGAGGAAAGGGCATTGGCGCTGGTTGAAGCTGGTGTCGATATCCTTGTCGTGGATACTGCTCACGGACATTCGCAAAGTGTTCTGGATCGTATCAGTTGGGTCAAGAGGAACCTGCCCGATGTTCAAGTCATTGGCGGCAATGTGGCCACAGCAACTGCAGCCAGGGCAATGGTCGATCACGGTGTGGATGCAGTAAAAGTCGGCATCGGACCGGGATCCATTTGCACGACCCGCATCGTCGCTGGCGTGGGCATTCCGCAAGTTACCGCGATTCACGATGTATCCGAGGCATTGAAAGGTAGCGGCGTACCGACGATTGCCGACGGTGGTATTCGTTATTCGGGTGATATTGCCAAAGCATTGGCCGCTGGAGCCGATGCGGTGATGCTGGGCGGATTGTTTGCAGGAACGACAGAAGCGCCGGGTGAGATCGAGCTCTTTCAAGGGCGCTCGTACAAGAGTTACCGTGGTATGGGATCGCTTTCAGCAATGCAGCAAGGATCGAGTGACCGCTATTTTCAGGACAAGGAACAAAAGAATAACGACAAGCTGGTGCCGGAAGGTGTTGAAGGGCGTGTACCTTTCAAGGGCAGTATCTCCGGTGTCATCCACCAATTGATGGGTGGTGTGCGTTCAAGTATGGGGTATCTGGGGTGCGAGACCATTGCAGCCATGCATGAAAAGGCCGAATTTGTCGAAATCACATCGGCTGGAATTCGCGAATCCCATGTACACGATGTGCAGATCACCAAGGAAGCGCCGAACTACCACGTCAAATGAGATAGCCCATGCATCAAAAAATACTGATTCTTGATTTTGGTTCTCAGTACACGCAGCTGATTGCCCGCCGGGTACGCGAAACCAACGTATATTGCGAATTGCATCCGTTCGACGTTACAGCGGAATTCATCAGGGAATTTGCACCGCAGGGCATCATTCTTTCCGGCGGACCAGCTTCAGTAACCGAGGAAGAAACGCCGCGCGCACCGCAAATCGTTTTTGAATTGGGTATTCCGGTGTTGGGAATTTGCTATGGTATGCAAACCATGGCCGCTCAACTTGGCGGAATCGTCGAAAATGCCATGGTACGGGAGTTTGGTTACGCGGAAATCCATTCGACAGCGCATGGCGCTTTGTTTAAGGATATCAGGGATCGTACCAATGCCGCGGGAAGTCATGTACTGGATGTGTGGATGAGTCATGGCGACAAGGTCGTTGCTCTGCCCGCAGGTTTCCGGGTCATGGCGCATAATGCGGCAACGCCAATCGTTGCCATGGCCGATGACAGTCGACAATTTTATGGCATCCAGTTTCATCCGGAGGTGACTCATACCCTGCAGGGCAAGGCCATTATCGATCGCTTCGTGCATGATATCTGCGGTGTAGGGCATGACTGGAACATGCCGGATTATGTCGATGAAGCCATTGGCAAGATTCGCGCAACAGTAGGCGATGACCAGGTGATTCTTGGGCTGTCAGGTGGAGTTGATTCCTCGGTGGCGGCAGCGTTGATCCATCGCGCCATTGGCGGTCAATTGACCTGTGTATTCGTTGATAATGGCTTGTTGCGCGCCAATGAAGCCCGGCAGGTGTTGGAGACCTTCGCCAATAACCTGGCAGTGAAAGTCATACACATCGATGCCAGCCGCGACTTTTTTCGGAGCCTGCAAGGCGTGACCGATCCCGAAGCCAAACGGCGTATCATCGGACGTGAATTTGTCGAAGTATTTCAACGGGAAGCGAGTCAGATCAGCAATGCAAAATGGCTGGCTCAGGGCACGATTTATCCGGATGTCATCGAATCGGCAGGCGGTAAAACCAAAAAGGCTCATACCATCAAGTCTCATCACAATGTTGGCGGTTTACCCGATACGCTACACTTGAAACTGCTTGAACCGTTGCGCGAGCTGTTCAAGGATGAAGTCCGTGAATTGGGGCTGGCTCTGGGACTGCCTCGTGAGATGGTGTTTCGTCATCCGTTTCCTGGTCCAGGATTGGGAGTGCGGATTCTGGGTGAAGTCAAATACGAATACGCTGAACTGCTGCGTCAGGCGGATCAAATTTTTATCGAAGAATTGCACCATTCGGGCTGGTACGACAAAACTTCGCAAGCTTTTGCCGTTTTTCTGCCAGTCAAGTCGGTGGGAGTCATGGGGGATGGCCGTACCTATGAGTATGTCATTGCGCTCCGGGCCATACAAACACAGGATTTCATGACTGCCAACTGGGCCGAATTGCCGTATTCCCTGCTCAACAAGGTTTCAAACCGTATCATCAATGAAATTCGCGGCGTCAATCGTGTCGTATACGATATTTCCGGCAAGCCGCCCGCAACCATCGAGTGGGAGTGAAATATACTGGTTCAGCTTCATCCAATATTATTTGCTAAATTGGCTTGAATACTGGATTTTAGAGAAATATTTGTTAGATTTTATCTAACAAGTTTATTGTAATCTGTGGTAGTTTAATAATTGAATACGATTTAAAACTTTAGTGCAGGTAACCTTGAGTGGGTTTATTGATAAGCCAGCCGACTGCTTCAGCGGCGATTATGGCGCTGTCAAATACAGCAAAATTTTAAACAGTGAAGGATATCGGTTTTTATTTGATATACAGTCCACCGCCCATCATATCAGTACAGTACTGACATTTCGCCGGCAAAGGCTGAAACCAAGCTAATCTTTTATCTGGATTTAGTTGAATACTGCACTTTAAAGATTCGCCGCTTATCTGAAAGAGTTATGTGAGCCTAGTAGACTATGGTAATAAAAAACATACTCAAACATTTTTTGGAATAAAAGATGCAAGATGTGAAAGAGCTCCATCTACATCTGGAAATAAGGTTAAGTCTCTGATATTCATAGACTCAAGTTTGATTTTTAACTCTTGATGTAACTTTGCCGGAATACGCAATTTAATTACTTTTGCACGGCTCTTCAAATTAAAAAGTTCATCTACATCGTATGGGATATTGCGTTCTGAAGTCACATCACCAACCTCTATATTGAGAGAAAAAAGTAGATTTTCCTCAAATCCATATCGAACATTAAAAGGCAGCAAGAAAGCTCCTTGTTGAAAATCGATTCTTCGTGTTAACCAAAAAGGTTCAACAAAAGCAATACCTGGCTTTTCTATAAATCCACGCATGGCAGCATCCACAGTTTTTATATAATCCAATCTATTTTCTGAACTTCTTAGAGCCTTTAGATCTGGAGCCTTCCATTCAGATTTAATATTTTTGGGAAAAGGAAAATCTACATCTTCATCGTAGGATGCTACCGTGTATATTGGCTTTCTAATCCAATCTTCTCTGGCACCATAGTTCCAGTCCAAAAAACTATTGTTTATTGCATATGTAGAAAATATCCATAAAGCCGCATCAAAATTAGGTTTGCAATTTCTGATTGCAAAATAACAGGCAATATAAATGGATCTTGTCACGTCAAGTAATCTGGTAGGAGTTCCTCGATGCCTTAATAGGGCTAACCAAGAGAGATAATCGTCCTCATCAGGCAGCTCTGAAAAAAACTCATGGAACCGGCGTTGAGCATCAGTAAATACTTTTAGTTCATATCTTTCTAAGCCCACATCCTTTATAAGAAAATCGGATCTATGTCGTTCCAAATTAGTCTCTAATGCCCATGGATAGTAACTCTGACCTCGGTAAACAGGTTTCCTATTTGTACGATCATATTCATCTGCCAGACGAAACAAGTCTTCAATAGAATTTATGGTTAAGTATTGAATATATTTTTCTTCTGGAGTTCGTTCTGGAAATTCTTCCTCCTTCCATATTACCTTAACGGCTTCTTCAGGATATTGAATACCTGGTAAATCGGCAAGCATCTGCTTTATCTTGGTTTGATTTTCATCTTCATAAACGACCCACATATATTTGTCATGAGTCCATTTACCATCCTTTGTTTTCATAATTTAAAGCCAAAAAATTTCTAATTGATGAATTTGACTAAAAACCAATAGTAACAGCGAAATTTCCGCTTATGGCATAATAAATTAACTATGCTGTGGTATTTTGAGGCCATAAAATTGCTAAATTCAAGGATTTTTCATTGACTGGACTTTCGGTATTAAATTTCAGAGTCTGCAAGTAACGCCGATTTATACTAATTTTTCTAAGCCACTTGATAATGGAAGTGAAGTCATTCTGCTCTGAACATTAGAAATGCTGATTCCTAGTGGTCGGCAGGTTTGGCTTGAATACACATGAGGATCAACGGGCGATGCAGGAATGGCGACTGGAAATATTACTCCTGCTCTGGCTGGTATGCATCAATGGTGCTCCCATTCTGCTAGCCAGATGGGCAGGTCAGAAGTTCAATCATCCGATAGATGGTAACTACTTATTTATAGATGACCGGCCGCTACTGGGTGCCTCAAAAACGTTTCGTGGTTTGGTCGCAGCCTTGTGCGTATCGATTTTGATGGGGATGTTGTTTGCCATGCCGCTGGAAGTGAGTCTGATGTTCGGTGCGCTTTCGATGGCAGGTGACATGACATCCAGTTTCATCAAACGCCGACTCGGTCTGGCGCCCAGTGCCATGGCGCTGGGGCTGGATCAGATTCCCGAAGCACTATTTCCGTTGTTGGGATGCCAGGCTTTTCTGGCGCTTGGCGATGCGCAGGTGGCGTTGATCGTACTGGCATTCGTGGTGGTTGAATTGCTGCTTTCGCCAATACTTTTCAAACTCGGGATTCGTACAACACCTTATTAGCGTAGCCCTAAATCTTAACCATGCGTTTCCTGCTCTGGATCATGCTCAGGCTTTAAGCAGCCGATGGAGTGTCACTTCCGGTGGGCAATTGAAACGTACATTGACAATGGATGTGCCGGCACCAACCGAGGTGTAGCCTTGCATGTTCCGGTATTGCCATTTTCCGGCACCCATACGGCGCGGACAGTTCGAGTCCAAAGTGATCGGAATGCCTCCCGGTAGGCAGATCTGACCACCGTGAGTGTGTCCGCAGAACATGACATCGAAATCGGCATGCGCGGCCTGTCGGTAAATTTCTGGCGTATGCGACAACAGTATCGAGACATCATCAGCAGGGATGTCTTGCATGGCTTTCTGCAGATTATCGACGCAAAAGTAATGTGCATCGTCTACACCTGCCAGGAAAATCTGGGTTCCATCCTTTTCTATCGTGATCGATTCGTTCATCAGCATGGTGATGCCCATAGCTTCCAGCGCAGGGAGCATGCGGATCGAGTCATGATTACCCAAAATGCCGTAAATGGGTTGCCTGAGCATGGCGACGAGCCGTTGCATACCGGTAATGGCCTGATCAACATTACCAAACGTCAATGCCCGGTAATCACCAGTCAGGACGCAGATGTCGTATTCCAGCTCGGCAATGGTTTGGATCAAGGCGGTCAGGTTGCGTTCATCCCTGTCTACATGCAGATCGGTGAGATGCAGAATATTGAATCCATGAAAAGCAGACGGAAGGTGAGGCAGTTGGATGGAGTTGGTCCGGACCTGAAAATCTCGTGCATTGCGCTGACCGCGTTCATACATGCCGACAGCCTGTATGGCAAACTGGATCAGTTTGTGCGTCGAATACCAGTTTTCCGGGTGAAAGAAATTCAGTCCGCGTCCAAAAACCTGTTGACCGTGATCCGCTTCGATACCCAAACGCTGTCGTGCATGCACGCGCCCCAGTCGTTTGACCAATTGTTGCTCGATGTCGTCCATGCCAGTTGTGTGTTATTGATGAATTGAAAATTGTACGGTATAGATCGACTGATTGCTTATGAAAACTCAGCAATATCCTGCGAGTAATGATCAGACAAGTTGAAACCAGAATCAGGTGACTGAAGTGTTGTGCAATGGGTATTTCTAGTTTGTTTTCCATATCGTATGGCTAAACTGGATTGTTATAGTCGCCATACTGATGTTCTGTTCTAGGTTTCTGTATGCAAGTAAAGCATAAACAGTGACTTTCAATTCGTCCGTTTTCAATCTAAGGTATAATCCGGCATTTCTTAATATTGGATCGTTGGAGCTCTCTATGCCAATTTATGAATATCAATGCAATTCATGTGGTGCCGAGAAAGAACACTTGCAAAAAATCAGCGATGCACCCATAGCCGTTTGTCCTGTTTGCGGAAGCAGCAACTATGTCAAGCGTATTTCTGCTGCGGGTTTTCAACTGAAAGGTGGCGGGTGGTACGTGACAGATTTCAGAGACAATAAAAGTAAACAGGCGAATACCAAAACCGAAGCAAAGGCAACTTCGCAGTCTGCTTCCACAGGTGATGCAACCCAATCGGGAGGCACTACTTCATCGACACCTACGACACCGGAATAACGAATTTTTTACCTTTTGGAAAGATAAACTGAATTATGCGTACAAATTACTGTGGCGCCATCAACGCAACTTATCTCGATACGACTGTGACCTTGTTTGGCTGGGTGCATCGACGCAGGGATCATGGCGGTGTGATTTTTATTGATTTGCGCGACCGTGAAGGTCTGGTTCAGATCGTGTGCGATCCGGATAATGTGACCGCTTTTCAGATTGCCGAGAAAATTCGTAATGAATTTGTGCTGAGTATTACCGGTAAGGTGCGGAAGCGTCCGGAAGGAACCATCAATCCGGCTTTGCATAGTGGAGAGATCGAAATCCTTGTGACGGATATCGAAGTTCTGAATACATCCCTGACTCCGCCATTCCTGATGGATGATGACAATATCAGCGAAGTGGTGCGACTGGAGCATCGCTATCTGGATTTGCGCCGCCCGGCGATGCAATCAAATCTGCGTTTGCGCCATCGAGTAGCCATGGCCGTACGGGTATTTCTCGATCAACATGGTTTTCTGGATATTGAAACGCCCATGCTGACCAAATCGACACCGGAAGGAGCGCGGGACTATCTGGTGCCTTCGCGGGTGAATGCCGGGCACTTTTTTGCTTTGCCGCAATCTCCCCAATTGTTCAAGCAGCTTCTGATGATTTCCGGTTTCGATCGCTATTACCAAATTACGCGCTGTTTCCGTGACGAGGATTTGCGTGCGGATCGGCAACCGGAATTTACCCAAATCGATATCGAAACATCGTTTTTGTCGGCTGATGAAATCATGTTTTTGATGGAGGAAATGATACGCGGCCTGTTCAAGTCGGTGACCCAGATTGATCTGCCCAATCCGTTTCCACGTCTGACCTATGCTGACGCGATGTTCAAGTACGGTTCCGACAAGCCGGATCTACGTATGGCTCTCGAATTTACCGAGCTGACTGACATCATGAAGGAAGTGACGTTCAAGGTGTTTCGCGAGGCTGCGGAGAAACCGGGAGGACGTGTTGCTGCTTTGCGCATCCCCGGTGGAGGCAGTTTGTCCCGCAAGGAGATCGATGACTACACCAACTTTGTCGGGATTTATGGTGCCAAGGGTCTAGCTTATATCAAGGTCAATGATATGGCGCAAGGAATCGAGGGCTTGCAATCACCGATCCTCAAGTTCCTTCCCCAGGAAACGGTTCAAGCCATCCTGTCACGCACCGGTGCAGGAAACGGCGATCTGATTTTCTTTGGCGCCGACAAGGCCAAGGTAGTGAATGAATCGCTAGGCGCATTGCGAATTAAGATCGGACACGAGCATGGACATGCGGAGCAAGCCTGGAAACCGCTCTGGGTCGTTGATTTTCCAATGTTTGAGCGCGATGAAGAAGAAAATCGCTGGCAGGCACTGCATCATCCCTTCACATCGCCAGCGGATGGACATGAGGATTTACTCGAATCCGATCCCGGTCAGGCACTATCCAAAGCCTATGATATGGTGCTGAATGGTTCCGAAATTGGTGGAGGATCAGTGCGGATTCATCGTCAGGAAGTGCAATCCAAGGTGTTTCGTGCATTGAATATTTCCGACCAGGAAGCACAGGAGAAATTTGGTTTCTTGCTGGAAGCACTGCAATATGGTGCGCCGCCGCATGGCGGTATCGCCTTCGGTCTGGATCGTATCCTGACCATGATGACCGGGTCGGAATCGATCCGCGATGTCATTGCTTTCCCGAAAACTCAGCGGGCGCAATGTTTGCTGACCCATGCACCCAGTTCGGTGGATGAAAAGCAACTGCGGGAACTGAGCATCCGTTTGCGACAAGTGGAGAATAAGTCAGCAACTCAGGGATAGTGGCATGCCCTGAATAGTCATGTACAAAATACCGTCTTCCGTTCTGGTCGTAGTTCATACTCAGGATTTGCAGGTGCTGCTGCTGGAGCGGACTGATCATCCGGGTTACTGGCAATCGGTAACTGGCAGTCAGGATCCCGGTGAAACGCTGGAGCAAACGGCTGTGCGTGAAGTGTACGAGGAAACAGGATTGCGGGCATTTGAACATGAGTTAACGGACTGGTGCATCGAGAATCGCTACGAAATTTATGAAGAGTGGCGCTGGCGTTATGCACCGGATGTTCGGTTCAACGTCGAACATGTTTTTGGTTTGCGGTTGCCGACGGTCGTTCCGGTTAGGATCTCAGCGCGTGAGCATCTCAATTTCATCTGGTCGCCTTGGGAGCAGGCTGCTCAAAAGGTATTTTCTGAGAGTAACGCCCACGCTATCCTGCTGTTACCCGAATTCAACCCTGTTACTGATTAGCAGGGCACTTGCATGGTTGGGTTATATAAGCAACCGATCTGGAGTATCTGGGAAAGGAATGCTGCTTTAAGATTACTTGGAAAACAGTGTCTAACATGCTTTCTCATGCTGTAAACCGTATTTCATAATCTTTGCACCGTTACTACTGCCCGACTGTCTGACTACTTTATCAGGGTTGACAGACAGACGGGCTTGTATGGATGCAGGGTTTCAAGCAATCGGGACGATTTGCAAGGAACCATGGCCCAATATGGATGCGGTGGCGACATTCTGCAAAGTAATGGCTTTGGCAATGCGTTGCGCGGTTTCTTCCGTACCGATCGTATTGATGTCCTTGGCCGCGTTACCGAATGCCCATGCATCGACGACAAACATGTCATATTTGTCTCCGAAGTCCTTGCGAATGGCAGAACGATCGACCGTCGTGCCAGGTTTTGTGTTCAGCGCGATACCGAGCTCGTTATGTGCACCAACGAGTTCTTCGAAGATTGCGCCATTCTGTTGTGCCACATTGAGAACGGTAGCTCTGTCATCCGCAAAAAAATCGGCTTGGTTCAGGCGATTGTTGGCTTGCTGAACTATGATTTGTTTGTCCGTATCGTCCAGATTGATGCCATATTGGCTGACCAGAGATGCAATATCGTTGATGCGTTCGGTAATGTGCTGGTAGATCGTTTTGGCTTTAGCGCAAGCGCCACAACCGCAACTGCTGTGATCGTCACCATGAACGCCGGTACCATGTCCCTTGCTTTTTAATGTGTTGATGACCTGTGAGGTCAACTGCAATTCATTGACGCCATCGGTTGCGAATGCACCAGCAAGGTCGCCACCATAAACGACGCTTAGGGTTCCACCTGCTGCCGAAGGGGCTTCTAGACGCTTGCCGTCCTTATCAGTGCGGCCATCGACGCATATCTCGGGGACGGCACCCTTGACTGGAACGTTGTATTTTCCCGATGCTATGGCCTGGTACATTTCATTTAACCGCTGCGGATCAATATCCGTCCGGTTTGCTGGACCTATCGAACCAAGACCCAGATTGAATTTCGCTAATGTATTGTATTGAGAGCCCATTGTTTTTAATTCGTGTATGTTTGATTCTGGTGTTGCAGATTTGATTTCTTGATTGCTTGTGACGGGTTGTGCTGTTTCTGTATTCTGATTGCCACTAAAATGTTTTAACAGATTCTTTAAACTTTCAAACATTTTATTATCCTTTGTGATAGTTGGTCATTTAATCATAAATTTAAATTCATACATGCCCTGTTCAAGATAACTCAAGGAAAATAAAGCATGAATAATGCTTATGAATCCAATCGTGACTGCTTTTCAGCCGAAAAGCAGCTGTGGCATTCTAACACTACTTTTCTCGACCAAAGCGAGTAATTCTGGATATTTGCCAGCTCGGTCTTTTAATCAGCGGCGACAAATTCAATGTCGAATTAATAGTGTTTCCTTCCTAAATCTAAAGAAATAGATAAATGAAAAAATGTCGGAGGCTGGCGAAAGTGTTGGTGTGGTGGGTACTGATCTTTTGAAAGGATAATATTGCGGGTAGTGCGCCAAATTTACAAGCTTCGCTGGCCGGGCGAGGCTTGTAGGGTACTTAGATGACTACAAAATCGGCTGCCGTAACAGCTGGCGAGCCATTCAGGCTGGCGAATGCAATTGCTGCACCTGCACCACTGCCGTCGGCATCGTAGGATAGGGCACCAGTTGTACTGTCATAAAGTAGGAAATCATCGGCGTCGACCGCGGTAGCGCCCGCTGCGGCGACAAGGTTACCTGCTTGAATGGCGCCGGTGGAAGTGAAGCTAGTGAAAATTGCGTTTTCCAATACAACGGTGTCATCGACAGAAGAGAAACCATTGATCTGATCCTCGTTGTCGGTACCGATTGCGGTGCTGAAAACATAGCGGTCAATTCCGATTCCACCGAACATGAGATCCTTGCCTGCTCCGCCATTGAGACTGTCATTGCCAGTACCGCCTTGCAGCATGTCGTTGCCACTGGAACCAATCATCCGGTCGTTGCCAACGCCGCCGTTCAGAAGATCATCGCCGGTACCGCCTGTGATGAGATCATCGCCGATTCCTCCAAAGAGACTATCGTTGCCGGCATTCCCGGTCAGAATGTCGTTACCGGCAAAGCCGTTGATGACATCCGAATCAACCGTGCCATTGAGACTGGGACGCAGGATACCGTTCTGTACGGTGTTGTTATCGTTAAAGTTTGTACCATTTAAAATTGCCATTTGATTTACCTCATAAAGTAAAACCAAGATGGGTAGCGCAATGTACTGAAAAAGATGTATTGCAATGTGCAATAACAATAGATTCAAAGGCCTAATTATTTGAACTACCGATAGCGAGTAATCGAATTCTGAAACCGGTTGATTACTCTATACTTGGTCAAGTTTAAAAATATGATGAATGCAAAACTGGTTCAGCTTTCACAAGCTGAGCTTTCAGGCGCACCACCATTCAAGTTGCAGCCGCAAAAATGCTTTAAACCAAATCAAAATCTTAAAAAGATTGAATTGAACAGATCAACAGCAGCAGCTTCAGCATTTTCCATTCGATGAATGGAAAACATGGGAAAGTCTTATTTCGAATTTGGTTAAAAATTGTTTTAACCATACAACATCGATAAGACTCATGACGCATCCCGATCAACGAGATGCTTTTTTAGGCTAAAGGAGGAATCCGGGGTTGTCAACAAAAAATTTCTGTCGAAGCCATTCCTTAGGACTGATTATTTTGTCGAAGGAATGTCTTTGACGATTTCGGCAAGGATTTCAACATGGGGTGTATGTGGAAACAAGTCGATGAGTTGAATGTCTTTAATGGACCAGTTGTTATGTTTGAAGAAATAGGTGTCGCGAGCAAAAGTTTCCGGGTTGCAGGAAATATAATAAATGGTCTGCAACGAACTGAAACATTCAAAAAATCCGCGATGTTTTTTCAGTCCGGCACGCGGAGGGTCGAGTACCAGAATCTCGGCATTTCGTACGTCCTTATGTAACTTTGTCCATATCGAAGCATTGAATAGATCAGCGGTAAACGCGTTGACTTTCGGGAGATGCTTGTTGTTGAGGAGCTGGATGGCCTCGGCATCCGATTCATACGCCATGATCGAAGTACAATGACTTGCAGCGATGATTGCCGTCAGATTGCCTGAGCCGCAGAATAACTCTACAGCCATTCCCGGCTTGGGGTGTTGTTCGAGTTTCTCCCGTAACCAGTTTTGTATGCGTTCATTTTGATGTGTGTTACCCTGTTTGAAAAGTCGTTTCTGGTTGATTCGAATAGACTCAGGTTGCATTTCGTCATCAAGGTCGATCGTATTCCAATGATCAACGTTATGATGCATCTGCCAGTCTGCATGGGGTAATTGCTCGAGCGCAGTTTGTAGCAGGTTACGGCATGCATCGTTGAGTACCATGCAATCCTGAATTGGAATCATCTGGTGTGATGTTTCCGAAATGAATCCCAGTGTCTTGCCATCAGTCTTGAGTTGACAGCGATTCCGGTATCCATACTGTTGTGGTGCAGGGTGAACGTCATTAATGGTTAGCGTCGAGACGTCAAATCCACTCCGTTGCATGGCATAGACAAAGCGGTTTCGTTTTTGCTCCAGTTGGCTTGTATAATCCGCAATCATCCAGGGGCAGCCTGTACATCCATCATCCATCAGCTTGGCATGAGAACACAAAACGGCCTGTCGTTGCAGCGAAGGCTGGATGAGCTGCAGCAGTTTTGCATAAGCAAATTTCTTGTTGTTGAGCATTTTGTCGATGACTTCAAATTCACCGATATCGCCCGGCCAGGTTCCGTAGACAAAATAGGTTAGGTTGTTTTGATCATTTTTGACTACACCGAGTCCCTTTTGTGACAGATGTGTGATTTTGCCTTTGAATTTCATGAATTTTTTCGCTGATATGAAAAATCTTAAAATACTCGATCGTTATGTAAATTTTGTAAAAGACCCTGAGAACTTGCTGACTCAACTTACGATATTGCAATATCGGGTTACTCAAAACTCGGCGACCGAGCCCCCCTTTCAGAATGAATTCTGGAATCACAAAGCCCCGGGTATCTATGTCGATATTGTATCGGGAGAACCATTATTCGCATCCCTGCATAAATTCGATTCTGGTACGGGTTGGCCCAGTTTTTATCAACCCATCGATGGGCGATTCGTACAATTCCGTGAGGAACGCGAATTATGGTTGACACATATGGAAGTGCGCAGCCGCTATGGTGATAGTCATCTTGGACATGTATTTAATGACGGCCCGCCACCAACAGGCATGCGCTATTGTATCAATTCGGCTTCGCTACGGTTTATTGCGCATGACGAGCTGGAAGTGCAAGGTTATGGTGAATTTTCGATATTGTTTGATCGACAAGTGGATGACGAGTAAATCGAGATGACCGGTACTAGTCCTGTTGAAGAAATGCCGATGAGTCGACCGAACCCAACGTTCTGGCAGGCACTGGTCTGTTTTGTCGGGATTTTTGTTCTGATTGCACTCGGTATGTTTGTGTATGCGATCAGTATTCATGTCACTCTCTTTCTTGCCCTGATCTGGACCGTAATACATGCCTGCAAGCTGGGTTATACGTTCAATGAAGTGCGTGGCATGATGGATGATGGCATTATCAAGGCGCTACCAGCTATCTATATTTTCTTGTTGATTGGTATGGTCATTTCCAGCTTCATGCAGAGTGGAACGATTGCGAGTCTGCTTTACCATGGACTGGAATGGATCAGCCCAGGGTTGTTCCTGGTTGCCGGCTTGCTGTTATGCAGTTTTATGTCGGTGGCAACCGGTACTTCCTGGGGAACGGTGGGAACGATCGGTGTCGTGCTGGTGGGTATTGGGGAAGCAATGAGCATACCGTTGCCACTGGTGGTCGGCATGGTGGTGTCTGGAGCAACTTTTGGTGACAAGTTGTCACCCATTTCGGATACGACCAATCTGGCGGCGATGTGTGCTGGAACCAGCCTGTATCGGCATATTGGCTGCATGTTGTATACCACGCTGCCGACCCTGTTGATTGTGAGCGTTATCTTTTTTATCTGGGGGATGGAGTTTGAAGGTCTCGCGATACCGGCAGCACATATGGATGAGATCCGCACCAGCCTGGTCGCTGCTTACCGCATGGATTTGTGGGTCACGCTATTGCCGCTACTGCTGATGTTTGGACTAAGCATCAAACGCTATGCTGCAGAGGTTAGTATGTCCTGCAGTATAGCGCTTGCAGCTGTAATAGCGGTCTGGTATCAGGACAAAAGTGCTGTTGAGGTGATCAACGCACTGTGGATGAATACACCTGGTGAGACTGGTGTGGACAATATTGATGAACTGCTTGGACGCGGCGGCATCTACAGTATGGCCTGGACCTTGTTGCTATCGATCCTGGCGTTGGCATTGGGTGGCATTTTGCATCGTGCCAGTTTCCTACAAGTATTGCTGCAGCAAGTTGTATCTCGTGTGCGACGCGTCAGTGCCTTGATCGCAACGACCATTGTATCCGGGGTGGTTGGCAACATGGCAATGGGAGAGGCATACATTTCGATCATTCTGAACTGTCAGTTGTTCAAAAGTGCATATGAGAAAAATGCAGTGGATCACGCGGTGCTGTCGCGTTCGGTTGAGGAAGGCGCCACCCTGACCACGGGATTGATTCCATGGACCACTGCGGGTACTTTTTATGTGGCGACATTGGGGGTGCCGACACTGGAGTATGCTCCCTATGCTCTACTGAACATTTTAAACCCTCTAGTATCCATGCTTATGGCCGTATTGGGTATCGGACTGCTACGCAGTAAATGACTCATTCACCTGTGCTGGAGTTATGACATCATGAAAAAAACAGAATCAACGAATTCACGTCCACGTGGCTGGCAAAAGGCTGCTGTAATACTATTGGCCCTGATTGGTGGACTGGTATTGTCCTTCCTTGGATTTGGATTGCTATGGAGTGGCATTGCCTGGCACGTTCAGATGATTATGGTCATTCCTTTCCTGATGCTATCCTATGCACTGTGCCGATGGGACAAAAGAGCAGTGGATAGTTGTATTCTAATTGCAAGCGGTGCAGCGCCCATTGCCCTGCTGATGACCCAGTTCAGGGATACCCAAGGTTCTCATCTCATGTCTGTGCTGGTAACGTTATCCTGGTTTATCGGGATCATTTCCGGATACTACTGCAACAAAATGTATCCTGAATCTTCAAAATCAGAACAGAATGAGACTTTATCCTAGAGACGCAAAATGCGTATGCAGTATCTCGAATTGAAAATTCCTCCAGCTGTGTTGGTTTTGTTCTATGCTGCGATGATGTCGGGATTGGCCAAGATGAATGACTGGGCCTTCGTGTTTATACCCGGATCGGAATGGATTGCAATCCTATTGGCTGTATCAGGAGTCGCAGTTATTTTTATAGCGGCACATGCATTTCTACTTGTAAAAACCACAGCTAATCCAATGACACCACAACTGACCATGACGCTCGTCAGGGGCGGGATTTACGCCATCAGCCGTAATCCGATGTATGTCGGTTTTGTATTTCTGTTGCTGGCATGGGGAGTGTATTTGCAAAACTTGCTACCCATGTTGTGGATACCAACATTCATGATCTATATGAATCGATTCCAGATTCTTCCGGAAGAACGGAACTTGGAATCTAAATTTGGCGAAGACTATAAGCGTTACCATCGATCCGTTCGCCGTTGGTTGTGAGCCGCACTACGAGGATATGTAGGAATTGAGTTGAAGCCTATCCATTAGGTAACTCTATGCTATTTGGTTGGACTGATTGCGTGTCTGGGTGATGCTACTGAAATGTTGTTTTTAAGTCCCTGGAGATGAGAGCAAATTTTAAGCCGTGCGTTCATTATTAGTCGTGTTTTTACGATTAACGCTAAATAGCCGCTGCTCAGTAATAAAATCTTTAGAGTGCTTTGATGTGAATTTTTCAGCTTTGTACAGTTCTTGCCGAAATGATTGGCAGTGTAACTTGTTGATTAAATAGTTCTGCTCAAGTAGTGACCGATTCTGTTGCTTTGGTAAGTTTGTTATTAAGTGGTTATGGAGATCTCATTGCCCATATCGGTTTTCCATTACCTCAAGAGAGAATCCGAGTATAAGGTAATATTTGGGTAGATTCGGACGTGTAAATGGGGCACTCATATCATTAGGTTTAATCCTAATTCCTAACCGCTTTGGAGCTGATGGTTTCGTGTTATCAATACACGAGGCAAAATAACCATCATTAGTGATTCTGGTACTTAAGGGGTATCCCACTTGACGAAATCGGGATGTCTGATACCATAAAATGGAAGGCAGTATATGTTATTGCTTTTACATGAGTTTGTTTAACCATTTTAAGGGCTTATTATGATACAGTTTAAAAAGACGTTATTAGGTGGTATTGCACCAGTATTGTTATCCGTAGCACTGGCAAGCCCAGTAGTGGCCTCAGATGCGCATCATGCACATGGTAATCATAATTTCGGTAGCTTTACAAAAGAAAACCTTCTTTTGACTCCTAAAGATTATCGTGAGTGGGTTTTTGTTGGCGCACCTGTTACACCAAACGATATGAATGATGGAAAAGCTGCATTTCCAGAATTTCACAATGTATATATTGATCCGACAAGCTGGAATCACTGGAAAAAGACCGGAGAATTTCGTGACGGAACTGTAATTGTGAAAGAGTTGGTCGGCGTAGGATCGAAATCAGGTCCAAGTGGAAATGGATATTTTCCTGGTGAATTTAATGGCATAGCAGCTATGGTCAAAGATTCTAAGCGCTATCCTGAAAGACCCGGAAATTGGGCTTTCTTTGGTTTTGAGTCTTATGATGCAAAACATGGTGCGATTCAGGCCGACGATGCTTGTGCAGCCTGCCATAAAGCCAATGCCGCTCAAGATATGGTATTCACTCAATATTACCCTGTATTACGTGCAGCAAAGCCCAAGAAATAATTGAAAGAATGATGGATTAGTATCGTCATTACTTTTACCAATAAGGCAATTTGATTCATGGCAACCTAGTGAAATCAGATTGCCTTTATTTTTGTAGACAACGGGAAAAGCGATTAAATGCCCTCAAAAAGAGTTTTTCCAAGCTCGTAATTCCGAAAAGATGCTTAATGGATCAGCCAGTGTGGATAAGGCATGGTTCTGGACGCTTTTGATGATGTCAGGCTGATTGCACCGCAAAAATGGATTGATCGTTTTTTCAAGTTGCAGGGTGGTGGGCAAGGTTGATATATCTTGCAGGCGTAGCTGTTTTGCGTAGATTTCGTATTCCGTGAGTTTTTTATTGTCTGGGTCGACCATCTTAGCAAATCGAATATTGTCCAATGTGTACTCATGGGTACAATATATGTTTGTATCATCTGGTAATTGGACCAGTTTCTGTATTGAATGATACATCTGCTCGATACTACCTTCAAAAACCCTTCCACATCCGCAGGAAAATAAGGTATCTCCACAAAAAATCATATTTTTCGGATTGGAGCCAAAATAGGTAATATGGCCTTGCGTATGGCCGGGCGTATCCAGAACCGTCAATCGGAGTGAAATTTCCTGTAAATTGATTTGAATACCTTCATTCACGGGATGGGTGACAAAAGGAATGAACTCATTACTCGGACCATAAACAGGAACATCGAAGACTTTTAATAATTCGGCATTTCCTCCTGTATGATCACCATGGTGATGTGTGATCAAAATTGCATGTAATCGCAATTTTTTGAGCTCAAGGTACTCCAGTACTGGTAAAGCCAATCCTGGATCGACAACAACAGCGTGCATCCGGTTATGCAGAACCCAGATATAATTGTCCTTAAATGCGGGTATGGGATGAATGGTCAGCATGACGTTGCCATAATTCCTGTATTTCTGAAACCTGTAGAGATTTTGGACTTGAGTATCCGATCAATACAGAATCGAGTGAATTTCGGCAGAGCTAGTGAATAATGACGACTGTATTTCTCGACGACCAGCAAAAATGGTTTGAATCTTCGCTGGGTCGTTATGTGATAGACCATGAATTTGATTATTTTGATCAAGTTGTGGCCAATATCTTTGGTTACAATGCCGTACAGATTGGCTTGCCGCAATTTAACTTTCTCCGTTTGAATAGAATGCCATTGCATTTTTTTCTAGGAATGGAAAATCAAGTATCCATAAAAGCCAAGGCTGATTTCTTGCCACTTCAGAGTAATAGCATGGATCTTGTCATCATGCCCCATGTACTCGAATTTAATGATAATCCGCATCAAATTCTGCGAGAAGTGCATCGTGCACTTATTCCCGAAGGTCATATTATCATATCGGGTTTTAATCCGTTCAGTTTGTGGGGAATGTGTCACTATTTTTCAGCCAAGCGCCGTGAATTTCCTTGGAATGGCACTTTTATCGCTTTGCCCAGAGTAAAGGATTGGCTGAAACTGCTGGACTTTGAAATGATGGGAGGGCGATTGTGCTGTTATGCGCCTCCATTCCAACAGGATGATTGGCGAAAGCGTTTTCATTTCATGGAAGCGGCAGGTGATCGGTGGTGGCCAATATCAGGAGGGGTGTTTTTTTTGCATGCAGTCAAACGTACACATGGTATGCGATTAATCAAACCTGGATGGAAAAAATACCTGGATCCGCGTGCGCGTACAGTGCCCGCAGCACACCGTGTGCATCAATCTTATCCTCAAAGATGTTCTCAAGCTGAAACAGAACGAAGTCAGGATATCGATCGGCAAGTATGAATAATCACGATACCAAGTTGGTCGAAATTTTTACGGATGGAGCATGTAAAGGAAACCCCGGAGTGGGGGGGTGGGGGGCCTTATTGCGATACGCGGGCCATGAACGGGAAATTTTTGGGGGAGATATTCTGACGACCAATAATCGCATGGAGTTACTGGCAACGATACGTGCATTGGAAGCGCTTAAAAAGCCGTGCCGGGTTCGTTTGCATACCGATTCACAATATGTGCAGAAGGGTGTCAGTGAATGGTTGGCGGCATGGAAAAGGCAGAACTGGCGCACGGCTGCGAAAAAGCCGGTCAAAAATGAGGATCTGTGGCGTCTGCTCGATCAATTGACCCATCAGCATGAAATCGAATGGTGCTGGGTGCGTGGTCACAGCGGACATCCAGAGAACGAGCGAGCAGACCAATTAGCCAATATGGGTGTGAAGATGGTCGTTGCTGACTCCGGTTTAACAGGTTAGGCACAGTTGATGCGTCAGATCATTCTGGACACAGAAACTACGGGGCTGGATTACAAGTTGGGCCATCGTATTGTCGAATTGGCCGCTGTGGAATTAAGTAACCGGCAGTTTACCGGAAACAATTTCCACTACTATCTCAATCCGCAACGTGAGAGTGATGAAGGCGCTCTGCAAGTTCATGGATTAACGACTGAATTTCTACGCGACAAACCTAAATTTCATGAGATCGTAAAAGATTTTCTGAATTTTATTCAAGATGCTGAACTCATTATTCATAACGCACCATTTGATGTTGGTTTTCTCAATTCTGAATTGTCTCTGATTCACTTGCCGACACTCGATACACATTGTTCGATGATTACCGATACGCTGAAACTGGCGAAAGAACTGCATCCAGGTAAACGTAACAATCTTGATGCGCTTTGTGAGAGATATGCCATCGATAATTCAAAGCGTACACTTCATGGCGCTTTGCTGGATGCGGAACTGCTGGCTGAAGTTTATCTGGCAATGACTCGTGGGCAAAATAGTCTGATGATGGAATTCGAATCTGTAGAGGTGACTGAGTTTAGTGTCAAAAGTATTACTCACTTCAATCCAAAGATTATTTTTGCCTCGGAGGATGAGTGTTTACAGCATGAACAAGTATTGAATGCTATCGATAAAGCCGGTGGTGGTTCTTGTATATGGAGAAAGCGGATAGAGCAAGATTGATTCGGACTGATGGTGCATTGTTACGTCTGAATCAGGATGGCTGATTCTCAATCAGGTGAGCCTGCTTTCTTTTTTCCTTCTAATAGTAGCCTGACTCAGACCGGGCATGATTCTCAAAGCGAGTGTATTCCCCCAAGAAAGTCAGATCGACTTTGCCAATCGGCCCGTTTCTTTGTTTGCCAATGATGATTTCGGCGATGCCTTTGTCAGGTGAATCCGGATTATAGACTTCATCTCGATAGATAAACAGAATGACGTCCGCATCCTGCTCGATCGCGCCTGATTCGCGCAAATCCGACATCACAGGGCGTTTATTTGGACGTTGCTCAAGACTACGATTCAGTTGTGACAATGCAATGACCGGCACCTTGAGTTCTTTCGCTAATCCTTTGAGTGCACGGGAAATCTCAGAAATCTCGGTTGCGCGGTTTTCACCCTGGCTGGTTGAGGACATTAGTTGCAAATAGTCAATGACGATCAATCCTAATTCACCATGCTGTCGGCACAAACGGCGGGAACGGGCCCGGACCTCGAGTGCATTCAGTGCTGCGCTTTCATCGATAAACAGGGGAGCTTCGTTTAGTTTGCCCAGCGCATGTGTTAGTCGTGGCCAATCTTGATCTTCGAGGCGACCGGTTCGAACTTTATGCTGATCTAGTTTCCCGACGGATCCAAGCATCCGCATGGCCAATTGTGCCCCCCCCATCTCCATACTGAAGACGGCGACAGGCTTGTTGAGCTCCAAAGCAACATGCTCAGCAATATTCAAGGAAAAAGCAGTTTTTCCCATGGAAGGGCGGCCTGCGACTATGACTAAATCCCCGGGTTGGAAACCGGAAGTTTTCTGATCGAGATCTTGAAAACCGGATGCAATCCCTGTGACGTTGCTAGGATTATCCTGGTTATAAAGTAACTCGATTCGCTCGACGACTTCACGCAAGAGAGGTTGGATATCAGAGAATCCCTCCTTCCCACGTGCTCCTTCTTCGGCGATCTCGAATACTTTTGCTTCGGCTTCATCAAGCAGGTTAGCGGCAGAACGCCCGGCTGGATTATAGGCAGAGTCTGTGATTTCGGCACCAATTTGCGCGAGGTTGCGCATGATAGAGCGTTCACGGACAATCTCAGCATAGCGCCTTATATTGGCGGCTGAAGGCGTATTTTGGACAATGGCGCCAATATAGGCTAGCCCACCAATCGTTTGTAATTCAGCAGAGGATTCCAGTGATTCGGCAACGGTGATTACATCAGCGGGTTTATTGTGTTCGATGAGTTTGCAGATATGATGATAAATGAGGCGGTGATCCTGGCGATAAAAATCATTATCGGTCAGAATATCCGCAATTTTGTCCCAAGCCTGATTGTCCAACATCAATCCACCGAGTACAGATTGTTCACTCTCTATGGAGTGAGGTGGAGTTTTATATGTTTCTAGGTATGGATCTTGACTGATGCTGATATGTGATTGCGCCATAGGAAATAGTACCCAGTATCTATTCAAGAACACAGAAATCGCCCAATGCATTCTAGCATTTATACGGTGACAAATAAAAAAGGACTATCATGCGATAATCCTCTTCTACTAAAGCAATGAAACAGAATGATTTTTATATCATGGCTTCGCCAAGAACGGATACGGTAATTTTGGCGGAGACATCACTGTTTAAGGCGATGGTCAGTGGGTAATCTCCAACTTGTTTCAGTTGTCCATTCGGCATGCGAATCATCGATCTTTCAACTGTAAAGCCTTGTGCCACCAGTGCTTCGGCTATATTGGCGTTGGTTACAGAACCAAACAATTTGCCATCACTACCTACTTTCTGGCTGATTTGCACTAGTAATCCATCCAATTTGGCAGCAACAGCTTGAGCGGCAGCCAATGCCGTTGCCTGAATTTTTTCTAGCTCTGCACGACGTGACTGAAATTCAGCGATGGCTTGCTCGGTTGCGCGTTTTGCTTTTCCTTGGGGGATAAGATAGTTGCGTGCAAAACCACTTTTAACATTGACTATGTCGCCTAGCTGCCCCAAATTGGCAATTTTTTCCATTAAAATAATTTGCATGTCATTACTCCTTAATGCTGATCGGTATAAGGTAATAATGCAAGAAATCGAGCGCGTTCGACTGCAGTGCTCAATTGGCGCTGGTAGAAAGACTTGGTGCCGGTGATGCGCGCAGGAATGATCTTGCCATTCTCACTGATGAAATCTTTCAGGATATCGATATCCTTATAGTCCACTTGTTTGATGCCTTCTGCAGTGAATCGGCAGAATTTCTTGCGTTTGAACAGGGGACGATTGGCTTTCTTTTCTTTTTCTTTGTCTTTACTGTCTTTGCGTCTTGTAAAACGTGTCATATTTAATCCTATCGACTGGTTATATGAGTACAAAATGATTTACATGTAACACTAATTGCCGATTCGTGTGGCTTCTTTGATTGATAAAGCCGGTTAACCTCACTTGAGTACCCACTTTTAATTCTGCAATTTTAAGAGCCAACGATCCCACCACTATGGCAGGTATATTGCAGATGACTTGTCGCGTTACTTGAGCTTCGAGTTGTTGCGATCGGTGATCAATGGCAAGTCCAATTACAGCAATACCGGTTGGTGTATAACGTAAATTATCTAATTTACTGATTTTTCCACAAACAATGATCTGGTTGCAATCCAATGACTAGTAGCTAGTATTAAGCAGGAGCACTGGATTCATCAAGTGAATCATTGGTTTCTGTATCATCTGTACTATTATCGGTTTGTGAGGCTACTGCACTGCTGCGTTCACGTTCTTCTTGACGCATCATCGGTGATGGTTCGGTAACAGGGCCATCCATTCTGATTGTAAGGTGGCGCAGTATAGCATCACTGAATTTAAAGGCGTAATCCAGATCATTCAGGGTTTCCTGGTCACATTCTATATTCATCAATACATAGTGTGCCTTGTGAACTTTCTGGATCAGATAAGACAGCTGCCGGCGTCCCCAATCTTCTACTCGGTGAACTTTGCCATTTTTGGTGGTGACGATACTGCGGTATCGATCGATCATCGCGGGAACCTGTTCACTTTGATCCGGGTGAACAATGAAAACTATTTCATAATGTCGCATATTTTCCTTTTGGGTAAAGTTTCCCATGAATCATTGATCGACCATGGTGAAACAAGGTTGAGAAAGCACGCGATTTTACTAAATTAATCAGGCAATTTCAAATACGTTTTCGTTTGTCAGATATGAACTTCGTATGGTGACAATATCATTAAGTTACTTTGTCATCATAAACGTCAAATACCAGTAACTTATCGCTCTTGGGGATTTGAAAAAGAGTAGCAAGAAAATTTAACTGCCACGTGCAAAATGAAGCTTCCTTGCTACTCCGATGTTGAAAATTGTTTTCCTATAATTATTACGTCATTAGACTTGCGAGTTTTCTCGACCATTTCCGGACGGATTGGTGAATTGATCATTTAATGCCTGAATATAATCATTGGCTTCATTGATAATTTCATCAATCGTTTGCTCGGTTACTTCGTTCCAGCCAGCTGGTCCTTGCAAGAACATGGGACGATATGCCGCAGTACTTTTATTGAATGCGCGCATGAATTGCTTGTAAGCGTCGTGGTCGTTACCCAGCTCATTGGCCAACTTTTTCAACAAATGGTTAGCGACGGCACGTCGAATGGAGAAATGAGCATAAATAATGCTTAATACTGAGAATCCTGCGATGATCAGAGCATACATTTCACCTTGCGCTAATTCTTTGGGGAATGATTTCAGCAGATCCCACGAGTTGCTCATGGTCAGTGTCACCGCAATCAAAATGATCAAGGTCAGGAATGCCAAACCATCATACATTATGACCGAACTCTTCCATTTGCTGAGCATGTCGGATAGTTTGCCAACGATATGATTTTTTATCCCTTTAGCAGTTTGCTCCAGTTTGCCTACTATGCGATAGGATCGCTCGACCTCAATCTGGTGCATGCGTGCATTGATATCTGCCATGTCCTCTTCACGTTTTTTCTCAAAGCGTTCTTTGATATGTGGATTGGCAATCGGTACGGCAGCGCTAGGATTGTAAATGCGGTAGAACCTGCCCGTCACCAAACCCACTTCTGCTAGTGACCGTTGCCAGGCTGATACGACCTCTTCAGGATTGTCTTCTTGAGCGGTAACGTCAATCTGATTGAGAATGTAGAGAAATTTATTGGCATCGGCACGATTCACACTGGCTGAAACCAAGTAGCCCAAGGTATCTTGCATGGCTTTGGGTTCCGGATGACGTGCATCGAAAAATACCAGAACCAAGTCCGATAAATTGATGATATGTTGGGTCAAGCGAAGCGTCGATGCGCGTTGGTTATCGGCATCAAATCCGGGTGAGTCGATAAGGATCTTTCCGCGAACGCTCTCCGAAGGACAAGTCTTTAATTGCAGATAGGCGTCGATTCGTTCCTGACCGGCTTCAGAAATTTCCTGGATACTTTTGCTGATTTGGAAAAAAGGAAAACGCGGATCGGCGTCCAGTGCTATCCCAGGAAGCGTTTTAGCCTCATTATGGCGGCTGTAGCAAATTACCGTGAATTTGTCGTCGACAGCCTGGTTACCCGTGCGTTGTAATGGTAAGTTCAGATAGGAGTTGATATAGGTTGATTTTCCTGCAGAAAATGTTCCTAAAACAGCGATCATGGGCCACCATGTCACGCAGGTTGCATAGGATTCGTCTTTGCCGATTAAACCCATGCTGTGACCAACGTAGTCCATTTTTCTGAAACTTTTTACGGCATTGGCAAGTGTGGGATTATCCGGATGTTCGTCGGCGAGGTGTTTCTGTAAACTTTTCAAATACTTGTTGATTTGTGTAGAGTTATGTGACATAACAGTCCCTTTTCAGTCGTCTTTTCTAAGATTAACCCACAAGTGAGCAGATTAGTGGGTAATTATTGTTTATCGATTCACTTTATTTTCAAATGAAACGATATCCTTTCGAGCTAACGGACTTTTCAATCGATGAAGTGGGAATGTGAGTCCTGATTAAACCAAAGCCAAAGCGTCAAAGAATGATGGATATCGTTTCATAGATTGATGTAACACTCTTTAATTATTTAATGCCCAAACTCGAGAAAAATTGCCAAGCGATTCTATCAAGAACACTATGCGCACGCTAGAAATGAATTTTCTCGTCATTGAAATGCCGATTCGGTACTAAATAATATTATCATAGCCCCATGGCTGCATAGTATTGAATAAATAGAATTGCTCGTTGGGTTGCTTTCGTTCAAGCAAAATAGAACAAGCATCATGACTAAGCAATTACTGATCTGTGACAAACAAATGAGGTGTTCTCGAAGTATGGCTTTAGAAACAAATGAAGAGCAGCGCGCAGTAAAATCTGCTCACTTGGGGCGTTATATTCTGATCGGTTTTCTTACAGTGGCGCCATTGTGGGTGACATGGCTGGTTTTTGATTTTTTATTAAACTTGCTGGCCCAGATTGGGGATCCGTTGCTGAAAGCGATGGCCCGTGCAGTGCGACCATTTTCGGAAACGACGGCCAGTTGGCTGCTGGATTCCCATTTTCAGCATGCAGTGGCAGCTTTGCTCACGATAATCAGCCTGTATGGAATTGGTTTGTTAGCCTCTTTTGTCATTGGCAAGAGAGTGATCAATCTCTATGAAACTGTATTGGCCAAGTTACCCTTGGTGCAAACGATTTATGGTGCTACAAAACGATTTTTACACACCATTAGCCAACCACCTGTGACTGGTCAGAGAGTAGTTTTGATCAGTTTTCCATCGTCAGAAATGAAAGCAGTGGGTTTTATTACAAAAGTCATGGTTGACAAAGTTAGTGGCAGAAAATTGGCAGCAGTCTACGTTCCTACTGCACCCAACCCAACTTCTGGTTATATCGAAATTTTACCCATGGATGAGGTGATCCTTACTGACTGGTCAACCGAGGAAGCCATGACATTCGTCGTTACGGGTGGAACCAATGCACCGGATCAACTCAATTTCTCAAATCCCCCTCAAAAGAAATCAAATGACCATTAACAGTCTGTAGCTAGATTAGCTTGGCGAAAGGTAGAGAATGAGAGTGTAAAAGAGCGAAGCCGGGCTAGAAGCAGGATCAATAAGCTACGAGCTTTGGATTGGTAAAGAATAGGGAAGTGATTTGAGAGTCAGCCGAGGTCCTTGGAGTGATTCCCAGTGAATCGTTTGGGAATCTGCACTAGTGCACTGAATGACGGCTAATACATCATAGCCACCGAGTGGCGAGACTGTAGCATTGATGATATTGCCGCAGGATTGATCATCCATATCGATGCTAAACAATGAATCTCCCGCTGAGACCGCATGCTTGGTGTCAATGTGGGCCAGATACATGCGCTTCTTGATTTTTCCCAAATATTGTGTTCGTGCCACTATTTCCTGTCCGGGATAGCATCCTTTTTTGAAACTGACTGCCCCGATGGCATCCAGATTGACCATTTGCGGGATGAATTTTTCCTGAGTTTCCGGCAGGATCACCGGGATTCCCGATTGAATGTCGAGCCAGTCCCAGTAATCTGTGCTAATGGGCTGAGCGTACTGACTGAACTGATCCCAGATTGCAGGTGCCTGGTCTACTGGCACGATCAATATAGAACGTTGCGCAGATAAACGTAATAAGGTGATACCGCCCAGATTAAGCACTTGTAATTGTTCAAAATGTGATGATGGGGCTATCAATTTTGCAACCATGCTGATTGCATCAGATCCTGAAATGCCAAGTTGGACAAATGAATTGCTATGATCAAAGAGTTTAACTTTTGCACGAAGTACATAAAGTGACAGGCGTTTTTGCGTTGCAGCACATAAGCTTGCAGGTAATTGCATCAAATAATCCTGCTCCTGTTGCCATAGTAGAAAACTTGTGAGTATCCTGCCACTGGAGTTGCAATAACTACCATACTGTGCGTGCTGTGTAGTGATATCGCGAATATCGCAAGTCAATTGGCTTTGTAAAAAGCTCTGTGCATCATCTCCGCTGAATCGAATCAATCCGAAATGTGAGAGATCGGCAAGGAAGTTGCTGGTTTGGATTGTATGAGGCGTATTATTGCTATTTTCAAACCGGGTGACACGGCCATTAGCAATTATGGCATGACGAGTAATTAAAAATGTTTGCCAATCTGAATGCATATCGCGTTGTAGACTAAAAACGGGCCATTATACGATATCTAGCGTTATGTACGACCTTGGGCTCAATCTATGTTGGACCGAAAGATTTTATCGCGATTTGGAAAACTTGTGATAGATCACAGCCGATCATGAATCAATCATTATTAGTTCACTTAAGGCCATCATTGACACTGACGTGGCTGTTAGTTATTGCTCATGGGGTCATAGCCATCTTGTTGAGCTTGTTGACTCTGACACTTGGTATCAAATCGACCGTGGCAGTCATTTTGCTATGTAGTTTTATTTTTTATGTGAGAAAAGATGCACTGCTGCTATCGCGAAACGCTGTCGTGAAGATTGAGCTATTTGGGAAATCCGAATGTCATCTGACGGCACGTTCGGGCTCAAGGAAAGTCTGCCAGATCTTGGAGGAAACTTTTGTTTCCTCCCATCTGACAGTAATGATTCTGAGGCCTAGAACGAAGTTTTTGCCAATAACTGTAGTCATTTTGCCCGATAATGTGAATTCGGAAGAATTCAGACAACTACGTATTTGGCTTCGATGGAGATATACATTCGATAAAAAGGTGTTGAATCGAGAAGGACATGAGTAATTCTTAGTCGATTCAGCTATCAGTGTCAAAGTGATAGCCGCTGCCAGTAGATTTTTAAATGATTCAGTTAGTATTTCTGTACGCTAGGTAATCGGATGAGAATAGTGAAGTGTTTCATAACATGGTTGTTTCTGATTGCGTTATTGGGGTGTGAAGTAATTTCGTCCATCAATCAGAGAGAATTCATGGATGTGAAGTTAATTGGTGTTTGGGCTGGTGAGTATTTGGATAAAGAAGGGACTTTGAAAAAGTGGATACAAACAAGAAATGCGGATGGAACCTACACCATTGATTTTAGTTATCGTGAGACTGATGGTGGCGTAAAAAGGTTTTCCGAATCGGGAAGATGGTGGGTTAAAGATAAGCTTTTTCATGAAATGGCACTTATGGACATGCAGCGCCCCGATAAATATCGATATCGCTTAGATGAGAAGTGTGTTTATTTCGAATTGGTCGAAGATGGGGAATTGATGGACCAGTTTGAAGATTATTCATTTAATGAATGCCTGATTGAAAACTCACATCAAGCGAATATAAATGAGAATGGCCATTTGGTAATTTTCCAATGGAACAATCACAAAAGAATCGTTCATTGACTGGAACGTTCAGATATATTGTTGAACTACTTATTTTTGGCGGATCTTTGATTTAGTCTTCTACCAAACACAAGATGTAAAATGTTCGAAGAAAATTCGATTAACATTTTCTCTTAATTATCATTGCAACAGAATGTGCTTATGTGTGCGGTTCAGATTTTGATCTTATTGAGACACGATTAGTCGTTCGTATTTGCGTAAAAATATATTACCAATTGCTTTGTGTATTCCCTGCCAAGCCTTCATGTATCGAATCCTTGTCTGAACGGCCAATGGTACCGGTCTTGACTTCATGAATCGTCAGTTTTTATTTGCAAACAGATACATTTTGTTCGTCTCCCTTATCTCCGAAGTTGTCGCTTTAATGTTCGGAAGCTAGTGCATTATATTGGAATAACTATTCGATAAGAACGATGGTTTTTATATAGCTCTTAAAAAAACAGGTTTTAGGGGTTATTTTTGAAAAAATTGTGAGAGAAATTTTTTGATGGCTGGTGCCCGGAGCCGGAATCGAACCGGCACGGGCGGTTTAAGCCCGAGGGATTTTAAGTCCCTTGTGTCTACCTATTTCACCACCCGGGCGATTTGCTATAACGATTTGCGGCGCATTATACCCTTAAACCAATAGATTTGACATTTATTGTTGGGATTCACCAGTAGAATTGTGATAATGATAAATTGGTGCCGTCAAGTTTGCTATAGATAACTGAAGGAAAGCGTGGAGTGAATTCTCAAATTAAGTGCAGACCATATGATTTCTAAAAACCGTATTAACCAATTATCTAAGATTGCTGTTGGATATGCTTTATCGGCTATAGTGGCTATGGCAGTGCTTATTTTGCCAAATCAGGCAAATGGAAATGAAATGGCGGTATCAGGACAGCAGGACGGAATTGATATCACCATTTACAATTCAGACTTGGCATTAGTTAGGGAAAATCGCACGTTGCTGCTGGAGCGTGGCATCAACAAGCTAACATGGGGTGGTGTGGCGGCACAGGTCCTAGCTGAAACTGCAGTCTTGCGTGATTTGACTCATCCAAACCAGTTGAGATTGCAAGAGCAAAATTTCGTTTTCGATAAACTTACGCCAGCCAGACTGCTTGAAAAATATCTGGATAAAGAAATTACCGTAGTCCGTACCAACCCGGTTACTGGACTGGAGGTACGTGAGGCTGCGATAGTGTTGTCTGTCAGTGGCGGTCTGGTGTTAAAGTTTGAAGACCGTGTAGAAACTGGCATAACCGGAAGATTGATTTTTCCCGGTATTCCGGATGGTCTTCATACCCAGCCTACTTTTTTGTTTTTATTGAATGGTGATCAGACTGGTAAGCGTGATCTCGAACTTTCTTATTTGACGAAAGGATTATCATGGCAAGCTGACTATGTGGTTATATTAAATGATGCTGATGATTTTATTGATCTTAATGGGTTGGCAACAGTTACAAATCACAGTGGTTTGGATCATCCTAAGGTCAATCTTCAATTGGTTGCTGGAGAAGTGCACCGGATTCAGTCGGCGATGGCAGCATCGCGGAAAATGCTGAGAACGGCAGCGGCTGCAGAAATGGCTGATGCTTCTCAAGTGACAAGTGAGCCTTTGCAGGATTACCACCTTTATCTGATACCGCATGCTACTGCGCTATACGAAAATCAAACTAAGCAGATTTCGTTTCTCACAGCACAAGCGATTCCGGTAGTAAAAGAATATCGATTGGATGCAGATGGAGCAGGGTTTTCAAATATCTTTAATTCTGCTTCCCAGAGGCAGAAAGTGAATATTCGATTAAACTTTCAAAATCAAGGGGAAGGCATAGGAGTGCCTTTACCGAAAGGGATTGCGCGCATATTTAAAAAAGATTCTCAGGGCCAGCGGGTATTTGTGGGGGAAGATTGGATAGAGCATATTTCAGAAAAGCAGCTTGTAACTCTGAAGCTTGGTCAAGCATTCGATATTGAAGCAGAGAAATTGCAGGTTGATTTTAAGCAAGTAAGTCAAGATCCACTCCATGGCAATATCATTGAAGCTGCTTATCGCATAGTTTTGAAGAATGCAAAAAAGGAAGCCATAGTCGTGCAGGTGCAAGAATCCCTACCTGGTGACTGGAAAGTCTTATCCGAATCTCTGCCGCACCAAAAACTTACAGCTAGTCTCATAGAATGGAAAGTATCTGTAGCCGCAAGTAGTACGGTTGAGTTGGCATATCGTGTTCGAGTTAGGTATTAAAAAGCTAACCTAGATCAGTTGTGTGGGGATGGCGCATCAAGATTATGGATTGGTTGAGAGTAGGCAATAGTTCAATAAAAAAATTTTCTTCAAGAAACTTGAGATCTATAGTTAATTCTGAATTTTTTCAAACATCATTCTAATCAATAAAGCACAGAGACTGATTAGATTTTAAGTGATTTAGGAGAGAATGATTGTTGTGGAAGTAAAATTACTTACTAAGTTAATCTCTATCTTGGGTGACCAGAGAATGGAGGCGGGGGTCGGAATCGAACCGGCGTAGACGGCTTTGCAGGCCGCTGCATGACCACTCTGCCACCCCGCCTGAGTAAACGCTAAGTCTTATTACTGATGGATATTTTTAGCAGAAAAAATATAACTAATGACTAGGCTTATCTGCATAAAACACATTTTTGTAAATGGAGCGGGAAACGAGGCTCGAACTCGCGACCCCAACCTTGGCAAGGTTGTGCTCTACCACTGAGCTATTCCCGCAATTTACCAGTTTGTGTTGCTGCAGAAGCAGAGGGTGGATTATAGAGATGCTATGGGTTTTGTCAAGGCAATAGGGCTGATTTGATGGGATACCGGATGTTTTGCCGTACAGTTTAAGTCAGTTAAGAATTGAATGAATTAAATAGCTTGATATTTGATGCTTAACTCTTGTCATTAAGAATCTCATATTTTGTAAAATATATAAAAATTTTAGGGGCTGTAGTAGATCAGATTAAATTTGAGTCCAATTTTTCAGTATATTTAGTTGATGCTTAGGTGTTCCATA
>JAMWZR010000097.1 GCA_024282035.1 Nitrosomonas sp.
ATAACGCTTAACCTGAACGGCGTTCGCGCGGCCGCAAAAAAAGGCTTTTTTGAATGGCTGGCCGTGCAATCGGCGGATATTGTGTGCGTGCAGGAATTAAAAGCGCAATTGCCCGATCTTTCCGGCGATATGCTGTCGCCCGACAGTTATCACGGTTACTTTCATTGCGCGGCGCAGAAAGGCTACAGCGGTGTCGGTATTTATTGCTGCAAGCAACCGGATAACGTCATTGAAGGCGTCGGCATCCCGGAGATTGATGCCGAAGGCCGTTTTATTCAGGCGGATTTTGGCAATTTGAGCATCATTTCGCTCTACCTGCCATCCGGATCCAGCGGTGAACACCGTCAGGTCGCGAAATTCTTTTTTATGGAAAAATTCTTTCCGGTACTAAAAACATTGATGGCCAGCGGCCGGGAAATTATTTTATGCGGCGACTGGAATATCGCACACAAAGAAATTGATCTGAAAAATTGGCGTTCCAATCAGAAAAATTCCGGTTTCCTGCCTGAAGAACGCGCCTGGCTGTCGAATGTTTTGGATGACATCGGTTTTGTCGACGTGTTTCGGCAGCTTAATGCGGAAGCCGATCAATACACCTGGTGGTCCAATCGCGGACAAGCCTGGGCCAAGAATGTGGGCTGGCGGATCGATTATCAGATCGCCACACCGGCGATTGCGCAAAAAGCGCGCAGCGTTTCCATTTTTAAAACGGAACGTTTCTCCGATCATGCGCCGTTGATTATCGACTACGATCACATTTTATGAAATCCACAGGATTTTCCGGTTGGTTGCAGGCACTGCATGTCTATACGCATCCGCGCGTGCTGGGCATGCTGTCGCTGGGATTTTCCGCCGGACTGCCATTGTTGCTGATACTCGGCACGCTGTCATTCTGGTTGCGCGAAGCGGGCATCGACCGCACCACGATTGGCCACCTCAGTTGGATTGGCTTGGCGTACAGTTTTAAATGGCTGTGGTCACCGTTGGTCGACCGGTTATCGCTGCCGCTATTGACGCAACTGCTGGGCCGGCGCCGTGCCTGGTTGTTGCTGTCGCAAATTATTATTACCGGTGGCATTGGTGGTATGGCCAGCACCGACCGGTTGTAAATCTGACTCAGATAGTATTTTTCGCGCTCGCGGTGGCTTTCGCTTCCGCCACGCAGGACATCGCTTTGGATGCCTACCGATCGAAGCAGTTGCGGTCGAGCTGCAGGGGGCTATGGCTGCGACTTACCAAGCCGGTTATCGCGTCGCGATGATTCTGGCCTCGGCGGGCGTGTTATGGATCGCTGCGGCGGTGGATCTCTCTGCGGACGCCTACGACCATGCCGTGGCGCTTTGCTTATCTGGTGATGGCTGCCAGCATGGCCGTCGGCATAATCACAACGCTGATCATTCGCGAACCGGATGTTCCGTATAGCAAACTCATTTCAGAAAACGAAGAAATTGCACAACTAGCGATTGCACACTGGTACCTCCTCCGCACATCAGGGCCATGCTGATATGGCTGTACGGTGCACTAATCGCCCCTTTCCGCGATTTTATCGTGACGCCATGGCCGGCAAGCCTTGCTGATCTTAGGGTTGATTGCCATTTATCGTATTTCCGATGTGGTGATGGGTGTGATGAGTAATCCCTTCTATGTGGATATGGGCTACAGCAAAGACGAAGTCGCCACGATTTCAAAAGTATATGGCGTGATCATGACCATTGCCGGTGCGGCGATTGGCGGTGTGCTGACCCTGAAAATCGGCATTATGCGCACGCTGTTCCTGGGCGCCGTGTTATCCGCTGCAACCAACTTGTTGTTTGTTTGGCTGGCAGGACGCGGCCACGATGTGAGCGGATTGATTTTTACCATCTCAGCGGATAATCTGTCTGCCGGTATTGCCTCCTGCGCTTTTATTGCTTACTTGTCGGGCCTCACCAATTCCGCCTACTCAGCCACTCAATATGCGTTATTCAGCTCGGTGATGCTGTTGTTGCCTAAATTCATCGCCGGTTTCAGCGGTCAGTTTGTTGATGCGTACGGTTATGAAAATTTCTTTATCGCCACGGCACTGTTGGGTCTCCCCGTTTTGGTACTGGTCTGGCTTGCCGGGCAAGCAAAATTTGCAACTTCTGCTAAATAATCAACCATGCAACAGAACTTAGAAAAAACCGGGCCGGAAACAGAATACCAAGCGCTGATGCAAGCGGGCGAATTAAAACCGGATGACGATCAAGTCAAAGCAGTTGCGGTATTAGAGCGATTACACCGCGAACTCATCAATTACCCGTCAATCGGAAATAAAAGCAATGGGCTCTCGCTCAAAAGCTGGTTTCCTGCCGGCATCTTTCGTTGGCTGGGT
>JAMWZR010000021.1 GCA_024282035.1 Nitrosomonas sp.
TAGTATCCTGCGCTCTATTTTCCCCTGGTCAAATTTCAGCCGTAATGGGGGGTCAATTTTAAACCGGTATCAACAGCATTGAGATATTTTTTGAATCAGCAACGCCCCTTTTTTGCTTGTCCAGGCGGGCAATGATATCCAGGATTTGCATTGCGTGGATAAACATTAACTGGATACGCTGGGTAAGCATTACGTGGATAATTATTATATTGACCTCCAACTGGAGCACTATGACGATGACCCTGATCTGTAGTGATTGCAGTTCCTGCCGATGCTCCCAATGCTCCACCAACAATTGCACCGTTACGACCACCAAGTTCATTTCCCAGTGCAGCTCCAGCGGCTCCACCAAGTGCCCCACCGACAGCTGCATCAAGCGTGGAGTTATCTGCGCTTACTTCCATAGCAACCAACATCAATATTAGTGATAAGTATTTTAAATTCATGGAGTATTCCTTTATCAATAAAGATTAATATTCATGCACTAACGTTACATACCGTTAAAACTTGAGAGTACGTCAGTAATTCATTAATTTTTCTCTTTTTTATATTCCAGCCATCTTTCCAATCCCACACTCAGACCCGCTGGTTTGGTAGCAAGATCCTGCGTTACTGCGGTCGAGCCAAGGCACATGCCTGGCATAATATCCTGCAGACTATGGCGTATAACCTGAAAAGGTTGCCAAGATTGTATGTTGATTGACAGGCTAAAAATACCGCCCTGATGTTTTCGCTGTTCGGGTTTGCCAATTTGCTGCTGGCCCACCGATGGTTAGGTAGCACAGACAGCCAGTTTGCATCGTAAAAACAAGAAATGAGGGGAATAATGCAAAAAAATAGCGCAATCCAAACCAGTATATGGCAAATTTTAACCCAATGTCCCAAAACCGCTCACTTAGCCTCTGCTGTGCGATGAATTATTCAGCATTTCCCTAGACTAGATAGCTTGCTCGGTATCTTTTTAGCTGATCATTCTGTAATCAGCACTTCATATTCAGTATCTTCCCATTTTTTTTGATCCAACCAGTAGAAAGTAAACTGCACTGTTTCCCCGGCCTTGAGTGCGGTGACCGGTAGATCAACCACGTGCACCTCAAGTCCCGTATCCCTGGTATTCAGGTCCTGAGCGTCTTTCCATGAATTGATCCCCCAATGCACAAGCGCTGGCGCTCTGAGCGCAACGATCAAATTATCGCCCCGGCGAATGTGGCGTGGACGATAGCGCGGCCCCCAAATATCATGGTTAATTTGCGGACGTACCCCTTGATAGCGATTCCAAGTAGCGACGGGCCGATCAACCGGATAGCCGAGTGCACGGCTGTAGCACAGTTTAATAAATTCGCTATGCGCCCAGACAAGCGGCATGACCGAGCCGTTTGGTTTTCCCGGACTCAGATGACGTGCGGGAATAGGCGCACTATCCCATACTTGCTCTGGCAGCAAGCCGCCTGTACCAGTCATGGCTGCCATGGCCTCAAGGTAGGGAAGCGGATTTTCCCCTGCCAAAAGCGCATAATGCCCCCGCTCTCCGGTCAGTAGCGGCCATCCTCGTCCACAGCCGACACCATCGAAAGCGCTGCCATCCTGATGCTCTCCATAGCCGTCGCCGTTATAGCGATGCCAGACAGGGCCGCTAGGGGTATCAGTTTTCAGCACTTGATCGATGACACTCAGGCTATCGAGAACGCAGGGATCATCTGCCCGACGCAACCCATAACGCACCAGTTGCAGGAAATCGGTTGCGATCTGTTCATCGGCCGGCAAATTGGGATCCTGTGCGCGGTTCTTGATCAGCACATGCTCGGCCAAAGCGCCTTCGTGCACCAGCACATCGTTCGGGGCAATGCGTATGTAATAACCTGCAACCCCAAGCTTTTGAGCGAGCGGCGTATCAGTTACGAATGTCCACTCCTCAAGCCGCGCATTCCAATTATCAGCAAGCAACAACGCAAATTCCCGTGCTTCTCCATCGAGAAAAACGCTGCCCTCAACAAGCGCAGCAATGGCCACCGCGAGTGTGAAAGTATTGACACCGGAATCCTCCTCCCATCTATCTTGTCCGGTTACCGGGCCTTCACGAGCAATGAAACATAACGCCCGCTTGACCATATCTTCGCATGGAATGCCTCCCAGCGCGCCGCGTTCGCGTAACGCAGAGGCCAGCAGGACTGGGAAGGCGGCTTCGTCCAGCTGAATTCCTTGCCAGAAAGCATTCCCTCCAAGCCACTGATTCTGCAACCAGTGCCCATCCGCTTGCTGCGTAGCGATCAGGTAACGCAGTACATCGCGAGCATCTTCAAGCGAACCCATTGCAACCAGCGCACCTGCGGTTTCTACCAGATCACGGCACCACACCAAGTGATAGCCACCGCGGCTTTGACTATCTTCACCCCAAGGTACAGCCAGACTTGCCACCATAGCGCCGCAATAGTTGCGATCCTCATGAACCTTGAGAACCGTACCGGAAAGTGCAAGCATCCGCTGCAAACCAGAAGGTAAATCGGGAAGATGGCAACTTTTGAACCATGTCTCCCAAGCTCGGCATTGCGCATCCCAGATTGCCGAGAAATCCTCAAACAAACTGGACATTGCGAGCGTAGCTGCCGAATTCATCGTGGCTCCAAAACCGAGGGCAAGTGTCGCCTGACTTGGCAATTCGCCCATCAGCGCGACAGCGCCCGGTCCGGCGCTGTCATACTCCCAGGTCATGCGTCCATGCCGCTTGAAATCCTGCCAGCCGTCACTCTCCTGAGTGCAACCAACCGAACAACGTTTCCAGACATCAGCTCCCGTTTCCCCGCTCGCCATGAGCGCCAAACCAAAAGGCCCTTGTTCCGCCTGCAGGACTCTGCGCCCGTTGTGTTCAGCAACGAAAGCCAGATTTTTTTCCGCATCACCGCCCAAGCGGGTCGACAAAAGCGCATAAGGGCGCAGACTCGCATCACCCTCCAATTTGTAACGCAGCAGGAGCACATCCCGCCGCTGCGACGGGCAAATTTGCAAAGTGAAGGTAAAGCGTGTGTGCCGATGCACAATCTCAACAGCTGGTACGTAGGGCTTTGGCAAGCTGATTCGATAATCTCCAAGACGTCGGAGTTCTACCCAGAATCCTTGGTCATCCGCGATAATGAAACCAAGGTCTCTGATTTGAGGAATATCGATACGCGGGTAATAAATTTCGGTAACAATACCTTCTGCGACAGTAAACCACAGACGTGACGATCCAAGGCTAGTGCCGACCATATCTTTGCCGGCGTTAGCCCAGGTTGGATAGGAGAAAGTAGCTTGAGGTGCTCGCATAGGATTCCTTGTACAATTCACCAGAAAATCAGCTTCGTTGGACGAATAGTTTGATCCCTCCAAAGAGTTGGTGCAAAAATCGTCGACAACAACTCAAGAATGATGATTCTCATGAGATTGGCGATCGTTAAATTTTGCTTTGGAAACGCTGATTAATTGACTGTACGAGCAAATCACTTCGTTGCGCGGTACTCGCTCCCTCGCCTATCATGTTGATATGTCTCGGTTGCTGCATTCCGTGCGCCTCGTGCTTCATCTCGTTCGCCGAATTAATCAGCGTTTCCCTATGTCTTTCTCAACATTTCTTTTGCCATTGTTACCAGCCGTTCCGGCTCGAAGCCGAATTTTCTCTGCAGTTCCTTCAGCGGAGCTGAAGCGCCGAAAGTCTGCATGCCGATAATGCGACCGTTATTGCCCACATAGCGCTCCCAACCGAAGGTGGATGCCTGCTCAATCGCAATCCGTGCCTGCACAGCCGGAGGTAGTACGTTATCGCGGTATTCCTGTGTTTGATGCTCGAAAATATCCCATGATGGCATGGACACCACACGGGAGCGGATACCTTCGCTACTGAGCGTTTCATGCGCCTGCACGGCAAGGCTGAGCTCGCTGCCGGTTGCGATCAGTATCATCTCCGGCTGCCCGTCTGGCGCGTCAGCGAATATATAGGCTCCGCAAGCCACACCGGAAGCTGGTGCATATTTGCTGCGATCCAGTGTCGGAAGCGCCTGGCGCGACAATACCAAGACAGCCGGACGGTGACGTAACTGCATGATGACACGATATGCCTCGATCACTTCATTGGCATCGCCGGGACGTAACAGTGTCAGGCCGGGAATGGCGCGCAAAGAAGCAAGTTGCTCGACTGGCTGATGTGTCGGACCATCTTCTCCGTCGCCCATGGCGTCATGAGTAAATACAAAGATAGTCGGCAATTCCATCAGGGCCGACAAACGAATCGTAGGCCGTGCATAGTCGCTGAAAATGAAGAAAGTAGCGCCGTAAGGCCGCAGCTTAGATAACGACAAGCCGTTCACGATCGCGCACATGGCATGCTCGCGGATGCCGAAGTGCAGATTCTTTCCTCCTGGTGTGTTGACCTGAATATCTTCCGCCCCTAGGTAGGTCAGCAAGGTTTTATTGGACGAACCCAAATCAGCAGAACCGCCGAGCAGCCAAGGAATGTTCTGCGCCAGCACATTCAACGCCTTACCAGAGACTTCCCGTCCTGCCAATCCCTTTGGATCTGCGGGAAACACCGGCAGGTCACGGTCCCATCCAACCGGCAATTCGCGTCGCTGCATCTGCTCGATTTGAACGGCAAGTTCAGGGTACTGGCTGCGATACTCAGCGAACAGATTTGTCCAGGCACAGCGTGCTGATGCACCGCGTATGCCAATGCCATCAGCAAAATGCTCGCGTACCCCTGCCGGCACTAGGAATTGCGCATCCTCAGGCCAACCGTAGGCGCGTTTGACAGACCGAACTTCATCCGGGCCGAGCGGTTCACCGTGAGCTGCGGCGGTATCCTGCCGATGCGGTGAACCGTAACCAATGTGGCTATCGAGGATGATGAGCGTGGGCCTGTCTTTGGTTTTACGGAATACTTTCAGAGCATGATCGATTTGTTCGATGTCGTTGGCATCCCCCAATCGTAGGACATTCCAATGATAGCTGAGGAATCGCGTCGCCACATCTTCGGTAAACGTAAGCTGCGTGCTGCCTTCGATAGTGATGTGATTATTGTCATAGATCCAGCAAAGATTATCGAGGCCAAGATGACCGGCCAATGAAGCTGCCTCTGATCCTACGCCCTCCATCAGGTCTCCATCGCCACAGATAGCGTAGATATCATAGTCGAAGATGTTGAAATCCGATTTGTTATAACGGCTTGCAAGCCATTTTTCGGCAACTGCCATGCCGACGCTGGTTGCTATACCTTGTCCGAGCGGACCCGTGGTGGTCTCTACGCCGGATACCCAGTGGTACTCAGGGTGACCGGGCGCTTTACTGCCCAGTTGTCGGAAACGGCGGATATCCTCCAGCGTCACCGAAGGCTGGCCCAATCTCTCGTAATCCGCGTTAACCGCGCGCGTACCCGTCAGATACAGCACCGACCATAACAGCATCGACGCGTGTCCATTCGACAACACAAATCGATCTCGATTGGGCCAGATCGGATCCTGCGGATCGAATCGCATAATGCGATTCCAAAGTGTGTATACCAGGGGCGCAAGCGCCATTGGTGTACCGGGATGGCCAGAATTAGCCGCTTGCACAGCGTCTATCGACAGCGTACGGATAGTGTTGATGGATAGTAGGTCGAGTTCAGCATCGGTCATGCGCTTTCCTCCCAACTGTCAGGTTACTGCACGTTTTAATGGAAAATAATTTTTCATGATCGAAAACCGGGATGCTTTCGGAATTTTAGATTAAATGCCAATTTTCCCCCGCATGGAGGTATCCCATAGACGCAAACCGCCAATAAAGGCTTTATCATTGTCACCCACGCGCAGATCCGGAGGAAGCTTCTTGAGCTTTCTAAACTCTTTAGCGTTTCCACCCCCTAACACGACATAATCGGCTTCAAGAGCGGATTTCAATTTATCAGCAACCTTGAATACATGCCGACGCCATTTTTTCTTACCCATTTTTTCCAATCCGCACCGGCCCAAATAGTCTTCGTATGTTTTTCCATGTTTGTAAGGCTGATGGGCCAATTCCATGGGCTCGAGCATCCCATCCACTACCATCGCCGACCCCAGCCCTGTGCCCAGCCCAAGAAAGAGCATGCGTCCCTGATCATAGCTGCCGAGTGCCTGCATAACGGCATCATTAATCAGTTTTGTGGGGCAACCGAATGATTTCCGGAAATCAAAACCAACCCAACCAGGACCGAGATTAAATGGATCATGAACCGGACGCCCACCAATTACGACGCCTGGATAACCAATCGATACACGATCGTATTTACAATCTTGTGTCGCATCCTTGACCTTATTGACCATCTGTTTCGGAGTCAGCGCTGGGCCGGACGGCAGCTTGAGTGACCGATTATGTCCGGTTACCAATATCTTGATATGTGTTCCGCCCACATCAATGACAAGAATGGTATGAGATGTTTGTGTTTTCATAACCACTTACTTCCCTCAAAACACTGCCCGAGCATATTTGTCCCGGTGAGCGGCCATTGATCGATTCCATTCTCATATTCCAGAAAAACCGGCAGCAATGTGTCAATCATGGATGATTTTACCGAAAAGGCTGGCATCTTAAATTATCCGCGCTCTGAGTTACGTTACTTAGTTACAGGATTAAATCTGGGATTATGCCATCCGCCGTCAGCTTTGATTAACTCATCAGCTTCCTGCGGCCCCCAGCTACCGGCTTTATATCGGCGAACTGGCTGATGCTGCGTCAGAACTTTGTCAAGAACCGCCCACGCAGCTTCTACCGCATCCTGCCGAGTAAAAAGCAGACCATTACCGGCCAATGCATCGCCCAGAAGCCGTTCATAGGGCATTTGTTCATCTGGTTGAGCATTAAGCAAATAAAGCTCTTTTTGGTCGCCAATGAACTCCTCTCCCACACGTTTTACACGCGCTGCCAGCGCAATAGCGGGACACGGAAATAACTTGAAACGTAAATAATTAGCCCGGCCGGTCACTGGCCAAGCATCTTCGAACAATTTCTGAGGCGGTGCCTTGAACTGTACGAGAACCTCTGCAGCGCTCTCGGCCAAATATTTTCCCGAACGCAGGTACCACGGCACGCCCTCCCAACGCCAAGAATCAATGCTTAGACGCAGGGCACAATATGTCTCTGTATCAGAATCTTTAGCAACACCAGGTTCCTGCAGATAGCCCTCAAACTGACCTCTTACCAAATCTTCCGGCTTGAGTGCATGCATCGCTTGAAATACTTTGACTTTTTCGTTTCGCTGCGCTTCAAAATCCCGCCCAGCAGGCGGCTCCATCGCCAAAAGCGCTACTACCTGAAATAAATGATTTTGAACCACGTCGCGCAAGCAGCCGACTTGATCGTAAAAATTGCCTCGGCCTTCTACGCCGAAATCCTCCGCAAGAGTAATCTGGACACTCGCCACATAGTTGCGATTCCAGATCGGTTCCAGGAACGAGTTCGCAAATCGGAAATACAGGATATTTTCAATGGCTTCCTTGCCCAGAAAATGGTCGATGCGAAAGATTGAAGTTTCCGGAAAAACCAAATGCGCGGCGTCATTAAGTTCGCGTGCCGAAGCTAAATCACGCCCGAAGGGCTTTTCCACGATGATGCGGGCATGCTCAGTCAAACCGGCGGAACCAATATCCTTGATCACTGCCGCAAAGAAAGCGGGCGGAATAGCCAGATAGAAGGTTGGATGCACAGCACCATCAAGCGCTTGCTTGAGTGCTTGAAACGTCTGCGGATTTTTATAGTCGCCATCGACGTAGCGCAGCAACGAGAGCAATTGGTTCAGGGCATTGGCGTCGATGTCCTTAAAGACATGTGTTATTCCGTCTTTTGCCCGGTCGCGCAGTTGCGCCAAATTCCAGCCTGAAAAACCCACACCTATGACCGGAATCTTTAACACGCCCCGCTTGACCATCTGATAGAGCGAAGGAAATATCTTCTTATGGGCAAGATCACCCGTCGCGCCAAAAAACACCAATGCGTCAGATGGTATTAAATTGCTGTTAAGCTCGCTCATGTCATGAGCCATCTGTGTGCTTTTCGTCATGACCGCCAAACTGCTTGCGCATAGCCGAGAGAATCCGGTCGGCGTAATTGGCCTCTCCTTGGGACTCGAAGCGCCCGAATAACGCAGCGCTGATGACCGGCGCCGGCACACCTTCGTCGACGGCGGCCAGCGTAGTCCAGCGCCCCTCGCCCGAATCCGATACGCGCCCGGAAAACTGCTTCAGCTCCGCATCCTCGACCAGCGCAGCTGCGGTTAAATCAAGCAACCAGGATGAAATCACGCTGCCCCGACGCCAAACTTCGGCTACTTTACCGATGTCGATGGGGTATTGGTACGCTTCGGGATCACGTAGCGGAGTGGTTTCGGCATCCTGAGTTCTGGGACGCAAACCAACATCGGCGTGTTTGAGAATATTGAGTCCTTCGGCATACGCCGCCATCAGGGCATATTCGATGCCGTTGTGAACCATTTTCACGAAGTGGCCTGCGCCGACCGGGCCACAGTGCAGGTAGCCCTGTTCTTCGGCACCGGCTGTGCCATCGCGACCGATTGTACGTGTGGCGGCGGCAAAGCCTGGCGCAATGCTCCTGAAGATCGGGTCGAGATGCCGGATGACGTCATCCTCTCCACCGATCATCAAGCAATATCCGCGTTCTAACCCAAATATACCGCCACTGGTACCACAATCGACGAAGTGGATACCGCGTGTTATGAGTGCTTTGGCGCGCACTTGATCATCACGATAATAACTGTTGCCGCCATCTATAACGATATCGCCGGCGGAAAGCAATGGCGCCAGATCCGAAACCGTCCTGCCGGTGACACCTGCAGGAACCATTACCCAAACAACACGAGGCTGTGAGAGTTTAGCAACGAAATCATCGAACGAAGCGGCCTGCAGAATATTAGGACCAGTAAGCGTCTTGACGGCTTCGGCATTGACGTCATACACCACGCACGAATGGCCGTCTTTGGTTAAGCGCCGAACCAGGTTGGCTCCCATACGTCCAAGACCAATCATTCCAAGTTGCATGCGATTATCTCCTTGTTGATTTTGATTTAATGTTTCTACGTTTTGTTGCCACCTTCCAGGCCCAAAGAAAATAAATCAAATCAGAGTCCACTGCCCTACCGACTCACTTGCAGTTATGCTGTGAATTCCGGGAATTTTACAATAAGTAACTTTTCCCAACCGAAAAACCCAATCAACTTTACTGCTCAATTCAACAAAATGATGCGCTCTCGACAAAGCATAGTCAACTGCCGCATAACTTTGTTTTTGAGCTTTTCTGATCACTTGTGGCATTGAAATTTGAACGGTTATCAGTTTTATATGACTGAGATAACCGGATGTGCAGAGATTTTATGAATCTGAAAAAAGCCGCCAACAGAATCTTCGTAGATCAACCATTAAGAGGAGCAATCCGTCCAAATGTTGCATAAGGAGGGAAACTCCCCTAAAAAAGGAGAAAAACTTCACTTTCTACCAAAATGATGTGCAATCAGCGTCATTTGGAAATTTTTCTTTGTCACAACAGCTAAGGAAACGCTGATTAATTCGGCGAACGAGATGAAGCACGAGGCGCACGGAACGCAGCAACCGAGACATATCAACATGATAGGCGAGGGAGTGAGTACCGCGCAACGAAGTGATTCGCTCGTACAGTCAATTAATCAGCGTTTCCCTAAATTCTCGCGGTTGTGCAAAGGTCTTTTGTAGACTAGCCAGCTTGGGGGCAAGCCCACGAGATTTTCGCGATGAGGTTAAATTCTCACGTAACGCCAAATTTGCTTCGATCTCTTCAAGCGTACGCCACGCGGGCCGAAGCTGCTGTTTAGCTGCCAAATGCAGCTGATCTCCTATTTCAAAAGTATTGTTCTGGGTAGCGTTACCGTAGGTTGTTAATACCTGAGCGCGAATAGGTCGTGAGAATTCAACCAGCGCAATATACGTATCACCGGAAGACGATTTAAATTTACCATCTTTATCTTGTCGGTAAATAATTTCGCGGAAAACGCCTAATACAGTACCCGCACCATTACCGGGCAAATCAATCTCACCACGGCGCAGGCGGGCCATATCGCCCCAAGCTATATCGAGTGCGCCAACAGTTGCTTGCAATTCGTTGACAGCATCATGCAAGGCCAGTATTGCCAACGGCACATCTGCCAAACCACGCGGCGTAGTCAGTGGTTGATCCGAATCAAAAGGTTGTGCATAAAAAAGATCGCCGACAAGCTGATCAGAGGTGAAGTCGTAATTGGGATCGGCATCAGTGGCTTTGGTAATTGTTCTTTCCAACCATTTCTCGAACCAAATGCCGAAAAGCCACCCTCCCCGACTTTCCGTCAAATATTGACGATCCCAGCGATTCAGTACATCGGCAGCCTGTTGCAGCAACGGATCGTGTCCTTCGCGCGCAGCAGCGACCAATTCATCAAGCAATTGGTCAGCAACCAATGAGCGTGTCGAATGCTTGGCAGCAATCAATTCAGCATAGCTCATTTGTTTATGTTCACTCAGCATCTGCAATCCACGCAGCTCGCGATTATTGGTCACATCAGCCGCGATGTTAGGCGGATACTGGTTTTTATTGAGAAAAGGCATCGTCATATACCAAGGCGCGCCATTGGAATTTTGTACCCAACCGCCAGGAGGATCAATCGATTTGGGCAAATCCGCGTAGGCATGTGTTTTTGTCCAGATCAGGCTCGAGTCATCTCCAGGAACAGGCGCATGCCAGAAGGCCGTATCCCCCATTCCCCGTACTGGGATTATACCATTGAAAGCAAGCATAATATGCTTGTCCGCATCCGCATAGACGACATTGAATAACGGCAGATGCTGGCCTTGCAACACATTCTGAAATTCTATCAGGCTACTGGCATGCCCCATTTCCCACCATTGCCGGTTCATACCAGCCAATAATGATGTTTCCAATAAAGCAAAACGTATCGCTAAAACTTGATCACCCGTTTCAATCACCGGCCCTTGTTTAGCTCGATGAATGCGCAAAGATTCGCTTGTCATACCGCTGTCCTGCTGGCGGATTTGAATGGTTTCGGTGATAGTGTTGAAAGATTGTGCAACGCCATCCAGTACATAACCATCGCTCAACGCGGATCCTGCCAGTTTCAGTTGATAGAGATCGCAGCCATCCATGGTGTTGACGGTATGCGTCCAACCCAAATAATCGTTAAAAGCGATCTGCAAAACAGGAGAACCCACCAACGCTGTGCCATAGAGATTCACATTCGGCAGCAGGAAGTGTGATTCGTAGAATGTCTCCAGTCCGCGCCAATCCAGATGCGGATTAGCAAGTAACATGGCGTTGCCGCTGGTTGAATATCCGGGGCCCAATGCCCAGCCATTCGAGGCAATCGGCTGGTCAATAAAATCAAAACCCGGCAATACCGCACCGCACTCGGAAGTGCCGGCAATAAAAACCGTCATCACCCGTGTTGTATGCGCAATCACATCTTGCGGCGTCACCGGCAATACCGCTTTAACTGTATCAGAAATGGTTTCCGGGTGCCGGCGCGCGAAATCATTGATGCCGGCGGCAAATGCATCCAGATTGGCGCGGAAGACAACATCTTGTTCTGCATACCACTGCTCAGCCAGATGTGGAATACCCAATATCCGCACAGACCGGTCAGCGGGCAGGTAACTTTCACCAAAAATCTCAGCGCCGCGCCCGCGTGCCACGGCATAGAGTTTAAGCAACAAATCAGCATGACTTCTCATCTGTGCCCAACCAAAGGCATAGAAGGCGTCGCTATCTTTCTGGGCAACAATATGCGGAATGCCCCAGGTATCCCACAAAATTTCCGGACCATGATGAATTTGTGCAGGCGACTGGATAGGCTGCTGACAAGCATTCAGGAATAGCGTTGTGAATAACACGCATCCCAATGAACACAACACAAATCGGATTTTCACGTTAATTTCCTTGATTGAAACCAGTTGTCTGATGGTGGATGAGATTCAAACAAACTGTTCTGGCGCATTCGCCAAAGGCGTATGCCAAAGTTGTTTCAATAGCAGGGGATACGGTGTCATTTTTCCTTCCAATGAATGAGAAATTTCAGCTGGAGAATCCACTGATCCGTTTATTCATAGGCTTCTGATTGGATATTTTTTTTAAAACAACGCAAGCAGTTGGCACCAGCAACAAAGTGACCAAAGACGAGAAAAATATACCAAATGCCAGCGTGATCACCATTGGCATGAGTTTCTCAGCATCCGAGCTTTGTTCGTTGATAAGTGGCAGCAATCCCATCACAGTAGTCGCCGTGGTCAGGAATATCGCGCGAAAACGTGCCTTACCCGCCAGAACCACAGCCTTATAAATCGATGTGTTTTTCCGTAACATGTCGTTGATTTTTGCCACCAATATCAAACTATCGTTGATAGCAACTCCCCCCACGGCAAATAACGCCACATAAGATTCCAGCGATAAAGGAATCCACAGCAACAAATGGCCCAATACTGCACCAACGAAACCGAATGGAATGGCCAACATAATGACTAACGGTTGTGTATAAGAACGTAGCGGAACAGCCAGCAACGCGTAGATTCCCAGCACTGCCAGTGCGCCATAGCCCCATAAAGTTGACATGGCTTGCTCCTGCTTCTGCCTGGTTTGACTCGGTTCGATCTTGAGTCCCGGATATTGCGCTTCCAATTCCGGAATCACATTGGCGCGCAAATCAGCAAGAATAACCTCAGCGTTAGCTTCTCCTTTAAAAACTTCCGCACTGATTGTTTGGATTCGCTCGCGGTTTTGTCGGGTAATGCTGGAAAAACCTGGCGTATATTCAGCTTCGGCCACTGCGGCAAACGGAGCAGTGCTGCCGTTGTCCAGCTTAATCGGCATGCGATATAAATCATCCAGGGAACGGCGATGCTCGGAAGGAAAACGCAGCATCACGCGAAGTTCATCTCGATTCTGATAAAAGCGTTGCACTTCCAGTCCAAAAAAACCATGACGTACTTGCTCCCCCAGACTTTGCATCGTCAATCCATGAAATGCCACTTCAGGTTTAAGTTTGAGACGCAATTCAGGTTTACCGGACTGCATAGAACCAGCCACGCTGTGTACGCCGGCATAAGAAGAAAGCCTGGCTTTGAGGATTTCCCCTGCAGCACTTTGCAGCGCAGCATCGGCTGCCATTAACTTCAACTCGATAGCCTTTGCAGAATGCGTGGCAGGCATACCCATCTCCCGTGGCCAGAAGGTTTGGAAAGACAGCGTCGTACCGGCAGGCAACTCACCAAAACGCGCCTGCCATTGCCTCTTAATACTATCCACTCGAGAACGAATACGTTCATCAATCGCTATTTCGATGTCTACAAAACCGGAATTGTCATCAATGACAGCGATAATATGCTGAAAACTATCCTTTAATTTATCCGGTGCACCGAGTCCTAGCTCGGTATTCAATTCAACCCGGATCTCGTTGGCAATATGCTCCAGGCGCATCATTTGATGATTAGCTTCTTCAAATGGAGTGCCCGCCGGAAGCTGAAGAATGGCAAACAAATAATAGTCATTCACAGGCGCTTCCATCACACTGTGAATACGTCCGGAAAAAACCAGCGCGCCCGTAATGATTAATACAATAGAGAACACCGATAGCGTTATATAGCGGAACCTTAATAGTGATTTCAGTACCGGGATATACATATCATCAATAAGCCATTGCAATCCGGCATCTACCCGTTCTTGGATTACATTGATAGTCGCAGACCAGGCGTTTTGTTTTTTAGCAGGTGTAAAATTAACGGCCAGATGAGCAGGCAAAATCAGCAGCGCTTCCAACATCGAAAACGCCAGAGTTATGATAATCACCAGGGAAATGTTGTACATCAAGTATCCGCTGAGACCCGGCAAAAATAGTCCGGGGATGAAAGCAATCATCGTGGACGACACCATCAATACTACTAGTGGTGCGACTTCCAGCGTTCCACTGATTGCACCTGATAAGCCGGGCCGCCCTCGTTGCTGATGGGTATAAATATTCTCACCCACGACAATAGCGTCATCCGCCAACACACCCAGAATCAGAATCAGAGCGGCGATTGAGTAAGTATTCAGCGAGATTCCCAGCATCGGCATCAACCAGAGTGCTCCCAGCAAAGAAATCAAAATACCGCAGCTCACCCATAACGCCAGATAAAATCGCATGGTAAACATCAAGATCAGAAAAACCAAAATGAAGCCTGATACTGCGTTTTCCCACAGCATGGACATATTATGATCATAATATTTTGACCAATCATCCCAAGTGGTAATGCCAACCCCATGAGGTAGTTCGGAACGAAATGCTGCAATGACTTCATTAACCGCTTCCACCGTGGTTTTGATCCGGTCTTTCGAGATTACAAATATCTGCACAGCCGGTTTACCATCGATTCTTGCCAATATATCCCTGTCACTGACTGTTTCCCGAATCTGCGCAATATCGCCGAGCAGCAAACGCGTACCATGCTGATCAGGCCGCATATTAATCGCTGCATAATCAGCCACGGTCATCGCTTGATTATTACTTCTTAACAACAACTTGCCGTCAGATTTTTTCAGCTCCCCCGCCGGTATGTTATTGGAAGCAGCACGAATGACTTCTGTTATCTCCTCGAAACTCAGTGCATAGCGGCGTAAATCCGCCGCTGTGATCTCGATCGATATTTCATAAGAAAGTTGAGGCCAAGGCGTCAGCAATCCAATGTCCGGATGTTTACTTAGCATGGCTTGCAATCGATCGCGTTGACGCATCAAGGTCAGCATATCGACTTCACCATGTACCATGATGGTTACCGCAGATGTGCCAATTTTCATTTCCTGGATTTTCAGTTTCTCAACTTCTTTTGGGAAAGTCGTAATGCGATCCATTCTGGCCTGCACAGCAGCTTGGAAACGTGCGGAGCCTATTGCGGGATCAAATTCAACAATAATCTCGCACTGTGCCTGATGAGCTGTTGAGTTGATATGGCGAATGCCTTCCAGATCATGGATAGCTTCTTCAATGGGAATGCATAACGCTTGCTCTACTTCCGCAGGACCTGCACCAGGATAGTTAATTTCAATTTGCAGTTGATTCTGTGGTGCGGGTGGAACAGTGTGGCGCTTGGATATCGTTAAACCCAACACCCCCCCCGCAATAATAAGCAGCATGAGGAAGTTGGCAGCAACCGGATTCCGCGCAAACCAGATAATCAGTTTCATGGAACAAACTCGATGGGCGCCACTGCCATCTCTTCTACCGGATGAGACAAACCGGAAACCAATACACGTTCCCCTGCATTTAATCCGGCCTTAACGATGGCTTGTTCACGTTCTCTCCTGAGTATTTCCACAGCGCGGAAACGTAAGCGATTATCTTGATCCAGGACAGCGACCTGATTATTCCTAAGCAATGCGCTCGTTGGCAAAACGATCAAATTATCGAACCAGCGCCCTTCGATGTTAGCTTCGACATACAAACCCACCGGCAAAATGGCAGCCGGTGATTTCGTACCCGATGGCGCGGGTTTCTTTGCACCCAAACCAAATGGATCCGGAATTTGTGCAACCACCATCACCATGCCGGTTTCTTGATCGATCACGCCTTCACTGCGCACAATATGGCCCAGCCAGGTTTGATGTTGTCCTTGGTAGTTTGCGGTCAGTTGCACCGCTGCTCCTTGTGTGGATTGCGTGCAATTGGGTAAGTCCGTGAAATCCACGAAAGCAAGCGCTTGCGTACTTAAAGGCAGGCGTACCTCGGCCAAATCGCTGTTGTAGATTCTGCCTAACACGACGCCGCTGCTGAGATATTGCCCCATCCCAACATCTTTGTTACGCACCCGGCCATCGAAGGGTGCACGTATGTCGGTACGTTGCCGCAGTAACCGGGCATTTTTCAGTTCTTCTTGTTCGGCTGCAAGTTTTGCTTTTTTTTCCTTCAATTGCGGAATCCTCAAGCTGAGCGGACTGGGGTCTCCTTGCCCCAAATGCTGCCATTCATCGTGTGCCTGTTCGGCTTCCGCTTCTTCGCGCGTCAGTTGGTATTGCGCCTCCATAACCCGGGCTTGCGCTTGTGCTACCCGCAGATCATATTCCGCCGGGTCGATCGCAACCAGCAGGTCGCCTTTCTTGAAGAAACCGCCACTGACAAAGGCCGGAGAAACTTTGATGATATTGCCTGAAACGCCAGTAACCAGGTCTATCTCCGTTTGTGCCATGACTCGCCCTTGCGAGCGCACATCCATGCGCAACCGTTCAGGTTTCACCGTGATGACGCGGATGGCAGGCGGTTTGACGATGTCTTCCTGCTGATCGGTTTGCGGTGGCGAATTAACAATGGCAAGCGCGGCTAGCCCGCCTGCAATCGCAATCGTGAGTGCGATGAATAGTTGCCGGCGTATGTTCATATAGGGGTAATGATCGAATTCCGGTTTATGGTCACTGCCGTCGTCTTATTACACATTTCCACCCAGCGCCAGATACAGATTGATGCGGTTGCTGAGCAATTGCCGGGTGACCGACAGGTGGGCGCTTTGGGCATTGAGGGTGCCGCGGTAGCTGTCCAGTAACGTGAGGATTCCAATCAGGCCATTACGGTAGGAGTAAACTGCCATTTTCTGACTGGCTTCAGTTTGTTCGACAGCTTTCTTGAGCGATATTTCTTGTTGCCTGAGCCACTCTTCCGCCGCCAGTGCTTGTTCAACTTCGCGAAAAGCATTCAGTGCGGTATTTTTGTAACTATTCAATGCTTCCTCTGCAAATGCTTGTGTGCGAAAGATTTCGCCTGTAATGCGCCCGCCGGTAAACAGGGGTTGCATGAGTCCGGCAAATACGTTCCAGGCTGCAGATCTGGGGTCGATCAATTCGGTCAGATCGGTGCTGCGTGTGCCACCGGCAGCCGTCAGGGTAATACGCGGCAAGCGCAATTTTTTTGCGCTGACCGCCCTCAGGTCGTCGGCTTGCAGGCGTCTGAACGCGGCGACCAAGTCCGGCCGCCGTTCCAGCAGTTCAGCCGGTAGACCAGCTGGGATGCCCGCGGGCAATTGCGGCAGTGTTGCCGATACGATTTCCTTTCCTGCCGGATAATGTCCCAACAAAATCTCCAGCCGGCGCGCGATGTTCTGGATCAGGTTGCGTGCTTCCTTGAGTTCCGCTTCGGCATTCGCCAGATCGGTGAGTGCCAGGCGCAAATCCAGTCCCCGCACCAAACCGCGTTGAAAACGCCCGCGTACCAGATTAGCGATGATGGTACGGTCTTTAATCGATTGCTCGACGATCATCACCAGGAGCTTTGCTTCCGTCAGTTCAAAATAGCTTTGTGCCACCCGTGCTGCCAGGGATAGCCGTGCACCATAGTAGTCGGTGTTCATCGCGTCGGCTTCGAACACGGAAGCTTGCTGGAAATCGCGTATCCGCCCCCACACATCCACTTCCCAACTCAAACCAAACAGCGCTTCAAACACACCGAATCTGGATGATCCAAAACCCGCTTCACGAATCTGCACTTGCTGGTGATCGGCAGTGAAGAAAAACTGCGGCCAGCGGCTTGAACCATCGATACGTGCTTGCGCAACCGCCGCACCCACCCGCGCTGCCGCCGCTTTCAACTCATAATTGTTCGCCAGCGCCGTGTCAACCAGCGCATTCAACTGCGCATCGCCGAAGGTCTCCACCCACTGCGTGGGGATCGGTTGACTAAACGCTACATTTTCTCCCCATTGATCCGGCAATGCCGCACCGACTTCTCCAACCTGTCGTTGTGGTGCGGTTATGCAACCGGCCAGAATAAGAAATAGCACCGCCCAAATAAGAATCCTAATCACCTAGATCCATCCCATTCCATTTAACAGGGTGCTTGATAAGCAATGAAGCATGAAGACTCAAGCACGAATTACTCAATCTATCTAGGATAAAATGCATTGGCAAGCTCGCCAGCTATGTCTTTACGCACTTGATCGGCTTCATTGACGATGTTTCCGAGACGAGCAAAATCATGCGTCATTCCGGAATAAATTTTGATCGACGTGGAAATACCGGCGGCTTTAAGCTTTTCTGCATACGTGATTCCTTCGTCAAGTAAAGGATCGTATTCGGCCAAAACCAAGAAGGTCGGCGCAAGATTACCTAAATCACTCGCCTGCAGCGGTGCAAAACGCCAATCCGTTCTGTCGGCATCGGTACGAAGATAGTTTGCAAACATCCATTGAAGCGTTTTCGCTTCGAGTAAATAACCTTGCGCAAAACGACGATGCGACTCGGTATTTTGCCAGACGCTGGTACAGGGATAGAGTAATACTTGGCGTACTGGCTGTGGCCAATTCTCATTAAGGGCTGCTATCGTTAATCCAGTAGCCAATGTGCCACCAGCACTATCACCTCCAACTGCAAGTCGAGTAACATCCAAACCGTATTCAGATCCTGTGGACAGCAACCATCGATAGGCATCTTGTGCATCATAAACAGCCGTTGGGAACCGATGTTCCGGTGCTAGCCGATAGGCTACATTTAATACGCAGCAAGGTGTCAAAGCTGCCAATGACCGACAAAAGGAATCATGAGAATCAAGACCGCCGATGCAATATCCGCCACCATGAAAATACAGTAATACTGGAAAAGGCCCCGTCTCTTCCATAAATTCAGTGGGTAAATAGAGTCGCGCATTGATTGGCTGGCCATCACGGCATGGAATACTAATAGCAGTGACACTTCCAACCGGTGGCCCGGGAACATCCAATATCTGCGTCGACGCATCGTATTCCATACGCGCCCTTTCAGGCGTCAGCGTGTGCATCGCAGGTCTCTCGCCTGCTTCAGCAAGCTCAAGAAATGCCGCCAAATCCGGATTAAGTGGCATCAAATATTCCCCAATAATGAAAGTCGGGCATCTCGATTGATACGCGGGCGCATAAATTCAGCATCATGTTGCCTAAAATCTAAATGCCATTGTACCGACTACAGTTCGCTCTGTACCAAGGTAGTTTCTGTTAAAGAAAGTAGATGCTATATATTTGTTATTAAATACATTACTCGCATTGAGTGTAAAAAGCACGGGACCATACTCGTAACGAAGTGTTGCATCAAATAATGTGAATGCCGGAGTGGAACTGGTATTTTGCTCATCATTAAAAACCCTTCCCACATAACGAACCCCACCACCTATCCCCAGCCCCCGAAGCCAGGGAATGCCCAAGTTCCTAAAGGAATAATCCAACCAAGCGGATGTTAGGGTATTCGGCACTTGTACCGGCATCTTGCCGACATTATCTTCATTACTTTTGTTAATGTTCATTTCATAATAAGTAAAAGTGCCAATAGCATTCAATCCGGGTAACACTTCTCCCCGCGCCTCCAACTCGGCCCCGCGCGATCCCACTTCGCCAGTTTGGATAAAGCGAATACCGGAAATATCGTTCGGGTCACGTGTCAGCACATTGGTTTTGGTCAGGTCAAACAATGCCATTGTATATAAGCTCCTGCCGCCTACTGGCTGGTACTTGATACCTACTTCGTATTGATCGCCGCGCGTTGGATTAAACGCATGACCGCTGGAAGATAAACCAGGTTGCGGTAAAAATGACTGCGAATAGCTTACGTAGGGAGCAACGCCATTGGAAAAAAGATAAGTTAGACCCGCGCGTCCGGTAAATGCACTTTTCTTGGTGTGCGAATTGGCTGCGGGATCCTCGAATAGATTAACAGTATCCGTATTTTTAGAATGAATTCTGTCAAAACGCCCTCCTAAAGTCAGGATCCAATTTTCGTTATAACGAATTTGATCCTGTATATAGAATCCAAGCTGATCAATTTTCTGCTTGGCATTATTAATCAAGAAATCAGGACTGGGAATTGATTGTGAATACACCGGATTAAGAATATCAATGCCAGGCACGATAAAACCATTTGTGTATCCTTCGAAATATTTCATTGAAGCATTGGTCTGATTCCAATCTGCACCCAATAACATGGTGTGATGCAGCGGACCGGTATTGAGTTTTGCCTGCAAATGGGTATCGAGTACAGTTTGACGCAGCCGCTCTCTGGTTCCATATGCCTCACGATCCATTAATGTCGGTTGATCTGGCGTATTATAATCAAGAGAAAACAAGTCCCTGAATTGCCCACTCTGTTGCGCATGACGAAAATTCTGACGTACAGTAAAGATTTCGTTGAAATGATGTTCGATCTGATAGCTGAACGAAGATTGATTCGTGTTGTATCTTGAAAATTTCGTATCGCTTTGCAATACCTTTGTAAAACCACCATCCGGCGCAGTAATATAAAACGGTGATGACTGACTACGATTATTGAGTATATCGCCCATCAACGTAATGGTCGTATCTACCGTAGGGCGCCAGGTTATGGATGGCGCAATATAAAAACGTTCATTATGCGCACGATCGCCACCGGCATCGGGTTGTTTGACTTGGGTGTCGCTATCCAGTGCGGTCGTAACTAGCCGGAACATTAATGTGCCATCCTTACTGACCGCACCGATGTCAGCAGCAATTCTTTTGCGGTCAAAATTACCATATTGAAATTCAATTTCGCGGATCGGGGTGGCACTGGGTTGCTTGGTGATACGATTGACAATACCTCCGGCATCTCCTCGACCAAACATCATCGAAGAAGGACCACGAAGAACATCAACGCGCTCCAATCCATAGGTATCCGTGATAAAACCACCGAAAAATAATCCTTGCGCAGCATTACTTAATCCATCGCGGAAATTTGCATTCGGATTACCGTTGAAGCCACGCATCAGTAAATACTCAAAACCACGACCATCAAATCCGAATTGATCAACAGTGACCCCCGGAACATAGCGCAAGGCTTCGGTAAAATTCTGTACGCTGCGCATATCCAGCTCGCGACGGGTCACAACCGAAACGGATTGCGGTATCTCAATAATCGGTGTATCCGTTTTGGTGGCGGTAGAACTACGTTTGGCGACATATCCAGTAACTTCTTCGGAGGCTTTAGCTTCAACAGTTACCGGAGGCAGCATTGTCGTATTTGGCGGCACTGATGGTGCTGTATGATTTTCTTCTGAAGAAGTTTTATTTTGTTGGGTTTTGGCTTCAACGGGCCTATCTGTAGCCTGTTGCTGAGACTGTGCATAACCATTGGCCGACAGAACAGGAATAATTAATTGCAAAGCAAATAAAAATAGTGAGCACTTTAGGTTAACTCTTAATCTGTTGTTCTTTTTATAGAGTTTCATAATGGGATGTAAATATTATTGTTAATTTGGAAATAAGTGACTCAGGCCAAGAAATCTCACTAAGCTAATGCCGAAGACATCTTGCGCTTTGCTTGCACGCCTTTAGATTGGCTCAAGGTATTAACTAGCGCCTGTGCGATTTCACTGGTGCGAATAGCCATCACGGACAACAAGGTATCGCTTAGGCCGTGACTGGATTCACAAGCACCCTGAAGAAAAATTGCCGGCTTGAAATGCGAGGCACTGCATACCCGATATTGACGGTCGACTGTCAGATCTTCGAAATAAGGGATCAGCGGAGCTAATAAAGATTTGTAATGATCACGGTGATAACCTGTGGCAAGAACCACCGCATCGTAGGTCACCGTTCGTTCATTATCAGTATTTAAATCATGCAGGGTGAACTGAATACCCTTGGATTGTGCGATTGCTTTTCTGACTTCATGCCGCCGCAAAAAACGATGGCGTTCAATACCGGAAACTTTTTGCTGATACAACACATTGAAGATCTGCTCAATCAAAATCAGATCCGGTGCAGCGTAGTTGGTATGCCAGAATTCATCGAGTATCTTGCTCCGTTCCTGCTCCGGGCTATTGAAAACATAATCGGTAAAATCAGTATTGAAGATTTCATTAACAAAAGGACTGTCATCCGATGGTTTGATCGAACGAGCACGCATAATCAGATCCACTTGTGTGGTACTGGAGCGATGATGCAAATCCATAAAAATTTCAGATGCGCTCTGCCCCCCGCCTACTACAGCAATTTTCTTGACATGTGGATGCCGCGTAATTTCCTTCAAGTAATTATTCGAATGAAAAACACGCGCATCGCCTTTTAAGGATAAGAAGCAATCGGGGATTCGGGGTTGGCCGCCGATACTGATCACCAAATTTCGGGTAAGCCGTTCATGAATGACTTGCGCATTATCACGTGAGCGAACTCGTAACAATGTAATCTCGTCACCCAAGTTTTCCGGAAGCACTTCAATCACTTCTTCTCCATAGGCACAACAATGATCAAAATGTGCTGCTGCCCATGCCAGATAATCATTAAACTCATGACGGCTAGGGAAAAAAGTCTTGAGGTTGATGAAATCCTGTAACCGGTTCTTTTCGTGCAGGTAATTGATAAACGTAAAACGACTCGCTGGATTACGCATGGTGACCAAATCCTTGAGAAAAGAAACTTGCATATGCGCGTTATCCAGCATCATGTTGGCATGCCAAGCAAAACTAGGCTGTTTTTCAATAAAAAAAGACTCAACGGGATAATCGGCCTGTTTTTTCTCTTCGAGTGCAATCGCCAATGCGATATTGGAAGGACCAAAACCAATACCGATCAAATCGTAAATTTTCATGAAGTAATCCTTAGGATAAAGGTACAGAATGAGGTGACGTAATACTGCGCGGCACCCATAGTTGTTCAGAAAAAAAGCGTTCGCGCGACAGCATGCCGAGCATCGCGCGCTTGTGCGGAAAATCAAATTCCTTGGTGTTTGCATATCCGCATTGCGCAAGGTTACGAATCATCTTATGGTTGTCAGCGCGAGGCTCAATAACAATGCGCTGTGTTCTGTCATCATCAAGAAACAAATAATGCGAAATGGATGGCAACCAGGCGGTCACAAAAGACCTGCCACGCATATGCGGTTCACCGATCAATACGTGCCATCCGCGATCAAAATCATCCACGTCGTAATAGGGAGAGATGCGGTTTTCCTTGGCCCAATAAATTTCAAAATAACCAAATGGTTCATCATCCAGACAACCAATTAGGTTAATTACATGTGGGTCGGCTTCGATAGCTCTGAGATAAGCATGGTGTTTTGCCGCATCGCCCGACTCCTGCCAGAATTCTGCTACGACCGGATCATTCATCCAGCGATTGAAACGACTCAGATCAGCTGCCGGATCGACAGCTCGAAAAGTTAGGGTACAATCCAGCCACGTAATATATCGTTGATAAACTGTGCCCATAGGCTTAGGTGGTCGAAGCGGATGGCGTCGCCCATGACTAAAGACATAGCGTATTGGGAAGACCTGGGTGAGAATTGAGGGACGCCATATTCTGGCTTGCTGCCAGAACAAATCCACATAAACAACAATCTGATTATCCTCATCTTTAACCAAGACACCCGAGTCGAATAGCGACTTAAATTGTCTATCTGGAATAAATAAAGATAATTTTTTCTGATGCGGATAGCTGGCAAACGAAGCTTCCACCGCCGCCAGTAATTCAGATACCTCAGGCTGAATTGAAGAAGAATCGATCCATTGCAATCTCAATTGATCGGATTGCACAGACAAATGCCAGATTGTTTCTTTCCCATTTTCATTATTCCTGACACGCAACGTTTTAGCTTCATACGTAACGTGATAGCAAACTTGATCCGGGCAGGATAACAAGCGTGTTGGAAGCATTGACTGCTCCATTAGCAACTCACACGATTGATCATTTAATTGAGGTGAATCCATTCTTGTCCAAGAGAAATTAATTTTAGTAATTACCTTATCTGTCTCTTGAAGACGAATGAGAAGTATTATTATTTATTATTTTCTTTTATTGGAGAATTTTGACTAGCTGCAGAACGCTAAATTGGAATGAAAAATGGCCGTGCTATTGGCAAATCGTGCCGAACATCCGGTTATAAATCTTGGAGAAATAGATTGTTTATTTACTGAAAAACACCTTAGATACTGCCATGGCAGAGTAAACATTTATCTTCACCATTCGTCACTAGATATATCTTTATCAAATGGATAAACCATGCTGAAGTATCTTATTAAACAATCCAAACCCCTGCTGTTAAGCGCATCCATCGCAAGCATAGTGCATGGGATTTGCAGTGTCCTTCTACTTGCACAAATCAGCGCTGCACTAACAACCGCTAAATCGGATAACGGAGAAATGGCGCTGCTATTCGCAGCAACCGCGCTCTGTGTCATGTTGAGTTATATGGCGGCAGCCATCTTATTTGAACGGTTAGGACAACGTGCGCACGCTGAGCTGCGCAGCTTTATCGCAAAACGTGTGATTGTTGCCGATTACCGGCAACTCGAATTACTGGGTGCTGCGCGTATACAATCCGCGCTTTCCGAACATTGCACGCGTGTGGCCGAATTTTTTGTTAGTTTTCCGGTCATTCTGACCAATGCCGTTGTGGTTGCTGGTTGCTTGGTCTACATGGCTTTTCTGTCGTGGCAAGTTTTTTTACTCGCGATCCTTGTCATAGGATTTGGCTCACTTGGATACCATCTTGCCCATCTTCGTGCCATACGGCACCTCGATATCGCCGCCCAAGAGCAAGATAATTTATTTGCTTATTTTCGTTCACTCACAGACGGTGCAAAGGAATTACGTCTTAATCGAGATAAACGCACCGCCTTCTACGATGAAGTACTCGGACAGTCGATTGAAAAAGTGCGTAAAGAGCGGACACTTGGCATGTCCATCTTTGTGGCTTCAGCAAGCTGGGGGAATTTTCTGATTTATGCATTCATTGGCATGGTGCTATTCATGCTGGTTGGGGATGTGCCCGATCGAACATTGATCATGACGGGATACGCTTTGGTATTTGTTTATATGCTGGGACCACTCGAAGCACTGCTATTGAATATTCCTCGCGCCAATCTGGCTCAAGTATCAGCTGATCGAATCGATGAAATTACGCGTTCCATGCTCTCTTCGGAACATCAAACCAGCAAAGTCGAGCTGCCACCGCTGCAATCCATCGTATTGCAAGGAATATTGCATCGTTATTATCATGAGCAAAAGGATGAAATGTTTACCCTGGGCCCGATTGACTTGCAGTTTCATGCGGGAGAAATCACCTTTCTGGTCGGGGGTAATGGCAGCGGTAAAACAACCCTAGCAAAATTGTTGGTAGGACTCTATCCTCCGGAAGAAGGTAAAATCATTCTCAACGGTGTCATCGTCGATGCTACTAATCGTGATGACTACAGACAGTTCTTCACGACAGTTTTTTCTGATTTCCATCTTTTTGATCAATTACTTGAAACGAATCATGGCAAGGATCTGGATCAAAAGGGAAATGAGCTTTTAGCCAAACTTCATCTACAAAATAAAGTAAAAGTCCAGGATGGCGCTTTTACTACGCTAACGCTATCGCAAGGGCAACGTAAACGATTAGCTCTGGTCGTCGCCTATCTCGAAAATCGTCCTTTCCTCGTGTTCGATGAATGGGCGGCTGATCAGGATCCTGTTTTTAAAGAAATCTTCTATCATGAATTGCTCCCGGAATTACGTGCGATGGGCAAAACAATATTAGTCATTTCGCACGATGATCGTTATTTTCACCTAGCCGATCGTCTCATACGCATGGAAAATGGTCGTTTGACTAATGCGAATACCCAGCCATCGAAAACCGAAATTGACACAACCATTTCGACATTGATAACAGCAAATAGCGTAGCTTGATGTTATGAAAAAATTTATTGAATCTGCAATACCCACAGAAATTCAACCACAGGAAAAACAATCCGCAAAATCCAGAACAAGCCGTCAAATTCTTACGCTGCTACACCGTTGGGTCGGTCTTTTTCTGGCTGTCTTCCTGTTTATTTCAGGCCTGACCGGCGCAATCATCTCCTGGGATCATGAACTCGATGAATGGTTAAATCCACAATTATTCAATCGACAAAGCCAAGGAGAACCGCTTTCTCCTTTAGCACTCGCTGATCAATTTGAAGCATCCAATCCAAAAATACTCATCACTTGGCTGCCGCTATCCATCGAACCCGAGCATAACCTGGGATTAAGCGTCATTGGCCGCATTGACCCTGCAACCGGCAAAGCATTTGATTTGGGCTTCAATCAAATTGCACTGGATCCGGTTAATGGAGAGATACGTGGTACACGCATGTGGGGCAAAATTTCGCTCAACCGGGAAGATTTCCTATCCTTTCTGTACAAACTGCACTTCAGCATGCATATTCCGGACGCATTCGATATCGAATTAGGCATTATATTTATGGGCATTCTGGCGATCGTATGGTGCATCGATTGTTTCATCGCACTATGGATATCATTCCCAAACCTCCAAACCTGGCGTAAATCGTTTGCTTTCCGCTGGCAACAAGGCGGTTATAAGTTAAATTTTGATTTGCATCGCTCAGGTGGCGTGTGGCTATGGGGCTTACTATTAATACTTGCTGTCACTGCGGTATCGATGAATCTCAAATTGGAAATCACACGCCCTATCGTATCGATCTTTTCCGAACTTACCCCTGATCCCTTTGCGATACGCACACCGAATCCGCATGATGAACCGATCGAACCCGGTATCGGGCGACACGAAATCATTCGGCTCGCCAGCGCGGAAGCTCAAAGAAGAAATTGGCAAACACCGCTCGGCGGTATGTTTTACGAGCCGGAATATGGCATTTATGGGGTTACCTTTCATGAACCAGGGCATGATCACGCCGAATTTGGTCTCGGCAATCCATGGTTTTATTTTGACGGACAGGATGGCACCTATTTAGGCGACAGAATTCCGGGTAGCGGCAGTGCTGGCGATATCTTTCTGGATGCCCAGTTTCCACTACATTCCGGCCGCATCCTTGGCCTGCCTGGGCGCATTATGATCTCAATACTGGGATTATTGGTCGCAGCGTTATCGGTGACGGGTGTAATCATCTGGCAAAGAAAACGCTGGGTGCGCCTAAGAGCCACCAATCATCGCTGAAAAATTATTAATACCCCTAATCGATCAGCCGAAATTTCCCAACGAAACCAATACCCTTCCTTGATGGATCGGTTGCTTTAACTATAAACACGATCAGTTAAGGGTGTCGTCAACAGTAATTTAACCGCTGATAACAAAGATTCAGCACGCACGATATCAAAATGACCGGTATCGATCTCCATCGCGTGTATTTTGGCCGGTTTAATTTGCTGTTCCAGCGCAAGCCGTTCATTCGCTTTGCGCTCAGCCGCCCACCAGCAAATTGTCTGAGTACTCAATGGATTCAAGGTAGTTGTTTGCAACGAGAGTGTCTTTAAATGACGTGCAATAAGAAAGATATGCGCCAACTCTTCCGCGCCCATGTCGGTATAGCCTTGAAGCGCCATACATTCGCCAGCTTGAATCTCAGCTTGTCTAATAGCCAACACTTTTTCCAATAACGCAATGATTATCTGCTTTGTCACCATCGCTGGAGACTGACTGGACAGCGTTGTCTTCCAGATATCATCCAGTACAGCACCAGGAATTGCCACGGAAACAAAATCAACAAGATCCTGCCGCCAGTCATCGGATTGCGATGGCTCGGTTCCAGGAATATAGGGATCGATCAACCCCAGGAATGCCACAGTCTGCCCATTAGCTTCAAACAAGGCGGCCATCATGGCAACCAATGTGCCGCCCAACGACCAGCCCAGCAAATGATACGGTCCTTCCGGCTGGATAGCTCGAATCATTGTGCAATAATCTTCTGCCATTTGGCTTAGGGATACGTCCCGGTGCGCAGGATCAGCCAGCATGCGGCAAGGTAATCCATAAACCACCCGCGCACCTTGCAATTGCCGCGCCAGCGGTTGGTAGTCAAACACCGTACCTAATCCGGCATGGATGCAAAATAACGGTTTAATTTCCTTATTTCCGCTCGGTTGATTTAGTGCCAATAACCCATTCGGACTTGTAATCGTTTGCTTGTCCAGTCCCAACAAACTGGCGATGGTTGGCCGTTGTATCAAATCTCGCAGCTTGAAATTCAATTTCTCATCGTTAAGATTGCGCATACGCGCCATGACTTTCAGGCTGGATAATGAATCGCCGCCTAATGCAAAGAAATTATCGGTCTCGCCGACCCGTTCCACACCCAGCACTGCCTGCCATATGTCTGCCAGCGCTCTGGCTTCAGGTGTCGATGGTTCTTGATAAGCATCGCTCGCCAAAGCGCCCGGTTCCGGTAGCACTCTGCGGTCAAGCTTGCCGCTCGGCAAGCGTGGCAACGTGACTAATGGCATAAAATGTGCCGGCAGCATATATTCGGGTAATCGATTGGCGAGCGTTTGTTTTAATTGCGCCATCAGATTCTGCGCTGCTTGCTCGGCGACAGGAACAACATACGCCACCAGCTGCGCACCTGTTACACTTTCATAGACAACAACCGCCACATCGGCAACCCCGGCGATCTCACGGATACGTGCCTCGATTTCACCTAATTCAATACGGAATCCGCGTATTTTCACCTGATGATCCGCGCGACCGACATATTCGATATTGCCGTCATCCATCCATCTGACCAGATCACCGGTGCGGTAGAGGCGACTACCATTGTCGTCAAATGGGTCGGCAATGAAGCGTTCAGCGGTCAAACCGGCGCGCCCCAAATAGCCTCGCGCCAATCCATAGCCGCCAATATAAAGCTCACCTACGATACCCATCGGAACCGGCTGCATATCGACATCCAATACATACACGACACGTTCACCCACAGGTCGCCCGATAGGCGCATAAGCACAGTCAAAACTGGTGTTGGCTTGCGTTTTCCAGATTAATGGCGTGACCACGGTCTCAGTCGGCCCATAACCATTAATCAACGTGCGCGGCCGCAATGTCTGACGAATCAAATCATAGGAAGCTTTGGGCATCGCTTCGCCGCCGAACACATACAATTCTACCGGCGGCGGATCATTACGCGGCACAGCCCATTCCGCAACCTGACCTAGATAAGCCGGAGGAAACGCAGCATTGGTAATACCGTAATGATGCAAGGCATCATAGGTCTGCTCAGCTGTCCATAATTCCTGATCCCGCACCGCCAGCCCGGCACCGACGGTCAACGCGGTCAGCCAGCGTTCATGCGCACCATCGAACGAGAAAGACATGAAGAGCAGTTCGCACGAACCGGGATGCATATCATAAATCCGGGCAGTCGCCTGGCAATGCATGGCGAGCGGACCATGCGTCACCGCCACACCTTTCGGCAAGCCCGTGGATCCAGACGTGTAAATAACATAAGCCAGATTATGCTCATGAACGGATATCTGCGGATTACGTGCCGATTCCGCTTCAAGCGCAATGGCATCCACGGCCAGTTTAGGTACCGCATCGAATTCGAGCTTAGCCAATATCTTGCTTTGCGTAATGAGCAGTGATAACGCGCTGTCTTTTATCATGAATGCGAGCCGATCAGCGGGATAATCCACATCAAGCGGCACATATGCGGCACCGGATTTAAGAATCGCGAGCAATGTCACAATGATATCCAGAGAACGCTCCATCGCAACACCGATACGAGTTTCCGCTCCAGCGCCCAGAGCAATCAATCGGTGAGCAAGTTTATTGGCGCGTACATTCAACTCAGCATAGGAAATCTCTTGCTCACCCATCAATAGCGCAATGGTATCCGGTTGGTGCGCGGCATTACGCTCGATCAAACGATGAACCGGCTGATAGGCACGAGATAAAACCTCACTCGAATCGGTATGTCCACGCAGCAAAAACAATTGATCAAGCTGCTGTTCTCCTAGCCACCCCAGCTCCCCAACAACGCGCTGCGGGTAAGCCATCATTTCCCGCATCAGGCCTTCCATCTGACTACGCAGATTGATCACAAATTCGTCGGTAAAATCGTTACACCCATAGGCATACTCAATCTCCAACGTATCACCCACAACCACCTGCAAGTCCATGGCATAACCGGTCAACCCTTTACCTGCTATCTCGCCAAAACGCAGGCCATAGTGTTCATCGCTACGCAATGCAACATTGATGGGAAAATTCTCAAATACGACGATACTGTCAAACAGCGGTTGACCGGAAAAACCTGCCCAGCGCTGGATATCAGCCAGCGATGTATGCTCATAATCGCGCAAACGGGCATTGGTTGCTTGCAACGCGCTTAAATATTCGCTGACAGTCAAATCACTGCGCTGCTCAACCGGAATGGGAATGGTATTGATAAACAAGCCCATAATCTCATCAGCTTTTGGCAAGCTGGGCGGGCGACCTGCGACGGTGGCACCAAAAATCACCGTCTGTTTCCCTGTGTAGCGTTGTAACAGCAGCGCCCATGCCGCTTGCACGAAGGTATTCAATGTAATGTGCATTTGCTGCGCAAAAATTTGCAAACGACGCGTTTCGTCAGAACTCCAATGCGTGTAAATCTGTGCAAAATCGGATCGGTTGTTTGTTTTTACTGCTTTACTGACTGAATCCGCCAAGCGTGTCGGACCTTCCGTGTTACCAAGCTCAGCTTGCCAGAAATGCTGGGCTACCTGCTTATCTTGCTTTGCTAGCCAGCGCACATACACACTATAATCCGGTCCTGGCTGCGCAAGCATTTCGCCGTTATAGCAACGCAACCAATCACTGACCAGCATAGAATCACCCCAACCGTCGAGCAGTATGTGGTGCTTGGTCCATACCAACTGATGGCGGTTTTCGTCTATCCGGATCAGACTCAACCGAATCGGAGGATTAAGAAAATCAAACTCTCGCCGCAATTCTTCATCCGCATAAGCAACAATGCATGCTTCCAGATGATGCTTGCCTCGCCAATCCAGATGAATGACAGTCGCTTCGATATGTTTAAATACGATCTGCAGCGGGCGGACAAGCCCCGCTTGCCATAAAAATCCTGTGCGCAATACCGGATGCCGGACGATCATTTGTTGCCAGGCATGTGCCAGCCGTTCCGCATCGAGTCCCTCCACTTCCACGCTTATCTGATTCACATACAATCCGGTACCCGGCGCCTCAAGCGTATGGAATAACATCCCTTCCTGCGTTGGCGACAAGGGATAGATATCTTCAATCTCATTATTTCCGAATGACAGCGTCGCTATTATTCCAGCGTCAAGATAATCTTCCAGGCAAGTATTTTCAGGTCGAAGCTCCTCGACCACGGATTCCGACACGATTTCTGTCACCTGCGCCAGTGCAGCAATCGTCTGCTGCTCGAATAATTGTCGCGGCGTGATTTTCCAACCCATCCGGCGCGCTTTGGTGACAATCTGCAAACTGAGAATCGAGTCTCCACCCAGTTCAAAGAAGTTATCGTTGCGCCCTATCCGACTTATGCCAAGTACCTCCGCCCAGATCGCAACTAATGCTGATTCCACTTCGCCCTGCGCTGCTTCATACAGATCCGTACTGATAAATTCCGGCTCGGGCAGCAATTTACGATCCACCTTGCCGTTCGCGTTCAGCGGCAGACTCTCCAGAACGACAATTGCCGATGGCATCATGTAATCCGGCAAAACTTTTCCCATGGATTCACGCAACACGGTGGTATCCAGCGTGCTGCCTGCATGTAGCGAGATATAAGCCACCAGCCTCGCTCCGCTGGGTCCTTCCTTGGCAATGACCACCGCCTCCCTTACTTCCGGTTGTAATAATAGCTGCGTTTCTATTTCCCCGAGTTCAATGCGAAACCCCCTGACCTTCACCTGATGATCCAGACGGCCCAGATATTCTATTTGCCCGTCCGAACGCCATTTCGCCAGATCGCCGGTGCGGTAAAGCCGTCCTCCTTTTTCATCAAAAGGATCGGCGATAAACCGTTCCGCAGTTAATCCTGGTCGGTTCAGATAGCCGCGTGCGAGCAATTCCCCGCCAATGCAAAGTTCGCCGGGAATTCCGGACATCACCGGCGCCAAGTTGACATCCAGTAAGTAAATACAACGTGCCGGCAGCGGCTTTCCGATCGTCACTTGGGGTAATTCCAAATCATGATCCAAATAATTTCCACCGCAATCAGCAACCGTAGCGGTAACAATCGCTTCTGTCGGTCCATAAGTATTCAATAGGGTAATTTCACTCATACCAGCTTGCTGCCAAGCTTTGATTCCTTCTGGTGGCATGGCTTCACCGCCGGCATGCACTTGCCGCAACAAACCGTAATTACGCGGCCCCAGTTTGGCAAAATCCTGTACCAGCAAAAACCAATAGGCTGTGGTGAGATCAGCAACTGTTATCCGTTTATCGATCAATTCACGGTAGAACGTTTCACTGTCCCATAACAGGGAACCTCGTAACACAATGGCTGCGCCTGCACATAAAGGGGGGAAAAGCTGTTCAATGAAACCATCGAAGTTAATGGTGGAAAATTGCAACATCCGATCTGCGCTGCGCAATTTAAAGAAATCAATAGCAACGTAGGCATGCTCAACCAGTGCATGATGAGCGACCGCGACACCCTTAGGTTTCCCGGTAGAACCAGAGGTGTAGATGATATAAGCCAGATGTTCACCATGCAGTCTCACATCAGGGTTGTGCTCCGGCCAACCCGTCAGATCCAGTGTATCCAACTCCAGTACATGACAAGTCGCAGCATGCGGAATCCGCTCGCGTAGCGGGCTTTGCGTCAGCAGCAATTCAATCGCACTGTCCGTCACCATGTGATTCAACCGCTCACGTGGATAGTTCGGATCCAATGGCACATACGCTGCACCTGCCTTGAGCGCCGCCAGCAACCCAACCACCATATCGATCGAGCGTTCCACTGCAATCCCCACCCGGCTCTCCGGTTTGACTCCCAGTGCAGTCAATTGGTGTGCCAGCCGGTTCACCCGCCGGTTCAACTCCGCGTAACTAAGTTCAGTATCCCCAAAAATGAGCGCTGTTGCGCCAGGATGCTCACCCACTTGCCGCTCAATCACACGATGCACCGGCTCAGTATTGGCATAGCGCCGTTCGTTAATTCCCCAGTTTTGTAGCTGTTGCCATTCCGTTGCGCTTAATTGCGTGATGTCACCTAAACATTTGACTTCGCTGCGCGTAATTTCACGCAGCAGTTGTTCAACTTGCGCCGCGATACAGCGGACCGTTGTTTCTGCAAAATCTTTGCAGGCATACCCATATTGCAAGGTTAATCCAATAGTTTCCACCACCGATACGGTTATCGGATAATTGGTGGTTTCCCGGCCTTTGACATCGGAAAAAGCCAGTCCGCCCGGCGTATGCTGTTTGAATACCTCATCAATGGGATAATTTTCAAACACTAAAATACTATCAAACAATCCCTGCCGGCTTTGCCCCGTCCAACGCTGAATTTCATACAGCGGGGTGTGCTCATGTTCGCGAGAAGCCAAGTTTTGTATTTGCAAATCCTGTAGCCATGCACCGATTGTCCGTTCAGGTTGCAGTGCAATATTCACTGGCAAGGTATTGATGAAGAGCCCGAGCATCTGATCCGCTTCCGGCAAATCTGCCGGCCTACCCGCCACGGTCACCCCAAAAGTAACCGTTTGCTGACCGGTATAATGACCGAGTAGCAAAGCCCACGCAGCTTGTATTATGGTATTGATCGTAATGTGTTCGCGCTTGCAAAAATGGACCAAATCATCGGTCAAGGTTCGATTGAGTGGATGAATAAATTCTCTATAGCCTCCACCACTGGTTGTTGGCGCTGAAACCACGTCGGCCAATCGGGTAGATTCCGTGGTATGGCGTAGCCGCTCCTGCCAATATATTTTTGATGCTTCCTGATCACGATCGCGCAACCATTCAATGAAATCCCGGTAGTGCGTGCGCGACGATGGCAGTGCCGCACCACCATAATGCCGCAATACTTCACCCAGCAATTGAGAAGTACTCCATCCATCCAACAGCAGATGATGGATGGTCATAATGACGTGATATCTCTCTTCGGTGAGGCGTACCACGACAATCCGAACGAGCGGTGGTTTTCTCAGATCGATACCCGACGTGTGTTCGGATTGTGCGAGCGCATCCAAATCCCGTCTCTGATATGTCAAAGGATGTGTATTTTGATTGCGCCAATCATGCACAATAAAAGGTAATTCAGCCGCTTTCGCTACCCATTGCAACGGTATTTTTCCTTCCTGTACGAAACCGGTCCGTAATATCTCATGGCGGTCGATCGCAGCCTGCCAGGCAGCTTTGAACCGTTCGACCGATAAATGCTCAATATCAGCACTCAGTTGATTGAGATACATCCCACCATTCCGATCAAACACACTATGAAACAGCATGCCGGTTTGCATCGGCGACAGCGGATAAAGATCCTCAAGTTGCTCGACAGGAATAGGCAAATCATCCAACTCACCCTGAGTCAGTTGAACCAAAGGAAAATCAGAGGGTGTCACCCCGCGAGCGCCGCGCCTACAATGACCAATAATCGCTTTGAGTTCGGTCAGTAACGACTCGATAAATGTTTCGATTGCTGTTTTGGCATATCGCACCTTACTGTAATTGACTTCCAAACACAGTTCACCATTGTAGATATGGCTGTTAATCGAAAGATCATGCTGCTGTATCACGTCATGATCCATCAAATCACCTATCGCTTCATCAGCCAACATCCAGGGAGCTTGTTCTTCGAAACTGCTATCGAACTGACCTAGATAATTGAACACCACTTGCGCTTTGGGGAGACCGCGGATAATTTGCCGTTGCGCCGCGGTGCCGTAATATTTGAATAAACCGTAACCCAGCCCTTTATTGGGCATTTGCCGCAAACTCTCCTTAATACGCTTGATTCTTTGCGGTAAATCGCCCGATGAATCGAGGATTACCGGGAACAGTGCAGTAAACCACCCAATCGTCCTGGACAGATCGATATCAAGGTAAAGATCTTCGCGTCCATGGCCTTCAAGGTCGACCAGAATCTTCTGATGCCCACTCCACTGACATAAGGCACTACCTAACGCGGCAAGCAGCAAATCATTGACTTGCGTGCGATAGGCAGCCGGTGCGTCTTTAAGCAGCGCCTGAGTTTGCGTCTGATCAAGCCTCGCAGTGATGCGGGTATGGTTAGAAATACTATTGGAACCTTCCGGAAAGTCGCAGGGAAGAGAAACAGGTACATTCACCTGGTTTTGCCAATAAGCAAACTCGACCGCATAGCTATCAGAATACTGTTGCAACCGCTGAGTCCAAACTGAGTAACCGGTAGTTACTTCGGGCAAGTTAATAGTTTCATGGTTCTTCGCCTGTTGATAGGCGATCTCCAGATCCTCTATCAGAATACGCCAGGAAACACCGTCAATCACCAAATGATGGGCAACCAGCAACAAACGCTGGGTTTGATCCGCCATATCCACCAGCATGGCGCGTACCAGCGATCCTTGCTGCAGATTCAGATTGCGCTGGGCTTCATTACAGAGCGCCAATAACTGTTCAGCATCTGTCGCCTGTCGCACCCACAACACCGCCTGCATACTGGATTCAGCGGCCATTTGCTGCCATTGCCCGTGAGTTTGTTCGCTATAACAGAAATGTAATGCGCTATGATGTTGCACAACAGCTTTTAATGCCTGATCCAGCCACGCCGCCTGTAAAGGCTGGCGACTTTTCAACAGTACCGCTTGATTCCAGTGTTCCCGCCGGGGTATTGCTTGCGCAAAAAAATCAAGCTGAATCGGCAGCATGGGAATAGGCGCAGTAATGTCCACTAAATCGCTCTGCGCAGGAATGGTTTTAGCAAGTTCCTCCAGCGGCTTGGCAATACTTGCCAGCGCGGCAACCGTCTGCCGTTCGAACAATTGGCGCGGCGTGATCTTCCAACCTGCCCGGCGCGCTTTGGTCACAATCTGCAAGCTAAGAATGGAATCGCCCCCGAGTTCGAAGAAATTATCATTGCGTCCAACTTGGTCGATTCCCAACACCTCTTTCCAAATCGTAGCCAATAGTTCTTCCACTGCTCCTTGCGGCGCTTCATAGCCACCCATACCAACAAATTCCGGTTCGGGCAACAGTTTGCGGTCCACCTTGCCATTCGCATTCAGCGGCAGACTCTCCAACACCACAATCGCCGATGGAATCATATAGTCGGGTAAGTATTTCCCCAATGATCCGCGCAATTCAGCGGTATCCACCGCGTTCTCCGCATGTAGTGCAATATAGGCCACAAGCCTTGCACCATTAGGTCCTTCCTTCGCCACCACGACCGTTTCTCTAATTTCCGGCTGTAACAATAATTGTGTTTCGATTTCACCCAGTTCGATGCGAAAACCTCTGACCTTGACCTGATGGTCAAGTCGCCCCAGATAGTCAATCTGTCCGTCCGACCGCCATCTCGCCAGATCTCCCGTACGATAGAGCCGCCCTTCGTTTCCATCAAACGGATCCGCCACGAATCGTTCTGCCGTCAGACCAGGCCGGTTCAGATAACCGCGCGCCAACCCCACGCCACCAAGATACAACTCACCGGTTACGCCCTGCGCAACCGGATTCATCTCAGCATCCACAATATAAGCAGCGCGGTCACCCACCGGCGAACCGATCGGCAGATAACTCGAATCGAACTGAGTTCCGGGATAGGCTTTAAAAATCAGAGGGGTGATCACCGTTTCGGTAGGGCCGTAGCCATTGATGATGCGCGGTGGATGCAGTGTCTGTTGCACAAAATCAAAACCGGTGCGACTCATTGCTTCACCGCCTACCGTATAGGAGCGAATCGACAAATCCCTGCCAGCGCTGCCGGCAAACTCCGCCAGTTGCTGCAAATAACCCGGAGTAAAGCATGCAATCGTAATGCGATGTTTGGCTATCTCGGCAACCGTATGGTCAACCGCCCATAATTCGTTGTCTCTCGGCATCAATGCGGCACCAAAAGCTAATGGCACCAGCCAACGTTCATGTGCGCCATCAAAATTGATCGAGGCAAATTGCAGCTCACGATCTGCCGCGGTCATACCGTAAAGCTCACCAATTGATTGCACATGCATCGCCAACGGCCCGTGCGCCACCCCCACACCCTTAGGTTTTCCGGTGGAGCCGGAGGTATAGATGATATAAGCTAGGTGCTCCCCGTGCAGGTTGACCGCTGGATTATTGTCCGGCCAGTCCGTCAAATCCAGCGTATCCAGTTCCACAACAGGGCACTCTGCCGCATGCGGAATCCGCTCTCTGACATAGCTTTGTGTCAGCAGTAATTCAATCGCGCTGTCTGTCACCATGTGGATTAACCGTTCCCACGGATACGCCGGATCCAGCGGTACGTATGCACCACCTGCCTTGAGCGTCGCCAGCAGCCCAACCACCATGTCGATCGAGCGTTCCACGGCAATCCCCACCCGGCTTTCGGGTTTCACTCCCAACGCCATCAGTTGGTGCGCCAGCCGGTTCGCCCGACCATTCAGTTGCGCATAGCTGAGTTCCGTATCGCCAAAAATAAGCGCGGTCGCGTCAGGACGAGCATTGACCTGCCGTTCGATCAAGCGGTGTACCGGTTCGGTATTGGCGTAGCGTCGTTCGTTCACTCCCCAGCCTGTTAGTTGCTGCCATTCCGCTGCGCTCAATAACGTGATGTCGCCCAGGCACCTTTCTGGAGTTTCTGCCAGTTGTTCCAGCACCCTGAGAGTGTGTTCGCTCAGCCGCTTGATTGTGTCCGCTTCAAACAATTCGGAGGCGTAGGTGAAACGTGCGTCTATCCGTCCGTCCGGCCGCTCCACGGTATCCAGCGTCAACTCAAACTGCGCGCCGCGTTCGCCAAGTTCATATTCTTCGACCGTCAGTCCGGGCAATTGCCCCAGTGCGCGATAGTCCTCACGCAGATGATTGAACATGATTTGAAACAGCGGATTCTGATGCAGACTGCGCTCCGGTTGCAGCGCTTCCACCAGTTGCTCGAACGGCAAATCCTGATACGTTTGCGCACCCAATGCGGCTTCACGGGTTTGATCGAGCAGGTCGCTCAATGGCATACGGCTGTCAATGCGGCTGCACAGTACTTGGGTATTTACGAATAAGCCGACAACGCCCTCTATCTCGATCCGGTGCCGGTTGGCGATCGGTACGCCCACGCGCAGATCGCTTTGCCCGGTATAACGATACAACAATGCCTGAAAACCGGTCAGCAGTGCCATAAACAGCGTGGTTCCGCGATCCTGTGCCTGACGTTGCAAGCGAGTCGCCAGTGAAACCGGCAATACAAAATCATGCTTTGCCGCCCGGTAATGAGCAGTCGATGCGCGCGGATGATCACTAGGCAATTGCAATACCGGATGCGTTTCTCCCAGTTGATTGCGCCAGTAGGCGAGCTGCCGTTCCTTTTCCCCTGCTTCCAGCCAGTTGCGCTGCCATAGCGCATAGTCTGCATATTGGATCGCAAGCGGTGGCAGCGAAAATTCCAATCCTTCCACCTGAGCACGGTAGCGTGCAGCAAATTCGTCGATAATAATACGATTGGACCAGGCGTCCGAGATGATATGGTGCATCACCATCACCAGATGATGCGCTTCTGCCGCCACCCGGATGAGCGCGACACGCAGTAGCGGTCCTTGCGTCAGATCGAATGGCATGGTGTTGATCCGCATCGCTTCTTCATGCGCACGCCGACCACGTTGCGCAACCGGTAAATCGCTCAAATCGATCCGCATCAGTTCGAATTTCCCTTGCGCATCGATTTTCTGCTGCGGCAATCCTGCTTCATCCCTCTGAAAAACCGTGCGCAACGATTCATGCCGTGTTATCAGCCCTTGGAAACTTGCCTGCAAGGCTTCAATATCCAGTTTCCCCAGCAAACGCAGCCCACCGCCCAAATGATACGCCGTGCTCTGCGGATCCAATTGCCATAAAAACCAGTGCCGCTGCTGCGCGTAGGAGAGAATCGGACGGTTTTCCGAAGATTGTCGAACGATAGGCAACAAAGAAAAATCAATTCCCCGCGCCTTCAATGCACTGAGAAATGTCTTTTGCTTGCCGGAGGAAAGCGCGGAAAACCGCTCGGCAATATCCTGCTTATTCAGTTCCAATCAATTCTCCAATAAATCAAGTAATTCAGACATTTCAGACAACTCACCGCCCTCATTGGGAGCCAAGGAGCTCGTCTGTATCATCGCAGCGATTTCATGCAAAACAGGATGCTCAAAATACATCCGCAGCGGCAATGCAACGGATCTGTTGCGCTGTAATTTCTGTTGAACTTGCAGAATCAACAGGGAATGCCCTCCCAGCTGAAAGAAATGATCATTTCGTCCCACCCGCTTGAGATTCAGAATTTCCATCCAGATTGTCGCCAGCGCTTCTTCCACTTCACCTTGCGGCGCTTCGTATTGTTCCACGCTACTAAATTCCGGCTCGGGCAGCAGTTTGCGGTCCACTTTGCCATTCGCATTCAGCGGCAGGCTCTCCAGCACCACGATCGTCGATGGAATCATGTAGCTAGGCAAGGATTTCCCCAGTGCTTCACACAATTCAGCCGTATCCATGCCATATCCTGCATGGCAAGACACATAGGCAACGAGTCTTGCATCACCCGGCCCTTCTTTTGCCACTACTACCGCTTCCCTGATTTCCGGCTGTAACAGCAATTGTGTTTCGATTTCACCCAGTTCAATGCGAAAACCTCTTACTTTGACCTGATGATCGAGCCGCCCCAGATATTCAATCTGTCCATCGGTTCGCCACCTGACCAAATCCCCTGTGCGGTAGAGCCGGCCTCCGTTCTCTTCAAATGGATTCGCCACAAACCGCTCCGCCGTCAGACCAGGCCGGTTCAGATAACCGCGCGCGAGTCCTGCACCGCCGAGATACAGTTCTCCGGACACTCCTTGCGGAACCGGATTAAGATTGGTATCCAGAATAAAGGTTTGGGTAGCGGCTATCGGTTGCCCGATCGGAATATTACTGCCTGCTTCATCGCGACAAGTCCAATGGGTTACGTCGATAGCCGCTTCTGTCGGTCCATAAAGATTGTAAAGTTTGGCATTGGGAAGTTGCTTGAATACTGCTTTCTGCATTTCTAATTGCAGCGCTTCTCCGCTACAGACAATTTGTTTTAAGCTGGTGCAAGCTGCAACACCGCTGTCTGCCATAAAAGCCCGTAACATGGCAGGGACAAAATGCAGCGTCGTCACTGTGTGCTGCTGAATTAGTGCAATTAACCGCGCGGCATCACGGTGATCACCCGGATTAGCGATAGCCAGGCGCGCCCCGTACATTAATGGCCAGAAAAATTCCCAAACTGACACATCAAAGCTGAACGGTGTTTT
>JAMWZR010000022.1 GCA_024282035.1 Nitrosomonas sp.
ACGAAAATAGTATCTGTTTTTAACATTCATCTCAGTAAGTTAGCACACTTTTGTAAGTTCTTAACTTCCTAAGACCCTTGCAAATTATTCAGAAAATTTCCAGTAATATCTTGAACCGTATGCATCGTTGCGCGTAGCACTTTCAGTTTTTCCTCCTGCATCTCGATTTCGCGCATCGACTCCATGATTCTCAAGCGCTCCTTGTGCAGCAAATTGTTTTTCTCGCGCTGGATCATCGCCAAGATAGCAGTTACCCATATGGCAAGGATACTCAATGCGCGATTAGTATAGATTTGATAAGCAGGGATCTCACTCTTGGGAGAACCATAATATCCAATGACAAGCAATACAGTGCAGATTATAGCCACCACTACCGTATACTGCTTTTGGGGAGATCTTAAGGAGACCAGTACCACAACAATATAGGCAACACCTGTTGCAACTCCGAGCGGGGTCAGGAAGTCTGCAATCAAAACAACCACAGCCAGAAGACCACACGTGATATGCAGTCTGGATTGCGATGAACTTACCCAATCCAGTTTATTTTCATCTTGGTGATCTGAAATAGTCATGTCAACCCTCACATTTGAATTACTCGCTTTTTCGTAGGATTAGTCCGACATTACTATAACAACAATCCTTTAATTTCAGTAAGAAATCAGGAATTTTTTTTGGATTCAAGCATCAATTTCTCTGCTTCGGTAAGTAGGAATTCCCGGAATGCATTGGCGATGCTCGTTAGCCGCTTATTTTTGCGGTTAACGACATGCCAATACCGGATAATCGGAAATCCCTGAACATCGAGAATCTGCAATCGCTTGGTTTCCAGTTCCAGTTCGGCCGTGTGCCGTGACATGATCCCCAACCCCATGCCAGCCTGAACGGCTTGTTTGATTGCCTCGGTCGTATCAGTTTCCATACCTTTCTTGACCTTGACCTTATGTTCGGCAAAAAAACGCTCCATGGCGCTTCGCGTTCCCGAGCCTGATTCGCGCACCAGAAAAATCTCCTTTGCCAGCTGCTTGACGGAAATATTGCGTTCCTGACACAACCGATGATTTGGAGGCGCTATGACGACGAGAGGATTTTCCATAAAGGATTCACTGTCGATATCCAGGTTATCCGGGGGTTGCCCCATGATGGCCAGATCGATCAGGTTATCCGCCAGTTGCTTGAGAACCGTCTCCCGATTCGAGACGTTCAGACTGACCGTCACCCCACTATAACGCTGACAAAATTTTGCCAGCAAATGCGGTGCAAAATAATTGGCCGTAGTTACCACGGAAATATTCAATTTGCCGCGCTCCATGCCTTTCAGCTCGTCCAGCGCCACTTCCATATCGGCCAATTGTTGCGCAATGGCGCGACTATATTGGTACAACTCCCGCCCGGCTTCGGTCAGAAAAATCCGTTTCCCCAATTGCTCAAATAACGGTAAACTTATGTTGTCTTCAAGCTGCTTAATCTGCATCGAAACAGCAGGTTGCGTCAGATGAAGCTCCTCAGCCGCGCGTGAATAACTCAAGTGCCTAGCAACCGATTCAAAAACCTTTAATTGTCTCAGTGTGAGATGCAGCATATATAAGCAAACTGAATTTTCATAAGCACTACCTTATCATAAATATCAGAATTATTGATTTGTTCTTATAGTTATTAGGCGCTATAGTGCGCTCCATGGATTTGAGTAGTCATGTTTGTTGTTTGTAACGCAATATCCTCTCGTTTCTGTCTGTATCGTTGGCTGGAGTTGAGTGGAATTTAACTGGAGAAAATATTATGGCAAAGACATATAACGCAGGTGTCAAAGAATACCGGCAAACGTACTGGATGCCCGAGTACGCCCCATTGGACACGGATATTCTGGCTTGCTTCAAAATTACCCCTCAACCTGGTGTGGATCGTGAAGAAGCAGCAGCAGCTGTTGCCGCTGAATCATCCACCGGTACCTGGACAACCGTATGGACAGATCTGTTAACCGATCTGGATTATTACAAAGGCCGTGCTTATCGCATTGAAGACGTACCTGGCGACGACACCTGTTTCTATGCATTCATTGCTTACCCGATCGATCTGTTCGAAGAAGGATCCGTTGTCAACGTGTTTACCTCCCTCGTTGGCAACGTATTCGGCTTCAAAGCGATCCGTGGCTTGCGTCTGGAAGACGTGCGCTTCCCGATTGCTTACGTCAAAACCTGTGGCGGCCCTCCTCACGGCATCCAGGTTGAACGCGATATGCTCAATAAATATGGCCGTGCGCTGCTCGGATGCACGATCAAGCCAAAACTGGGTCTCTCCGCCAAAAACTATGGCCGTGCCGTATACGAATGTCTGCGTGGCGGTCTGGATTTAACCAAAGACGACGAAAACGTCAACAGCCAACCGTTCATGCGCTGGCGTCAACGTTTTGATTTTGTCATGGAAGCGATCCACAAGGCAGAACGCGAAACCGGTGAACGTAAAGGCCACTACCTGAACGTAACCGCACCGACTCCAGAAGAAATGTACAAACGCGCTGAATACGCCAAAGAAATCGGCGCACCGATCATTATGCACGACTACATCACCGGCGGTTTCTGCGCTAACACAGGCTTGGCAAACTGGTGCCGTGACAACGGTATACTGCTGCATATTCACCGTGCAATGCACGCTGTGATCGACCGCAATCCACATCATGGTATTCACTTCCGTGTGCTGGCTAAAATTCTACGTCTGTCCGGTGGTGATCACCTGCACTCCGGTACCGTGGTCGGTAAACTGGAAGGCGACCGTGGTGCAACGCTGGGTTGGATCGATCTGATGCGCGACAGCTTCATCAAAGAAGATCGTAGCCGCGGTATCATGTTCGATCAGGACTGGGGTTCAATGCCTGGTGTATTCCCAGTAGCTTCTGGTGGTATTCACGTATGGCACATGCCAGCACTGGTAGCAATTTTCGGTGACGACGCTTGCTTGCAGTTCGGTGGCGGTACCTTAGGTCATCCATGGGGCAACGCAGCGGGTGCAGCGGCTAACCGTGTGGCACTGGAAGCATGCGTGGAAGCACGTAACCAGGGTATTGAAATCGAGAAGAAAGGTAAAGAGATTCTGACCGCCGCTGCCAAACACAGTCCGGAACTGAAAATCGCGATGGAAACCTGGAAAGAAATCAAGTTTGAATTCGACACCGTCGACAAACTGGACGTCGCTCACAAGTAAAAACACATGCTCCGGCACAAAGCATGCTTCTGCGTGCCGGAAATCTAATTGATTAGGAGTATCACAATGTCAGAAATGTTGGATTACAAAAGCCGTCTGAGCGATCCTGCCAGCCGCAAATTTGAAACCTTTTCTTATTTGCCATCAATGAACGCTAAGCAGATCAAGCAACAGGTTGAATACATCGTCAAGAAAGGCTGGAACCCAGCGATTGAACATATTGAACCAGAGTATCTGATGGATAACTACTGGTACATGTGGAAATTGCCAATGTTCGGCGAAACCGATGTAGCCCGTATTCTGGAAGAAGCGGAAGCTTGTCACAAAGCAAATCCAAACAATCATGTACGTTTGATCGGCTACGACAATTTTGCGCAAAGCCAAGGCGCATCGATGGTTATTTACCGCGGCAAGACAGTATAAGTTTTAACGGGTTTCGAACCCTGAAACCCCCATATCCCTGTAACAGGGCGGGGGTTTTTTTTTGACCCAAATTTAAACCCTGCATGTTTGTTGGATAACTATTACAGGAGCTCATCATGAGCGAAATCATCGAACAATATCGTGTCACCAAAGAACCCTATTACCATCCGGTAGCCGATGAAGTGCAATTGTACGAAGCGGCCTACTCGGTACGCATGCCCATGATGCTGAAAGGCCCGACAGGTTGCGGTAAAACCCGTTTTGTCGAATATATGGCATGGAAACTGAAAAAACCACTGATTACCGTGGCCTGTAACGAAGACATGACCGCCTCCGATCTGGTTGGACGATTCCTGCTGGATGCCAACGGTACCCGCTGGCAGGATGGCCCCCTGGCCGTAGCCGCCAGATATGGCGCCATCTGTTATCTGGACGAAGTGGTTGAAGCCCGTCAGGATACCACCGTCGTGATTCACCCCCTGACCGATAACCGACGCGTGCTGCCGCTGGAGAAAAAAGGCGAACTGATTCAGGCTCACAAGGATTTCCAGATCGTCATTTCGTACAACCCAGGCTATCAAAGTCTGATGAAAGACTTGAAACAATCGACCAAACAACGTTTTGGTGCGCTGGATTTCAACTACCCAAATCATGATGTGGAAAGCGAAATCGTCGCCCACGAGTCCGGCGTATCGACCGAAGTTGCCGAGAAGCTGGTATCGATTGCCGAGCGTGCGCGCAACTTGAAGGGTCATGGCCTGGACGAAGGCATTTCCACCCGTATGCTGATTTACGCTGGCAGTTTGATTGCCAAAAAAGTCGATGCGCATGCCGCATGCCGCGTGGCGCTGGTACGCCCCATAACCGACGATCCGGATATGCGCGATGCGCTGGATGCGGCAGTCAGCACGTTCTTCAACTAGCCCGGAAATCATCATCCGTTTGTTTTAATCCATTAACAGGTGCTGCCATGAGTATCAATCTGGACGATTACAAAGAATTGCTCGAGGATCTAGAACCGGAATCGGTTGAATTGCTAAACCATGCCTGGCCGGAAGCAGTCAAGATCTTTTCGCCGCGCGGCCTGGATAACTACCTAAAAGGTGCTTCGGCAATCCGCGGTCTGGGACGCGGACGTAGCGTGGTCGATTGCTGGATCGGTGAAATTCCGCTGGTGGCCAAGGAAATCGGTGAAGACGTTATCGGCGATCTGGCTACCTCGGTGTTGAGTCTGGCTTCGCGCACCTCCGGCGCGGTCATCGAGCTGGTGCTGGCCACCTCACCGACCGCTGCCAAACGGCTGGGCGATGCGCAACTGTTCCAGAATTACCTGCAATTCCTCAATAATCTGATCGCGCAGGCACCGCGCGGCATCCGTCCGATGCTCGGCAAGCTGGACATCCTGTTCGGACAATTGACATTGGGTGGCCTGCGCCGCTGGGCTATGTGGGGCGCACACGCACACCGCACCAATTACGAAGAGCAAATCCGCTATTTCGGTCTGGAATCGAAAGAATCGCTTGCGGTCTTGCAGAAAGAGCGCAAAGGCACCCTGTTCGTCGACGTACAGCGCCGTATCAACATGTATCTGCGCGCGCTGTGGGGACGCGACTTTTTCATGAAACCGACGTCCGGCGACTTTGAAACGCGTGAAGGCTACAAACCGTTCATCGAAAACTATTTCATCCATCTACCCGATGCCTACGATGCCTATGGCGACATATCGGCAACCGAGGTCTATCGCGCTGCAGCAGCGCATGCCGCCGCACATCTGGTTGAAACCAAGCAGCCGATTTCTGCGGAAAGTTTGAATCCATTACAGATGGCCGTGATTTCGGTCATTGAAGATGCACGTATCGAGGAACTATCGATCCGCCGTTTCCCCGGTTTGCGCAAAACCTGGTCGGCATTGCATAGCGCCACCCCAGAAATGAATGCGTCGATGGGCGATTATCTGAATCGCTTGGCACGCGCCCTGCTCGACCTGGATTACCAGGACCAAGATCCATGGATCGTGGAAGGTCGAAAACTGTTCAAAGCAGCCAAAGACCAGCTACATAGCCATAAAACGTCGTGGCACATCGGCGTACAGCTCGCGCACAGTTTCATGGACAAAAAGATTCCATACAGCCCACGCACCGACATACTCACGGCACCGTATCGCGATGACAATCGCTATTTCTGGGAATTCGAGGAATTCGACTTCAACAAATCGCTATCGGCTGGCTACGATGCACCCAAACAAGTGCGCAAGTACGTCAATGTCATGGAATTCGCCAATGAGATCGACGTTGAAACCGCCGGAGACGACGCACAGGAAATCTGGGTAATGGGCACCGAATTCTTCCCATATGAGGACATGGGCGTCTCTTACAACGACACGGAAGGCAAGGAACCCGTTTCCGCGCCCTACCACTACTCCGAATGGGATTACCAGATCCAGCTGGAACGTCCGGATTGGGCCACTGTGCAGGAGAAACGCGCAAAACTGGGCGACATGCAGTGCATCGACGACATTGCCAATCAGTACAAACGCGAAATCGCCCGTATGAAATTCCTGCTCGATGCAATGCAACCGCAAGGCACGCGCCGTATCCGCAAGCTCGAGGACGGCGATGAAATCGACATCAATGCTGCGATCCGCTCTCTGATCGACATCCGCATGGGCATGCAGCCCGATCCTCGCATCATGATGCGTTCAGTGCGTAAAGTGCGCGACATTTCCGTGCTGGTGCTGCTTGATCTGTCCGAGTCGACCAACGAAAAAGTCGCCGGACACGATTATTCCGTGCTCGATCTGACGCGCCAGGCCACAGTGCTGCTCGCCAATGCCATCAATAAAATTGGTGATCCGTTTGCGATCCATGGCTTTTGTTCCGACGGAAGACACGATGTCGAGTATTTCCGCTTCAAAGATTTCGATCAGCCGTACGACGAAATTCCCAAAGCAAAACTTGCCGGTATGTCCGGACAACTGTCGACCCGCATGGGCGCAGCCATGCGTCATGCCACGCATTACCTGAAACTGCAAAAATCGGCGAAGAAACTCCTGCTGGTCATCACCGATGGCGAACCTGCCGATGTGGATGTCCGTGACCCGCAATACCTGCGCCACGACACCAAGAAAGCCGTCGAGGAAGCCGGCCGTTCAGGCATTCTGACCTACTGCATGAGCCTCGACCCACGTGCTGACCAGTACGTCTCACGCATTTTCGGCGAACGCAATTATCTGGTGGTGGATCATGTGGAGCGGCTACCGGAGAAACTGCCGGTGTTGTATGCGGGGTTGACGAGGTAGTGAGCTATCAGAAGATAATCCTCTGCTTATAGTATAAAGACTCACTTAATGTTCTAGTCACTGGAAAAATGATTAGCGTATACTCACATCCTACGATGATCTGAAATCCAAATAATTCAGAGAGATAAGATGCTAAAAATTTCCAAGAAAGTCATTGACCGTGTTTCTTCAACGCTCAAAACTTATCAGAACATTGCGCAATCACACAAAAGCAAGGATGTGTCCGAAGCTGATACTGTCACTCTTGTAAAAGATATTCTAGCGTACTGCTTTGGTTACGATAAATATCAGGAACTCACCAGCGAGCAGCAAATTAGAGGTACTTTTTGTGATCTCGCTGTGAAAATTGAAGGAAAAATCAAATATCTTATTGAAGTTAAAGCAGCCGGCGTCAATCTTAACGATTCGCACCTCAGACAGGCAATTAGTTATGGAGCAAATCAAGGTATCGAATGGGTGGTCCTTACCAATGCAGTCGAGTGGCGATTATATAGAATCAAATTTGGACAACCAATCGACCATGAAGAAGTATCATCATTCTGCTTCTTAGAAATCAATCCAAAGAAAGAAGATGATTTAAAGAAGGTATTTCTACTTTGCAGAGAGGGTATCAGCTCAGATGCAATGGATACTTATCATCAACATACTCAAATTCTTAATAAGTTCACTATTGCTCAGATTCTGCTTACTGATCCGATAGTTTCGGTAATCAAACGAGAAATTCGCAGATTATTTCCAGAGATTAAGGTCGATACTGAACAAATTACTGATATTTTGAACAATGAGATTCTGAAACGGGAAGTCATAGAAGGCGAGAAGGTCAAAGAAACTCAGCAAAAAATAAAGAAAATTACTACAAAACTTACAAAACAAGCTCAAACAGAGAAAAAGTATGACAAGCAGGAATTTGAATCAAATTCATCCAATGAAACATAAAGAAGTTCACGTACCATTTGATACTAATTAGGTTAATAGATACAAGTATCTATAGTTAGAAGAAATATTCTTTTTCACCATACCTGAATGCTCTTAAATCTCTATCCGCGTCCCCAACACCAGAACCCGATTGGCCGGTAACTTGAAATATTCGACTGCACTACCGGCATTTCTGGCCATGGCTGCAAAAATCCGCTCCTGCCACTGCATCATCCCTCCTCCCGGGGAGGGCACGATGATCTCACGACTCAGAAAATAGGAAGTCTTCAGCGGCTCAAACTCCAAACCGTGTTGTTCACATAATTTCAGCGCCCGGGGCAAATCCGGTTCATCCTTGTAACCGTAGCGGATCGAGATCTGATAGCAATTCCCTTCCAGGGGTTGTATCGATAGACGATCTGTATCCGGCACATGGGGAATTTCCAGATACTCAACGGTCATGAATATCACACGTTCATGCAATACCTGATTGTGCGCAAGATTATGCAATAGCGCATGCGGCACGCCGTTCATGTTGGATGTCAGGAATACGGCAGTTCCCGACACCCGCAATGGCGGATTCAGCAATAACGATTGTAGGAAAGGCTGCAACAGCAGGTCGTCAGACCGTAGATGCTCGAGCAGGATTCTCCGTCCCTGATTCCAGGTCATCATCAGAAAATACAAACTGACGCCAATGACCAGTGGAAACCAACCACCATGAAAAATCTTCAGGATGGTAGCTGCGAAAAAGGTGGTGTCGATCACCAGAAAAAATCCCGTCGCCAGCAAAGCCACAAATAAGGGATAACGCCAGGCAAAGTGCAGCACAAAAAAAGTAAGTAGCGTTTCCATGACCATGGTCGTCGTTACTGCCACACCATAGGCCGATGCCAGATTCGCCGATGAGCCAAATCCCGTAACTGCCAGCACCACTGCGCCGAGCAGTAGCCAATTGACGAAAGGAATGTAGATCTGTCCAATTTTTTCATCTGAAGTATGACGAATTTCCATGCGTGGCAGAAAACCCAGCTGTATGGCTTGCCGGGTCACGGAAAACACACCGGAAATGACCGCCTGCGACGCAATCACAGTGGCTACTGTTGCCAAAGCAACCGCCGGATACAACGCCCATTCCGGAAACAGCAAGAAGAACGGATTGGCAATCGCCACCGGATTCGCCAGCAACAATGCACCCTGCCCGAGATAATTCAGTACCAGTGCCGGCAACACGCAGCCATACCAGGCAAACCGAATCGGCTTGATGCCAAAATGCCCCATATCGGCATACAGTGCCTCGCCCCCGGTTACGGCCAGCACCACGGCACCCAGTGCGATGAAGGCAAACCATCCGTTCTCCAGACAAAAAGTCACGGCATAGAGAGGATTAAATGCTTGCAGAATCTGTGGTGCAACACTGATATTGATAATGCCGGTAACGCCTAACGTTATGAACCAGATCAGCGTGACCGGTCCGAATACCGTACCGATCCCACCCGTACCATGCCGCTGCAGCAGGAACAGCGAAACCAGAACCACCACTGTAATTGGTAAAACATAAGGTTGGAACAACGGTGTGGCCACTTCCAGTCCTTCCACTGCACTCAATACGGAAATAGCCGGCGTGATGACGCCATCGCCATAGAAAAGTGCAGCCCCGAAAGCACCAATCATGAACAATATGCTTCGTAAACGGGGTCGACTGGACACGGATGCGCTAGCCAGCGACAGTAGCGCCATGATGCCGCCTTCGCCATGATTGTCGGCACGCAAAAACAATGTGATGTACTTGAAAGTCACAACCGACATGATGGTCCAGAAAATCAAGGAAATGGCGCCCATCACGTTGGCATCGGACAAAGCCAGCCCATGAGCAGGATCAAAAACCGCTTTCATGACATACAGTGGACTGGTGCCAATATCGCCATACACCACACCCAATGCCGCGAGACTGAGCGCAGTCAGCGATTGAACCTGCTTCGTGGAATCGTCGGGTGCATCAGTGGGATTCGTCATTGCAGAAATCATCCAGTGCAATTCGATCAGGAAACGATTGTAAACCCAAAGCCGATGTTGCAATCGCATTTTCTCAATCTGTCGGCACCAAACTCTCTGGATGAAGTCATAATAAGCATTAACTATTCAGTCTCTGATTCAGCATCCATTCAGACAATCTACGATACGATGCTAATCGTAAAAAACCTGAAATGAACGATCTGATTGCACTATTTACGAATACTGGAATTACCATGAAAAAGTTTAAGTTAACGTATGTCACACTTGCCATGATTGCCTTGCTCGCCACTCCGCCTGCGGCAGCCGAAGGCGATGGCGGATTTGATGGAGGCGGTGACTTTGGAGGTGATTTCGGTGGTGATTTTGGAGGCGACTATGGGGGAGACTATGGTGGCGACTTTGGAGGCGGTTACGATGCCGACGGCTACTATGATGGAGGCGCTGATTTTGGCGGTGACGCACCCCAGGACTATTATGACCCTGGTCAGATGGATCACTCCAACGGATTCGATCAGCAACCCAGCGACTTCCAGGCAAATACTAATCCAGTCGATAGTCACTCCTTCGATCAAGGTAACCCAGCTCATGATCTGAATCAGTCAAACCTGGATCATCCCGCTGGAGCCGGAAGTGCCGATTCACATGCGCCACTGGATAATTCCCTGTCGCAGGAACCTCAACAGAATCATCTGACCACAGAAAGCCAGAACATCCCAGAAACCAGCCCCGGTCAGGAAACTGGTGTTGCCCAGCACACAGCATCACCTGATTCGACCAATCCTCAAGATCAAACCACAACGGATTCAAGTGCTGCAACGACTGATCAGCAGCACAACAGCGGCACACAAACCGCCGAACAGGGAACAACTCAGGATCAGCAAGTCACCGGTCAGAACGGCGATACGACTGCAGGTAGTACAGCAAGTCAGGATTCGTCACAGAATCAGGGTGATAACGTTCAGAATGTCGTTCAGAACAATCAAACTCAAATTGACCAGAATATAGTCAATAATCAAAATATCGATCCCAACTTTCATCACTCAGGCCATCACGGACATCACCATCTGGATGGCTTCGGTTTGGGATTGGGTGTAGGTTTAGGAATGGGACTGGGTTTCGGACCTTTCAGTCCGTTTGGCCCCTTTGGAGGATTTGGATATTACGGTTTCTCACCATTTAACAACTTCGGATTCTACAGTGGCTGGGGAGGTTGGGGATTCAGTAATTATTCCGTATTCGGTCCTTATCGCCGTTTTGAAACCTACTACCCGCTGGGAGGCTATCCTGCCGTTGCTGCTGCACCCGTATTCACCATGCCGATGGCTTCAACACCCACATATATTCAACAAAATTCAACTGCACGTCCTCCAGTCAACACCCAAAAGCCAAACTACTGGTACTACTGCCGCAGTCCGGAAGGATATTATCCCTATGTCAAACAATGCTCGGGTGAGTGGATCAAAGTACCGCCACAACCAGCTTCTTGAAAGTACAGGAGTTAATCTTCGTAGAACTATCCCGAAAACTTTGCCATTGCCTCTCGCCCATACATGATGATAATCACACCCAACAAACACACAACAACACCAAGCCAATCGGTCATGACAGGCTTTACACCATCTATCAACCACAGCCACATCAGTGCCATGCCGATGTAAACACCACCATAAGCAGCATATACCCGGCCCGTCGCCTGCGGATGCAGACTCAGCAACCAAACAAAAATCCCCAGACTCAGTATCGCCGGAATCAGTAGCCATGCCGGTTTTTCCTGTTTCAACCACAAATAGGGCAAATAGCAACCCAAGATCTCGGCCAAGGCGGTCAAAATATATAAGCCAAATGTTTTCAGAATTTCCATGAGTTAACACCAGATCATTTTTTGGGCCATTTTGTCACAATCCACGGATTGATGGATTTTCAAGAATCAGGTTTTATTGGAGTTTAATATCCGCATATCACTATCGTGTATATTATGCGCATTTAATCCACATTGAGGAATCAAGCATCATGTCACAGGATACAATTTCATGCGAACTTCACGATTACGTGGAAGTAGTGTGCATGTATGGTTATCAACTCAAACTCACACTCAAGGACGGCCGGATTGTCGAGGGAAAAGCCGTCGACATCATGAATTCCCCAGAAAAGCGCGAGTACCTGATGATCGACAATGGTACGCGACAACAGGTTGATCTGACCGAACTTGCCAAAATGGAAGTATTGACCCCCAATGCTCGGTTCAATCAAGTCATTTTTGATTGAACCAGAGTGTAATGTTTTCCCTGGCTCAACAACTTATCGACTGGCACAAGGTTTCCGGGCGGCACCACCTACCATGGCAACGTAACGCCGATCCCTATGCGATCTGGTTGTCCGAGATCATGTTGCAGCAAACACAGGTCAGTACAGTGATTCCTTATTACCTGCGGTTCATGCAGGAATTTCCCGGAATCGACCAACTCGCACAAGCACCATTGGATTCGGTTCTGGCACTGTGGAGCGGGTTGGGATATTACTCACGGGCACGCAATCTGCACCGCACGGCACAGATTCTTCGACAAGATCATTGCAGTCGATTTCCGGATAGCCGGATTGCTCTTGAACAACTACCTGGAATCGGACGCTCGACCGCTGCTGCCATTGCGGTATTTGCCTTTGGGCACCGCGAGGCCATACTGGACGGTAACGTCAAACGCATTCTCACGCGATATTTCGGGATTACCGGTTATCCTGCAGAAAAATCGACCCAAAACAAATTATGGCAACTGGCTGAACAATCTTTACCCATCCATACCGATCACGGCCGGATCCAATCCTATACTCAGGCACTGATGGACTTGGGCGCCACAGTATGCTTGCGACGGAATCCGATCTGTGCCGCATGCCCGTTACAATCGAACTGCACGGCACACAGAAACAACCTGACACACCTCTTACCCGCTCCGAAGCCACGTAAACCCATGCCGGAAAAGGAAGCCGTCCTGCTGTTTCTGGTGCAGCAACACAAACTGCTGCTCAGAAAACGACCTGCTCCTGGAATCTGGGGCGGACTGTGGTGTCCACCCGAAATAGCAGTCGACACTGATGCCCTGACTTACTGCCAGCAACAATTTGGGATGAGAATCCAGTCCACCCGTGAATTACCTGCGGTGAATCATCAATTCACGCATTACAAACTACGGATTTACCCGAAAATCCTACACGTTACAGCACCAACCACGGCATCTGATGATCAGTTGGTCTGGCTGGAACCATTGATGGCCCTTCACCAGGGCATACCGGCTCCAGTCAAAAAATTGCTGAATCAGAATTTCATTGTCACGGACAGTCACGCAATGCAAATGCACTCACATGAATGACTCACTGGATTGGCGAAAGCAGCAACGCAAACGTTTGCTTGCAGCACGCGAAGCTCTGCCCGAACTAATGCACCAGCAATGGAGTGAGGCCATTTCAAACTTCCTTGTACATCACACTCGAAGCTTTGAAAGAAAAATCATTGGAATATACTGGCCTTTCCGGGGTGAATATGACGTGCGCTCAATAGCACGCCATTTTATAGCGCAGGAAGCGACCCTCGCCTTGCCCAAGGTCATCGGTAAGCATCAACCACTGCATTTTTGCACATGGTCACCCGATAGTCCCGTGAAGGATGGCGCTTACGGTATTCCCATCCCTGAACATACTCAAATCGTCAGGCCTGATGCAGTCATCATTCCAATGGTTGGATTCGATCAACGCGGCTATCGGTTGGGTTATGGGAGTGGCTACTACGATCGCACTCTGGCGACTTACGATCCGCAACCAATCAAGATCGGAGTTGCTTTTGAGATGCAGCGACTAGGTGACCTCCATCCACAGCCACATGATATTGCAATGCATTATGTTGTTACCGAAGCAGGTATCTTTAAGATTACCGATGATCAGTTAGCATTGACGACATCGATTGTGGGTTGAATCCTGCAAGCAACCAACGCATTTTCCAAACTATGCTGACATCGTCACCGCTGTTCGGAACCCCATCTTGGCATCAAGGTGTGAGCGATATCCAGGTGATCCAGAATGCGTGCCACCACAAAATCGGTCAAATCCTGAATGGTTTGCGGATGATGATAAAATGCTGGATTCGCCGGTAAAATGGTGACACCACAACGGGAGAGCTTGAGCATGTTCTCCAGATGAATGGTCGAAAAAGGCGTTTCCCGTGGCACCAGGATCAATTGCCGATTCTCCTTGATCATCACATCGGCGGCGCGCTCGATCAGTTTCTCGCTCATTCCAGCTGCGATGGCAGCCAGCGTTCCCATTGTGCAGGGACAAACCACCATGGCATCGGCCGGATTGGACCCCGAGGCAACCGGAGCAAACCATTCTTCACGACCGAACACACGTAGCTGCCCTTCTGGGAGCTGGTATAACTGATTGAAATAAGATTCGGTTTCCCTGGCACGGGAGGGTAAGGCCAGATTCATTTCTTGTTGTGCCACGATCTGCGCCACCTGCGAATACAACAAATACACTTGCTTACCGGAATGTAGCAATTGTTCCAGCAGGCGAATCCCATAAGGCATACCTGATGCGCCAGTGAGTGCCAAGGTGATGGTGTGGGGATTTTTCACGATATGGAAATCGCTTATAGGGCAAGTGCAGCTAGCACCAGGCGCGAAAAAAGCTAGTGTGACTGTCTGTCACTGTCTTCCGATTCGGCATTCATGGCCTGTTCGTGGCGTTCGATAAAATCCTTGATACTATCGATACCACGAAGCTGCAACACATAGTTTCTGACCGCCGCCTCGACCAGTACGGCCAGGTTGCGCCCAGCCGCCACAGGAATGATCACCTTGCGGATGTCGACATTCATGATATTTTCATTCAGATTACTTAGCGGCAAGCGTTCGAGCAGACTGGGATCCGTACCACCACCATTTTGCAAATGCACAATCAGTTTCATGTTCTTGTGCCGCCGTACCGCCGTCTCACCAAAAATGGTGCGTATGTTCAGCATTCCTAGACCACGCACCTCCAGATAATCCCTGAGCATGGGCGGACAACGCCCTTCCAGTGTCTCCGGTGCAATGCGACGCAATTCGACGACATCGTCGGCTACCAATCCATGCCCACGGCTGATCAATTCCAGAGCCAGTTCACTCTTACCTACGCCGCTCTCGCCGGTAATCAGCACACCCATTCCCAGCACATCCAACAAAACACCATGCCGGGTGCACGATGGTGCCAGAATTGTGCCAAGATAGGTACGAATGACCCAGATAACTTCCAAACCAGGAAATGGCGAAGTCAATAACGGAATATGGCGGGCGCCAGCCATATCAAGAATCGACTCAGGCACTTCCGCATTATCGGCGACAATGATGCACACCAGATTGCTCTCGGTCAGCTGATTGAGTTTCTTCTCTAGCGAAGCCGGTTCGAGTCTGTTCAGATAATGGATTTCGTCAATACTGATGACCTGAATCCAGTCGGGATGAATAAAATTCAGATGCCCGATCAAACCTTGACCCGATTGACTGATCTCGGCGTCACTCAATTCCTTGACACCACCCTCCTGACCTGCAATCCAGTTCAGTTTCAGTTTCTCTTTCTTATCTTCGAATAATTGCGTAATACTAATTCGAGACATTGGGTTCCCACTCGGAGATCAGTTTGTGAATATGAGTCGCATCTTTACTATGCAGAATATTTTCGCGAAACTGTTTGTCACTGAACATTTGTGCCAGTTCGCTCAAGATTTGCAAATGCTTGTCTGTTGCTTTCTCGGGTACAAGTAATATACAGGCGATATTTACCGGCTGCCCATCCGGCGCATCAAATGGGATGCCTTCCTTCATGGTTACCAATGCCGCTACGGCTTCACGCAGGCCTTTGATGCGTCCATGTGGGATGGCCACCCCCTGCCCCAGACCAGTTGAACCCAATTTTTCACGCGCAAACAAACTGTCAAAAACCTGATTTCTAGCAATCTGACTGGTATTTTCAAATAACAATCCTGCTTGTTCAAATACTCGTTTCTTGCTGGCAACATCCAAATCGACTATTACATTTGACGGCGGTAATAATTGTGAAATCAAATTCATAGATGAAATATTCTACTGGTCAAATGTTTATAAAATGCTACATGAATCATGACTTGCCTTTTTTCAACGTCCCACAACTAGAATATTCACTTTATTGTTCGAAATCTTGATCCTTCAATGAACCATGATTACGGCGTTCTAGATTTTTTTCTTTATGTTTCAGAATCTGCCGGTCCAATTTATCGACCAGGCTGTCGATTGAGGCGTACATATCCTCACTATCAGTTTCGACAAAAATATCTTTTCCACGAATGTGCACATTGGCTTCCGCTTTTTGCTTCAGCTTATCCACCGACAGAATGACGCTCACATCGATCACATGATCGAAATGCCGCTTAATCTTGCTTATCTTAGAAATCACATATTCACGCATCGGATCGGTTATTTCTACATGATTACCAGTAAGTTTGAGGTTCATTATCCTTCCTTTGTTCTAATTAAAATGATTTGCGTAAATTTGCTGCCGGAATCTGTAAGGACTCCCGGTATTTTGCTACGGTTCGACGAGCAACAACAATACCTTGTTGTTCGAGAATGCCTGCAATATTGTTATCACTCAGCGGCTTTCTTGAATTTTCTTCACTAATGAGTTGCTTGATGAGCGCTCTTATCGCCGTCGCTGAACAGGCACCTCCGGAATCTGTCGACACGTGGCTACCAAAGAAATACTTCAACTCGAAAATACCGCGTGGTGTATGCATAAACTTCTGGGTTGTTACACGGGATATTGTCGATTCGTGCAAATCCAGAGCATCAGCAATCTCCCGCAATACTAACGGTCGCATCGCAACTTCTCCATGTTCCAGAAACTGCTGTTGCCGGGCAATAATGGCATTAGCCACCGCCAGGATGGTAGTGGACCGCTGTTGTATATTCTTGATCAGCCACTTGGCTTCATTCAGTTGATGAGTCAACGCCAGTGTCGAAGGATGATGATTTTGCTTCAGGATATCGGCGTACTGACGATTGATGCTGATTTTGGGTAATGCATCGATATTGATACTGGCCATCCACACCCCGTTTTTCTTTTTGACGATGATGTCTGGAATAATATAGCGTGCATTCGGAACATTAAAATCGCTTCCGGGTTTCGGATTCAAATGAGAAATCAATTTCAGGATAGCGCGCAGTTCTATGTCATCACAACCGAGCAATTTTTTAATCAGCGTAAAATCATGTGCAGCAAGCGGCTTTAAATGCATTTGCACCACTTTCTTGGCACGATCTCGAAACAACATATCATCCGGCAGAGCACTCAGTTGCAATAGCAGACATTCCTGCAAATCACGCGCTCCTACTCCAGTAGGATCGAATTGCTGCAAATGATCCAGCGCAACCTGCAAATCCTTCAGGTCTATGTTCAGTTCCGTTGGCAAGATTGCGGTCAATTCTTCCAAGGATTGCTGTAAATAGCCATCATCATCCAGACTATCAATCAATAGTTCGATGGTTTGACGTTCACGTGCAGAAATCTGTTGCAGGCAAGCTGCCTGCATATAAAGATAGTCACGCAAACTGACCGGTCTGTCAGGAATCTGCGTAAATTCATTTTCATCTTGCTCGGCTGAATCATAAAACAGGCCATCCTGCGACCAATCTGTTTCGTTTTCAGTAAGCTGTGCAACATCATGCTGATCTTCGGTAATACCTGGCTCCGTCATCGGTTCGGAATCATCAATCGATTCGGAAAGCTTTACTTCACCCCTGGCATCGATCGCATCCTGATTGGCAGCACCCCAATTTTCTTCCAGTTCCAACAATGGGTTTTCCTGAACGATGCGTTCTATTTCCTGATTTAGTTCCAGCGTTGACAATTGCAACAAACGTATCGACTGCTGTAACTGTGGTGTCAGCCGAAGTTGTTGCGATAACTTTAATTGAAGTGTCTGCCTCATATCTTGGTAAGCTGCAAATTGTGCATTGATTCAGCTCGATTCGTTCATTTTGTTACAAGCGGAAATGCTCACCCAAATAAACTTCCCTGACTCGCTCGTTATCAATGATTGCTTCGGGCTCGCCTTTAGCCAGCACTTGCCCCTCACTAATGATATAGGCCCGATCGCAGATTCCAAGTGTTTCACGCACATTATGATCCGTAATCAGCACACCAATCTGACGTTCACTCAAAAAAGCAATCACCTTCTGAATATCGATAACGGCAATCGGGTCGACACCCGCAAATGGTTCATCTAGCAAAATAAAGCGGGGTTGCGATGCCAATGCTCGCGCTATCTCAACGCGGCGACGCTCACCACCCGACAAACTGATTGCTGAATTATTGCGCAAATGACTGATATGCAAATCATGTAACAAACCATCCAAATGCCGCTGTTTTGTATCTTCATCCCAATTTTGCAGTTCCAGCACAGCCGAAATATTTTCTTCCACAGTCAAACGTCGAAAAATTGATGCTTCTTGTGGCAGGTAGCTTAATCCAAGCCTAGCACGTGCATGAATGGGCATCTGGCTCAAGTTGTTCTCATCGAGATAGATTCCACCACCATCCAGGGATACCAAACCCACAATCATATAAAAGCAGGTCGTCTTCCCTGCTCCGTTGGGCCCCAGTAATCCAACCACTTCACCACTATTCAGTGAAAAGGAAACGTCTTGCACCACGGTACGTGATTTGTAGCGCTTCCTCAAATTGACCGCGTTCAGCTCACTCATTGTCGAAAAACACCATGGACAGATTACACAGTTGCAATGAACTATTCCGATTTGTTTTTAGGTTGAATAGTTATCCGAACCCGCTTGTCAGCGCCGGTTTCATCGCCGCGCTCCTTGCTACCCATGACTTTAAAAAACTCGCTGGTCATGTCATACGAAATATAATCGCCTTTCACTTCATCCGTTCCACGCTTGAGTCTAGCCTGACGAAACAATTCGATCTTATCGGTTTTACTATCGTACTCGACACGCTGACTCCAACCTTCCACATATTCGTCAAGACCATCACGTTTTTGTCGGAATGTAACCAGATCACCCAGTCCCGTAGCATGTTTAAAACCGTTTAAATCCTCTTTCATGATTACTTTATCGGCTGTAATGCGCATAGTACCTTGCGTGATGACGACATTACCGGTAAAGACGGTAATCCGGCTGGATTCTTTACGATTGACATCTTCGACAGTTGCACGGTCGGCTTCGAGGTGCATCGGTTTTTTTCTGTCGGCCCGTTCTGCCATGGCAGGTTGTGCCAAGCATAAAACCAATAGCCCTATCGCATATAAAAACTTCATTGCTTATTTAAATACCGCATATCGACCACTTTCACCTGGTTCAATAACTCAATTTTTCCAGAGCGATTATCCAGTTCCATACCTTGAGCATTTATCGTGGTTAGTAATCGTGTGATTGTGACTTGCTGGTCTGTTTTCGCCAGGCTTTCCTTTGGCAGGAGATTCAGGAAGTGAGTCATCAGTGTAATTTTACCTTTTTCCTGGTCCTCGCCCCGGATAGCAGTAACGTTATCCATCAAAAAAATGTTATCTCCCTTGTTTCTTATCTCAGCTCGATCTGCTTGTAATCGCAGTAACGGGTTGTGCGGATCTACATTGACAAATCCGATTTGTTCCAGCTGGGTTACTTCGTCTCGAACATAATGCAACAACTTGCGAGCAGTAAATTTTCTCTGGATGCCATGCTCATGATCCGACCGACTTCCGGATAAATCCTCAACGATATAATCGGGAGTATGCAATGCTCCGTTATCCTTGTTTTGCTCGGAAGGGCGCGTGACTTGATCCAGCCAGACTGTCAAAGCGATCAGAACGATTAATAAAATCAAGGAAAAGCTGAAATGTAGGCGATTGACCATTTGAAATAGTAGTTGTTCCCAATTTTCCTGCTACGTCTGCGCTATGCTATGTGGATTCGACTTTATTGATAAATTTCCTTTATTGCATTATAACAGAACTCAAAATATGATTTAATCGATAGATTCTTACATGCCGCCGTGAACCTCGCACGGTATATGACAATCACATATCACATTAAGCAATACCGTGTGTATCGAACAACTTTCACTTATCGGGTAACACAATCAGCAAATGCAAGCAGAAGCCATCGAATTTCAGTCTTATGATCAACTTCAGGATGACGCATGTACACAACGCATCATTTCCGCCAAGCAGGCACTCGGCAAACATGCCGTCATTCTGGCTCACCACTATCAGCGAGCCGATGTGTATCGGCATGCGGACTTGACTGGTGACTCGCTTAAATTATCATTCCTGGCCGCCCAGACAGATGCAGACTATCTGGTTTTTTGTGGTGTGCACTTCATGGCTGAGGTCGCAGACATGCTTTCCAGTCCACGGCAAATCGCCATTTTGCCAGACTTGGCAGCGGGTTGCTCCATGGCCGACATGGCCAGTCTCTCCAACGTTGAACGCGCCTGGCGCGAGTTGATGGAAATACTGGATCCCGACGAAAAGATCACGCCCGTCACGTATATCAACTCATCAGCCGATCTGAAAGCCTTTTGCGGAGAACATGGTGGCATTGTTTGCACTTCGAGCAACGCTGCCAAAGTCATGGAATGGTCCTTCCAACAGCGCGAAAAGATTCTGTTTTTTCCCGATCAGCATTTGGGCCGCTGGAGTGGGCACAAGTTAGGCATTCCCCTGGAAACAATGCCAGTATGGAATTTCGACGAACCCATGGGTGGGCTGACAGAGGAACAGATCAAGACTGCCAAAGTAATACTATGGAAAGGACATTGCTCGGTTCATCAAATGTTCCAACCTCATCATATCATCCGCTTCCGGAACCAGTATCCAGATGGCATCGTCATTTCTCATCCCGAGTGCAGTTACGAAGTATGCAAGGCATCAGACTTTGTCGGTTCCACGGAATACATCATCAAAACCATTGCCGCCGCCAAAAGTGGAACACGGTGGCTAGTCGGTACGGAATTGAATCTGGTCAGCCGAATCACCGAAGAATTCAAGGAACAGGGAAAAATCGTGCAATTCATGTCACCCATGGTTTGCATGTGCTCCACCATGGCCCGTATCGACCCACAACACCTGGCTTGGGCACTGGAAAATCTGGTGAATGGTGTCGTGGTCAATCAGATCAAGGTTCCCGAAGCCGAAGCGGGACTGGCCAGAATTGCCTTGGACCGCATGTTGAGTATCTCCTAGTCATTGCAGCCTTTCAGGTGCCAACTGGCACCATTCCTCCAATCGCAGCAGCATGAGCAATCCGGATTTTATTGAAAACAATCGAATCACGCTGCTGCGTAACGGCGATGAGTACTTTCCCCGGCTGGAAGCAGCAATCGAGAGTGCGCACAGTGAAATTTATCTGGAAACTTATATCTTTGCAGCCGATACCACAGGTCACAGGATTGCCGTGGCATTGCAGCGTGCAGCATTACGCGGCGTATCGGTGCATGTTCTGCTCGATGGCTTTGGCTCACAGCATCTTCCGCAGCAAATCTTGCGGAACCTGTTACAAGCCGGGGTCAAGGTACTGATATTCAGGCCAGAGATTGCTTTTACGAAATTCCGTCGTTACCGCCTGCGTCGCATGCACCGCAAATTGACTATTATCGACGCTTCTATCGCTTTCGTGGGCGGCATCAATATCATCGACGACCAGCACAATCCCGAGAATCTGTTACCTCGACTGGATTACGCAGTCGCCATTCAGGGCCCGTTACTTGCCCAGGTGCACAAAGCGGCCAGACATTTATGGATGATCGTGGCTTGGGTACACTTCAAAAGACGCTGGATTGCTCCCATTGCGATAATCCCTTCCAATGATCCCTGCGGTACGCAGAAAGCCGCTTTCATCATCCGTGACAACTGGCGGCACCGGCACGATATCGAACACGCCTATCTACAAGCCATTCAGTACGCACATACGGAAATCATCATCGCCAATGCCTATTTCCTCCCTGGAAAGAAATTCGCCACAGCCTTGAAAAGCGCCGTGAAGCGTGGTGTTCGCGTGATTCTTCTGTTACAAGGCAAAGTCGAATACCGGTTGCAATATCATGCAACCCAGGCCATGTACAAAAATCTGTTACAGGCAGGAATACACATTTTTGAATACAATCGCAGCTATCTGCATGCCAAAGTTGCAGTCATTGATCAAAACTGGTCAACCGTTGGTTCTTCGAATATCGATCCTTTCAGTCTGCTACTGGCCAGGGAAGCCAACGTCGTGATAGCAGATCCCGACTTTGCACAGGAGCTCAGAAGAAGCCTGCACACCACCATAGCAGATGAATCCGAAGCTGTGACGATCAACAGCCAGCATATCTTTTCATGGCATAGAAACATGCTCAATACATTCTGTTTTTATATTGTACGTTTGCTGCAAGGCATTCTCGGTTATGATTGGCACGATAACAACTGAAAAATCACTCTTTAAGCTTCGTAGCACCATGAAAAACCCAATTTCTCCCGAGAACGAGAGCAAATTATCGTCCGAGCAACAAGTCAGAGTTGACCAAGCTGCGCAGATCATCACTGCGGGAGGTACAGTCGCTTTTCCGACTGAGACTGTCTATGGGCTAGGTGCCGATGCAACCAATCCCGATGCTGTGCAAAAAATCTTCCGGATAAAGCAACGCCCGACCCATCACCCCCTGATCGTGCACATCGGCGCGCATTCCGAACTGGATTTCTGGGCACAGGAAATCCCTGAACCGGCACGACAGCTAGCTCAGCATTGCTGGCCGGGGCCCTTGACACTGATCCTGCAGCGCAGCCGCCATGTTCCCGATGCCGTTACAGGAGGCCAGAATACCGTGGGTTTACGGATGCCCATTCATCCGGTTGCGCAAGCATTGCTTTCCGCCATTGGTCCGCACAGAGCCTTGGCTGCACCGTCAGCCAACCGCTTCGGGCGCATCAGTCCAACCACGGCGGCACATGTTCAGCAGGAACTGGGGACCGAGGTTGACTACATTCTTGACGGTGGTCCATGTGAAATAGGTCTTGAAAGCACCATCGTCAGCTTTCAGGATCGAATTCCGCATATCCACCGACCCGGCGGAGTCAGTATCGCGACGATTGAATCCGTGCTCGGCACAACGGTCGTGCATACTCAGGATCATGCTCCAGTCATCCGCACTCCAGGTTCGTTGCCAGCACACTATGCGCCACAAACACCGCTGAGCATTTTTCCAACGCCACAAATCTGGCAACAGGCTTCCCTTCTGGCTGAGCAGAATCAGCGCATCCTGGTATTGACCTGGTCGGAATCAGCAAAACCAGTTATCCGGAATCCGCTGATCGAACATTTTGCCATGCCCATGGAACCCAAACTTTACGGCAAGCAACTCTATGCCAGGCTACATCAATTCGATCAGGCCGGCTTTGATTGCCTGTTACTCGAATCCCCGCCGGATCATCCGCACTGGCTCGCCATCAAGGATCGTTTGCAACGCGCCAGTTATCGGGCTGCGGATAATCCTCAATCCTGATTTATACTCGTACATTTTTGATCAATACGACTCATGAATACCCATAACAATAAATTACAAGCAGTTCTATTCGACGTCGATGGCACACTGGCTGACACCGAACAAGATGGTCATCGCGTTGCCTTCAATGCAGCATTCAGGCAATACGGCCTCGACTGGAACTGGGATATCGAACTTTATGGCGATTTGCTGCAAATCACAGGTGGTAAAGAACGTATTCGCCACTTTATCGAACGATTCGATCCTCCCAGATTAAATCAGAACGATCTCGTTGACTGGATTGCCGGTCTGCACAAAACAAAAACGAAATATTTCGAAGCACTGATGGAAAGCGGAAGCATCCCGCTACGACCCGGTGTAGCTCGACTGATTCAGGAACTTCGCCAGCAAAACATAAAAATCGCCATCGCCACCACAACCACCATGGAGAATGTCGTGGCATTGCTTAAATCCACACTGGGTGAAGCGTCCCTGGATTGGTTTGCAGTCATCGGCGCCGGCGATATCGTTCCAGCCAAAAAACCAGCCCCTGATATTTATCTCTGGGTTCTCGATCAATTACAATTGCCCGCGCAACAGTGCATCGCCATCGAAGATTCGGAAAACGGCCTGCAATCGGCAGTATCGGCCAATCTGCAAACCTTGATCACGGTTAGTGGTTACACCCTTTCCCAGAATTTTGATGGCGCAGCGGTAGTGCTGTCCGACTTAGGTGAACCCGATAAGCCTTTCACACAGATTTTAGGCAAACCGATGGCTGAAAAATGGGTCAATCACACCATGCTGTCGCAACTCTTATCCGTTCAGTCTCGATAAAAAAGGAGTTAATACAATGAAATGCTTATACAAAATCACACTATTCGGTATGGCTGCATTGAGTCTCAGTGCACAGTCCATGGCAGCGGAAAACCAGCATGTCGCCGATGCCATCAGACACGCGGAAACGGCGCAGATCCACGGTAAAGCCGGTCATTCCACGGCTTTGCTGGAACATGCACAGGAAAGTCTGATACAAGTCCAGGCAGCAGCAAAGGCAATGTCTGCACCCAGTCAACCGATTGCGACATCAATCAAACATCTGGAAGAAGCCATTGCCCATGCCAAACAAGATCATGCCGAAGTGGCCACACAACACACCGTGGAAGCCCTGAAGCACCTGCATGAAGCCTCAACGATACAGTAACAATCTGACTTAAGAATCAGAAACATGGCCACATACAAGGCCATGTTGCATGAGAGTCGGTGAATCAGGAAGGATTGGGTAAATATTCCATGGGATCGACAGGTTTGCCATGTTTACGGATTTCAAAGTGTAATTGCGTGGCATCGGTATCGGAATTTCCCATTTCAGCGATTTTCTGACCTTTGGTAACGGAATCGCCTTCCTTGACCAAAATTTTACTGTTGTGTGCGTAAGCACTAAGAAAAGTGTTATTGTGCTTAATGATGATCAAATTGCCGTAGCCTCGCAAACCGTGCCCGCTATAAACCACTTCACCCGCAGCTGATGCCAAAACGGGCTGTCCGTTTTGCCCCGAAATCTTCACACCTTTGGAATTTTTTGAGAAAGATGACAACACCTTCCCGGTTGCTGGCCACATCCAATCGATATCGGATTGACTTGGGGATGCAGTGGTTTTTTGCTGCTCCGGTTGAACTGCCGGCTCAATTTTTGTATTTTTCTGCTCAGCTGGACTAACCGACTGCGGCTGAGCTGCTGCCACATTTACATTGTCAGGATTCTTCAAGCGTGCTGCATTTTGTTCAGAATATGGCAACTTGATAGCTTTTGGTCCCGTTTCGACATTTCCGATTACATTCCGCGGTGGAGGCGGTGTATCCGGTTCGAGTGTTGTCTCAATAGGTTTTTGTTGCACCGCGAACAGCGTCGGTTTCGATTCCTCTGCCGGCGCTGGTGCAGAAGGCGCAGCCAGCATGATCTTCTGTCCTGGTCTCAGGGACTTGGGATCGGTGATATTGTTCAACTCGGCCAGCTTCCGGGCATCGACACCCTTTGCCAAGGCAATACTGTAGAGCGAATCCCCTCTTTGCACAGTGTACAACGAGTCATTCGGTTGGGCAGCTTTGGCTGGACCAGGTGGATCGGTCTTGACTCGATCGATGACTGGAACCGGTGGCTGCGTCGTGCTACAGCCCAGCATGATCGAACAAACAAGTAAGGCAACACTGTATCGATGATCGAAGCTTTTATTCGATAACCCTGAAATTCCCGATCTACTCTTACTGAAACCCAGTTGGTTGAAATTGGTTGAATTGAATGAAAAATTTGTCATGATAAAACTTCCTGAATCATTATTTCTTTATGACGCCCGGCAGCATGGGTACAAAATTCACCTCTTCGAGTACCGTTTCCGTATAACCTTGGGAGTTTCGTTCAATAACACAAAGATTTTGTTTTTGACTGCCTTTGGGAAAAACCATTCTACCTCCCATTGCCAATTGCTCCAGCAAGGCGGGGGGAACATGTGTCGTCACGGCTGTCATGATAATACCATCAAATGGAGCAGCTTCAGCAAATCCTCGCAAACCATCTGCATGCCTCAAATGCACATTTCTAATCTGTAATTCCTGCAAACGGATTCGCGTGCGGGTCAACAGCGGCCCGATACGCTCAATGGAATAAACTTTCTGGGCAATCTGTGCCAGTACTGCAGTCTGGTAACCACATCCCGTTCCAATTTCCAGTACCTTACCCAGTTCTGAATTAGCGCGTAGCAGCTCTGTCATGCGCGCCACAATCCAGGGACTCGAGATGGTTTGACCGTAATTGATTGGCAGGGCAACATCTTCATAAGCCCTGCTAGCCAGCGCTTCTTCAACAAAAAGGTGACGCGGAATCGATCCCATCACCGACAAGACAACCTCATCGTCAATGCCTTGCGTCCGCAAACGCTCGACCATACGCAAGCGGGTACGCTGCGAGGTCATGCCGATTCCTGTATGGCGAACACTCACCAATCTAGGTCCAAGATATATAAATCACCGATACCTAGTCGCATGTCTAATCCTGCAACCAGTTTTTGATCAGATCCAGTTGACCATAATGTGTCAAATCGATCTGCAGGGATGTAATGGATACACGATGCCGCTGAATGGCATGAAAGTCCGTGCCCTCCCCTGCATCCTGCGCAGGTCCGGCTGCCCCAACCCAGTACACCGTCTCACCACGAGGACTACGGGATTTGATCACAGGTTCGGCCTTGTGCCGCCGTCCCAGCCGGGTAACTTCAATGCCCTGCAATTGTTCATATTGCACATTGGGCACATTGATATTCAACAAGACAGGTGCTTCGATACCCTGTTTCTGAAAACGCTGTACCATATTGACGGCCACTTTGGCCGCCGTCACATAATTCTCTCCCGATGCATCGACCAAGGAAATCGCCAGCGATGGAATACCCAGCAAAAAACCTTCAGTGGCTGCGGCAACGGTGCCGGAATAAATCGTATCATCTCCCATGTTAGCGCCGCTATTGATGCCTGAAATCACCATATCGGGCAGAACATCGAGCATTCCAGTCACAGCCAGATGCACGCAATCTGTCGGCGTGCCGTTCACATAATAAAAACCATTATGGGATTGACGCAAGCTCAGTGGCCGATCCAATGTCAGCGAATTACTGGAACCACTGCGATCTCTCTCCGGTGCCACCACAATGATTTCTGCAATCGTGGAAAGTGCTTCAGCAAGACAGGCAAGGCCGGGAGCAAAATAACCATCGTCATTACTCAGTAAGATGCGCATATTAAAAGGTAACGATAAAGGTTGGGAAAAGGTAATTAAACATGTCAATTTGCCAATCACGTTTCAGATTGGTCCATCATTTCCGAATCCAAAATAAACTTGTAATACAAAACCTCCGCCTAACCCCATACCAGGAAATATCAATCACATTAGGGGAAAATTCTGCAGAAAAAAGCACCTTTGCATACAAAGGTCAAATTATACTGTCACTTATTGCACCGATGAGATGATAGTGAAAAAAAATACAATCACCCTAAACCCTAAAAAACCTGAATGTGCGAATTCTATGCTGAAAGAATGATTCACTTCATCAAAAGCCCCCTTCTCATGAGAACCACTTCATAAACATATACCAATGAATTAAAAATGAAAAATATCCAGTAGCAGTTTCTTAATGACCAATCAGGCGTATTCGCTAACCAACACGATCGCTAATAGTATCCAGATACCGCGACTACACATCGATTAGCAAGCTGTACCATAAATACAACAAAACTATTCGATGAATCGACCCTCCTTTATCAGATCATAAAAAACAGCCTGAAAAAAATTCGACTTTGGCCAAAGTGAAAAGAGTCAAACAAAAACCGCTGGAAAATCAATTGTAGGAAGCCGATGACAGTCTATACAAAAATATCGATGCGGCTAATTTCAAGCATACCGAACTAGGACGTATATGCCTCTCAAATACATTGCCGGTGTGTATTAGGCATGGCGTGACCGCTCTGAAACCAATATGGATAAAATTACCCGAGCCTAGCGCCCAGAATGACTTGAACAAATGGTTAATGAAAATGATCGGTGACGAAATCACCGCATAATAAAAAGACCCTCTGTTTTCTGAGCAGACAATTCAATTCTTGGCACGAAGATATAAAATTTTCCGGTTTGATCCTGATGTTTGCCTTTCTTCGACTTCAAAAAGATCTTGCTTGGCTTTCACCAAATCGGACAGCTTTTTGTAGCCGTATAGCCGCGAATCAAAATCCGGCTGCAATTTGGTCAAGTAGCTACCGAAAACACCGAGACTCGTCCATCCATTATCATCAATCGATTGTTCGAGTGCAGTTAACACGAAGGCTTCCGGAAACTCGGGTTTTTGTTCGACCGACTTGGTTGCAGTCTTGGTTTTGGTGGTTTTTTTCTTGGCTTTCCCTTTTGCTGCCGATTCCGCTGATTCAGTTGCCGGTGTTGAGCGCAGAATTTCAGTGAAAACAAATTTGTGGCAAGCATTGCGAAACGCATCGGGCGTTTTCTTTTCGCCAAACCCGTAAACTGTCAACCCTTCCTCGCGTAATCGCATAGCTAGGCCGGTAAAATCACTATCGCTGGTAATCAGACAAAATCCATCAAATTTACGTGTATACAGTAAATCCATTGCATCGATGATCAATGCACTGTCCGTAGCATTTTTTCCGGTTGTATAAGCAAACTGCTGCACCGGTTTGATAGCATATTTTTGCAAAACTTTTTTCCACGACGAGCTGGAAGTAACCGTAAAGTCGCCATAGATACGCTTAACAGTTGCTTCACCAAACCGTGCGATCTCTGCAAGAAGCCCTTCGATGACAGCGGCTTGTGCATTGTCCGCATCAATCAAAACCGCAAGCCGAAGCGATGATTCTTCAGATTCATTTTTTACCACTTGTCGTGTAGATACCAAAATAACCTCAAAATGTGATAGTTAGCCATATATCCACTAGCTTAACATACTTGTGCAAAATCAAACCGCGACGCCTTACCAGAACAAGTTCACACCGCTTATTGGTGTTTGGTCCACTGCACTTTGACACTTTCGTTACAGTTTTGTATTTTTTCTTACTCACAAAGGATAATCTCTAAAACTTCTGTGACTCGTGCTTCGAAATCATCTAAAAACTCTTTCATAATGGAAATGCTTATATGACACTGACTCCTCAGCAGCAAACTGCGATTCTCCAACTCAGCCAGGTCATGTTTAAAACTACGCCCGGTGTTCTTTTCCTAGATGTTCTTGGTGCACAGATCGCCAATGGAAAATCAATTGCCGAGCTGGCGCAATTGTTATCCGGGACGAATTTATTCTTAAATAAAATTTATATCGATGAATTTCCTAGTACGTTTCCACAGCACTTCGTGGAAGATTTCTTGGGTGATTCGGTATCGGCAGAAAATAAAACTTGGGCAGTCAATTACATCAAAGACAAAATATCGGCGGGCGCCACGCAAGCCGAAGTAATCGCAGAATTAACCCAAAGGCTATCAGCCATCCCTGCTTCAGATCCTGACTGGGGCCAGGCCTCAGTTCATCTCAACACCCGTAATACTATTAGCATCGTCTTCGGGCTTGCTGGCAACACCATAAACTCAGACACAGCAAAACCGGTGATTGACTATATTTTGGTTCAACTAGCGGCAGGGCAAACGATAGGCGCAGTAATCGAATGGGCGATCAGTGCATTGGATAGGGTAGATCATGACGATCCAGAATGGGGCGATGCGGCAGCTTTATTTGATAACCGCATCGAAGTTTCGCGCTATTACTCGATTGACAAGGCAGGTACCGCATCGAGCTGGCTGATGCTGCAGTACCTGTTAACCACGATGCAACCTGGGGGGACACTGAGCGATTTACTGAAATACATCATCACGTTCCTGAGCACCGAACCGGGCGCCTCATCGGATGCTTACGCAAGTTCAAATAGGCTGGGATCGATCCTGGCAGGTGTTTCTGCAGACACGAGCTCGGTTACGAGCGCCAAGGCTGCAATCGATGATTTCCTCAAAGGTAATATCAACCTTCATAGCCTCGATGGCCGCAACGGTTTCCGTTTGGATGAAAACATTCCGGCTGAATTTTCGAGATATAAAGTAGGCAGTGCTGGGGATTTCAATGGCGATGGCTATGACGATCTGATTATTGGTGCGGATCATCATAATTCGAACACCGTTATCAATGACGACACTGGCTACATCATATTTGGCAAACCTACTGGATTCGGGGCTTCATTCAATTTATCGGATCTGACTAGCGACGATGGTTTTCGCATTCAAGGCATTTCTGACATAAATACCGCTGAATTCTTAATTGATCGAGCTGGAGACGTCAATGCAGACGGCTTCGCTGACTTAATCGTTGGAAGTAATGCCAATAACAGCGGAGATGGTCAATCAAGTTCAGTTTATGTGATATTTGGCAGAGCTGGGACTTTTGTTGCGCCTCTGGATTTGCCCAGCCTCAGCAACAACGACGGTTTTCGTATAAAAGGATTGAATCCGGGAGAAGATTTACGACATTTTATGAGTACGGCAGGCGACTTTAACGGCGATGGCCGCAGTGACATCATCATCGGCTCTTCTTTAGATGATGCGAACTATCTGGTGTTTGGCAGAAATACCGGTTCTGATACCGTACTGGATTTGCAAAATCTCTCTGCCGATCAAGGCTTCCGACTGGACGGAGCTGGATTGGGTAATGCCGCCGATACTGCTGGTGATATCAATGGCGATGGTTTGGATGATCTCATCATGGGTGCCGATGAAGTGAATTTGAATGGCAGCGACCCTGATTCCAGCTATGTAGTATTCGGAACCCAACAGCAATTCAACGCACCGCTGAATTTGGCAAATCTAGATGGGAGTAACGGTTTCCGAATAGACAGCGCTTCGAGTCTTGATGGTGCTGGGTATTCAGTAAGTAGTGCCGGCGATGTCAATGGCGATGGACTTGACGATCTGATAATCGGCGCACCCGGTGCAAGCACAGACAAGGGCAACTCCGGTGCGAGTTTCGTCATATTTGGCCAAACTTCCGGTTTCGATAGCGTACTGGACTTATCCAGTCTGGATGGTCATAACGGTTTTCGATTAGATGGTGGAAGAGAAAGATATAGCTCTGGATTTGCAGTCAGCGGAATTGGCGATGTCAATGGCGATGGATTGGATGACCTGATCATGGGAGCCCCCACAGCCGATCCGGACGGATTTAGAGTTGGCGTAAGTTACATCTTGTTTGGTAAAACTACCGATTTCGGTGCCACAGTAACGTTATCTAGCGTGGATGGCAAGAATGGCCTGATCTTGAAAGGGCTAGAGCCTTATGACCGGTTTGGGGAGTTCGTCAGCAGTGCCGGAGATGTCAATGGCGATGGGTTTGATGATTTGATCACGGGCGTTAGCACAGGATACTTGCATGATCCGAGCCTATTGGATCCCGGTACCGGATATGTGATATTCGGTGGAAACGTTTCGGGTACAGTAACATTTCCAGGAACACAAACTGCAGATGTTATCAATACAGGTACATCGGCATCGGAACGTTTTGTAGCCGGCGATGGCAATGATCTGATGTCCGGAGGCGGGGGCCTGGATGTATTTCATGGAGGTGCGGGTAATGATCTGATCGTGATACCGAATCTGGACTTCCGGTTAGCCGATGGAGGTACTGGCATCGACACACTGGTTCTGGATGGTAGCGACTTAAAAATGAACTTGACTGATGCGCGTGACAGAATGGAAAACATTGAGGCCATCGACTTAACAGGTCATGGAAATAATACGTTAGATGTCAATTTTCTGGATATATTGAATTTATCTGATAGCGGCAATGCCCTGAGAATAGACGGTAACACGGGTGATTCAATCACGGGATTGGAAAAAGGCTGGATCGATGATGGGGTTCACGGACGTTATCATGTATACATACAAGATACGGCTATATTAATTGTTGGAATTGAAGTGACAACGGATTTTGTGTAATCGATACAAAGATTTCCCGACAAATCTTAATTAGCAGATATCAATCACGCATGTAATCCTAATCTCTATGCTGCATTCGTACTGATACAGAACACATGAGAATAAGAAAAGGCAATGTTGAGGATTGTAGATTTAATGAACTACTGAAGAGCTATACCTATCGCTAGTGTATATACCAAGTGAAGAGAGCGGCTGTCAGAAACGGTATTTACCTTGACGGATCTCCTTGAAAACGCGTTCCCAACTTCATGGCTATAAATTTGGTCGGGGCGAGAGGATTTGAACCTCCGACCACTTGCACCCCATGCAAGTACGCTACCAGGCTGCGCTACGCCCCGAACAGAAAATTATAGCAAACTATGATTTATTCAGTCACTGAGAAATAACCTGAACTGCTCAATTTCCGGAAAGTAGGAATGTCATTACACTCTTAATTTCCTGCCTAACATAATTCAAGTTATGGATCGAATCCGGCAGTTTATCCTTTTCGGGTTTATCGTCATGAAAATCTAACCGGTTTCGAGCGCCGCTAATCGTAAAACCCTGATCATAGAGTAGTTCTCTAATTCGGCGAATCAACAATACTTCCTGATGCTGATAATAACGACGATTCCCACGGCGCTTTACTGGTTTCAACTGTGTAAACTCTTGTTCCCAATAGCGCAGTACATGTGGCTTTACACCACATAGTGTCCCAACTTCCCCAATCGTAAAATATCTTTTTGCTGGAATCGGAGCTAAAGCACTACTTGGCTTTTTGTTTTCCATGATAGTTTTTCTCAACCAAGGTTTTGAGTTTCTGACTGGCATGAAACGTAACCACACGGCGTGCAGTGATTGGAATCTCTTCACCTGTTTTGGGATTTCTACCGGGTCGCTGAGGCTTCTCACGTAATTGAAAATTGCCAAAACCCGAAAGTTTCACACCCTCATTATTCTGCAACGCAATGCGCACTTCTTCATAAAAGGATTCGACCATGTCTTTGGCTTCGCGCTTATTGAGGCCCACATGCTCAAACAGTAAATCTGCCAATTCAGCTTTTGTTAATGCCATACTTCACTCCACTTAAATATTGATTCCTGGCTTGTTTTCATAAAGTAACAAGCCGTTGCCCTATGCCGTCGCTTTGATCCTAATTAGAATCAAGAAAATCTTAAAGAAACAGATTCATCCTATTTCATCATTACTTACGCAGCACAGCCCCAAATCTTTTTTCTAGTATCTCAATCAGGATAGCCATTGCACCATCAGCTTCCTCATCCGTAAGGGTTTTCTCAGTATCTTGTAACAATACTCGGAATGCAAGGCTTTTTTTGTTATTTTCCATACCCTTGCCACGATAAATATCGAATAATGAAATGTCTGTAACAATGGCTGGTTTATCTGCCAGCATGCCGGACAAAAGAGAATGCACACTCACGTCATTATCAATGATAATCGCCATGTCACGCCGCACCGGAGGAAATTTTGCAATCTCTTTAACCACCGGCATGGATTTATTGATCAAAGCCTGCAGATCAATTTCAAATAACACTGTATTTTTCTGAAATTCATATTTTTTTTGCCAGCGCGGATGCAATTCACCCAACCACCCCACAATCTGATTATTCAGGCTAATTTGTGCCGATTTTCCGGGATGTAATGCTGGGTGCACAAATTTCTCAAAATGAATGTTCCTGGATCCAAACAACATCTCGATATCTGCCTTGACATCAAAGTAATCAACAGTTCGTGTTGCAACTCCCCATTGCTCGGAAACAGCATCGCCATAACATAGTCCCGCAAGTTTTTCAGCTTGTTGACAATCGGTAGCTTCATTTCTGACAAAGCAACAACCCATTTCAAACAAACGTATGCGCGACTGCTTGCGATTCAAATTAAACTGTAAATTTGCAATCAGTCCACCTATCAGAGTACTACGCATTACACTCATGTGACTGGCTATGGGATTCTGTAATGTGATAGGGCTGTCATTACCTACCAAGTCACGTTCCCATACCGCATCGACAAACGCATAATTGACAACTTCTTGATAATCAAGTGAAACCAAAGATTGCTTCAATTCGATGGGTAATCGCTTAGTTTCCGGAGCAGGCAACATGTTGATCGGTGCTCGAGGAGCAAGTCTGGGTATATGATCATATCCATGGATTCGGGCCAATTCTTCAATGAAATCTTCCTCAATTGATAAATCGAATCGATAACTAGGTGGCGTCACAGTAAATGTATCGTCATGATCTATAAATTGAAATCCTAGACGCTTGAAATAGTCGCCGATTTGCTGCTGATTCATATCGATTCCCAGCACTCGTCGCACCCGACCAGCACGCACATCCACTGCAGATCGAGGTGGCAATGTATGTTTTATTTCGACGACAGGACCAGCTTTACCTCCACAAATCTTCAAGATCAAATCGGTGGCATAGTGCAGTACATTATATGTTGCAGCAAAATCAACACCTCTTTCAAAACGGTAAGCCGAGTCCGAGTTGAATCCTAGGCGAAAGGATTTGCCACTGATAATTTCCGGTTTGAAGAATGCGCATTCAAGAAAGAGACTCGTTGTCGATTCGATGACACTGCTATCCATGCCTCCCATAATGCCTGCCAGCGCCAAGGGTTTTTGTTCATCGGCGATCAGTAACATATCCGGCTCCAACTCGACTTCGTTACCGTTCAGCAGTTGTATACGCTCGCCGGGCTTAGCATATCGCACCTGAATGGCCCCAGAAAGTCGGGTTAGATCGAATGCATGCATAGGTTGCCCGGTTTCCAACAAAACATAGTTAGTGATATCAACGACCGGATTGATCGGTCGCAAACCACTTCGCTCCAGGCGCTTTATCATCCACGACGGTGTAACGGCATCAGGACGAATGTCACGAATAACCCTGCCACAATACAATGGACATGCTTGCGAATCCAGGATCTGTACATTCACACCATCAGCAATTTCAGCAGTCACAGCTTTGTTCTCAAACGGCAATATCGAAGTTGCAGTTATGGCCGCCACTTCCCTTGCAATGCCATATACACCCAGGCAGTCCGCTCGATTGGGTGTCAGGCTCAGGGTAAAGATTTGGTCGTCAAGCTCATAAAACTGGCGAAAATCCATTCCAATCTCAGCATCATCGGGAAGGATCAATAACCCCTCTGCTGCTTCACTGATACCCAGCTCTTTCGCAGAACACAGCATGCCAGACGACTCGACGCCACGCAACTTGGCCTTTTTGATAGTGAATCCTGGAAGATTGGCACCCACTAGAGCACATGGTACTTTGATTCCGACACGGACATTCGGGGCACCACAAACTATTTGCAGTCGACTCTCCTCAGTCTTTCCTGCGTTGACGACACAAACAGACAAACGATCGGCAGCAGGGTGTTTATCCACTGAAATGACTTCAGCGACAACAACTCGATCAAAGACTGCAGCAACAGGTTGAATGTTTTCGACTTCAATACCGGCCATCGTCAAGGCATGGGCCAGTTCATCACTCGAGCATGATGGATTGACTAGGGAACGCAACCAATTTTCTGAGAATTTCATAGGAATGTGTCAGTGAAACATGAATGTACAGTCAGCATAAAAACTAATTGAATTGCTTGAGAAAACGCAGATCATTCTCAAAAAATAACCGGAGATCATTGACACCATAGCGCAACATGGCCAATCGCTCAACTCCAAGGCCAAATGCAAATCCAATATAGCGTTCGCTATCGATTGCAACGTGTCGGAGCACATTTGGATGCACCATCCCACATCCCAGCACTTCAAGCCAGCCTGTATGACTGCATACCCGACATCCTTTTGCGTCACACATCACACAGCCAATATCCATTTCCGCAGAGGGTTCGGTAAATGGAAAAAAAGACGGTCTGAATCTGACCGGCAAATCATCACGTTCAAAAAACTGCGCCATGAAATCGGCTAGGATGCCTTTTAAGGCCGCAAAATTGGCACCCTCATCAATCAATAACCCTTCGACCTGATGAAACATTGGAGTGTGCGTAACATCTGAGTCGCAACGATAAACCCTACCGGGTGCGATCAGTTTTATTGGCGGCTGATGTTGCTGCATATAGTGAATCTGAACAGGTGATGTGTGCGTCCGCAACAGATTTCCATTATCGATATAAAACGTATCGTGCATCGCACGTGCAGGATGATTTTCAGGAATGTTTAGTGCAGTAAAATTATAAAAATCTGTCTCAATTTCGGGACCTGAAGCAACATCAAAACCAACCGAGCGAAACAGGTTCTCGATACGTTGTAACGTCATCGTGACTGGATGCAAACCACCTGATCCTGAACCCCGACCTGGCAAAGTAATATCCAGAGCTTCCTCGGCCAATTTGGCTTCGAGTTCTTTTTCTTGAATGACACTTCGCCGCGTTTTTAATGTTTCTTCAATCAGATTTTTGGCAAGATTGATCTGATTTCCGACTATTGGCCGTTCTTCAGCAGAGAGCTTACCAAGTCCTTTGAGCAATTCAGTCAAAATTCCATTTTTTCCCAAATAGCGCGCTTTAACATTTTCCAGCTCTACTGCATCTTCCGTTGCATGCAGTGAAGCAGTTGCCTCATTGATAATTTCCTCTAAATTTCTCATGCACTATTTCTATTTGAATAAATGGATTGAATTACTATCGCGAAACATGCACAACAAAACGGGAGGTCCGGTTGAACCAGACCTCCCGCTTTCATATGCAAAAAATCAATTATGAAGCAAGACTGGCTTTCGCTTGTTCAACAATTTTTCCAAATGCCTGTTTGTCAAATACTGCCAAATCAGCCAATACCTTGCGATCCACTTCAATACTTGCTTTCTTTAAGCCATTCATGAATACACTGTAAGACATTCCTAATTCACGCGCTGCGGCATTTATCCTAGCTATCCACAAGGCACGGAATACTCTTTTCCGCTGACGACGATCCCGATAAGCATATTGACCAGCCTTCATCACGGCCTGTTTGGCAATACGATAAACGTTCTTACGACGACCTCGATAGCCCTTCGCCAGATTCAGAATTTTTTTATGTCGCGCATGTGCTGTTACACCACGTTTTACTCTTGGCATGATTTCCCCTTTAAGCGTATGGCATCATTGTGCGCACAGACAAAACATTAGTAGCATGAACATCCGCAATGCCACGCAACTGACGTTTATTTTTAGTGGTTTTCTTAGTTAATATGTGTCGTTTAAAAGCTTGGGACCGTTTGATACTTCCATTAGCTCTAAACTTAAAGCGCTTGGCAGCGCCACTTTTGGTTTTCATTTTTGGCATAAAAATGCTCCTTTATAATGTGAAACTAGGTGTTTCCATCATGGAAAACTTTCCAACCCAGAATCACTTCTCATTTCCACAATCCAATGTAAGATTAGGAAATTTCAGTAGAACTATCTGTCTTTAATTTTGTTTTTTCAGGTTTAGTCTCTTTCTTCTTGGGTGATAATACCATAACCATCTGCCGCCCTTCCATTTTTGGAAATTGCTCCACGATTGCATGGGTATCCAAATCAGCTTTAACACGCTCCAACAGGCGCAACCCGAACTCCTGATGTGCCATTTCGCGCCCTCTAAAGCGTAAGGTCACTTTGACTTTGTCTCCCTCATGCAAAAAACTTATCAAGTTTTTGAGCTTGATATTGTAATCCCCTTCGTCCGTATTGGGTCTAAACTTGATTTCCTTGATCTGAACTTGTTTCTGTTTTAATTTCGCATCGTGCTTTTTTTTACTTTCTTGATAACGAAATTTTCCATAATCCATCAGTCGGCACACTGGGGGACTCGCTGTGGGTGCAATCTCAACCAGATCAACCCCGGCTTCTTCAGCCAGTATATTGGCTTCCGCAAGCAGCAATATCCCTAACTGCTCTCCATCCACACCGATCACTCGTACTTCTGGCACATCAATTTCTTCATTTATTCTTGCAATTTTTTCCTGGACTATGGCAAATTCTCCGAACTAGGTAATTAACAAATCAATTTTTTGAAATAATTTCACTATTCAGGCGTTCTATAAATGCTTGTAACGACATTTTCCCCTGATCCTCTCCTGCTCGATTCCTAACTGCAACCTCATTGGTCTTGATTTCTTCATCACCAACAATGATTTGATAAGGTATTTTCTGCAAACTATGCTCGCGAATTTTATAGGTTATTTTTTCATTTCTCAAGTCCGCACTTGCTCTAATTCCCGATTCTCTTAACTGACTTTCGATTTTCTGTGCATATTCAGCTTGTCCTCGCGAAATATTGAGGATGACTACCTGTATAGGCGATAACCATAAAGGCAATGCTCCAGCATAATTTTCAATCAAAATACCGATAAACCTTTCCAAGGATCCCAGAATAGCTCTATGCAGCATAACCGGTATCTGACGGGAATTATCTTCTGCAACATATTCCACCCCTAAGCGATCTGGCATTGAAAAATCAAGCTGCAAAGTACCGCATTGCCAAACTCGTCCAATACAATCCTTTAATGAAAATTCAATTTTGGGTCCATAAAATGCACCTTCCCCGGGTTGTAATTGCCACTCGAGTTTCGCTTCACTTAAAGCAGCTTTTAGTGCTGACTCGGATTTGTCCCATTGCGCTTCTGTCCCCACACGTTTCTGTGGTCGGGTCGAAAGCTTGACTTGACTTGCAAATCCTTGAATCCAAAATCGGCATAAACAAGCTTCAATAAATCGATAAACGTCACCACTTCAGTCTGAATCTGATCTTCAGTGCAGAAAATATGTGCATCATCCTGGGTAAATGCACGAACACGCATAATGCCATGCAACGCACCGGATGCTTCATTGCGATGACAAGAGCCGAATTCTGCAAGACGAATGGGTAGTTCCCGATAACTTCTCAAGCCTTGATTGAAAACTTGAATATGTCCAGGACAATTCATCGGCTTGATCGCAAAGTCACGCTCATCGGATTGAGTGGAAAACATGTTTTCCCTAAAATTTTCCCAATGACCAGAGCGTATCCATAGGTTTCTATCCAAAATAGCCGGGGTACGTATTTCCTGATAACCATTATTATTCAGAATATTACGCATGTACTGCTCAATCTGCTGCCATAACATCCATCCTTTGGGATGCCAAAAAACCATACCCGGCGCTTCATCCTGTAAATGAAACAAATCTAGCAGTTTTCCAAGCTTTCGGTGATCCCTCTTCTCCGCCTCTTCCAAACGATGGAGATAATTCTTTTGATCTTCTTTATTAATCCAAGCCGTGCCATAAATACGCTGCAGCATCTCATTATTAGAATCACCACGCCAATAGGCCCCAGCAACTTTCATCAGCTTGAAAACCTTCAGTCGTGATGTGGCAGGAACATGAGGACCTCGGCACAAATCTGTAAAATTACCCTGAGAATACAAAGATAAGTCTTCATTACCGGGTATGGATTCAATGATTTGTGCTTTATAGAGCTCGCCTTGCTGCTTAAAGAAATCGACAGCTTCTGTTCGTTCCAGAATTCTTCTCTCAATTTTCAAATCACGCTTGCTAATTTCAAGCATGCGCTTTTCTATTGCAGCCAGATCTTCCGGTGTGAAAGGTCTTTTATAGGAAAAATCATAATAAAACCCATCTTCAATAACAGGACCAATCGTCACTTGCGCTTCGGGAAATAGTTCCTTAACCGCATGCGCAAGCAAATGTGCGCACGAATGACGAATTATTTCCAATCCTTCATTCTCTTTTTCAGTAATAATGGCCAGATCGCAGTCTGCATCGATTGAGCTATAAACATCCACCAGTTTTCCATTGATCTTGCCCGCAATGGCCGCTCGTGCCAACCCTGGACCAATTGCAGAAGCCACATCAAGAACGCTTACAGGCTGATCAAAAATGCGTTCCGAACCATCTGGTAAACGAACAACAGTCACGAGTATTCCTTCCGATTTTATGGTTAATCAACAAATATAGATTTAAAAAACTCTTTTGCTAATTTCGGTATTTAATGAGCACTTGCCTTGTACCAACTATTCATCTTTTGCAAACCATACAGAATTTTAGGCGAGAATCCTATCGCTACAGCATCAACCAAACAATACCAAGCGGCCACACCACTCGGTGGATTGCCTTGGGTCCAGTCAAAAACCGGTTCTATCGCTGCCCACTTCCAAGTCCCTGCAGCCGTACCAACGATTTCCAGCCAGGTACAAATAAAAAATGCTCCCAG
>JAMWZR010000023.1 GCA_024282035.1 Nitrosomonas sp.
TTGGATAAGTATGTTCCAGGGAAATTTCTAATGGAAACACTGGATGATTGGCAATATAACATCGTAGGAATATGTCAATCCGGTCAGGAAGCGTTGACACGTATCAGGCAAGAAAAAGTTGAATTGATACTTACAGATATCGATCTGAAAGACTGTAGTGGAGTCAATTTAAATCGACTATCCGATACGCAAGCCGATTCTTCAAGTCTTTATATTTACTTTACTTCCTTTGCTACAGAATTGATCATCGAACAAGTAATCGATACTGCAATTGATTATGGATGCAATATCATCAGAAATGATTCTGATGGTTCATACAAGAAATTTGAATCCATATTTTGCCAACAATTTGGTATCAGTCAGACCAAAAGTTTTATTAAACATTTAACCGCCAAACCGATTCAAATATTATTGGTTGATGATCAGCAGATTGTTTTGTGGGGCCTGGAAAAGCTCATCGAGAGCAAAAAACCTAGAATGGAAGTTATCGGTTCTGTGACGAATATTGACGATGCCTTGCTACTGGTTGAGCAAAAACAGCCCGATTTAGTCATATTGAACATTAAGCTCAATGGCGCCGATTGTTTGCATTCAATTTCCAGTTTTACTCGCAATGAACATACCAAGATAGTAATTTTTACCGAAATCGAAGAAATGGATCTGATCGATCAAGCGGTATTAAATGGTGCAAGAGGCATCGTGCATCGGAAGGAATCCATGCAAGTCATCGTCAGAGCCATTGAAAAAATTCATGAAGGAGAACTGTGGCTTGATCGAAGAACAACAGGACGCATTTTTTTGCAGAATTCTCGGTTGGGACGGCGAGCGCACAATGCTGGCGACGACAAGATCACATCATTGACACGTAAAGAGTGCATGATTTTACAAGCCTTTTCCGATGGTGCAGGGGGGGAGCAAAACAAGCAAATTGCTGCCAAATTATGTATGAGTGAGCATACACTGCGTAATCACTTGACCTCCATTTTCAGCAAACTGGGAATTAAAAACCGATTTAGTTTATTTGCATACGCAAAACAACATTTCCCTCAAGCCGAGTCGAATCATTCGATGCGTGGTGGATGCCAGAAGAATCGCTAAATAGAAGAACAGATAAATAAAGTTTGCGGAAGCTATTACATTTATCTCAAAAATTCAATATCTTATCCACTAAGACAATCCTATTGAGTTTTTATCAGGTTCCGCAGAATGTTTGGTATATTCGTTCAGAGTCGGGCGCAGGGGTTGTGTAGTGAGAAAATGCAGGATTATCGGTGTAAGGATCTGATATGGCAGCAAGTAGCTGATGCAGTAAGAAAAAATCTCCATTCCCGGCTGCAACTAAGACATCTTCAACACGATGATTGCGCGGAATAATGGCGGGATTGTATGACTTCATTAGATTCAGTGCGTTATCTTTCGATTGCTCTTGACGACCTAATCGATCCTGCCAGCGCCCATACCAAGACATAAACTGGGAGTTCTGGATCAATTTTGCATCAGTAAGGTGATTCTGTGTCAAAGTGCGTAGAAACATCGTGTAATCAACTCGATTAACTTTCATCCAGGATAGAAGGTCAGTAATCAACTCAATATCCTGATTCTCTTCATTAAATAATCCCAACTTCTGACGCATGCCTTTTAACCAATTGGCCTGAAACTTTTCTGGAAAAGCATGGATTGCTTCTTCGGCCAGAGTGACGGCCTCACTTTGCTGAGAATCCAACAGGGGCAGCAATGATTCAGCAAAACGCGCGAGATTCCAATGTGCAGCCAGAGGCTGATTCTCGTAACTATATCGAGCATGATGATCGATCGAACTAAAAACGGTAGCAGGGTCGTAGTCATCCATGAAAGCACATGGCCCGTAATCAATAGTTTCTCCACTAATAGCCATGTTGTCAGTGTTCATGACGCCATGGATAAAACCAACAAGCATCCACTGAGCGATCAGTGCTGCCTGACGTTCAATGACTTGATTCAGTAGTGCGAGGTAAGGGCGAGCAGATTGTACTAATTCGGGATAATGTCGCTGAATGACGTAATCCGCCAACATTTTCAGTTGCTCCAATTGACCGAGTCTTGCTGCGTATTCAAATGTACCCACTCGAATATGGCTGGTAGCCGTTCTTGTCAATATTGCTCCAGGCAGGCGGGTTTCGCGCATGATTGTTTCACCGGTAGTTGTAACGGCTAGACTACGGGTGGTTGGGATTCCAAGAGCATGCATGGCTTCACTGATGATGTATTCACGCAACATTGGACCAAGAGCTGCGCGCCCATCACCCCTCCGGGAAAAAGGGGTTTGGCCAGAACCTTTCAATTGGATATCAATACGTTTTCCAACTGGCGTGATGTGCTCACCGATTAATATCGCTCGACCATCACCGAGCATGGTGAATTGCCCGAACTGATGACCAGCATAGGCCTGCGCAATCGGTTGAGCGCCTTCTGGTAAGTTGTTGCCACTTAGCATCAGTGCTATATCGTTATCCGGAATGGCTTCGAAATGGAGTCCCAATTCATTGGCCAATGTGCGATTTAGAATGATCAGTTGGGGAGAATCCACAGGAACAGGTTCAAGGCGAGCGTAAAAAACCTGCGGTAATCTGGCATAGCTGTTATCAAACTGCCATCCAATCGTTGGTTTCATTGATCGTGCATCTGTTTTCATTGATTTTATCTTGATTGTTTCATTCGCGTGACGAAAGCCTTGTTTACTTCGTCATTGCCTTATTGAGTTGGTTCAAATAAGTTTGGTAATGCACTTCAAGAGCATGACGCGGATGGGCAATAAATTGACGAGCCCACTTTTCAGCCTCGGTGTGTGCTTGTTTCTGCCAATTGTCCGGTAATCGAGTTTTTCCGGTCAGCCATCGAGCGATCAATCGGGACTGCACTTCAGCCAAAGTCCAGATACAACCTTGCGGCTGCAATAAGCCAACAAAACACAGATTCGAATGTTCTGGGTGAAAAATCCGGAGGTACAGTGGAATCTGACAAGCTTCTTCCCAGTTGATTAGATCGGAGTCAAAAAAAGCAAAGTGAATCCTGTATCCCGTAGCTGCAATGACAACGTCGTAATCTGCTCTGGAGCCATCTGTGAAATGGACTGTGGATTGATTGACTGCCCGGATGCCTGGGCGGGGAAAGATTTTGCCGTGGCGTATCCGGCCAAAAATTTCTGAATTGATCGTCGGGTGCGCTTGAGTGGGCAAAAAGTCGGGTTCAGGCAAACCATAGTCACGGTAACGACCGATATGGAGCCGCAGCGAAATTGTTTGTAACCAGTTCTGCAATATTTGCGGCAGCCACTGTAGAGAGGCGGCAAAAGTATCGGTTGGTTTTCCCATGATCAATTTGGGGATGATATATTGCGGTGAACGCAGGCTCATATCGACTCGAGCCGCGACATAACTTGCTGCAACCGCACAATCACATCCAGAATTGCCGGCGCCAATGACTAACACTCGCTGGTTTCTGGTTTTTTCATCGGTTTTAAAATCATGAGCATGCAGATATATGCCAGAAAATCGATCCTTCCATTCGGGATGTCGAGGAACGGTAAGATGTCCACTGGCGACTAGGAGGATGTCGAATTCCTGTTGTGTACCTGAGTTGAGTGTTAGACACCACCCGCCATTCCGCATTTTTTCAACGTGTAAAACTGTGGTATTGAACTGAATGTATTGTTCAAGATGAAATTGTTTTGCGTAAGTTTTAAAGTAAGCCAGTATTTGTTGATGACTCGGATAATCAGGGTAATGTGCCGGCATGGGGAAATCGCTGAATTGCGATACCGACTTGCTGGAAATCGTATGAGTCATGTATGAAATACTACTATGACCCGTACCGGTGCTGTATATCCAGCTGCCACCGATCTGGTGATTTTGCTCAAAACAGACTATGTCATGTAGACCGGCTTCCACCAAGTTTTTTATTGCGGTCAAACCGGAACAGCCTGCGCCGATGATTGCTATGCGCATGTTTTAGTAAATTCGGAAGAAATTGAAAATGCCAGTCAAAAATCAACCAGCATTATAAAGGTTTTGCACTGCAGAATCAGATCATGCAACGGTCATATGGAACAGGCACAGGATATACACAATTTTATCCTGTGCCTTATTACTTAAGGTTTATTTAATTGGTACAAGAAACATAAGATGCTGGACAACTCGCTGCAAGTCCGCCAGTAGGGCTGGTTTTTTGTGCTTTTGCATTAAGAACCTCCAGGACTCTTTTATAGATAACTGGTGTTCTGGTCCAGAAAAGATAGTTTGCATGCAAATTATCCCTCGCAAAGTTCAATATTTCCTGAATCGTTGGTTTGTGACCCTTGCCATCGTGGCGAGTGTTAAGATAATTGGATTCCTCTACTTGTGCTCCCAAAGGCATTAAGCCTTTATTCTTGGGGAAATAGGTGTAAACTCCTGGGGGAGAACCTGGATAAAGTAAACCTGGATCATCTGGAAATACATCTGTAGCACTAAGCATTCCCCCGGTAACCTTTAAGTTATCGACTACTGACTTGATGAGGGGACGTGGATAATTGGTATATTGGAATACCATCGTATGTGGAAATTGCTTGCGCATGTGAGTATCCATGTTCATGAGATTTTTATAAAACATGTTGATTTGCGCATCAGTCAATGGTTTGATTGGATGTCCCAGCGCCGTTTCCTGCAGTCCAATACCTTCAAAATTTGGGCTGGAATCATACCGTTTGCCAAGAGCAGTAATCAAGGCTGCCAACCGTTCTTTTACAGCATTATTCCAAAGCTTGAGATTGTATCCTTTCACGACATTACTGCCATATGCTCCGATCGGAAAAACTCCGCCTTCATATTGGGCAGTGAGTAAGTAATCGGGCACTAACTTGGTTTTGTCGAATGATTTGGTTTCTAGGAGAATTACCAAGCGTTTGTTACGAGCGGTAATTTCCTTCAGACGCGCATCGATTGATTTGAAATTGTATACACCTTGAGTCTTTTCGAGTTCAGACCATTCAAAACGAATCACAACACCACGAAGTGCAGGTGTCTCGGCAAGCTCGGTATAGACTGCATTCATCAAATTGGGGTTATTGGGATCACCAACCAACATGGTATAGTGACCAGGGTTCCATTTGATGGGGTTGTCTGTGGCTGCATGTCCATGTTGAAGTGTAAATATGCTAATCAGACTCACTCCGAAAAATACCAAAAATAATTTGCAAATCACTGAAAGACCGCGAGTGATACTCGAATTGAGTGGAAATTGGGTAATACAAAGAATTTGCATTAACTGCATGTGAATACTCCTTTTAATATGAAAAGGAATCCTGAAGAATCGCAGCGTGAGATGAAACCTAAGGCGAACTACACCTGGGGAACAATGTGAATTAGACAAAAAACTGAGTATTGAACAAATACTCTTTGACTCGCTTGCGTTTATTGATAATCAGAATTTCCTGGACAGCAGAATAATGCAATACGATTAAATCAAAAGTTTGAACAATGGGGTGTTTTCTTATTATTTTATTTTATAAAGTATAATACTTTACTTTAAAACAATGTGTTGCAATGATTTTGCAAATTTTGAAAAAAATTTGAAGGATTGAATGGTTATTACTGTAAAAAAAATTGACTTCTATCCAATCAGAGAATAGCCAGAAGTTATTACTGAAACATCACCTTTCTATGTGTTTAACCATCATGTGCCATCTCATTCTGAAGAGGGGTCGAAAAAGTTTTTAGTATCGAATATCAATGAATGGATTGCTTGATATTTATCCAACCGAAGCTCGAAAGTATTGTGTAAGTCAGATTGATTTGATAGTACGTTTAGTTACATGCAGTTTATGCCTTGTATGGAGATTCAATGCGAATTTTGTTTATTGCTTGCATTTGATAAATAAATTGCGGCTGGCTATAGCACCGCTCTGGAAAGTATGAGAAACCGAATTTATTTTTGTTCGAGCCTCAAATTCACGAACCGCATTTGACAGTGATACGACTTCACCTTGTTGATTGAGTATTTGGTATCCACGAGTGCTACAAATTTCTCCGGCTTTTTCGAGGCAGTGACTATAATTCATGCCTGAGCCACTGCAATTGACATTGTAGCCTTTGGAGCCATCTGCAAGATAGATTTCCTTGAATGAAACACAACCGGCAAGTAATGTAATTGAAGTTAACAATATTGACAGATGAAAAACGCGTGCCATTTTATTTCCCTGTAACTTGATTAAAGAATGTTGTAGCAAACTGACTTGATATAAAGAAATCTTGATTTCCTGATTCAAACCTTTCGAATATTTTAGCAGGTGCATGTGAACAATGCAGTGATTCTTGATTTGATCAAACTACGGACACGGCATACAGTATCGATAAATTTATATTTCAACTTTTGATTGGTGGTTTTGAGTTACATGTAAACTGAATCACTGTTTTACTCCTACCGGTAAAATTAACTTGACTGTACTAGACGATTTTTTATTGAACCTAGAGAAACTGGACTTAACAGAGATCATTCGCCTGCAAAACCAGATTTCCAATACATTGACACAGCGATTTGGGAAGTCTGTGGCATTGGCCTCGAGTGATATTGTTGGCAGTACATCATATTTTGCTCACTTTGGAGATGAAGTGGGGCGGCGTTTGCAACAACAGCATTTTGATTTTCTTGCGCAAGCGATAGAGAAATCGGATGGTCAATTTATCGATATGGTAGGTGATAGTGCCCTCATGGTTTATCCATCTGTTGAATCAGCGATAAGACATGCGCTTGAATTTAAGAGGATAATGCAAAAAAGTAATTATGATTTGCCTACGGAAAAAAAGTGGGCATCCCGTATTGGGATTCATAGTGGAATCGTTCTCACCGATGGTGTCATTTACTCTGGCGATTCTATTAATATCTGTGTAAAAATTTCCTCTACTGCGCAAGCAGGTGCGATTCGTTTGTCAAAAACAGCCTTTAGTGAACTGCCCAATCTGCTTCGCTTGGCTTGTCGAAATATTGGCACCATCACTTTGCCAAGCACTTCATTATCGATCGAAGTTGCTGATCTAGTTTGGCAGGATCTGTTACTGATTCCGTCCGTGTTGCTAATCGAAGAGACAGGTGCAAGGCACTTACTACCGGAGCAGCCTGTAGTGAGTTTTGGTCGAATGGCTACGATTGAAGGATCTAAGGCCAATGATATCGTTTTGGAGCACCCGGATCCTTATTCTTCTAAACTGATCAGCCGATGGCATTTCGAAGTGTTGCAAGCAGCTGAAGGATTGGTGTTGCATGTACTTTCCGACAAATTGACAGAAGTAGATGGTCATGCCATTGCGCCTGGTGAGTATGTTCCTATCAGGATCGGCAGTCGTGTGCGTGTGGCTGGTGTGTTGACCATTCGATTCTTGGCCAATATGGAATCACTAAACAGCATGGAAACCATTATTGTTGAGAGCCTATAGTTTTTATTGGAGCTTCTAGCTTAGTGTGCGGCTGTTTGTGAGATAAACAGGAAGATATGCAGTTTGTTTTAGGCGTTATTCACACAAATGCATCCGTACATTTCTGGTATCGTAACTTATTGATGTTGATGTAGTCATTTCACTATATGTCCTGTTTTGCAGCGAAGAAATGGCCCAGAATCATGAAAAAACTGCAATGCTCTGTTTTTTGATTCATCTCTTGTAGGTAATTTTCCTACATTCTGATTGGAAAATTACCTAAGCGTATTTAGGCGCAACTTCCATTTACTTCGATCTCTTGATGCCTGAAAATTCACACTGTGTAAGGTAGTGAAACTTGGATTAAGATATTGTTCTAAATCGAAAGGAGCATTGAAATGGAATCAGATCAAATGTTGGGTGAAATCAGAGACATCAATTTGAGCTACCTGATGCTGGCCAAGCAGATGTTGCGTGAAGACAAAGTTTCTGCCATGTATCGATTGGGTATCAATCAGGATGTAGCAGAAATTCTGGATAAACTGACGTCAGCGCAGTTGGTCAAAATGGCAGCTTCAAATATGCTGCTGTGCCGTTTTCGTTTTGATGATCGTCTGATTGCTGAAATGCTATCGAATGATAATCGTGATCAAACCATCACCAAATCGCATGCAGCCATCCTGATGGCAGGTAAGCCAGCTGAAGCGATTGTCTGATTAGTTATCACACAAAAACAGGAGATTATCATGCGCAACCGAAGTATTTTGACAGAAGCCAAACAGATTCAATTAGCCACTGAATTGATTTCGTTGGGAGCGCGTTTACAAGTGCTGGAAATGAATACTGATCTCAGTCGTGAACGTCTGGTCAAGTTGTATAAGGAAATTAGGGGGGTCTCACCTCCCAAGGGAATGTTGCCTTATTCCGAGGATTGGTTCATGAGTTGGCAACCGAATATGCATTCATCGTTATTCATTAACATCCATCAGTATGTTACAGGTAATACTGGGGTGAGTGGAATTGATGCTTTGATTAAAAGTTACCGGTTATATTTGGAGCATATCAAAGTCAATCAACAAGAAAAAGTTCTGAGTCTCACCCGAGCATGGACTCTAATTCGATTCGTAGAAAGCGGGGTGCTATGTATTGCGCCTTGCGTAAGTTGTCATGGAAAATTCGTGGTGCATTCACTCGAGATTCACTCCAACCACATCTGCGGCTTATGCAACATTCCATCTCGTGCTGGAAAGACCAAAAAAGCCAGTATGGGCTTTCATTAAACAGCCGAGTCTGAGTGATTATTTGAGTAGTGTTTTCATTCGATTCAATGCTTGTTCGAGATTGTTCATCGAAGTCGCAAATGACAGTCTCATGTAGCCTTCACAACCAAATGCCGAACCGGGAACGACTGCAACACCGGCATTTTCAAGCAGATATTCGCTAAAAGCGATATCGTTCTGCGCACTGATACGCTTGTTCTGAAACAAATATGCCATGCTTTGTCGAACATCAGCATAAGCATAAAAGGCACCGTCGGAAAGTAAACATCGCACACCATTAATCTGATTCAACTGTTCGGTAACAAACTGATTGCGTTTCTTGAACGCATCAACCATGGGTGTAATGCAGGACTGATCGCCATTCAATGCAGCTTCAGCTGCGGCTTGTGAAATAGAACTGGGATTGGATGTGCTTTGCGACTGAATGTTCTCCATGGCGGTGATGATGGAAGCAGGGCCTCCGCAATAACCGATGCGCCAACCAGTCATCGAGTATGCCTTGGACACTCCGTTCAGAACAACGGTTTGTGGCAATAACTCCGGACATGCATTGACAATGTTGGTAAATTTTTGTCCCGATAGCAAGATATGCTCATACATATCATCCGTTGCAATCAGAATATTCGGATATTTCTTCAATACATTGCCCAATTGCCGGAGTTCTTCCGGTGTGTATACGGCCCCTGAAGGGTTGCTGGGGCTGTTGATGACGAACATTTTTGTACGGGGTGTGATCGCAGCTTCGAGTTGTTCCGGCGTGATTTTAAAATGCTGTTCTATTCCGGCGTCGACGAATACGGGCTTGCCTTCGGCTATCAGCACGATATCCGGATAGGACACCCAGTAAGGTGCAGGGATGATGACTTCGTCACCTGGATCGATTACGGACAGTGCCAGATTAAAAAAGCTTTGCTTGCCACCGCAGGAAACCAAAATTTGCCTGGCTTCAAAATCCAGGCCATTTTCGCGTTTGAATTTGGCTACGATGGCGTTTTTCAAACCAGGCGTGCCTCCCACCGCAGTGTATTTGGTTTGCCCCTTGTTTATTGCAGTGATCGCTGCATCCTTGATATGTTGCGGAGTGTCAAAATCGGGTTCGCCGGCTCCCAATCCGATGATATCCTTGCCTTCGGCCTTGAGCTTGGCGGCGCGGGCGGTGACGGCAAGAGTGGGTGATGGCTTGATGGTTTGAACGCGGTTAGAGAGCTTCACAAAAAATCCTCGTACGTGAATGAACGGAGCTGCGTGCTAAAATGGCATGCAGTAACAATACAATAACGGAATTATACTCGTGATCGTGACCTTCCCCAATAGTCCTTATAAATTAGCTCAGGCATTCGAACCTGCTGGTGATCAACCTGAGGCCATCAGGCAACTGGTCGAGGGAATGAAAGACGGTCTTGCCTATCAAACCTTGCTCGGTGTGACCGGATCGGGAAAAACCTATACGATCGCCAACATGGTTGCGCGTCTTGGACGACCGGCAATCATCATCGCGCCGAATAAAACGCTTGCTGCCCAGCTGTATGCGGAAATGCGCGAGTTTTTTCCAGAAAATGCCATAGAGTATTTCGTGTCCTACTATGACTATTATCAACCCGAGGCTTATGTACCGGCACGTGATCTGTTCATCGAGAAGGATTCCAGCATCAACGAGCATATCGAGCAGATGCGCCTCTCGGCCACAAAATCACTGCTTGAACGTGACGATGCCATCATCGTGGCAACGGTATCCTGTATATATGGTATCGGTGACCCTGTGGATTATCATGGCATGATATTGCATCTGCGCAGCGGTGAGAAAATTTCTCAGCGTGACATCATCAAGCGTCTGACGGAAATGCAATACGACCGCAATGAACTGGAATTCAAACGTGGCGTGTTCCGGGTCAGGGGGGATGTGGTCGATGTCTTTCCTGCTGAAAACTCGGAAGCTGCCGTGCGAGTATCGCTATTTGACGATGAAGTCGACAGCATGTCGCTGTTTGACCCACTGACTGGCAGAATACTGCAAAAGCTGTCGCGCTTTACCGTCTACCCCTCCAGTCATTATGTTACGCCGCGAACTACTACGCTGCGGGCCATGGAAACCATCAAAGCAGAGTTGCGCGATCGGCTGGAATTATTTTATCGGGAAAACCGATTGGTAGAGGCGCAACGGCTGGAGCAGCGTACACGCTTCGACCTGGAAATGCTGAATGAATTGGGGTTTTGCAAGGGCATTGAAAATTACTCGCGTCATCTGTCCGGTAAAAATCCAGGTGAACCGCCACCGACTCTGCTTGATTATTTACCGTCAAATGCTGTGATGATCATTGATGAGAGTCACGTTACCGTACCACAAATTGGCGGTATGTTTCGTGGCGATCGCTCACGCAAGGAAAATCTGGTGAATTATGGTTTCCGGTTGCCTTCGGCATTGGACAATCGGCCACTGCGCTTCGAGGAATTCGAGCAACGCATGCCGCAAACAGTATTTGTATCGGCCACACCAGCTGATTACGAGCACACACATAGTGGACAGGTAGTGGAACAGGTTGTACGTCCAACAGGGTTGATCGATCCCGTCATCGAAGTGCGTCCGGTTGGTACACAAGTCGATGATCTTATGTCAGAAGTCAATATCCGAGTCGCGAAAAACGAGCGTGTGCTGGTGACGACCTTGACCAAACGTATGGCCGAGGATTTAACCGATTATTTTTCCGATCATCAAATCAAGGTGAGATACTTGCATTCCGACATCGATACGGTCGAGCGCGTGGAAATCATCCGGGATCTGCGCCTAGGGCAATTCGATGTTCTGGTGGGGATCAACTTGCTGCGCGAAGGGCTGGATATTCCGGAAGTATCGCTGGTTGCCATACTGGATGCCGACAAGGAGGGTTTTTTGCGTTCCGAGAGATCGCTAATTCAAACCATTGGTCGTGCAGCACGCCATATCCATGGTACAGCCATTCTTTATGCAGATAACATCACCAAGTCGATGCGACGTGCTATCGATGAGACCAGCCGCAGACGGGAAAAACAGATGCTGTTTAATCAACAGCATCACATTACACCGAGGTCCGTGCACAAGCGTATCAAAGATCTGATCGATGGTGTGTATAACCACGAGACAGCGCAACAAAATCTCAAAGCCGCGCAAGACCAGGCGCGCTATGACACCATGAATGAGGTCCAGTTATCGAAAGAGATTCAACGCGTCGAGAAGAAGATGCTGAATGCTGCCAAAAATCTGGAATTCGAGTTGGCAGCACAATTTCGTGATGAGTTGAAAAATCTCAAGAACAAATTATTGATCGGCTTTACCGATGTGGCATAGCATTATTTTTTGACTTCCGTCGAAGTGACAAAAATCAGTGTGCCAAATGTACGATTCAGGGTTTTGCTGGTGAAGTTCGTCATGACCATGTTTTGCACATAGCGGATGTGATCGCCAACATTCACTTTGGTTGTGGGGGCAGCAATCCAGAATTTGTTGCCGCCATTTTCAAGTTCCATGTAAGTGTAGCCGCCCGCATCAATGGAAGAGAGTACTTTGCCTTCATTTGCGGATGTTTTCGAAGCGGATTCCTCGGCATCTTGCGGTTCGTGGTGTAATGCCATGGCTGAAGCGGAATAAAATGCCAGATTGGCAAGCAGGATAGCGAGAGGTAAAACAGAAATTTTCATGGAAACTCCAAAAAATGCAATATTAAGAGTGCAGTATCATACACCGGCGCCTTACTTTGTTCCAACACTCCGCGTTACAGTGGCTTTATCCTGGCGAACCTTTTCAAAGAAACAGATTGCAGCAGCTGCAGCGACATTGAGGGATTCGGTTTTGCCAGGCATGATGATGGCCATGTTATCGTGAGCGGCTTCGATCATTTCTTTGGACAATCCTGAACCTTCGTTGCCAAAGGCAAATGCAGTCGGACCGGAAAGAGATGTTTCGAACAGGTTCTTGGTGGCTTGAATCGAAGTGGCAATGACCGAGCCTGGAAATTTGCTAGTGGTTTCAATCAGATCGCTGTTTTCGTGAATGCGTAGAAAAAAATGTGCACCCATTGCGGCCCGTAAAGTCTTGGGGGACCAGGCATCGGTGCACTGTTTGGAAAGATAGACATCCCTGACATTGGCAGCAGCTGCCGAGCGCAGGATGGAACCGAGGTTGCCGGGATCCTGGATGGCTTCAAGCAGTACGCTGAACACTTCCCGATTACTACTCGATTCCTGTTTGTCAGGAACATCAATCAGTGCCAGCACGCCTGTGGGTGTTTTAACTGGAGCAACAAACCGGAACAAGCTGTCATCGAGAATGGTAATTTTGGGATCGGTATTTCCAAACAGCATGTTTAAAAAACGCTTGTTTTCCTTGTCATCGAAATAGGACTGGCTGACGATCAGGTTTCGCGGAGGACCAAACACCGAGTAATGAATCTGAATCAGATGGATACCATCAATCATTGTCAGGCCGGTTTTCCTGCGATATGCAGTTGACCCCTCGATTTTGACCAATTGCTTGACCAGTGGATGATCGCGCGAAGTGATGACTGGCATGGCCAATTTCACATCTTCATGGTTGTGTGGATGGTAATTTCAGTATCAATGTTTTTTGAAGCGATATTCGGCAGACAGTGCGTGCGCCTGCAAGCCTTCGCCATAAGCCAAGGTGGCAGCGATCTCTCCCAGCTTGGTTGTGGCTTGTTCTGAAACCTGGATCAGACTGCTGCGTTTTTGGAAATCATAAACCCCAAGGGGTGAAGAGAAACGTGCGGTACGTGAAGTCGGCAACACATGATTGGGGCCGGCGCAATAATCTCCAAGTGCTTCACAGGCGTTGCGGCCTAGAAAAATGGCCCCGGCGTGCCGAATGTGCTTTAGCCAGATTTCAGGTTGTTCGACGGATAATTCCAAGTGCTCAGGAGCAATGACATTAGCGATGCTGCACGCTTCCTCGAGATTATTTACTAAAATCAGGGCGCCGCGGTTTTCCAGTGAAGCACGAATGACGGCCTGCCTGGGCATTGCAGAAAGCTGGCGATCGATACTATGTTGGACTCGATCGAGAAAATCGGCATCCGGTGATAACAGAATGGACTGCGCTAGTTCATCGTGCTCTGCTTGAGAAAATAGATCCATGGCGATCCAGTCCGGGTCTGTCTTGCCGTCGCAGATCACGAGAATTTCGGAAGGACCCGCCACCATATCGATACCGACAATGCCAAAAACACGGCGCTTGGCAGCAGCGACATAGGCATTGCCAGGACCGACTATCTTGTCGACCTGGGGGATGGTTTCCGTTCCATAGGCCAGAGCACCAATGGCTTGTGCACCACCAATGGTGAATACGCGATCAACTTGGCTGATGGCTGCCGCTGCCAGAACCATGTCGTTTTTTTCTCCTCCGGGAGTGGGTACCACCATGATCAATTCTTGTACACCGGCTACTTTGGCAGGAATGGCGTTCATCAGTACGGAAGAAGGATAGGATGCCTTGCCACCGGGAACATACAATCCTACTCGGTCCAATGGAGTCACTTTCTGCCCTAGCAGGGTGCCGTCGGCTTCGGTGTATTGCCAAGAACCGAGAGGTTGCTTTTCATGATATTGCTGTATCCTTTCGGCAGCTTGTTCGAGTGCGCTACGTTGTGACGAAGGCAAAGCTGCGAGGGATTGCTGCAATTGATCTTGTGTTAATTCGAGTTGTCCGGCGGTTGTGACCGAAAGTCTGTCAAAACGATTGGTAAATTCGATCAGCGCAGCATCCTTGCGCTTGCGTATGTCAGCAAGGATGTTTGCAACTGTGGCATCGATCGCGTCATCCTGGGCATTTTCAAATGCCAGCAAGCGTTCAAGGCTGATCTGAAAGTCGGGATCGGTCGAATGGAGTCTTTTAATTTGAATCATAATGGTGAAAGTTTCCAGTATCGTGGATCATCACGGCTGTGAGTCGATGGCTGCGGAAAAAGCATCGAGAATTGGCTGGATGGTGTCACGCTTGAGTTTCAAGGCCGCCTGATTAATGATCAACCGTGAAGAAATGGGCATAATTTCCTCAACAGCCTTGAGATGATTGGCTTTCAAGGTATTGCCACTGGATACCAGATCCACTATGGCATCGGCCAAGCCTACCAGAGGTGCCAATTCCATCGATCCATACAGCTTGATCAGGTCGACATGGACTCCCTTGGCGGCAAAATGCTCTCGCGCCGTTTGTACATATTTGGTGGCAATCCGTAGCCTTGCACCTTGCTTGACCGCCGATTCGTAGTCGAAATGCTCTGGAACGGCGACCATCATGCGACAACGGGCGATATTGAGATCCAGCGGATGATACAGTCCCATGCCACCATGTTCCAGCAGCACATCCTTACCGGCTATGCCAAGATCGGCGGCACCGTATTGTACATAGGTGGGCACATCGGAAGCACGGACGATGACCAGGCGAACATTGTCGTGATTGGTGGATAGAATCAGCTTACGTGATGATTCCGGGTCGTCTTGGGCGATGATTCCTGCCGCTTTTAGCAGTGGTGCCGTATCTTCAAAAATTCGCCCTTTTGACAGGGCGATGGTGATATCAGTCATGGGTTCTATACATTAACCAAGATTGGCTGCGGCAAAATCCCAGTTGATCAGCTTGTCCAGAATGGTATTGACATAGTCGGCACGACGATTCTGGTAGTCAAGATAATAGGCATGTTCCCAAACATCGATGGTCAGCAGTGGTCGTACGTTCCGAGTGATTGGGGATTCTGCGTTTCCGGTTTTGACCAGGGCGATTTTATCGCCATCCTGTACTAGCCAGGCCCAGCCGCTGCCAAATTGTGTAACGGCCGCTTGAGCAAATTCTTTTTTGCAGGCTTCGACGCTGCCAAAAGCTACCTCGATTTTCTGCTTGAGAGCCGGGGAAGGATCTCCGCCACCGTTTGGTTTTAGGCTGTGCCAGTAAAACATATGATTCCAGACCTGGGCTGCGTTATTGAAAATGGCAGCCTTGTCAGCTTGGCCTGCTGTGGCTTTGATAATCTGTTCGAGTGATTGACCTGATAGATCGGTGTTGGCGACCAGGTTGTTCAGGTTGTCGACATAGGTTTTGTGGTGTTTTCCGTAGTGAAAACTCAACGTATTGGCCGAAATGACTGGTTCCAGTGCATTGTTGGCGTAAGGCAAGGGAGCCAGTATGTATTGTGAACCAGATTGTGCCGCTTTTGAGAAATTGTCTAAATTGCTTGTCATTGTTTGCTCCTTATTGGATGAGTTGCGCGTATTGAATAATGCTGTAATTTTTGACCAGTCGACCATGGCTAATCCTTATGTAGTTGGGTTGATTCGGGTCTTTCTGATTATTGTCCCTGGCTGGTTTCCGTGGTGAAGGTGATTTTACTATATCCGGCCAAGCGCGCTGCTTCCATTACTGTGATGACCGACTGGTGCGCGGCTTTGGCATCAGCATGAATGATAATGAACGGATCGGTCAGGTTTTGAGCAGCAGTCCGTAGCGCATCACGTAAACCTTCGATACTGGAAGATTTGATTGGTGTCTTGTTGATGGTGTAGTCTCCCGAAGTGCTGACCGTGATATCGATGCTGTTGGGTTTGTCGACACTCTTGTCGACTTCTTCCGTGCTGGTTTGTGGCAAACTGATTTCAAGTTCGGCAAATTTGGAATATGTCGTAGTTACCACCAGAAAGATCAGTATGACCAGCAAAACATCAATCATGGGAACCAGATTAATTTCCGGTTCGTCGCTTTGTTTTCCACGTTGAAAATTCATCGCTCTAATTCACCATTTGAGAAAGTGGATAAAATCTGTCGTTGCTGATGGATTGAATAACCTGCTGAATCAGTGGTTCGTTAAATTCGTCACACCTTGAGGGCAGTATAATAGTCATTGTATCGCCGCTGATGCAACAGGCGAAATAAATCACACAAATATTGTACAGACTTATAAAATACCCCGCCGAATATTTGCAAGCGGGTGTTGCGAGTCTATATGGGGTGAAATGTTAATTTTTTGAGCGAGCATGATTAAATGAAACCGTTGATTAGCATCGTTATGGGTAGTAAAAGTGACTGGGATGTCATGCAACATGCCGTGAAGATTTTGGATGAATTTCATATCGTCTACGAGGCTAGAGTGATTTCGGCACATCGTACACCGGATGTCATGTTCGATTTTGCAGAGCAGGCTAAAGGACGTGGAATTCAGTGCATCATAGCAGGGGCGGGTGGTGCCGCACATTTGCCGGGTATGATCGCAGCCAAAACGACGCTGCCCGTTCTGGGAGTGCCCGTCAATTCGAAACATCTGCAGGGACTGGATTCACTGCTCTCCATCGTTCAAATGCCCAAAGGTATTCCTGTCGCCACGTTTGCTATCGGCGAGGCAGGGGCAGCCAATGCCGGATTGTTTGCCGTGGCGTTACTGGCGGTCTATAACAGTGAACTGAGTGCACAGTTGAGTGCTTACCGACAGCAACAGGCTGATTCGGTCATGGCATCTGAATTACCGCAATGAAACCCATTCTGCCGGGTGCTATGCTGGGTGTGCTGGGGGGCGGGCAGCTGGGGCGTATGTTCACGCAAGCAGCGCAACAAATAGGTTATTGCGTCACCGTTCTGGACCCGGCGGAGGATTGCCCCGCAAGTAACGTTGCCGATGACCATATTCGTGCGGATTTTACCGATCCATCGGCGCTTCAGCGACTAGTGTCGCAGTGTGAAGCAATTACCACCGAATTCGAGAATGTTCCGGCAGAATCGTTGCGACAATTAGCCAAGAATCGTGTCGTCAGTCCGGATGCACAAAGTGTGTTCATAGCCCAGAACCGGGTTACGGAGAAACAGTTTCTCACCAATAATGGTTTTACTGTGGCTTCGTTCGCTGTCATCACACGGCAACAGGATCTGGATGACGAAGATATCGATTATTTCCTGCCGGGAATACTGAAGGCAAGCCAGTTTGGCTATGACGGTAAAGGGCAGAAGATCGTGCATCATCGTGACGAACTGCAGGCAGCTTATAGACAACTGAACCAGTCGATATGCGTGCTGGAAAAGTTCATGCCGCTCAAATGCGAAATTTCGGTCGTTGTGGCTCGCAACGCTGATGGTAAAGTGGCGACATTTCCACCCGCAGAGAATCAGCATGTCGACGGTATTCTGGATGTCAGTATTATCCCTGCGAGAATTACACCGGAACTGGCGCAACGTGCACAAGAGATGGCTTGTCAGGTAGCCGGAGCACTGCAGTATCAGGGCGTACTTTGCGTCGAATTTTTCGTTCTGCAGGATGATCAGCTGCTGATCAATGAAATCGCACCACGGCCACACAATAGTGGACATTATTCGATCAATGCTTGCATCACTTCGCAATTCGAGCAGCAAGTACGCACATTGTGCAGTATGCCATTGGGCGACACCACCCAACATAGCTCAGCAGTAATGGTCAATCTACTCGGGGATTTGTGGCACCGCGGCGAACCTGACTGGAGTAGAGTACTGCAGTACCCAGCCGCAAAGTTGCATTTATATGGCAAAAAAGAGGCGCGTCCGGGACGCAAGATGGGGCATTACACTGTGCTTGCCGACGATACAGCCAGCGCCTTGCACGATGCCCTGGATATTAAGAAACAACTTAACTACTAATCACTGCAATCCTCATGAATGCATCCACTGCCTTGTTTGAAACCTCAATTACCAGCTTGCCACTTGTACATCGTGGAAAGGTGCGTGACATTTATGCTGTCGGTGACGACAAGCTGCTGATCGTGCAAACTGATCGCTTGTCGGCCTTTGACGTGATTCTGCCAACTGCCGTACCTGGTAAAGGCAGAATTCTCACCGCGCTGTCGCAGTTCTGGTTCGACAAGTTGGCGCATATTTTGCCAAATCATTTGACCGGTATCGCACCGGAGTCGATCGTCGCCGACTGCGAATGCAGCCAAGTGGAAGGACGTGCTTTCGTGATTCGCCGATTGAAACCGTTGCCGATCGAAGCTATTGTGCGTGGCTATGTCGTTGGCTCTGGCTGGAAGGATTACCAGCAAACCGGTGCGATTTGCGGCATTCCTCTGCCTGTTGGATTACAACTGGCTGACAAACTACCCAATGGTGCAATTTTTACGCCCTCGACCAAAGCTGCTGCCGGAGTACACGATGAAAACATTTCTGTCGTCGAAGTGGAAAAACTGCTTGGCAAGGAACTGACCGCAAAAGTCAGCGCCAAGGCCATTCAACTCTATACCGAGGCTGCTGATTATGCACTACAACACGGCATCATCATCGCCGACACCAAATTCGAGTTTGGTTTGGATGCACAAGGCGAACTCTACTTGATTGACGAAGTACTAACCCCTGATTCATCCCGCTTCTGGCCAGCTAATCACTATCAACCTGGCCAAAACCCGCCAAGCTTCGACAAACAATTCGTGCGCGACTGGTTGGAAACGCAGGATTGGAACAAACAGGCACCTGGACCGGAATTGCCGGACGATGTTTTAAAGCAAACAGTGGAAAAGTATCAGGAGGCGCTAAGATTGCTGGTAGAGAATTTCACGGAGTGAAATGGTTATTCAACAATTATTGACCACAGTATTCATAGATAGAATTAACCTAACACTCAACTCATTAAATACACCATCTGATTGAAGTTTGCTCATCAGCAAGGGAATTGTTCATGCTTGACCTCGCCATTGACACACTTATCATGCGGCCATATGTGTTCAGTTTTTTTGCGGCATTTTTACTGGCCTGTGTGCCACATGTGGGGTGGCGCAAGACCTTAATTTTTGCTGTCGTTGGATACCTCATCGCATTTACTTCGGAGAAACTTTCGATTTCCACCGGATTTCCTTATGGCTGGTACTATTACATCGACGATACCAGTCATCGTGAGTTGTGGGTGTGGGGAGTGCCATTTTTTGATTCGCTATCGTACGTTTTTTTGACGTACTGCAGTTATACGACTGCATTGTTTATCCTGTCGCCTTTAGCGACTAAAGGTACTGATTTGATAACGCTTGAAACACGAGCTATCCGGCAATCATGGGCTGCGCTAGTTCTGGGTGCTTTCCTGCAAACATTTCTGGACATCATTATCGATCCGGTAGCGTTGCAAGGTAATCGATGGTTTCTTGGACAGATATACGGTTACTATGAGAACGGATTGCATTTTGGCGTACCGATTTCGAATTATCTTGGCTGGTTGCTAACCAGTTTTGTACTTGTTGCGGCATTGCAGTGGACTGACCGGAAACCCGATGTGTCAGTGCCGTATGGTGTTTTTGCAATGCCATGGCGTTCACTGTTGGGACCGGTTCTTTATTTGTCTGTACTGATTTTCAACTGGGCTGTCACGATTTGGATAGGCGAGTATCTGATTGCTTTGACAGGAATATTGATTTTTACGTTACCCATTCTCATCGTGATTGTTTTGGCCATATTGCGTGTTAATCGTTATCGTGGGGAAGAATGGCAAGCGCATATAAGGGATTATCCGTGGTCGACATTGAATCAACCAGAAAAGCAGCTGCATGATTGATTTACTGCGTACGAACAATTGATGCTGATCTATTGGCAATTCGCCGATGGCAGTGCAGGTTTGACAGCCCTGTTGCTGATTAGTACACTCGAAACGAGTTAGATTACCTTCTTCATCATTTCTTTCAAAAATCAAAAGAGAAATTTAATTTCATGGATATCAGCGCGATTCCCGTCGGTGCCAATGTGCCTGGCAATGTCAATGTCATTATCGAAGTGCCCACCGGCGGTGAGCCAGTCAAATATGAATTTGATAAACGCTCCGGTGCATTGTTTGTCGATCGCATTTTACATACTCCCATGCGTTACCCTGCAAATTATGGGTTCATACCGCATACCTTGTGCGATGATGGCGATCCTCTGGATGCGTTGGTCATCGCACGTTCGCCGTTTCTGGCGGGATGCGTGGTGCGCGCGCGGCCGATTGCATTACTGCATCTCGAAGACGAGCATGGCGGCGATGAAAAGTTGATTTGTGTTCCTGACAATAAAACCTTTCCATACTATGCCCATGTACGCGAACGTGCGGATTTGCCCGATATCGTGTTTCAGCAGATCGAACATTTTTTCACGCATTACAAGGATCTCGAACCGGAGAAATGGGTGCGGGTAGGGCGCTGGGGTGATGCAAGTGAAGCTCAGGACATCGTGATGCGTTCCATTGCAATGGCTAAATCCGCCAATTGACTTGCTTAATGGGTCAGTTGAGCGTCAAAACAGTGTCAATAGCATTCTAATTCCGAGGCCATACAGCAACACAACAAAAATAGCTCGGATGATGACTGTTTTGGTCGAGTGAGTGAGTTTTGCTCCCCATGGTGCAGTCAGCATGCTGGCAGCAACCAGCCAAAATAATGCCGGCAAATAGACATAGCCGAGACTGTGATCGGGAAGCGGTTCATGCTGCAATAGCCCATTGACGATGTAACCCAAGGTACCAGCCAGTGCTATCGGAAAACCGATGGCAGCGGCGGTACCGATTGCACGCTGCAGTTTGACATTGCATAACGACAAAAAAGGTACTGATAACAATCCTCCTCCGATTGCAACCAAACTGGACACACCACCAATTATCGTTCCAGTGATAAATAAACCAATTTTGCCTGGTAGCTGAAAAAGCGCGCCTGGACGGAATTGCATCAGCATTTGTGTGGCGGCATAAAAAATGAACAGGACAAAAATAATGCTTAGAAACTGGCTCGTCAGAGAGCTGGCAAGTCCAGCGCCAGCAAAGGTTCCCAGTAAAATACCCGGAGTAATGTAACGAACGATGTGCCAATCCACCGCGCCATGGTGGTGATGTGTACGCAGACTGGAGGCAGCGGTGAAAATGATCGTCGCCATGGTTGTTCCCAAGGCGAGATGGATGATCCGATCCGTTGGAAAATCTTGTGCTGTGAATGCAGTGATCAGAATTGGGACAATAATCAGCCCACCTCCAATACCGAGCATGCCGGCAAAGAATCCAACGAAAGCGCCTGTTAGAAGATAAATCAACCACCATTCCATGATGCGGTCCTGATACTCAATTCCGTTGTACTACAAAATACTCATGATGAACTGCCATTCGGATGGATCCACCGGTGTGATCGACAAGCGATTGCCGGTTTGCAGTACACGCATTTTTTCAAGCTCGGGATGGCGTCGTAGCTCCTTGATGGGGATTAATCGGATTCGCCTGGTCAATGTCAGTTCAACGTTGTGCCAACGTGGATCGTCTGGTGTAGCTTTGGGATCGAAATATTTGCTTTGTCGATTAAATTGCGTGGCATCTGGGTAGGCAGCCTTACTCACTGCTGCAATTGCCACGATACCCGGATCCTTGCAACAGGAATGATAAAAGAAAACTTGATCTCCTATGGACATTTGGTTGCGCATGAAATTGCGTGATTGGTAATTGCGCACGCCTTCCCAAGCGATGGTTTGGTTTGGAGAATCAGCAAAATCATCCACACTGAATTCATAAGGTTCAGATTTCATCAACCAATAACGCATGGTTTCGTGTTACAACATGGGTTCTCGAGGGGGCGGAATATATCTTCTTGCATGGGAGCATGCGCTAATTATGTATCCGGTATACTATTGCGCATTCAATCCTGTGCGATTGTTCATAAATTTTTAAACCTATTTCTACTCATTTTAACTGTTTTAATCATGAATAATCACTCGCTTTCTGATATTTCCGTTGAATCCTGGGTGCAAGGTGACCCTATCGTAATGAATGAACTGCTTGGCTCGGTGGTATTGATCGAGGTTTTTCAGGTCAATTGTCCGGGGTGCTTTTTGTATTCATTACCGCGAGCGGTTGAACTGCACGAGCGGTACCATGAGCGGGGGCTAGTCGTAATTGGCTTGGCAACGGCTTTTGAGGATTACGATAAAAATACACTCGAAAATTTGCAAAAACTGGTAACAACTGGGGAAGTGATTGGTGAAACATTCAAGGCACTCGATCGCCATGGTTTGTTAAAGCAAGGCAAGCTGGCTTGGCCCATCCCTTTCGCAGTCGGTATGGATCGAGTAACGGCGGATACCGAGCCCGTCACGGACGATCGGGTTTTGCACTATGCACGCCATTTTTTGCCGCAGTATGAAAGTCTTGATGAGAGTCAGAAACAGACCGTATTGCAGCAAGTTAAACATTATTTGCAGCAAAAAAGCATGAAAGCGGAAACCTTCGAGCGGTTTGCATTACAAGGCACACCATCATGTATTCTGTTTGATCGCAAGGGTGAACTGAAGGATGTATCGTTCGGTCAGATTGATTACAAACAGGCAATGGTTGAACATTTTTTGGCGGAAAAATAAAAAGTTCAAACCGTTTGGCAGAAAAGATCAGTCAGTATTCAGCACTGTTTCAAGCCAATTTTCAAATGCAGTATGATCGTACAGGTCATACTGCCAGCACTGTAAACCCATTGCTCTCCCGATTGCGATATTGAGTGCCTGGTCGTCGATGTAAAGCGTTGTTGCTGGATTCAATTGGTATGTATTGATGGCATATTCATAAATGCTGGGAGTTGGTTTTAAGGCACCCACTTCAAACGATAGTACTCTATTTTCAAACAGCGAGAACTCCGGATAGGTTTCAAAAATCCAGGGACAGTGAATGGCATTGATGTTGGATATTAGAATCAATCGATGCCCATCGTGAGTCAATTTGCGAACGCAATTCCACATTGAGATATTGATTGTGAAGATATTCCGCCATGCATGATAGAACTGTTCTCGTGTTGCATTGCTCTCAAGAATGCGTAAAGACCAGTCGGCAAAGCTGTTCGGATCCAAGAACCCTGTTTCTAGGGAATCTTTTTGTACCATGATCTGTTGTATGCGCTCTGCAGGATTGGGGACTGCTTCCGGTATCAATTTTAGTAGAGATGATTCAAAATCGAAATCGAGCAGAACCTTACCGATATCAAAAAGGCAAGTTTTACGGATTGGATACACAGACTTGTTGGGTGGGGAACGTGATTAGCAAAATTAATAATCGATGAAGCAAGGGGATAGGGTCCATTCGATGAACCATATCCCCAAATAAGCTCCCCACATATGCCGTCAGGCTATCATCTTGAACCTTAAGGTCCAAGGTGGTTGTTTCATGGATACATCAGGCACATCCTTAGCAGGCGCGCACAACAGTATCACTATAATCCACAACCATTTTTTATGAATTGGTTCAAAGAATATAAACCTTAACGAACATCGCAGGGATGAACTCTACACTCGCTCTACTATATGATACTTAAACATCTTTTTTTGCAATTACTTCATCAACTTTTTTCTTAATTGATACAATTCTACGCTTAAATTCATCGATGTCAAAGCCCGTGCCGTGACGAAGCATTAGTAACTCATGTGCGATCCGTAATGCCGCTATAATGGCAATTCGATCTGAGTCGATAACTTTACCCTCTGCTTTGATCTCCTGAATTTTATCAATTAGATAAGTGGCTGCAAGTTCAATTTCTTCTTGTTCTTCATCAGGGCAGGAAATGTGAAAATCACGACCCATGATGGTGATATTCAGATTTTTACTATTCATTTTCTGGCATATTTAAAAGAAGCGTTTCCAGTCGACCGGCTGCAATATGTATTTTCTCACTCAGTATTTCATTTTGTGCATATGAATCTGCAAGTGCTTTTCGTAGTTTATTGTTTTCTTGGCAGATCTCTTTATATTGACTTAAAAGTATGGAAATTTTTTTTTCGAGAGATTTCAGCTCTGCATCCATTGAAACACCCTATGACTGAACCTTTAAAGGTTGATTGTAAAGCGAATCAAATTGCATTATTACACCTAACTCTCTGGCTGCAGGAATTAAGTATGGATTTTAGTAGTAAAAAGTAGTGTGAGAACTATAACTTCCGGTGAGTGCCGTCACAGAATGGCGCATTACCGGTTTTCTTGCAGGTGCATAGCCAAGCCGTGCGATTTTCGTTGATGCTGAATTTGAGTGGTGTAATCGTGGTATTTTTGTGCGAGCCATCACAGAATGGTTGTGACTTACTTTTTCCACAGGCGCACCAATAATAGTCTTTACCAGATTCCAGCTTAACTTCAATGGGTGCAAAAGAAGAATCTGAATTTGATGATTGATTCATTAAGATCTCCACACAAAATGTTATGCAAAATGCAGGATTGAAATTGACTCAGGCCATATCACATAATCTGCACAATTATAATTCAATTGATAATTTAAACAAATAAGCGCAGAGCACTGGGGCTGCCTGCAATGATATGGTTTTTTTTCATGGCAGTTTGGATTTCGATCAAATGCTGTTTGCTTTTATGAATGCCACTTTCACTGAGTGGAACACGGTTATCATCGACCATGATGCCTCCCAGCGTATTTGAAAAGATTTTTGCCAGATGCGTCATTTGATCAAAAACTCTTTCTCCGTGTGCAATTCGGGGGACATCTAGCAGGAAAGTGACCCCATGGGTCGTTAGCGATTTCATTTTCTCTGGTAGGAATGGTGTGTTCTCATAGTTACTCAAAGTGAATAGAACTTGATTGTTATCATCGCGATATTTAAAAATACCTTCGGATTCCAGCTTGAAACCAGATGCTTCGGCCAATGCACGAATTTTTGTACCAACAAATGCACCTTCATCTTTACTGATGATATTGATTCCAATCATGATGTCTACATCAGCACAGAATTTATCTAGTTTTACAGCTTTGTCATGAGAACTGACAATATCTGGACAATCAGCAGTGGCATGAACTTGTGAAGCAACATCCTGAATCAAATCACGAAATTTGGATAGATTGACTTCGCTAACGGCGCCTGCGCGGTCAGCTAATTGAAGACAGCCACGCAGAGCGGTATAGCCATCTCCTTCAGCATTAGATTCGTTGGTAATTTCTTCCCAAGGTTCATCAACATGTCGCTGTCCAAGCCAATAAACGGGTTTGCCAAAATCAAATTTGCGCTGTAGTAATTTGGCGACATAGGTATTGGCGATGATTGAATCGGATTTGATATTGACAAGATAATTCGTATTTCCATCATAATCCAGCAAAGGAGATGTCGAAGTGGAAACCAACGGAGCAGGGTTTATGTTCGCTGACGGGACATGGCTCGGAATGGAAACTTTGTTTAGATCGCCAATGTTGTCAGATAGGTCATGATGATCGAATGAATCATGGGAGATTTCAGAAGGTTCGGGTTTGTTGAATCTGGGCTCGATTCGTTGTGATGTTTCGTCGGTATCCTGCGTGTTCAACAGAATGTCATGATGTTCATGATCAAATGCTTCCTGTATTTTACGGCGATAACGTTGCTGCTGAAACCAGTTAAAGATGGCTACGCCGGCTATGACCAAAATTCCGATGATAATCAAACTTAACTGCAAATCACTCATGTTGCTCAATATGTCCATATCATCTCCTGAAATACCCTCGTTTAAGGCACACCGAATTAGATCATGCCGGCTTTATATGTTCAACTGTAAATCTAGCCAACTTGCTCTTTTACGCGACCGCCCATGCTGATGGCATCGGCTATTTCAACAGCTACGATTTTGGATACGCCTTGCTCTTGCATGGTGACGCCGATCAGTTGCTGCGCTATTTCCATGGTAATTTTGTTGTGACTGATGAATACAAACTGTGTGTTTGTCGACATTGTTTTAACTAGCTCACAAAAGCGATTGGTGTTGACATCATCGAGAGGTGCATCGACTTCATCCAGTAGACAGAACGGGGCCGGATTGAGGCGAAATAATGAAAAAATCAGTGCCAGTGCAGTTAGAGCTTTTTCACCACCAGACAGAAGGTGAATGGAACTGTTTTTCTTTCCAGGTGGTTGAGCCGTCAACTGCAACCCGGCATCAAGGATTTTACCATCGCATAGTTCCAGCCTTGCTCGTCCTCCAGCAAAAATGATCGGGAAAATATCGCTTAAATGTTGATTGACTTGATCATACGTCTGCTGCATGCGTAACCGAGTTTCCTGGTCAATTTGCTGAATCACGTTTTCAAGGGTTTCAATGGCTGTGATCAGGTCTTGCATTTGTGCAATCAAACCGGTTTTGCGAGTGTGCGTTGCTTCCAGCTCCTCTAGAGCGGCAAGATTAACGGAACCCAATCCTGCGATTTCGTTTTGAGTACGATTGATTTCGGTTTGCAAGGTATTGATCGATTTCTTTCCCGTCTGCGATGCCAAAGCTGCGCTATCGACTTTGCATTCCTGAAGCATGGCTTGGTGTTGCTCGGCGGTGAGCTTGGCAGCTTGCGCCTTAAGCTGATATTCATTCAAGGCAGTGCGGTGTGTGTAAATCGATTGCTCGCATGTCATTCGAGTACGTTCAGATTCACGCAACAGATTGGCTAGATTTTCAGCCTCCTGTTTAGTATTGGCGAGAATCTGTGAAGTATGGTCGCGGCGAACTCTGGCTGCCTCTAATTGATGAATAAGAGAACTGTCATCCAGGCTTTCTAATTCTCTGAGCGTATTTGATTTGCGTGATGACAAGGTTTGCAGTTCATTTTGTAACGACTGCAAGCTATGCTCGATTTCAGTGAGTTTATTACTACAAGTTTTGATGTGAAATACTGTTTCTTGTTGTTGCCTTGATGATTGCTGCAGGTTCGTACGTAAATCATTCAAGGTCCGATTGGCGTCATCCCAAGTCGATTGAGCTTGCTGAATTGCTTGCTCCAAGTTCGTAATCTGGATCGCATTGTCTTTGATATTGAGATTGGCGGATTCTAGCAATGTAAGTTCGGTTGCGCGAGCTTGTTCTATTTCGTGCAATTCGCTGTCGATCTGGAGCCTCCGATGTGCTGCCTGCTCATGTAATTGCGATAATTTAACGAATTCTAGTTGTAATTGGTGGCGCTGTTGCGACAACTGTTTGCTACTCGAATTGGCCTGTTGTGATGCCTGGTTTAGTTTATTACTCAGCTGCAGAGCATTTTCAAGCTCTTTGCTTTGCTGTGAAATAGATTTGTTTAATCGTCCGATTTCTTTATCGAGTTGCTTGAGTTCTTGCTGTCTGCCAAGTACACCATGCAGCTGCGAATCAGGTGCATAAAATGTCAAACTATTGCGGGTAAGGGTGTGTCCTTGTGACGTGATCAGTGTTTCGCCATGTTGCAGTAGTGTTCGCTGAGTCAGACCCGTTTCAAGATCGGTGACGATATAAATATGCTGTAGCCAATCCCGCAGCAGATCAGCAAGTTGTGATTCTGTTGTAGTGACATGATCAAGCAACTTCGGTTTGTCATTTTCCACTGGTGGCGGCTCAACTGTCAGTATGTTTGATACTGTGGTCGATTTTTCGTGCATTGCCCATCTGCCTGGAGGAATAACATTACGCCACTCATTCGAGAATTCGAGTTGACTCATCTCGATGCTATTCAGGCGTTCTCGTAAAACTGCCTCTAGTGCAGTTTCCCATTCGGGCGTGACTTGAATTTTTTGCCATAATCGCGGCAATGCATCGAGTTTTTGTTGATTAAGCCAATGTGCCAATCGGGTATTGCTTTCGAGTTTCTGTTGCAAATGTTGCAGTGCCTGACGGCGTGCACTGAATTCGGAATGTGCATGCTGCAATTGCTGCAGGTTTTTTGAAATGTGCTGTTTTGATTGTGTTGCTTCTACTAGCTTTATGCCAATTTGCTCGAGATTAGCTTGTTCCTGAAACAGTTTTTTCTCGATATCATCAGCCTGGACTTTAAGAGTATATAACTGTGTCTTATCTACACTTGGAAGTTCAGTCATTTCTTGTTGTAAACGAGATAATCGAATTCCAAGTTGCTGCAGATTTTTGTGAGCGTGCGATGTACGGTTTTCCTGTAGTTGATTGTCCTGTTTCAGGGTAAGCAAGTTATTTCTTAACGTGGCAATTTTGTCCTGTTGTTGCAGGAAATCGGCTTCTGCATCAGGTAACTCGATTTGTAAGCGATCGTTAGTTAGTTTGTGCGTATCGAGTAATGCTTCCGCCTCAGATTTTTCTTTAGTCCAATGCACGAGGTTCAAACAGGTTTTTTCCTGTAGATCACCACATTTGACGAGATCGAGTTCAATCAATTCTATTTGATGTGTGAGTCGTATTTTATTTTGCTGAAGATGATTGATTTCCAGATCGATGCGACCGATTTCAGCATCCGCAGCATATAGCTCACCTTGTGTGTTTAGCATCTTCTCATTGATTTGATGTTCCTGCTCTCTGCACTTATCAAGCTGTGCTTCAGTTATTTCATGTTTATTCAATAAAGCATTAACTTCATTTTCTAAGCGATTGATTCCTTTATTAGAACTGTCATAGAGTTTGGTGGCTTCCTGTATGCGCTGCAACCATAGCAGGGATTGGGTAGTTTGCAGTTTTTGTTGTAATTGCTGATATTGTTGTGCAAGTTTTGCCTGAGCTTCGAGGTGATGTAACTGGATATCAAGTTCCTGGCAAATATCTTCAAGTCGTGTCAGATTTTTACGTGTTTCGGTCAAACGAGTTGCCGTTTCCTGTCTTCTTTCTCGGTATTGCGAGATGCCTGCCGCTTCTTCAAGAAAACTTCGCAATTCTTGTGGTTTAGCTTCAATAATTCGATTGATCATGCCTTGTTCGATTATGGCATAGCCTTTTCCACCGACACCTGTTCCGAGAAAAAGATCAGAAATATCGCGACGTCTGACTTGCAAGTTATTGATATAGTATTGAGAAACACCGTCGCGATGTAAGATTCGTTTGATCGCAATTTCGCTATAACTCGCCCATTGCCCGGTTACTTTGTTGATACTATTGTCGAAAACGATTTCCACACTTGCTCTTCCCAAGGCTTTGCGTTGGTTTGAGCCAGAAAAAATCACATCTTGCATGGAGTCCCCACGTAGTGCAGACGCTTTTGATTCGCCTAATACCCACCGCAATGCGTCGATGATATTGGATTTTCCACAGCCGTTAGGCCCAACAATTCCGACAAGATTGTTGGATAGAGGTATTTGGGTTGGATCAACGAAAGATTTGAAGCCGGCCAGTTTGATTTGGGCTAATCGCAATTTTCTATAAGAAATAAAGCAGTTATAATGTGTAAGGCGTATGTATGGCGCCGCTAAGAGCAAGAAATATTGTAACCGAATTACTTAAATAAGAGCATTAACAATGTCTAGTAAGCCTCAGAAAAATATTGAAATATTTCCCAATCCCTATCCCAATCGGGACTATCATATTCATATGGAAATCCCTGAATTCACATGTCTATGCCCTAAAACCGGGCAACCGGATTTTGCCACATTGATACTCGATTATATTCCCGACAAAAAGTGTGTTGAACTCAAAAGCCTCAAATTGTATACCTGGTCGTTTCGGAATGAGGGTGTTTTTCATGAAGCTGTTACTAACCAGATTCTGGATGATCTTGTTTCTACATTGAAACCAAGGTACCTCCGATTGATTGCACGTTTTTATGTGCGAGGCGGAATTTTTACTAATGTAACAGTTGATTATCGAAAAAAAGGATGGAAAATCCAGCCGAATATTTCACTACAGGACTTTACTCTTCAGTCCAATTTTAAATATTAATCTCTTAATATACATTAATTATGGTTTATATGGTTATGTATTTATTGAATAATGTATCATTATTCCTATTTGTTAGGAAAAAATATTTGTTTGCAAAGATTGATTTTTTAGTTATCCTTAAGCCCATTGTGAAGATACAAATATGCTATATAAATGATTTTAAATAGAAATATTTTATTTGCTCTTCTCATCTCTGTACTTATCTTCAGTTCTTTTCTTCAATCATCACTAGTCTCTGCCGAAAGATTTGTACAAGATGAAAGTTTGAATCACGACGATTTATGGGATCGTGTCCGCAGTGGTTTTTCAATAGCTGGTCCTATTGACCATCATGCTATTCGTAAGCTAGAACTTCCTTATGCACGTAATCCTAAGTCGTTCAATTTGATCGTTAAGAGTAGCGAGAAATATCTTTTCTATATTGTAGAAGAAATCGAACGACGTGGCATGCCACTGGAGATTGCTTTACTACCAATTATAGAAAGTGCATACAACCCACTGATTAAATCTAATAATCAATCTGCCGGGTTATGGCAGTTTGTGCCTTCGACAGGAAAGCTTCTTGGTCTGGAGCAGAATGTGTGGCATGACGACCGCAGGGACATAATTGCTTCCACCAATGCGGCTTTGGATTATTTGCAGTACCTGCACAAAAAGTTCAATGATTGGAAACTTGCTATTGCTGCGTATAACTTGGGTGAAGGGACTGTAAGTAAAGTCTTGTCACGTAGTGCACATAAAGGTAGATCGCGCAATTTCTTTGATCTTAATTTACCTATTGAAGGTAAACAATATGTTTATCGATTATTGGCGGTCAAAGATATCATCGCCAATTCAAAAAAATATGGTATCAAGCTTCGACCGGTACCTAATCGACCGTATTTTGAAACAGTCAAAATCCACGAACCCATCGACATATCCCTCGTAACACGTCTAGCAAATATTTCCGAATCAGAATTCACCGCACTAAACCCAGCGTATAATCGATACGTCATCAAAGTTGCTACGGATCCTAGAATGCTGGTGCTCCCCAAGAATAATAAAAATGTTTTTCTCAAGAATTTAGAAACCTATCACGATCCTAGAGTGACTTGGCAAATTTATCATATCAAGAAAAATGAAAATATTAATGAGATTGCCACGCGGTTTCAAACAACGGTCAAACAATTGAAAGCAATTAATGGTATTTCCAGAGATCGTAATCTAACGTTGGGACAGAAAATCTTGGTACCGCAAGTTTCAACTGAGAATGTTGCCAGTGCCAGTACTAACATAGCTGGTAAAATACTTCAGGCTAGTGTACATGTGGTCAAGTCCGGTGATACCTTGTCTGATATAGCAAAACGATATGGCACTACTGTCAAAAAAATTAAAACGAGAAATAACGCTAGTGATTTGTTTATCGGTCAGGAACTGGTGATTGTGAAAAGTTAATTCAGTAACTACTGGTATTTCACATCGCCATCAGATTTTTCGCAGAAATTCAAAGGCCCAATTTACCCCAAAACCGGTTACATCACTGTCTACTGCACCGAGACCACCTTTGTGACTGCTCGCAGACAAATCCATATGCAACCATGGGGTGTCATCAATAAATTTCTTTAAGAAGCAGGCAGCAAGAATATGATCTGATTCGCCACCTATTTCGCATTGTTTGATATCGGCAATATTGCTTTCCAAGCTTTCACTGTAGTCGCTATCCATTGGAAAAGCACAAATTCTTTCACCCGAGTGGCACCCTGCAGTTATCGCCTTCTGAATCAATTCGCTTTGATTGCTGAAGATGCCGCAATATCTTGAACCAAGTGCGGTTATCATGCTACCGGTTAGAGTGGCGAAATCGATGATCAGATCGGGCTTGTTTTTTGCTGCTAACGTCAAAGTATCGGCCAGAACCATTCGACCTTCGGCATCGGTATGAACAATTTCGATTGAAAGCCCATTTAAAGCAGTAACAATGTCGTTTTGTTTGTAGGCATGCGGACTAATATGGTTTTGTGCAATCGCCAGCCAGCAATCAAGTTTTATTGAAATTTCTGCACGAGTAATGGCAAGTAAGATACCTAGGGCGACAGCTGAACCATTCATGTCTTCATGCATACCTTGCATGTAGCGCGGTGGTTTTAAGTTGTGCCCGCCGGTGTCAAAACAGATGCCCTTGCCAACAATAGAGATCGTTTTGCTCGTATTGTTGTCGTGTTTTCTGCCATGATACTGCAAGTGTACTATTGCGGCATCTTCTGACTCACTGCCCTGGGCAACTGCAACAAACGCACCGGCACCCATTTCTCGAAGTTTTTGGATATCGTATTCTTCATATTTCCATCCCTCGTTTTCTGCCAATCTTTTGATTTGTTGTCGGTAAGTTTTAGGGGTTAATTCGTTGGCTGGAAGAATTGTTAGTCCTCTAGCCAGCAAATTCCCTTCAGCAACTGCGCGCTGCGAAGTGAAATTTTCATTGTCTTTATAGCCGTGTAGGAAAATCTTGGTAATGGGTTTTGCGGTTGGATTTTTTTTGCGCACAGGAAGTTTGGCACCGTTAATCCAAGTTACGTAAACAGCTAATTCAGAGAAAATTTTCTTTTGTTGAGTACTCCCATATACTGCAATATGAATTTCGGATGGATTTTCAGTGAGCAACAATTTTACGGCCTTTCGCAAGCCTGTTTGTTGTTCAAATGTTGAAGTATCGGAGTCCACCATTACCCAAACGCATAAAGTACCATCTTCCAGATTTGCATTCACGGGGTTGTGGCAAAGATCTACCTGGGTCTGATTGCGACGGTTAATGGTTTGTAATAATGTAGCTTCGCCGGGGATAATGTATTTTTTAGATAATTTCTCTTGTTTGGGAATTACAACAAGAATGTGTGATGCGCGAATTGATTGATCAATAGGTGATGCATTCTGGAAGAGTGATGCCAGCATTGAAAACTTTCCTGTTTAATATTATTTTCTGAATGGCTGTAGGATAAGTCATTTCGCCATGATATGAGTGCTTAAATAAGCTGCTATTATATACGTCTTGCATGATTTTTGGTCGTGTAAACAGGCACCATTAGTGTAATCAATCATAATATTGACGAGGAATTTCCTTTAAAGTGCAGCAATATCTTCAATTAATGCGTCATGTCATTGATCATGGGCATCAAAAGTCTGATCGCACTGGCACAGGTACGATTTCTGTTTTTGGTTACCAGTTGCGCTTTGATCTTGCTGATGGATTTCCACTGGTCACGACCAAGCGTTGCCACCTCAAATCGATCATTCACGAGCTACTGTGGTTTCTGCAAGGTGATACCAACATTGGTTATTTGCAGCAGAATGGTGTATCGATATGGGATGAGTGGGCCGATGCGGATGGTAATCTTGGTCCGGTATATGGTCAACAATGGCGATCTTGGACTACTGTCAATGGACAAAAAATTGATCAATTAAAACAGGTAATAGAGCAAATTAGAAAAACGCCAGATTCACGCAGAATGATTATTTCAGCGTGGAATGTTGGCGATCTGGAGCAGATGAAGCTACCACCTTGTCATGCGCTCTTTCAATTTTATGTTGCTCAGGGTCGCTTGTCCTGCCAGTTATATCAGCGTAGCGCCGATATTTTCCTGGGAGTGCCTTTCAACATTGCATCTTATGCCTTGCTGACACTCATGATTGCTCAAGTATGCGATTTGTTGCCGGGAGAATTCATTCATACACTGGGCGATGCTCACCTCTATATCAATCACCTCGATCAGGCACATGAGCAATTGAAGCGTCTACCAAAACCATTACCTTCCATGAAAATAAACACGGAAATCAGTGATATTCTCCAGTTTGGCTATGAGGATTTCACATTGGAGAATTACGATCCGTATCCTGCCATTAAAGCTCCTGTAGCTGTATGACTTTGCATCGATTTTCCTTGTTGGTGGCTATGGCAAAAAATCGTGTCATTGGCATTAATAATCGATTACCTTGGCACCTCCCCGATGATTTGAAGCATTTTAAATCTTTGACGATGGGACACGCCATCGTAATGGGGCGAAAAACTTATGAATCAATCGGTCGAACGTTGCCAGGAAGAATGAATGTCATCGTGACGCGCCAGCTGCATTATAAGATTCCAGGAGCCTTGGTCGTAAATTCTATTGAGAGCGCACTACGAATCTGTGAAGAACATGATACGACAGGTAGCGGCGAAAGTTTTATCATTGGAGGTGAAGAATTGTATCGACAAACTCTTGTTTTCTGTCAACGTATTTACGTAACCGAGATTCAAAGTGTTTTTGAAGGTGATGCGTTTTTCCCCGAGATTGATCAAATGGAATGGATAGAAATTGAGCGCCAGAAACGTATTGGGGAGAATGCAGGAGATTTGGAGTATCACTTTGTCGTCCTTGAGCGTCAAGGTACGATCTAGGTGGTTGAGTTGACTATATAAGAGTTAGAAATAAAGAGGACGTAATGCATGACATTTCGTCCTCTTCGTATGTGTTTCTTGTTGATTTGATATTATATTCCCCGATATTTCTTATCCTATATTACTTTGACATCGGGTAATGGAAATCCATTGAAGTTACTTGCATAGGCAGTGGTATAGGCGCCCGCATTGGGAATATAGATGAAATCTCCTTCTTGCAAGTCGCTCGGTAGCATCAGGTCATGCACCAAAACATCAACGGAATCACAAGTTGGACCTGCTACTGACCAAGGTATTGCATTGCCTTTTCGATCAGTCATAATTTCGTAGCGTAGCCCTTCTGTGATTTCAATCACGCCTCCAAACATGCCCGCATCCCAGTACATCCAGCGTTTGCCATTACGAGTAGCTGTGCCGACAATTCTACAAACAAAATAAGCCGAATCAGAAACCAAGTAACGACCAGGCTCAGCCATGATTCGTATGGTTTCGGGCAAATCAGCGATCGCTTCATTGATAACTTGAGCGATAATTTCAATCGATGGTATTGGTTTTACATGACGAACGGGATATCCACCGCCGATATTAAGCAAACGAGGATTCAATCCTGCTGCTTTCATCTCGGCAAAAACTTTTTTGGCTCGCTCGATACCAACACGCCAGTTTTGAGGATTGCGACATTGAGACCCGACATGAAAGGTTACTCCGGCTAAGTCGGCTTTCAAGATTGCAGCTTCATGAATAATTTCATGAATATCGGCCAAGTGCGTTCCAAATTTTCCAGCTAGTGGCCAGTCACTACCGATATTCGGTGTGTCGATGCGCAAATACATTTTGGCATCGGGTTTGACGCTAACAATTTTACGTAACTCTTCAATACTGTCCAATACATACCATTCAACCCCTTTGGCAGCTGCATACTCGAGATATGCGCGAGATTTCATGGGGTTGCTATAGAAAATTTCGGCAGCTGGTACACCTAATTCGAGTAATAAATCAAGTTCGGCAATGGATGCAATTTCAAAACCGGTACCTTCTTCGATGAGAGTTTTCAGTACTGTACGGTCAGGGTTAGCCTTAACAGCATAATGCGGATGAACACGAGGCATGGCCGCTTTAAATCGTCGAGCTTTTTGTCGGATGATGTGACTATCGACAAGCAGAAATGGACGCTGATAGCCTTTTTTTAATTCATTCTGAACATGCTTAAAGTCCAGAGTTACTTCAGGATGTGTGTCGAATAAAACTTCAGATTGATCAGTTTTTTGCAGTGTAGAGGAACGTCTAGACATGTGAATTTCCTTTTATAAATGACTACGTTTCAGGAATATGGGAATTGACTTGATCAACTGGAGCAAAATAGTTCTTGATAGCTATCATGATGACCTCCTTATCAGTAAGTTTGTTTGTGGTAAAAATGCACGCATTATAATCCGCATTGTAACTAAATCAAGCGTTTTTTTTCTGTAGCAGATATATTTTTGGGTCTTAGGAAGTTAAAGCGGGTTTAGGCGTAATAATTTAAGAACTGCAAGGTAGAGATTATCACGACGA
>JAMWZR010000024.1 GCA_024282035.1 Nitrosomonas sp.
CTCAAACCAGCAATTTTCTAAATCCAGAATACAATCAAAAGTCGGTTGTTACATCTCTTCCATTCTGGGTAATCTGTATCTTATTGTTTTTTGGTACTTCATTTTCAGTTCTGGCAGCAACCGTCAATCCGGTCAAATGGCACCCTGGGCATTACATGATGTTGGTCAATCCGGGCAAAGATAAAACGCAATATATGCAAAAGGTGTATACCGAACTCAATGAAACTCCAGCTTTGCGTGGTGTCGCTATGCGTTACCGCTGGGCAGAACTGGAAAAATCAAAAGGTGTGTATGATTTTTCATCCATCGATCGTCATTTGCAGGAACTGGCTACACGAAAAAAGCGCCTGGTAATTTTGATCGAAACCAAATCAACGAATCTCGATCTTGAAATCGTGCCCAGCTACTTGAAGAATTCGACCTATGAAGGCGGGGTGTTTGCATTCAGTGGCTATACCACATCCACCATCAAAGGATATAACACTAAATTATGGAATAACAATGTTCGGGATCGTTTGGCGGCACTGCTGAGTGCCATGGGTAAACACCTGAATGCCAACCCCTATTTTGAAGGTATAGGTCTGGTAGAAACTGCGCTTGGAAAACCCATTGTTCCTTTCACGACTGCACAGGTCAATGGCTATTACGATAATCTTATAAATCTGCATCAGAAAATGCGTCAATCTTTTCCAACCACCATGGTTTTTCAGTTTACCAATTATCCGCGTGCAAAACTGCCTGCTATAACCAATAGTCTCAAGACTGCAGGCGGGGCATTGGGGTGTCCGGATGTATTCCTGGAAGAACCTGGTTTACTGGTCGAAGGGACTAACCAAGGTATTTATAATTATTACAAAGATCTCACCGGCATCATTCCTTTAGTCGTTCAGATTGAGGAATCCAACTACGAGAATACGCGTTTTGATGGCAAGGGTTATCAGCCTACCATCGGTGAACTGCTCAATTTTGCAAAAAATCAGTTAAAAGTGAACTACCTGTTCTGGACGCGAACTCCTGCATATTATTCTCAAGTACTTGAGATGCTTAACCAAAGCGGACAAAAGACCACGCCGTCAGGTGGATTGAGTGCAGCTTGCCCAAGCATTTATGCTTCTTGTACAAAATAGTAATCTTCTTGTTCTGATATGTGCGGAAGGATCACGATATGACTTTCCGCACATGAGTGGTCATACCCATCGGTTGTAAAAAATCTTTGCAAGACAACCTCATCTATGTAAATGTGTTTCTAGGTTGATTGGCGGCAGAATTGCTCTATGACGTAATCCGCGGCAACTCGGTACAATATCGGTTTATGGCAGCAATATCGCTGCTCAATTGTTGACGATTTTCATTATGCCGATTTTACCGCTAGAAGCTGCTTCACTCCGTATTGCCATCGATCCCAATGCATTGGGGTTTTCCGATACCTCCGAATTGTGTCATTTTCCCTTGTCCTGGATCGGACAGCAGCGAGCTGAAATCGCTGCCTATTTCGGACTGGGCATGACGCAGCCAGACTATCACCTGTTTGTATTGGGCGAAGTGGGTTCGGGGCGAACATCGCTTCTCCACCAGGCCATGCTGGCCGTTGCTGCAGATCGACCGACTCCTCCCGACGTGTGCTATTTGTACAATTTTGCAGCACCGGAAAAGCCATTGGCACTTACTGTGCCAGCCGGGCAGGGAAGGCTATTGCGGCAAGCTTTGCTGCATCTGGCTCAATCCCTGCCCGCCGAAATCAATCGTTGCCTGCATGAACAGGATTTCAAGATCAGAAATGAGCGTATCGAGAAGAAATTCAGGACTGAGGCAGCCAAAGCGTATGCCAAACTGAATCAGTTTGCCGAAGAAAGGCATTTTGCCATTCGCCGCGAGGATGAGCAGATCGTCTTTACCTTGCTGGATGAAAAGGCAGAATTGCTGACTGAGGAGAAACTACTGAAGCTACCCAGAAAACGCAAGGTTGAAATCGATCAGGCGGAGCAGGAGTTGCATGAGGCTATCATTCTTTATTTTGAAACCGTCAGGGCATTCGACCAGGAAAAGAATGCAGCATTGTCAGCATTGCAGCGGCGCACGGTACAACCCAGGGTTAATCTCGCGCTGAAAAGGATTCAGGAAGGGCTGCATAAGCAGTTGAAACAGAACCAAAGGTTGAAAAGCCATTTTGATCATATCGAAACGAACATTCTGGACAATCTGGCGCATTTTGAATCCGTCAACACCGATGAGAATAAAAAACAATCGAACCTGGATTCCATTTTCTCTTGCTACCAGATCAATCTGGTTGTGGACAATGCCGAATTACAGGGAGCGCCGGTGCTGATCGAGGATAACCCGATGCCGCACGTGCTTTTTGGCAGTATCGATTATCAGCTCGAGAGTGGCAAATTGAAGACGGATTTCATGCGTATTCGAGCCGGGAGTCTGCTGAAGGTACATGGCGGTTTTCTGATGCTGCACCTGAGTGATTTACTCGTCGATGGTCAGTTGTGGATGAAGTTGCGGCGATTCCTGCGCAGCAAGCGCTTGCAGATTGATGAGTCGGGGGCGACATTAGCCTCCACTACCCCCGTTGTTCTAGAACCAGAAGCGATGGTTGTCGATGTCAAGATTGTGCTGATCGGATCATGTGAGGAATTTTATGCCCTACAGGAGGCCGATCCTGAATTTATGCGACGTTTCCGTGTGAAGGTGGATTTTGCCGAAAGTTTTCGTGCCAGTCCGGAAACATATCGAGCTTCGGCAATTTTTGTGGCGCATACGTGCCGGACTAACAAATTGCCGCATTTTTCGGCAGCAGCTGTCGCGTCTCTGCTTGAACAATCGCATCGCGAGGTGGAAGATCAGACGCGCCAGAGTGCAATTTTTGCACATACGGAGACGCTGATTCTGGAGAGCGCAGCAGTGTGCAGCAAGCGGCGTGGTCGTGTCGTGGAGGTGGCCGATATCGCGATGGCATTGCGGGCAAGGGAGCAGCGACACAATTATCCGGATGTACGTCTTCAGGAATCCATCCTGGAAGGAGAAATGGCCATTGCCTTTCACGGAGAAGCCGTTGGACAGCTGAATGCATTGACGCAAGTCGATCTGGGCGATCATTGCTTCGGTACGCCTGTGCGTGTTACGGCACGTGCCTTTGCCGGAGAGGATGGCGTGCTGAATATTGCCCGTGAGGTGGAGATGTCGGGACCGATTCATGACAAGGGGGTGCTGATATTGCAGAATTATCTGACGGCCTTGTTTGCACATCTGGCTCCATTGGCGATGAGTGCATCAATCGTGTTTGAGCAGGAATATACTGAAATTGAAGGGGATTCTGCTTCTTGCGCTGAGTTATTTGTATTGTTGTCTGCACTTGCTGATGTGCCGCTCAAACAGGGTGTCGCGGTGACTGGCGCATTGAATCAGTTTGGCGAGGTGCTGCCGGTTGGCGGTATCAATGACAAAATCGAAGGCTATTTCAAATTGTGTGAGCAGGTTGGACTCAATGGAGAGCAGGGGGTATTGATTCCGGATGCCAATCGCCAGCACCTGATGCTGAGTCGCGAGGTGGTCCATGCTGTCGATACGGGACAGTTCGCGATTTATACCATGCAGCATGCCATGCACGGACTGGAATTGCTGGCCGACTTTCCTATGGGCTCATTCGATCATGGACGTATGCCAGGGTATGCTCCGGATACCATCCTGGGCGAAGCGCAGCGATCATTGCTGGCATTTCGACGTGCTTGCCAACAGTCGCAGCATCCAAAAACCGAACATCGGCGCTTGCCTTCTCGTTCGGATAAATAAGCTATTTTGCTCTGGGAGGGCATGCAGCTTGAGATTTGGGAGAATGCTTATGCATACGAGCAAAGAAGTGACGGATAGGCAGCAACGCTATCAAGCGGTTCGCAGAGTCACGTTGATTGGCTCCGTACTGGATTTTGTCCTCGGAACAGTCAAAATGATCGTCGGCTGGCTGGCGAATTCTCAGGCGCTGATTGCCGACGGTATTCATTCCTTGTCAGATCTGCTGACTGATTTCATGGTGCTCTATGCAGCCCGGCATTCGCACAAGGCAGCTGACGAGGAGCATCCTTACGGGCATGGTCGTATCGAGACGCTGGCGACGGTCAGTCTCGGCCTGGTGTTGATCATCATTGCACTTGGTATCGCTTACGATGCCATTCAGCGGCTCAATGATCCGAGTGTGCTGCTGGATCTGACGACTTTGGCATTATCGGTGGCACTGCTGTCTGTGATTTCCAAGGAATGGATTTACCGTTATACCCTCGCTGCGGCACGGCGCTTACGCTCGGACATGTTACTGGCCAATGCGTGGCATAGCCGCTCCGATGCTTTTTCTTCCATTGTGGTAATGATCGGTATTGGCGGTGTGATGCTGGGCTATCCGTATCTGGATGCCGTGGCGGCCGTTGCAGTAGCGGCGATGATTGGCAAGATCGGTTTCGACCTGATCCGTTCCAGCACGCGCGAACTGATCGATACCGCACTGGAACCGGAAAGAATCCAGGTAATGCGCGAACATATTCAGGCCATTCATGGCGTGCGCTCCATTCACACACTCCGGTCGCGCAAGAGTGCGGGAGAAGCTTTTGTGGATGTACACATCCAGGTCGATCCACGGTTGAGCGTGTCGGAAGGTCACCAGATCGGTGATGCCGTGCGCCGACAACTGATTCATCAAATGGATGAAATCATCGATGTGACTGTGCATGTCGATCCGGAAAATGATGAAACCGGCTCGCCTTGTAATGATTTGCCAGCCCGCACGCAAGTGATTGCCGAACTGAAACGCTGTTGGTCTCAGTTGCCGCCAGCCGTGGTGGAGACCGTGACATTACACTATCTGGCCGGTGAGATCGATGTGGAACTGGATTTGCCGATTGCTATGCTGCGCAACACGGATGATGTGAGCGATGTCGTGCAGAAAATCAGACAAGGCGTTACTGATTTGCCCTACATCAGGGACGTACTGGTGCGATTCACGGTTTGATGCGAAACCTGGACCTTTGAGACAGTCAATGCTATAGAAATCGGATGATCATGTGGTTCAGAGTGATGCTGAATAGTGTGCTTATGCAGATAAGTCTTCGTTGATTTTTGTGTATTTTTTTTGTCGGGTACTGGCTGCTGTCCCCAGTACCCAGTACCTTTCCATGTAAAACTGAGACAGTGATTATCGATCGGTTGGAGTTCCTACGAAGCCATGCGTGACGCCATTGGCATCATCGTACTGACCAGCGACTTGGCCTGCATCGTTGATGGCAAAAACTTGACTATTGAAGGTAGAAGGAACGTCGACTGTGGTAAAGACGCCGCCATCTAACAGAAAACCATGTAGGTTGCCATCGGTATCAAGATACAAACCGGCAATCTGGCCTTCATTATTGATTCCTTGGCAGACGGTGAAAGCTGCTCCTGGAAAATCGATAGTTTTATAAGTTCCTTTGCTGAGTAAAAATCCATGGCGATTATTTTCGCTATCGACATAGGTTCCGACAATTTCATCATTGTTATTGATACCGACGGCTGTGGTTCCAATCGCGCCTGGAGGGGTGATCGTGGTGAACTTGCCATTCTTCCATAAATAGCCATGACGAACTTCGCCCGGGTTGGTTCTATACTGCCCTACGACATGACCTAGATCATTTAACCCAAAAGCAATCGTACGGATCGTATTGGGCGGATCAATCGTTTTGACAGCGCTATTCTCATTTTTAAAAAAGCCATGAAGAATGCCATCACTTTTGGCATAGATGCCTACAATTTCACCCTTCTCGTTGATTCCGTTTGCGGTGGTCATGACGGAACCCGCCACATCAATCTGTTTAAAACTGTGTTTACCTAATTTGAAACCGTGAGTATTGCCATCAGCATCATCGAATTCTCCCACCAGCTTGTCTTCACTCAATCCATTGACAATGGTACGTGTAGCCCCTGGAATATCGATCGTTTCAAAACTAAATTGCTGAGCGGTTGCCAACCAGGAAGTACTGAGCAACATGAAAAAAAAGGCTGTTCTTAAACACGGTCGTAGCATGCTGATAACTCCTCTCATAAATGATTATGTGAATACGTTTTGCCTTATAAATTAAGGCCGCCGAGTATTGCATGGATGAATTGAAGTTTTTGTTCGTGGCAACGTGAAGTTTTTGTTAGCAGTTGTGGGATTTTTTATCTTTATTGGTGCATTGCTAGAAATAACAAGGGTAATCCGATTTTACTTCGTTAACGGAGCGCAAAGGTTTATGTATATAATGCACAACTCGTTCATTTCCGAAATTTTTTCCGGGAATTTGTTTAATTAATAACTGTATTTTCCTTCTCTGTCATGCGTCCAATCCATAAATCCAGCAAACTTACCAACGTGTGTTATGACATTCGCGGTCCGGTGATGGAGCGTGCCAAGCAGATGGAAGAGGAGGGGCATCACATCATCAAACTGAATATCGGTAATCCTGCGACGTTCGGATTTGATGTGCCGGAAGAAATCTTGCAGGATGTCATTCGCAATCTGTCGGATGCTTCAGGATACTGCGATTCCAAAGGACTGTTTGCAGCGCGCAAGGCGATCATGCATTACACCCAGGAAAAGCAGATTCGGAATGTGCAGTTGGACGATATTTTCATTGGTAATGGTGTGTCGGAACTGGTGGTGCTCACGATGCAGGCGCTGCTGGATAATGGCGATGAAGTATTGATTCCGATGCCGGATTACCCGCTATGGACAGCCGCAGTGGTATTGTCAGGCGGTGTCGCACGGCATTATGTGTGCGATGAAGCATCAGGCTGGTTGCCCGATCTCGATGATATCCGCGCCAAGATCAACTCCAGAACGCGCGCCATGGTCATCATCAACCCGAACAATCCGACCGGTGCGCTCTACCCTAAGGAAACACTGCTCGAATTGATCGAAATTGCGCGTCAGCATCAACTGATCATTTACGCTGATGAAATTTACGACAAGATTCTATATGAACACGCTACACACGCTTCGATTGCATCGCTGGCCGATGACGTGCTGTTCGTGACATTCAACGGTTTGTCCAAGAACTATCGTGCCGCTGGCTTCCGATCCGGCTGGGCGGTGGTATCGGGTGAAAAAAACCATGCCCGCGATTATATTGCCGGATTGAACATGCTGGCATCGATGCGCTTGTGCGCCAACGTTCCTTCGCAGTTCGGCATACAGACGGCACTCGGTGGTTATCAGAGTATTTACGATCTGACTTTGCCGACGGGCCGGTTGATGCGTCAGCGCGATACGGCATGGAACCTGTTGACGGAGATTCCCGGAGTGAGCTGCTTCAAACCGCAGGCAGCATTGTATCTGTTTCCACGCCTGGATCCCGAAATCTACCCGATCGAGAACGATCAGCAATTTGTTCTCGATTTGTTACTGGAAGAAAAAGTGCTTCTGGTGCAAGGTAGTGGATTCAACTGGCATCAACCCGATCATTTTCGGGTGGTGTTTCTGCCCAACGTCGATGACCTCACTGAGGCCGTCGGACGCATTGCGCATTTTCTGCAGCGCTATCGCAAGCGTCACGGAACCGACTAAAAACCTGAATAGTCTGCTCAGCGAATCAACTGCTGATAGATTGCCGGCAACAGATGCGAAAGTCGGTCGGGTCGGGACACGATGGCGTAGCCCCCTCTGCCGAACAAGTAAGGAAAATAGTCCTGCGCTTCGTTGTCGATCGTGATGCCGAAAACCGACAACCCACTGTGCCGGGCTTCCAGAACCGCTTGCCGAGTATCTTCAATACCGTAACGACCTTCGTAATAATCCAGATCGTTGGGTTTGCCGTCGGTCAGCAACAAAAGCAGGCGATGGCGTTCCGGACGCTGGTTCAGAAGCTGCTGTACATGCCGCAGAGCGGCGCCCATGCGGGTGTAATATCCGGGCCGCAAGGCAGCGATGCGTTGCTGTACCTGCGACTGGTATGGTTCGTCAAAATTTTTTACTTCGGTGACGCGAACATAGTCCTTCTTGCGTGACGTGAACGTGTAGATCGCAAAGGTATCGCGGCATGCCGTCAATCCGGTGGCCAAGGTGGTCAATGCTTCCTTTTCGATATCGAGTATGCGGCGACCATTGATCCAGCTATCCGTCGACAGCGACACATCGATCAGTATGGCAACACTCAGATCGCGCGCTTGCTGTCGGGTATTGCGGTACACACTCTCGGCCTGGTAGCCAGTTGCCAGAAAATCGCAGCGAGATCGCACCAGTGCATCCATATCGAGCTCGGTACCATTATATTGACTACGCAGCACCTCGCGTCTGGGTAACAATGCTTCGAATTGACGGCTAATCTTGCGCAAGCGTTTACGGGTTTGCTGATCAAGTGTCCACGATACAGAATCAGGTTGTGCATGCTGAAAGACCACCCGACATTGTTGCGGAAGATACTGCTTGCGTTTGAAATTCCACTCCGGGTAGGTCGACTCGCCAATCAGCACTTGCGGATTGACATCGTCAGGAGCGAGATCCAGATCAAACTTGAGTCGTGTGGCGGCTTGCTGTGTGTGTGGACTGATTGTAATGTTTTCGATTGCTTGTGCGGCAGCTTTGGCTGATTGTTCATCGTCATCCTCGACAGGACGGTTGACATTGACCATTTCAGACCAGCTCAAGAGTTTCTCGAAACGATTCAAAAGCAGGGGATCGTCACGCATGCTTTGATCCTGCTTGTGCCGATGTGCCGTCTTTTTGAGTTGGAAGGCATGCGTATTCTCGTTGGGACCGGCATGGTCAGCCGCCGCGTCGGAGTATGCTGAACCGGTGATGTTTTTCAGGTCTATTTTTCCCCAGAGTGGCAGGGGTAGAAAAGTTTGGTACTGTTTCTCGGCTTGATACACTGAAAAATCGGGTGTGGTTTGTTGCAAGGTACGCCAGCAGGTGGATGCTTTTGGTGTGGATGCGGGTTGCCCGAGCATCGCCCGGATCACGTCTTCGATAGTCTGTTCCTGTTCTGGAAGCGAACGGTTTGGTCGTTGTGCAAGCAGTGCGTGACACAATCTTTGATAGACGGGGAGCAGTCCGGGGTTATGTTTGCATGTCGTTATACTGATCCAGTATGCCCAGTGCAGGAAAGCCAGATCATTCTGCAGTGGATCCGCAGCAGCAGGTGATTCGGCCACAGTACTCACTTGTGTTCGATGTGGTGTATGGAATGTGTTGGCAAAAAAGGCCGCAAGCCAGAAATAGTGCAGCCGATTCAGGTCTGTATCTGGAAAGTAATCCAGCGATGCAGGTAACAGCATGCGCTGTGCCGTGCAACTGATGTCTGCCAGTGATTCCTGCATCAAACCCAGCCGTTGCCGCCACGCCAGGCGATGCCCGGATGAATGCGGGGCTCCGCTTTGGATGGCGACACCTGCGGCGCCGCCCAGTCCGCGAAAGAAAACACCCAAGGCCGGGCGAACCTGATCCAGTGCTACGGCTGCTTGTGGATAGCGCGGGACGCTTGCTGTCGAACCCACCATCCAGTGCCAGAACCGGCCTGCCTGCTCCTCCAGTTCGATGAGTTCCAGTCCGCGCATGGCCTAACCGAATGTGGCGCGAACCAGCGCCAATAATCCCTTCTTGACGTCATCGTCATCACATAGCGATTCGATCAAGGTGGCCTGAGCTGCCTGATAGGGATCGAAGCCATTTTTTAGCAGTGTGGCGCAATACACCAGCAGCCGTGTGGATACGACTTCTTCCAGGTCGATATCTTTCAGTGCACGGATGCGTTGCGCCAGATCCACCAGCACGCGGCATTGCTGTTCCTCCAGACCGCTTTCGGTCGCAACGATGCGGGTTTCGATATCGGGTGGGGGAAAATCAAAGCTGATCGAAACAAAGCGCTGACGTGTACTGGGTTTCAACGATTTCAGAATATTCTGGTAACCAGGATTGTAGGAGACGATCAACATGAATTCATCCGGTGCCTGCAAAAATTCTCCGGTACGCTCCAAAGGTAGAATCCGTCGGTCGTCTGTCAATGGGTGCAGCACGACCGTGACATCCTTGCGCGCTTCTACGATCTCATCCAGATAGCAGATTCCACCTTCGCGTACAGCACGGGTCAACGGACCATCGAGCCATTTTGTTTCACCATCCTGCAACAGATATCGCCCGGTCAGATCGGCTGCAGTCAGGTCGTCGTGACAGGAAACGGTATGGAGTTTTCGTCCGAGACGAGCCGCCATGTGGGCAACGAACCGAGTTTTGCCACAGCCGGTAGGGCCCTTTAACAGTAGAGGCAAACCTTCGCGATAGGCTGCTGTAAACAGCGCGCATTCATTGCCAGTTTCGTGATAAAAAGGGATTTCTGCAGCAGGTTGCGCCGTTGCGGTGCCTGCTGTCGAGAAAAGTGCTGGACCGCCTGTCATCAGATGTTATGGTGCACGAATCCGCTGGCACGGGATGTGCCGCGAACCGGCCCCAGTGCCGAATAGATGAACATCAATGCACCAACGATGAAAATGATCCCGGAGCCCAGTCGCAGCCAATAGAACAGGTCGAGTTGCGACTGTACCTGCATGTATCCCATGTTCATCACGCGCTGCAGATGCGTCTGCAGGATGCCTGCAAACAGCAGGGCAAAGGTGATGCCAATCATGGCGGCATTCATGAGCCAGAAACTCCAGATATTCAGATTCTGGTTGAAGGGTTGCACATTGCGCAAAGCGGGCATGGCATAAGTGAAAAAGGCCAGATTCAGCATGACATAGGCGCCATAAAACGCCAGATGTCCATGTGCCGCCGTCAATTGTGTGCCATGTGTATAAAAATTGATCGATGGAAAACTGTGCATCAGACCCAGCAGTCCGGCACCGATGAACGCCATGATCGGGCATCCCAGACTCCACAAGAGTGCTGCCTTGTTGGGATGATTGCGACTGCTCTTGCGGACCAGATAAAACGACCACAAAATCATGGCGAAGAATGGAACGACCTCAAGGAACGAGAAAACGATACCAATCCAGTGCCAGTATTCCGGTGTGCCGATCCAGTAATAGTGATGTCCGGTTCCAAGCAGTCCACTGAATAGTGAAAAACCGACGATGACATATAACCATTTCTCGATCACTTCCCTGTCGACTCCAGTCATCTTGATCAGCAGGAAGGCCAACATGGCCGACATGATCAGTTCCCAGACACCTTCGACCCACACGTGCACCACCCACCACCAGTACAGTTTGTCCACGGCGAGATTGTCCGGATTATAGAAAGCAAACATGAAAAACAGGGCTGCACCCCACAATCCCAGCAGCAAAACGATCGACACCACAGTCTTGCGGCCTTGTAAAACAGTCATGGTGACGTTGTAGATAAAAATCAGGAAAGCGATGACCATGAGGATTTTGATCCATAGGGGTTGTTCCAGAAATTCCCGGCCTTCATGTACCCCCGAGAGATAACCGGCAACGGCTGCCAGCGCCGCAAAAACGAAAATGCCGAGCTGTAGCCAGGCCAGTTTGGAGCTATGGATTTCCCGTTCGCTTTCTTCTGGTATCAGGAAATAGCTGGCACCAAAATAACCCAGCAGCAACCAGATCAGTAGGGCATTGGTATGAATCATGCGCAGGATATGGAACGGTGCCGTTTCGGACAGGAGATTCGGAAAGACGTAAATCGAACCGGCTAGGACACCGGCTACGATTTGCACCAGAAACAGTCCTAACGCTGCTACAAAATACGGATAAGCCAGTGCCTGAGTTTGATACTTCATGAGTATGTTGCCTCCTGTGCTACGAGAATGATTGGACGTGTAACAACGATTCTGATGAAATTATCCGGAAATGCTGGGTGGCCAGCCCAGCGTATTGATACGACTGGTCCATTCCAGGAAATCCACAAGATCATCGAGTTCCTGCTCCGACAGGTTGAATTGCGGCATTTGCCGCCGCCCCTCGGTTCGGGTGGGTTGGGCACGCATCCACGCTTTGAGTCCGGCTCTTGCGCCCTCCGGACTTTGCTGACCACCATAGCGGATCCAGACATTTCCGAGTTCGGGTGCAAAGTAGGCTCCCTCACCCAGCAACGAATGGCAGTTGATGCAGGAATGGCGTTCCCAAACATGTTTTCCGCGTGCGACCGATTCTGTCAGTGTAGATTCATCCGTGGCGACGGTGACGATGTAATAGTGACTGTGAATCGTCAAGGCTGTGAATATCAGCAGGAAAAAAATCGATCCGCCGTAAAAGATATTCCGTGCAGCTGATTTGGTGAGATGTTCCGACATATCCGAATCTTCCCTCTGAAGTGGTTAATGACCCTTGTGACATGTAAGTAATTTATCCATATTTATCAAATGGATAAGATGCTTTTTCAGAAACTTGGAACATTCTAGCCTAAGTCAAGAATGAAAAGCAATGTCGTGGCAAAACGTGATCGGAGACATTGGCTATCCCTGACACTTGTCGATCGATTTATCCGGGTAACTATCGGTACTACGGATTCAAGTCGGGTCCGATCGTGGTCTGGAATTAAATCGATCGCATATTCCTAGCGCATTGGCTCGTATATAATCTCGAACATTCTTTAACTTGCATGTATTCCAAAAATTTATGAAACCCATTCATGTTGGCTTGTTAGGTGTCGGTACGGTTGGTGGCGGTACGTATACCGTTCTTAAACGCAATCACGAGGAAATTGCCCGTCGGGCAGGACGCGACATTGTCATCACCATGATTGCCGACAAGGACTTGGAAAAGGCGCGCAAGCTGGCTGATCCAGGGGTCATCGTGACAGACAATGCGCATGAAATTTCCACACATCCGGATATCGACATCGTGGTTGAGTTGATCGGTGGACAGACAATCGCCAAGGACCTGATCCTTGAGGCGATTGCGCATGGCAAGCATGTGGTCACTGCTAACAAGGCTTTGCTGGCCAATCATGGCACTGAAATTTTTGCCGTGGCGCGTGCCAAGGGAGCGATCGTTGCATTCGAGGCCGCGGTTGCAGGCGGCATTCCGATCATCAAGGCTTTAAGGGAAGGGCTGACGGCCAATCGCATCACCTGGATTGCAGGTATTATCAACGGTACGGCGAATTTCATTTTGTCCGAAATGCGTGAAAAGGGATTGCCTTTCGCCGATGTGCTGCAACAGGCGCAGAATCTGGGCTACGCTGAAGCGGATCCAACCTACGACATCGAAGGTATCGATGCGGCGCACAAAATCACGTTGATGTCGGCCATTGCTTTTGGCGTTCCGGTGCAGTTCAGCAAAGCCTATACCGAGGGTATCACCAAGCTGACCGGCGAAGATATTCGTTATGCCGAGGAATTGGGGTATCGCATCAAGCTGCTGGGTGTGACCAAGCGGGTGGAAAAGGGGATCGAACTGCGCGTGCATCCCGCCCTGATTCCTGTGCGTCGCCTGATTGCCAATGTCGAAGGCGTGATGAATGCCGTCGTCGTCAAGGGGGATGCCGTGGGTGCGACGCTGTATTATGGCGCCGGTGCCGGTGCCGAACCCACTGCCAGTGCCGTCATTGCCGATCTGGTTGATGTCACACGCTTGCAGACAGCCGATCCGATGCATCGTGTACCGACCTTGTCATTCCAGCCGGATTTGTTATCCGACACGCCGATTATCGCCATGGAAGACGTGGAAACTTCGTATTACCTGCGCCTGCAGGTGATCGATAAACCCGGTGTGATGGCGGACATTACGCGTATTGTGGCGGATTACAACATTTCCATTAGCGCCATGATCCAGAAGGAAGCCGGCGATGATGCCGAACAGGTCAGCATCATCATGCTGACACACAAAACGGTCGAGAAAAATATCAATGCTGCCATTGCCCGTATCGAATCATTGCCATCGGTGGCTGGCAAAGTTTTCCGTCTGCGAATTGAGGAATTGAACAACTAGATGACAGATTCCGGCGGCATGCACTGTGAAGAAGGCGTTTGCCGCAGACCCGATCTTGCATTGCTACACAACTTACTGAAACCAACCATGCGTTATATTTCCACTCGCGGCGGCATGCCGCCTAAGCCCTTTTCCGAAATTCTGCTGAGCGGCCTGTCACCTGATGGTGGACTGGCCATACCGGAAGTTTATCCCAGTGTGACTGCGGCGGAACTTGCCACTTGGCGGGGATTAAGTTATCCGGCACTGGCTTTCGAAATCTTGTCGCGTTTCGTCGATGATATCCCGACAGACGACCTGCGCAGCATCATTGATCAGACCTACACCGCCGAAGTATTTGGTACGTCCGACATCACGCCACTCAAAACCTTGGAACCGGGATTGCATATTCTGGGTCTGTCAAATGGTCCGACTTTGGCGTTCAAGGACATTGCCATGCAGCTGTTGGGAAATCTGTTTCAGTATCAATTGGATAAAACCGGCGATGAACTGAACATACTCGGTGCAACCTCGGGAGATACCGGTTCCAGTGCGGAATACGCCATGCGCGGCAAGCGCGGTATCCGTGTGTTCATGTTGTCCCCACTTGGCAAGATGAGCCGTTTTCAGACTGCGCAAATGTTTTCACTGCAAGACGAGAATATCTTTAACATTGCCATTCGCGGTGTATTCGACGATTGCCAGGATATCGTCAAGGCAGTCAGTAACGATCATGCGTTCAAACAGGCGCATCGTATTGGTACAGTCAATTCGATTAACTGGGCGCGCATCGTCGCACAAGTGGTGTATTACTTCAAAGGTTATTTCGCGGCCACAAAAAATAACGAAGAACAGGTTTCATTTGCCGTGCCATCTGGTAATTTCGGCAACATCTGCGCTGGACATGTCGCCCGCATGATGGGTCTGCCAATCAAACGACTGATCCTGGCAACCAACGAAAACGACGTACTGGATGAATTTTTCCGCACCGGGGTATACCGTCCGCGCACCACCACCGAAACCCGGCATACCAGCAGCCCGTCGATGGATATTTCCAAGGCTTCCAACTTCGAACGCTTCATTTTTGACCTGACCGGACGCAATGCACGGCAAGTCAGGGATTTATGGTCGGCAGTCGACCAAGGTAAACCTTTCGATTTATCACAAACCCCGCTTTTCGCCAAAATCACAGACTACGGCTTCGTCTCCGGTAGCAGTAACCACGCCGCACGTATCGACACCATTCGTGACATCTACCAACGTTACCAAGTGCTGGTTGATACACACACCGCTGACGGACTCAAAGTGGGTCAGGCGCATCGTGAAACCGATGTGCCGCTGATTTGCCTAGAAACCGCGTTGCCCGCCAAATTCGCCGAGAGCATTCAGGAAGCCATCGGCCGTGAACCGGAACGCCCAGCAGGTTTCGAACACCTGGAAGATTCGCCGCAGCGGTTTGTGGTGAAGGATGCCGATGTGGGGGGGGTGAAGGCTTATATTACTGAGCAGTGCAATGCCAGTTAGTGACGAGTGTAAGAGGAATGTAAAATGACCTGTTTGACCAGACTCACTTGTGCCATATTCTGTTGGAGTTTTTTGCAGATTTGGAGATTGTAGGCTATTTTTCAAACGGCAATGATCTGCTTCGCAATACACTGTTCCAAATTACATCACCCCTAGACGGGTTTGTTCTGCAATATTTAGGAAAATGATCGTCCACCACTTTTTACCTGCTGAATTTGCGATCAGGGCACTGCGGGATCGCAGACTGAAAATTGCGCGACTTGATGAGTTGCATGATCCATTTGAGTTCGGTCTGGCAGGCTATCCCGATGTGGACGCCAGGAACGGGCTGGAAACCATGAAGAATCGGTTGAATGAGCAGTATGGTGTCCTCTGTTTTTCCCGCATTTATCATGATCCCGTTTTGTGGAGTCGATATGCTGATGATCATCGCGGTGTCGCGCTACTGTTCGAGATTCCTGACGACAGGGCGATAGCCGTCAGTTATCAACCCGAGTACTTCGATCCACATCTGACTGAAGCAATTCGACGAGGCCATTTTGACGAGCGGGATGCCAGTTATTGGGTTTCAACCCGATTTGCCAGCTGGTGTCTGGAACAGGAAATACGCATGATCTGTGGATTAAGCGATCATTTTTGTCAGATCGATGCACGTGGGAAGAAAGTGTATTTTGAGTCGTTGAGCCTGGAATCATTCGGTGTCGATGCGTTAAGGTTGATCGGATTGATTCGGGGTGCACATTGTGACCTGAAATCGACCGATATCGCCAGCGAATTACTGGCTGTAGATACACTCCTGGTTCAGGATACCCGATTGGACCGGACTTCATTTCAAGTCATAGCTGGGAAAGCCTATCCGGTAACAGGGGAGCGATCGTTTACCACCTGCTGTTTCAGGGTTTGAGGTAAACAATCTTGTTTGGTGTGACAACGGAAAAATTCAATACATGAGTTGCACATGTTGTCATGTTGTTGGTTGAGTTCGTTTTGTCGAAAAAGAAAACTCAAGCGCAAGTTTTTCTGCAGGTTCATGATACGTTCATCCGCATAGATGCATAGTTGAGGCCTTGATTTGCACGAATGAGGTGTCATCATGTTCAGTCAATGGCCGGGTTGTTTTTTACGTTTTTGGGTTGGTGTCTTCATCATTGTCATCATGCCGAGTTGTGTCTCTCTCGAGGAACAGCGGCGGAGCATGGTCGATCATTGTTACAGACTCGGTTTCAAAGATAATTCACCTGAATTCTCGAATTGTATTGCGCGATTGTATCGACAAACCGGTATTTCGCAGCAATGTGCCGGGGCTTTTCGTTATGGTCCTTCCTATAGCTATGGAAGATGCATGTCAGAGAGACTGCGTTGAGCAGTGTGTCTGCAAAGTAATGCTATCATCGAAATCCTAGATGCGTAATGAACCATGTCAACATTCATTCGAAGTCTGCCTATTGTGTTGTTGTGGCTACTGCCTGTAACAGTCAGCGCAGCCCGTTTTGATCATTCGATCTGGGATGGTTTGCTGCGTGACCATGTGCTAATGACACAGCAAGGGCAGGTGAGTCGGATAGATTTTCCCGCAATGGCGGTAAAATTCGGTTACTTGAGTTCTTATCTGGCGGCAGTATCTCGTGTCAAACGGAGTGATTTTCTGAATTGGGACAGGGCAGAGCAATTGGCTTTTCTGATCAATGCCTACAATGCTTTTACCATCGAACGCAGGCTGCGAGCCAGTTCTTTGCCAGCGCGCCTTAAAGCCTATATACCCCGTAATATTCGGGAAAAGATGGCGTTGATGTCATGGATTAGAAACCAATGGAGCATTCAACATGTTTCTATTTTGGGTGAAATGATGACCGTGAAAGAATTCGAGGAAGATTGGATTCGTAGACCTGGATTGTATGATGAGCCACGTGTTCATTTTGCCTTGTATCGTGGTTTCCATGAGGGACCGGCATTACTCAATCGTGCCTATGACGGACTGCAACTGGAACAGCAACTGGAAATGGCGACGCGTGCATTTTTAGCGAATCGGTCCCGGAACCGTCTGGATACGGTGACGCATACGCTCGAAGTTTCGGAATTATTTGATTGGTATCAAAGCGATTTTGAACGGGGTTGGCAGGCCTGGTCAAGTTTGTCGCAATTCTTTGTACACTATCGCAGCGCTCTCGCAGATGATCCTGAGGCTGAACAGATGCTGGCTGATGACAATTTTCAGCTCAGATTTCAGGAATTCAACTGGTCACAGCAATAAATGACATATTGCACATTGATAAGTGTCGATTGAATCGGGTAGTGGAAGAAATCATGCGTAGGGTGTTGATTCAATGCTATCAGTGAACGATTGGATGTCACCACTTTGACTGATTAACACCCTACAGAAATGTGCAAACAAAAGTCGAATGAAAAGGACTGTTCCTTTTATTCGATCAATTATTTATTGACTTCATTGCACTTGTCCAGAAATGCCTGACGTGCGGGTTCATTGTTCTTGAATTCAACCAGTGCTGTTTCCATACCTCTTCCGGAACAATTGACCGAATTAGCTTCGGGAAGACCACCGCCACCACAGCCTGCCAAAACAGCGCTAAGTGCAATGATGCTTACAATGCTTGATTTAACCTTCATATACTTATCCTCTTTAAAAAAACGGTATGGCTTGTTAGTGTTTTGATTTCCGAATTGTTTGATGTTGGCCTAGCCACAGGAAGCTAACAAAGGCATTCTACCTCAAACCTTGTAATCTATGAAATTCAGGCGGAATCGGCAGGCAAATTCCTATGTCGGTGTAATACCCATTAATAAATTGAATTGCATGGTATTTTGAAATGATATTCGAAAATCCTGATGCGGATTCTGAATTGTGAGTGCAGCCAAATTGACCAGGCAGAAATGGGTGCAGCAGACAAAAGATGCGGCAATTCTGTGTTAATCTGAGTTCAAATCTGTATACTTTGTAGTATTCTCTGTCAACGATAAGTTGTATTCACTATCCGGAGTCAGCTCATGCAGTTTTCAATTTACCGTTACGATCCCGATAAAGATGCAGAGCCCTATATGCGAGATTACGATGTGCAACTCGCGCCAACTGACAAAATGCTGCTCGATGCTTTGTTGCGCATCAAGTCGATTGATGACAGCCTGAGTTTGCGTCGTTCATGTCGTGAGGGTGTTTGTGGATCGGATGCCATGAATATCAATGGTCGTAATGGGCTGGCATGTATTACTCCGATAAGCAGTCTGAAGGAACCGATCGAAATTCGTCCTTTGCCAGGTTTACCCGTCATCAGGGACTTGATCGTCGATATGACGCAATTCTTTCAACAGTATCATTCCGTCAAACCCTATCTGATCAATAACGATCCACCTCCCGAGACGGAACGCTTGCAGTCACCGGAAGAAAGGGCTGCGCTGGATGGCGTCTATGAGTGCATACTCTGTGCATGCTGTACCACGTCCTGCCCATCTTTTTGGTGGAATCCGGATAAATTCGTGGGGCCGGCCGGACTGTTGCAAGCCTATCGTTTTCTGGCCGACAGTCGTGATCAGGCCACGGCGGAGCGTTTGGATAATCTGGAAGACCCCTATCGGCTATTTCGTTGTCATTCCATCATGAATTGCGTGGATGCCTGTCCCAAGGGGCTCAATCCAACCAGCGCCATCGGAAAAATCAAGGATATGATGATCAAAAGAATGGTATGAAGGAATTCGAGCGTGCACGCTGGCGTTGTCGGCGCGGATTGCTGGAATTGGATATCGTATTGCAACGTTTCATGGATCAGTATTACCGGCAACTGAATACGCAGGAGCTGGAACAATTCGAACGACTACTGTCCCTACCTGATAACGATTTGTGGGAATTGATTGCAGAACGGCAGGAATTGGCGGATAAAGAATTGCAGCGGGTTTTAACATTATTACGCATCAGTTAGGCCCGGTTTGTGGCCAAACTGGCAACCCATTCGTGGATAATCGTACGCACCAAGTGGAGAAGTAATATGGCACAAAAAGGCATGGCAACACTAAATCTCAATGATGGAAGTGCACCCATCGAATTACCGATCCTGTCTGGCACGATGGGGCCTGATGTGGTCGATATTCGTACGCTGCATGCAAAGAGTGGCGTATTTACGTACGATCCCGGTTACTTGTCGACGGCCAGCAACAGTTCCAATATCACCTTCATCGACGGTGACAAGGGTATTTTGCTGTACCGTGGTTATCCCATTGAGCAGCTGGCAACGCAATGCGATTTCATGGATGTATGCTATCTGCTGATGAAAGGTGAATTGCCGGATGCACAGCAGAAAGACAAATTCGAGCGAGCCATCGATCATCATTCGATGCTGCACGAACAACTGGTTCGTTTCTACAGCGGCTTTCGACGGGATGCTCACCCGATGGCGGTCATGGTGGGTGTCGTGGGCGCCCTGTCTGCGTTTTATCATGAAGCGCTGGATATCGGTGATTCGGAATACCGGGAGCAGTCCGCCTATCGATTGATTGCCAAACTGCCGACCATCGCTGCCATGGCCTACAAATACAATATCGGGCAGCCATTTATCTATCCGCAAAACCGGCTTGGTTATGCCGAGAATTTTCTGCACATGATGTTTGCGGTACCGACCGAAGAGTACAAAACCAATCCCGTCATCGTGCGGGCGCTGGATCGTATCCTGATTTTGCACGCTGATCACGAGCAGAATGCCTCTACATCCACTGTGCGTCTGGTTGGATCCAGTGGCGCCAATCCGTTCGCCTGTGTTTCGTCTGGGATTTCGTGTTTGTGGGGTCCTGCACACGGCGGTGCCAACGAAGCCTGTCTGAACATGCTGGAAGAAATTGGCGATGTGTCGCGCATCGATGAATATATCCGGCGCGCCAAGGACAAGGATAGCAACTATCGCCTGATGGGATTTGGGCATCGTGTGTACAAGAATTTCGATCCGCGTGCCAAGTTGATGCGTGAAACCTGTCATGAAGTACTCAATGAACTGGGATTGCAAAACGATCGGTTGTTCAAGCTGGCGCTGCAACTGGAGAAAATTGCGCTCGAGGATGAATATTTCATTTCCCGCAAGTTGTATCCGAATGTTGATTTCTATTCCGGCATCGTGCAGCGTGCCTTGGGTATACCAACCAAAATGTTTACCGCCATTTTTGCCATGGCACGCACTGTAGGCTGGGTGGCGCAATGGAATGAAATGGTATCCGATCCGTCGCACAAGATTGGCCGTCCGCGGCAGTTGTATACAGGTACGACGATGCGAGATGTGCCCGATTCCTATTCCAGAAAATAGCCTTTACGCATTGGGTTACCCCACGCTATGACTAAATCGCTGTTAGACGATTCCCTGTTATCGGGAGCCAACGCACCGTTTGTCGAGGCGGTGTTCGAAGAATATCTGCATAACCCGAATGCCGTGACACTGGCGTGGCGGGAATATTTCGACAAACTGACGCGACAGCAGGATATCAGCACATCACTGCAGTCAGCGGGTACACCTGTCGCCAGTGCTGCGCCACGTGTGCCTGGAGCAGAAAGTCATGCTGCGCTGACCGATGTGGTCACTGCGGATGCCGATGATCGCAAGCAAGTCGCCGTGCTGCAACTGATCAACATGCACCGCTATCTGGGGCTTAACCTGGCGCACCTGGATCCTCTTGGACTCAAGCAGAATCTGGATGTACCGGAACTGAATCCCGAGCACTACGGTTTTACTGCAGCCGACATGGACAAGTCGTTTCATACCGGATCGCTGGTTGGACCAGAACATGCAACCTTGCGTGAAATATTGCAGATCCTGCGCGAAACCTACTGTGGTTCGGTTGGCGCGGAATATATGTACATTTCCTCGGTGGAACAGAAACGCTGGATTCAGGCGCGATTGGAGGGACAACGTTCCAATCCGCATTTGTCGCAAGAGGAAAAGAAGCTTATTCTCGAGCGCCTCACGGCCGCCGAAGGACTGGAGAAATACCTGCATACGCGCTATGTCGGTCAGAAGCGTTTTTCTGGGGAAGGTAACGAAAGTCTGATTCCGTTACTGGATCGTCTGATACACCGAGCTGGTAAAGCAGGCGTGCAGCAGATTGTCATGGGCATGGCGCATCGTTCCCGTCTCAACGTGCTGGTCAACACACTGGGTAAAATGCCTGCCGATTTGTTCCGGGAATTTGAGGGAAATCAGCCACAGCATTTGCCTTCCGGTGATGTGAAATACCACCAGGGTTTTTCGTCCGCCATCAAGACGGCCGAGGGAATCGTGCGTCTGGCCCTGGCGTTCAACCCTTCGCACCTCGAAATTGTCAATCCGGTAGTGGAGGGTTCGGTGCGGGCACGCCAGCATCTGCTTAATGACAAGCTGGGTGACCGCGTACTGCCGGTGCTGATTCATGGTGATGCAGCTTTTGCCGGTCAGGGCGTAGTAATGGAAACACTGAACCTGTCGCAAACCCGGGGCTATGGCACGGGCGGGACAGTGCATATCATCATCAATAACCAGATCGGTTTTACCACTTCGGATCCACGCGACAGCCGTTCGACGCTGTACTGCACCGATGTCGCCAAGATGATCGAAGCACCGATCTTCCATGTCAATGGCGATGATCCCGAAGCGGTGGTCATGATGGCTGAACTGGCATTTGACTTCCGCATGCGCTTCCACAAGGATGTGGTGATCGACATGGTGTGTTTCCGGCGTCTTGGTCACAATGAACAGGACGAGCCCATGGTGACGCAGCCGCGCATGTACCAGATCATCAACCAGCATCCTGGTACCCGCAGGCGCTATGCTGACAGATTGGTGAAAGAAAGGGTCATGCAGTCACAGGAAGCCGAACACCTGATCAAGGCTTATCATGACGCCATGGATGAAGGCGTGAATCCCAACAAGAATGTTTGCTACGATTACAAGTCGCCCTATGCCATCAACTGGGAACCTTATGTGAAGCCTTTCAAGTGGAACAAAAAGGTAAAAACCGGTGTGACACACCAGACTTTGAAACAGCTGGCTATTCGATTGACGGATATTCCCGAGGGCTTCAAGCTGCATCCGCGGGTGGAAAAAATCATAGCTGACCGGCGTCTAATGGGAAAGGGAGAATTGCCGTTGGACTGGGGCATGGCAGAAAATCTGGCCTACGCAGCCCTGCTCAAGGAAGGTTATCCGGTCAGATTGTCTGGGCAGGATTCAGGAAGGGGCACCTTCTTCCACCGGCATGCCGTGCTGCATGATCAGGTGGCAGCTGATCAGAATGAGCGGATTTATGTGCCACTGCGTCATATTTACCCGGAGCAACCCGATTTCGTCGTCATCGATTCGATGCTGTCGGAAGAAGCCGTACTGGGTTTCGAATACGGCTATGCCACTACTCAGCCGGATGAATTGGTGGTCTGGGAAGCACAGTTTGGCGATTTCGCCAATGGGGCACAGGTGGTCATTGATCAGTTCATTGCTTCTGGAGAGGCCAAATGGGGACGTTTGTGTGGTCTGGTGATGATGTTGCCGCATGGTTACGAAGGGCAGGGGCCTGAGCATTCCTCGGCGCGTGTAGAGCGCTATTTGCAGTTGTGCGCGGATTACAATATCCAGGTGTGCATACCGTCGACTCCGGCGCAGATGTTTCATGCATTGCGCCGCCAGATGATCCGGCCGATTCGCAAACCGTTGATCATCATGAGTCCGAAAAGCCTACTGCGCAACAAGGAGTCGGTGTCCAGCCTGGAAGATCTGGCAACCGGATTTTTCCACCCGGTGATTTCCGAAGTCGACAATCTGGATCCGGACACGATACGTCGCCTCATCGTGTGCAGCGGCAAAATTTATTACGAGCTGCTGGCTTATCGCAAGGAGCATCAGATTCACGATATGGCTATCATTCGTCTGGAGCAGCTTTATCCGTTTCCTCACGAGGAATTTCAGGTGGAGATCGATCGTTTCGGTCAAGCCAGGGAAGTCATCTGGTGTCAGGAAGAGCCGGGCAACCAGGGGGCTTGGCATCGTATCCAGCACTATCTGCTGCGTCACATGCGCGCAGTTCAGGCACTGGGATATGCCTTGCGGGTATCGTCGGCTTCTCCAGCCGTGGGATACACAGCCCGGCACAAGTTTACGCAGAATGAATTGATCGTGGCAGCATTCAGAGACAAAATCTAGGACGAGGGCACCATGTTAGTCGAAGTCAAAGTACCTGCATTATCCGAATCTGTGGCTGAAGCCACGCTGGTCTCCTGGCACAAGAAAGCCGGTGACTATGTCAACCGTTCGGAAAACCTGATCGACATCGAAACCGACAAGGTAGTGATGGAACTGCCTGCTCCGCAGTCCGGTATATTGAGTACGGTCCTGAAACAGGATGGCGCCAGTGTGGTCAGTGGTGAAGTCATCGCCATGATCGATACCGAAGCGGCAAAAACCGCAACTACAGAGACAGCCGATGAATCGCAGGCTGCAAAACCCGCAGAGGGACCAAATGTCATTGCAACCGGTAGCAGTACGGAGAATGCTGGACCGGCAGTGGCAGATCAGGCCATACCGATGCTGATGCCAGCAGCACGCAAGTTGGCGGAAGAAAACAATTTGAAAACCATGGAAACATCGGTGATCAAGGGTACCGGCCTAGGAGGGCGCATCACCAAGGAGGATGTGCAAGCCTACATGACGAACAAGGCGGTTACTGCAACCAGCCCTGCAGGCCCATCGGCTGCAACGACTGAAAAACCGGTACAAGGTGCACGCACCGAGCGCAGGGTGGCCATGTCACGTCTGCGGCAACGCATTGCCGAGCGTTTGGTGCAGTCTCAATCCACGGCAGCGATTCTGACTACATTTAACGAAGTGAACATGCAGGCCATCATCGATTTACGGACACGCTACAAAATCGAATTTGAAAAGGAATATGGCGTCAAACTGGGTTTCATGTCTTTCTTTGTCAAGGCAGTCATCGCAGCGCTGAAAAAATATCCCATCATCAATGCCTCGGTGGAAGGCAATGAAATCGTCTATCACGACTATTATGACATCGGTATCGCCGTGGGTAGCCCGCGTGGACTGGTAGTGCCAATCATCCGCGATGCTGATCGATTGACATTGGCAGAAATCGAATTGCAAATTGCCGATTTTGCCAAGCGGGCCCAGGATGGCAAGCTGAGTATCGAGGAACTCAGCGGTGGTACGTTCTCGATCACGAATGGCGGGGTATTTGGTTCGATGCTATCGACACCCATCATCAACCCGCCACAAAGTGCGATTCTCGGCATTCATGCCACCAAGGACCGGCCAGTCGTTGAGAATGGCCAGATCGTCATTCGTCCGATGAATTACCTGGCGCTATCTTACGATCACCGCATCATCGATGGTCGCGAAGCGGTGCTATCGCTGGTGGCCATCAAAGAAGCACTGGAATATCCGATGAGTCCGTTGCTGGAAAAGTAAGGATTGCATGATTCGGGGTAATGTGTCTGTTTTCTTAGCAGAAGAGGAGGACGGGACAAATGACTGGATTGCCGCGCTGCAATTATTTGTTACCATGACTATGAATCGGTTACTAGCTTCAAGCTGCCGATTCCGACATAGTTTTAACCTGTAAAAGCAATCCTTTTCACATTCCAAAAAGAGGAATCATCATGTCAGTCATGCAAACAAATTCATCGCAGTGGTCACGGATTATTTTTGCCGTATTGATTTCCTGGGTCTTGGTTACGTCTCACACAGTCCAGGCTGATTCAACCACACCAGAGGTATCGGGTAAGTCGATTGGAGAATGGTCGGTCAAATGGTGGCGGTGGTCTCTGTCGATACCGGCTGCCAACAATCCGATGCTGGATAATAGTGGAGCCTTTTGCAATGTGCGCCAACAAGGACCAGTATGGTTTCTGACTGGAGTTTTTTTTGGTGGTAGCGCCGAGCGGCATTGCACCATTCCACATGGCAAATCCATTTTATTTCCCATTGCCAATGCATTTTGGATCAATTCAGCGCTGGACGATCCCAATAACACAGAATCGGATTATCGCCGCCTGGCGAGCGAGTCTTTACCAGCTCCGGTTGGCAGCGATCTGGAGGCAACGCTCAATGGCAAGTCAATCGTTTTCAATCCCGACACTCCCATTGTAAGAAGCCAGTCACCGGTGTTTACAGTTCGGTTTCCCGCGGATAACGTGTTTGGATTGGATCCAGATTTACTGACCGGTTTTCCGATAGTGTCGGATGGTTTCTGGGTGATGCTGCCACCTTTAGCTCGAGGCAGTCATGTGTTGCATTTTCGTGCCGCACTGGCACAGGATGTTACCTATTATCTGACGATCCGATAAACAGAAACGACACATTAATATTTAAAGTACGGGAAATACGTAGTAGTGTTTCTCGTACTATGGGTGTTACGCAATTTGATTTACATAGACTAGTTCTAATATCCAAGTTTTTTTATGGCAAGACTTAAGTTTGTATTTTGCGCATTGTAGATTTCTAGTAAACGGCGATATAACTGACCTGGTCCATCTTGTGGTTCGAATCTTACTCGTTTGAACTGCCCTTCAAGCTGTACTGCAATGTAAGCGATTGGCGAATCAGCGCAACCTAAGCAGCTACCAATCTCATCAGGGAGCGCTGCGAATGACTTAAACTCCTCCAGGTTTATGATTGATTTCCATAAATCTTGATCAAGACTTTGAATTTCTAAAACAATATGAAATGGGGAAATGGCAGGAATATCGTCAGTGGTTATGGATCTTTTATGATAGATCGTGGCATTCTCTGGAGTGATGACAAGCTGGGGGAAGGAGCAATATCCAGCCAAACAAGGACCTTCCTCATATCCGAAATATATTGCACGATCGGTCTTTTTCCCCTCCACATATTCCAGTAAATCCCACCTCCCGTCCTTGGCCAATCCCAATTTGGCATTATGTACAACACCTGGAGGGAATGTTACGTCAACTTCGTCAATTTCCAGGACGCCATTAGCGAAACGGGCATCAGAGCCCAATATGTTAACCGGGTACAGAATCAACAAAGCAAATATAAGGTTTTTCATAGTGCTTTTTCCTTTTTAAGGATATGGTTACATACCTATCTTATAGTTTCTCATGCATTTCTAGAAGTAATGGATCCTAGCTAAGCGCATTATTACTATTAGCCAAACGGGCATGTGATAGCTACTAATCAGGTCAAGGTGGATTTCTTTAAGAAGGTGTGTGTCCTAAGAATAGTTAATCTACTTTATTAATAATTGATCTCGACATTTTCTACCTTGAAGTGCTCATGGAGTGATTGCATCAGGTCATCGTGCAGATAAACGCGCCAGTCCTGGCCGAGTTCCAGTTCACCACTGGCTTCACTGTTATGGTAGGCAAGGATGATCGGACAATAGTGTGCGTAGCGGGTTTGAGACAGGCTGGAAAAGGGGGTCAGCAAGGTTTTGAATGTGGTGATTGGGCTGACCTGGGTTGCATCGCATTGTATTCGGAGTTGTTTGGCAAAACGCGAGCGGATTCCCGCCAGGTCGTAGAGCTGTTCGGCGGTAATTCTCAGTTCATCGTCATCGTCACCGTTGTATCCTCGCTGGCTAATTTTGGCTTCGATGATCAGTAATTGGTCTTCTTTCAGCCATGAACGATGCGCATCAAACGATTCGCTGAAAACCACCACTTCAACGCGTGCCTTGCCATCATCCAGACTGATGACACCCATTCTGCCACGGCGGGTCATTTGTACTCGGATCGAATGAATCATGCCTGCGAGCCACTGTGGTTCGCGGTTGGGTTGTAGACGATCCAACCGGGTTCGGATGAAGCGTTTGAGTTCCGGCGCGTAAGTGTCAAATGGGTGACCGCTGAAGTAGTAGCCCAATCCGATTTTTTCCTGACGCAATTTTTCCCGCTCGGCCCAGGGTTGTGTCTGAATGAGCTGTGCGTGCATTTGCGACGTATCGTCGCTTTCACCGAATAAATTGGATTGACTGGCAGCCTGACTTCTTTGTTCGGCGGATTCGATGGCCACACCTACGGAAGCCATCAAACTGGCGCGATCAGGGTTGAGTGCGTCAAAGGCGCCGACGCGAATCAGGGCTTCCATGACACGGCGATTGGCAATGCGACGATCCACGCGGTGACAGAAGTCGAACAGGTCAGTGAAAGTCCCGCCTGCGGTGCGTGTGGAAACGATGGAATTGACTGCAGACTCACCTGTACCCTTGATGGCGCCGAGTCCGAAGCGGATGGTTCGGTTATCGACCGGAACAAAGCGATAATCGGAGAGGTTGATATCGGGGGGCAGCATGATTAATCCATTGGCGATGCTGTCCTCGACGAAAATCTGTACCTTGTCGGTGTCGTCCATGTCGGCGGACAAACACGCTGCCATGAATTCCGCCGGGTAGTGGGCTTTCAGATAAGCGGTCTGAAATGCAATCAGCGCATAGGCGGCTGCATGCGATTTGTTAAAGCCGTACCCGGCAAACTTCTCCATCAGGCCAAATAGTTCGGTGGCTTTGTCTTGGCTCAAGTTATTGTTGATTGCACCAGCGACAAAGATATCGCGTTGCTGTGCCATTTCCTCGACTTTTTTCTTGCCCATGGCACGCCGCAGCAAATCGGCGCTGCCCAAACTATAGCCGCCGATTACCTGTGCGATCTGCATGACCTGCTCCTGGTAAATCATGATGCCATACGTTGGGCCAAGGATGGGTTCGAGCCGTGGATCAAGGTATTCGATCGGTTTCCTGCCGTGCTTGCGGTCGATGAATTCCGGAATCAGGTCCATGGGGCCGGGGCGATACAACGCCACAAGTGCGATGATATCCTCGAAGCGATCGGGGCGGGCCTTTTGTAACAAATCGATCATGCCACGCGATTCAAACTGGAAAATGCCGACAGCATTGCCTTTGCGCATCAGCGTGTAGGTCATGTCGTCATCCAGTGGCAAGCCTTCGAGGGAGAAAGCACGGTTTGCCGTATTGGTATCGTCGGCATGCAGCTGCCGGATATAGGTGACGGCACGATCCAGAATCGTCAGCGTGCGCAATCCCAGAAAGTCGAATTTCACCAGGCCGATCTTTTCAACGTCATCCTTATCGAGCTGACTGACGACGGAATCGGCAGATTCGGTACAGTAAATCGGACAAAAGTCAGTGATTTCACTGGAGGCGATCAGTACACCGCCGGCATGCATGCCGATGTTACGCGTGATGCCTTCCAGGCTTTCCGCCAGTTCCAGCAGATTGCGTACATCTTCCTCGGCTTCGGCGCGCAGATTGAGCTGTGGCTCCATCTGGCGTGCTTTCTTGAGTGTCATGCCAATTTCGAACGGTACCAGCTTGGCGAGCTGATCGACAAAGTTGTATGGCAAATCCATGACCCGACCAATGTCGCGAATAACAGCCTTGGCTGCCATCGTTCCAAACGTTGCGATTTGCGACACCTTGCCGGTACCGTAGCGTTGTTTGACATAGTCGATGACCAGTTCGCGCCGGTCCTGGCAGAAATCGATATCGAAATCCGGCATCGATACCCGTTCCGGATTGAGGAATCGCTCGAACAGCAGATCGTAGCGCAGAGGATCGAGATCTGTGATGCCGAGTGAATAGGCCACCAGTGAACCTGCGCCGGAACCACGCCCTGGACCGACGGGAACATCGTTGTGCTTGGCCCAGTTGATAAAGTCGGCAACGATCAGAAAGTAGCCGGCAAAACCCATTTGAATGATGGTATTGACCTCGAACTCGAGGCGAGCCAGATATTTTGGCAGCACCTCGGTGCGGGTCTGAGCATCCGGGAACAGATGCAACATGCGGTCGTGCAGGCCGGTTGCAGCCTGATCCTGCAGATATTGCTCCAGACTTTCATTATTTGGTGTCGGAAACAAAGGCAAGCGGTTGATGCCCAGTTCAAGTCTGAGGTTGCAGCGCTTGGCGATTTCAATGGTGTTGGTCAGAGCGCTGGGAATATCTACAAACAGTTGCGCCATTTCCACCTGATTTTTGAAATACTGTTGTTCAGTGAATTGTTTCGGTCGGCGCTTATCGCCCAGTACATACCCTTCCGCAATGCAAACCCGTGCTTCGTGTGCGAGATAATCCTCAGGATCAAGAAATTGCACGGCATGTGTGGCTACGACAGGCAGGTCGTATTGCTTTGCCAGTTCCAGCGTTTGCTGGATCAGCTGTTCCTCTCCAGCATGTCCATCGCGCTGGATTTCCAGATAGAAACGATCGGGAAAGAGTTCTGCCCATTTTCGCGTGGCCGCTTCAGCCTGATGAAAATTGTTTTGTAGCAGGTTAAAGCCGATGTCACCCAGACGTGCACCGGATAGCGCGATCAGTCCCTGCGTTCCGGAGGCATTTTCCAGCAGCCACGATGCCCTGATTTCTGCACGTCCATGAAACTGGTTTTCGCGATAGGCACGGGATAAAAGCCGCGATAACAGCAGATAGCCTTGATGCGACTGGCATAGCAGCAACAGCCGAACCGGTTTGGAACGATCAGTCTCGTTGGTGACCCACACATCGCAGCCGAGAATCGGCTTGATGCCTTTCTGATTAGCTGTCTGGTAAAACTTGACCAGACCAAAAAGATTGGCAAGATCAGTCAGCGCCAGAGCTGGCATGTGATCCGAAGCCGCTTTGGCGATCACATCCGGAATGCGGATGGTACTGTCCAGAATGGAAAATTCGCTGTGCAGGCGTAAGTGAATAAAAGCAGGATCAGTGGGCATGGTGATACAATTCTGGTCGGTCAAAATTGTCATGATTACATTCAAAGCCTATTTTACATTATGTTGAAATCACCCGAACTTTTACTTCCTGCTGGTTCTCTGGAAAAAATGCGTGTGGCGTATGCCTTTGGCGCAGATGCGGTCTATGCCGGGCAACCACGATATTCATTGCGAGCCCGCAACAACGAGTTTGCGCTCGAACAATTGCAGACGGGTATCGCCGAGGCGCATGCTCTTGGCAAGAAATTCCTGGTGGCGAGCAATCTGATGCCGCACAACGCCAAGGTCAAAACATATCTGAATGATATGGCGCCCGTCATCGACATGAAACCGGATGCGCTGATCATGGCCGATCCGGGATTGATCATGATGGTGCGAGAAAGATGGCCGGATGTACCGATTCATCTGTCGGTGCAAGCCAATACGGTGAACTACATGGGTGTCAAGTTCTGGCAGAAGATCGGTCTGACACGCGTTATTTTGTCGCGCGAACTGTCGCTGGACGAAGTGGCACAGATTCGCGACCTGTGTCCGGACATGGAACTGGAGGTATTTGTACATGGTGCGTTGTGCATAGCGTATTCCGGGCGCTGTCTGCTGTCTGGTTATTTCAATCATCGTGATCCCAATCAGGGTACGTGTACCAATTCCTGCCGCTGGGATTACAAGGTGAAAGCAGCAGAAGAAAGCCCAAGTGGTGACATTCAGGAAATCGGCAAGATCGACTTCGACTTCGGACAAGCCATGCAGCAGTCGCAACAGTCGGGATTGTCAGGCGGCTGTGGTTCGATCGAGCGCCATCCGGCGGCGGATCAGGTATATCTGATCGAGGAAAAGGAGCGCCCGGGACAACTGATGCCTATCATGGAAGACGAACATGGCACGTATATCATGAATTCCAAGGATTTGCGCGCTGTCGAACATGTCGAGCGGCTGGTCAAGATCGGGGTGGATTCACTGAAAATCGAAGGGCGCACCAAATCGCTTTACTATGTGGCGCGAACAGCACAGGTTTATCGCCAGGCCATTGACGATGCCGTGGCAAACCGACCATTTGATCTGGGATTGCTGGGAGAACTGGAAGGGTTGGCCAATCGCGGTTATACCAGTGGTTTTTATCAACGTCACAGCACTCACGAAACGCAAAACTACTTGCGTGGACACTCTGAATCCACGCGCAGCCAGTACGTCGGTGATGTCACCGGCTTCGATGCAGCCATCGGCATGGCGGAAGTGCTGGTCAAAAACCGCTTTCAGGTTGGTGACCGACTTGAAATCATCCACCCGGATGGCAATGAAGTCGTGGAATTATCGCAAATGCTGGATACCGCTGGCAGGCCGGTGCAAGTTGCTCCTGGCAGTGGACACCGAGTGCGGATTCCTTTGCGCAAACCGGTGCAAAGCGCATTTGTTGCACGGTTTTTTTAATCTGAACCGATCTCTATCCTAGAAACCGGCAGTGATGGCCTGCGATAGAAAGCTGTCCGTGCTGCCGACCAATACAATCTCATTTCCCGGACCGGCGTAGAAATAAATATTGCCTTGCTGTTCGCCCAGCGCATTGCCATTGGCATAGATACGGGCGTGGTAACCCAGGATATCCTGGGATTGCGGATGATCCGGAAAGAGTTGCGGATAGCGGTTTTCTCCCCAGCTAAATATCCTGTCAGCAGTCGTATTCGGTGTGGTGGTCGTGGTGAAGCCGTAGGACGTGATGGCAGTGTTGCCGTGACCGGTGGAATCCTGTACCACTCCGGCTTCAAAACCAATGAAATACAATGTGCCCGGCGACAGATCGAATGTGGGGTCTAGCGTCAGGGTTGAATCTGTAATCGTAAGCCGATTGCTGGTGTTTACATCAAATGACTCGACCAACACATTGTTGGCGTTGCTGAGTGTAATCAATCCGCTTCCACCCTGAATGGGTTTGTTGAATGTGAAACCGATGTTGCTGCCGAGAGGTACACCGGTAGCCGAATTATTCGGACTGAATGTTGAAATGACCGGTGCTGTCCCCGGAAAAACCGGTGGTATGGTATCCAGATCTTCATAAATGGCGATAGCGGCATAAAGGCTAGTGTCGGCAAATCCCTGCCGCCACGATGCATCGACATAATAGCTGCCATCCCTGGGGGCTGTGAAACGGAGATGATCGGTGCCGATGACGCCGCTGCGATCATCTGCGGCGATGATGACGCCCTGGTCATCAATAAGTTGCAATTCGGCAGGATCAAAATAACTCTGGCTGAAAATATCGTAAGTTGCGCCTGCTGTGACAGCAAAGACAAAAACTGTAGACGTTCCGACAGTTTTGACTCCGGTGGAATAGGTTGTGCTGAAATCCCAATCCAATGCATGTCCTACCGTACCGATCGGTGGAATGTATTGGGAAAAGCTCAGCGGCAGGGCCGATGCGATGGTCTGATTCGTAAAGAAGGCAAAGTTCTGATCAGTATCAATGAACATGGAAATGCTCCTTTTCTGGTTATTTTTGTTCATGAATCAGAGCATTATACTGTGAGAGGTCAACACATGCCCATAGGCGAAGATGCCCTGTATTGATGGCATTACATCATGGGATACACGTCAGCCAGGCCGGCACTGGTGATCAAAGAAGCTAAGAATTTTCTGCGGCAACCAGTTCAGTCTTCCCGGAAAGGGACCCTGCATGAATCCGGCATGACCTCCTTCGGGTGGAAATTCCAGCACGACCGATGATGAGACTTCATTCGTTTTTGGCAAAACCGATGCCGGCATGAAAGGATCATTGCGGGCATTGATGACCAATGTAGGAACCTGAATCTGTCCCAGCCATTGCTTGCTGCTGGATAAGCGCCAGTATTCATCGGTATTTTTGAAACCATGCAGTGGCGCCGTGACGACATTGTCGAACTCGTAAATGGACGAGCACTGTCTGAGGGCCCGTGCATCAAACAACCCAGGAAACTGGGCCAGTTTCTGAAAAGACTTTTCTTTTAGTGTGTCGAGAAAATGGCGGGTATACACCTGGTTGAAACCGACATCTAGCGCTGCTCCCGCGGCTGCCAGATCAAGCGGCACCGAGATTGCTGCAGCACCGGCGACCATTTGCGTCGCGGCGGTGCCCTGTTCGCCCAACCATTTCAAAAGAGCATTACCACCCAGAGAGACCCCGATGACGTAAACAGGTTGTGAGGATCGCACTTCTTGTGTGATGCGCCGCAACATCCAGTCGATTTCTGTGGAATCTCCAGCATGATAAGCGCGCTCCAAGCGGTTGGGTTCACCCGAACATCCACGAAAGTGGATCACCGCGCTTCGCCAGTGATGGTGCCTCAGATGATGGATGAAACTGAGGATGTAATGACTGGATGAACCCCCTTCCAGGCCGTGAAAAAAAATGACCAACGGGGCCTGTGGCGAGCCATCGATCCAGTCGACATCGACAAAATCACCGTCATCCAGCTCCCAGCGTTGTCTTCTGTACTGGAAACGCTGCAGCGGTCTTGCAAAATAGGGGTACAGTGTTTGTATGTTGCCGCCGGGTAACCAGGAAGGAGCAATATACGGTTTAGTGTAGTGTGGAATGGTATGATTCGATGCTGCTGAAAACATGATTCTTGGTTATAGGTTTAGTAGGAATATCGGAGTGGTCGGTGTTTGGCTGTCTGACTGACTGCCGAACATTACAGCCCGACAGGCTATCAGGTAGCATTTTTTCAATCAATAAAAATATGGAGTCGCTCATGCAGGTTTTACGTTCAATCCTGTGCTGGTCAAGTGTGCTTTTTTGTCTGGTTGCTTGTCAAAACAACCCGCATCCGGTCTTGCCCAGCCTGACTCCCGCTCCTGTTCCGCTTCCATTACCTGCACCTGTTGAGCATACCGTTTCGTTTCAGCGAGAGATAAGACCGATTATCGAGACCAAGTGCATGGCGTGTCATAGCTGTTATGACGCACCTTGCCAACTCAAACTGGAAACGACGGAAGGTCTGTTGCGTGGCGCCAACCATGAATCCATTTATGACGGGCCACGCACCGAAGCCATGCGACCAACGCGTTTGGGTGTCGATGCGCTGACCATCGATGCGTGGCGTGAACGGGAATTTTATTCGATCTTGCAATCCAAGGATCAGAGCAAGCAACCGTTGATGCTGCGAATGATTGCATTGGCCAAGCAATTCCCATTTCCACCCAACAGTAAATTGCCGGATAAGCTGGAACTGGATATTACTCGAAAGAATCAGTGTGTTTCAGAAGACAAGTTCGACGATTATGCACATGAGCATCCTCACGGCGGCATGCCATTTGCCGTGACCGGTCTGAGTGATGAAGAATATGCCCTGGTGGCGGGCTGGGTCGAGCAGGGAGGACAAATTCCGGAAGAAACCATTACCTTGACGAATGCCGAGAAGCAGGCTGTGAAGGCATGGGAAGCGTTGCTCAATCGAACCGATAAGCGCGGCAAGCTGGTAGCGCGGTGGTTATTCGAGCACTGGTTCATGGCCTCACTGTATTTCTCCGACTTGGAGGGAGAGCCTCGGTTCTTTGAAGTGTTACGCTCATCCACTCCATCCGGTCAGGCGATCCAGCCGATTGCGACCGTAAGTCCCAACGACGATCCGCAAGGCCCCATTTTTTATCGTTTGCGCCCAGTGCTGGATCGTTTCGTTCACAAGCGGCGTATCAATTATCCACTGAATCGAGCCAAACAAAGGCGAATTAACGAATTGTTTTTTAGCAAGCAATGGCCGGTCGGCGATTTGCCGGGTTATGGCTATACCGAACGTGCCAATCCGTTTGTCACCTTTGCAGCCATTCCAGCCTATGCGCGCTATCGCTTCATGCTGGATGATGCCGAGTATTTCGTGCGGACGTTCATTCATGGGCCGGTATGTCGAGGACAGATCGCCACCGATGTGATTCGCGACCACTTCTGGACCTTGTTCCAGGATCCCAAGTCCGATTTATATGTTACTGATGAAGCCTACCGCAAGAAAGTTACACCATTGCTCGGCATGCCCGGGCAGGATGATGATTTGCTGGCAATGGGCGAGAATTGGCTGCATTATCTCAAGCGACATAACGA